>VHBC01000016.1 GCA_016872115.1 Sphingomonadales bacterium | reverse complement strand
GGTGATACCGCGAAGGCAATTTACGATATTGTGCGATTCACGTATGATGATTCAGGCAAGCCTAAAAGTCGGCAAACTATCATCAAAGCAGGTGACCACTTTACGGTAAATGATATCATTGAAGGTCCTTGCCAGCCCATGCTAGACATCGGAATTTCGATACCATCTGCACATCTTGTTTGTGTTTGCGACAAATGCAAGCCCCCACACTACGTGCCTGCAAAGATTGAAAAAGGCGAGCAAACCTTTCTATTATCCAGTTGGTTTGTCAATACCAAAGACACTATTGCCTTGGTTCGAGCCATGGAAAAACGTCACGAAAATCCGCAAGAAAAAAGAAAAAAAATCCTCATCAGTAATCCAACCATAAGTCCTAACTTTCTTCCTGCTAAAAAACCAAAAGAAACAACCAAAACACCTATTTTTTAATTCATGCGCCATACTTTCTTTTTATCTGCCCTACTACTAACCACCGCCTGCACTACCCCACCCAAAAAATGTCCGGAAGTGATTCCGGCTCCTAAAGATGAACGCACTTTAGAAGAAGAGCGCGCACCAAAATTCACAATTGGTGAGCATGATGACCAAGCCACCATCAACATGAAGTCCTACGAAGAGACGCAATATTGGAAGGGAAAAATGAATAAGCGCTTGGCAACAATAAGATCCATTTATGACAAAGCAGATTGGTACGAGTCGAGGCTCAAGGTGTTATTCTTTAAAAACCTAGAGGCGTCGCAAAAAGCGTTTGAGACCTACGTTAAGGCACAAGTTGAGCTGCAATACCCCGAAGACGAATGGACCGGTTCTGGCATTCCAATGTGCATTAATATGACCTACACTAAATATTACAAACAACGCTACTTTGACCTAGAGCTCTGGGAAAAAGGAACACCCAAAGGTGAAATGTGTGGCGGCACGGCTTTGACGCAGTATGAGTTGGAGGAGCTGTCTGCGCGCAAAAAATCCCCCTAAACCCCACCATGCTGGTAGCAATACCCATTTGATTTGGCATTGCGAGAGCATTGCGTGCCTTTCTGCGTGGTGGCACGGCAGCGGCCGTATTGGCCAGTTGTCTTGACAGCGGCCGGTGGTGGTGGTGGTGCTTGTTGGGTACTAGGAGCAGATGGGTAGCCTGGTGGTAACGGAGCGTTTGCCGCTGGAGGCACAGGGCTGGCTATTCGTTGGGCTTTGAGCTCGTCGATTTGGCGCTGAAGAAATTCGATGTCTTTTTGGAGTGTGGCCGTCTTGACGATCAACTCTTGGTTCTTTTGGTCGAGGGTTTGGACCTGTGCTTTGAGGTTGCTTATTTCTAAATTGAGGGCTTCTTTGGATTGACCAAAAGTGGCCGTGCTGAGTGAAAAAGCAAACAAGAAAAGGATGAAACTAGGCTTCATAGGATAGGGTTTGAGTCAAATATAAGAAAATGCATAGAGCAGATGAGCAAATTGAGCTTGCGTCGCTGACTATAAGTCGTCGGCGTCCTCATCCAATATATCCAAAGGCGCTGCGGCGTCGTCCAAAAGTTTGTTGCTTTCGGCAGCGGGCAACTCTTCGACTTTGCGCAACTTAGACATCAATTGATTGGTGCGGGTGGTGACCAATTTTTCGAGTTCGGAGTCGGCTTCACCAATTTTTTTTCGGGCTTTATCCAGAACAACACCAAATTTGGTGAATTCGGTCTTGACCGCGCCTAAAATTTGCCAAACTTCGCTGCTGCGCTTTTGAATAGCCAAGGTCTTGAAACCCATTTGGAGGCTATTGAGCATGGCGGCCAATGTGGTGGGGCCCGTTACAATGATTTTGTAGTCGCGTTGCAAAGTGGCCACCAATTCTGGTTGGCGCACTACCTCTGCAAACAAGCCCTCGATGGGTAAGAACATGATGCCAAAATCGGTGGTGTGTGGTGGGTCGATGTATTTGTCACGGATGTCTTTGGCGAATTTCTTAATGCTTGCAGCCAGCGCTTTGTTGGCGGCGTCTATTCCGGCAATATCGGCGGCGTCGTAGGCGGTTTGCAGGCGCACGTAATCTTCTTGCGGAAACTTGGCGTCTATCGGCAAATACACTTCTTGGCCGAGGTCGTCTTTGCCAGGTAATTTGATGGCGAACTCGACGTGGTCATTGGAACCTTTTTTGGTCTTAACATTGGCAGCGTATTGCTCTGGGGCCATGATTTGTTCGAGGATATTACCCAGCTGAATTTCTCCGAGCACGCCGCGGGTTTTGACGTTACTGAGTACTTTTTTAAGGTCGCCAACGCCGCTGGCGAGGTTTTGCATTTCACCGAGGCCCTTTTGAACGGCTTCTAGGCGCTCAGAAACCAACTTAAAAGACTGGCCTAGGCGTTCTTCTAGCGTTTTATGGAGTTTTTCGTCGACGGTTTCGCGCATTTTCTCGAGCTTTTCTTCGGTAGATTTCATAAGCTCGCCTTGCTTCGTGGACATGGTTTCGGAGAAGTTCTTGAGCGCCAAGGTGAGTTCGTCGCGGTTGTCTTTGGCGTTTTTGTTGAGGCCTTCGGAAATTAGGGTTAGTTTTTCTTCTAGTTTGAGCGTCAGGCGGTCGAGGCCAGCGGTGAGCTCTTCGCGGTTCTGGCGCAGGGCTGTGGCCAATTCTTCGCGGTTATCTTTGAACTGCGCACCCAGCATTTCTTTAACGAGCTGTTCGTTATTGTTGCTGGATAGGGCATTAAGCTTGTTATTGATAACAAACAAAAAAAGAAGTAGAAGAAGGGAATAAGCGATAGCAGCGTATAAAATCATCGTGACAAATTTTTCACTAAAGTAGTGCAGATGAACGTAAGTTTTTTATGTTCAAGAAATGATAGCAACAAATTAATACATATCTCGAGCACATTTTCTACCTTTAAGGTATGAAATGGACTTTGGTTGTCTTCTTTCTTTTCTGCTTGACACAACAAAACTATGCCCAAGCATTTGCCCGCAGCTGGGACGCTTGGTTTGGCCAAATTCAGGGGGGTGTTGTAATAGGTTTAGAACAAACCGCTGCGAGCTACGCGCTCGGCCTTTACAAATCGGATCAAAACCATGGCTATGGTCTGGACTTTGGGGGTGTCACACTCTCAGACTCCAAATTGCTCTACGGCAACCTCACCGTTAGCCAAGACCTCCTGCGCATTACCCGCAACATGCGTTCACCATTTTATCTTTACGGTTCTGTTGGTATCGGCCTTACGCACTTGCGCAACCCACTCCTGCAAGACAAATTCTTGCTGCGCGGCGACGACATGATCCATTTTCAGGTAGGCCTCAGCCCTACTTACTTTTTTTCAAGAGATTTTGCGCTGCAACTTTGCGCCAAATACCAAAAACAAACCCTCATCGACTACCAACTAGACCGGCTTTGGAGTATTCAATTGGGGCTTTTCTTTTTGATCCCTAATTTCAAACCATTCTAGTTTGCGCTTGTTGTAAAGGCAAACAATCCTTATGTCATTGATCCGAATAGACCGCTCCGAAATCGAAAAAATGGGCCGCATTGAGCGCCTCAACCTCATCAACAGTTGCACCGGTTATAAATCTGCAAACCTCATTGCCACACTCTCCAACGAAGGTAAAACCAATGTGGCGGTATTCTCGAGTATCACACATTTAGGTAGTGACCCCGCGCTCATTGGCTTTATTTTGCGCCCAACCACCGTGCCGCGACACACTTACAAAAACATCAAAGAATACGGTTACTTTTCTGTCAACCACATCACTACCGACCAAATAGCCGATGCCCACCACACCTCTGCCAACTACCCGGAAGATGTTAGTGAGTTTGAAATGACAGACCTCGAACCCGTTTATCATGGTGGCTGCCCGGTGCCTTTTGTAAAGGGAAGCCCCATCAAATTGCTATGCAAGTACGTCAACGAATACCTCATTGAAGAAAACGGCTGTATTCACGTGATTGCCAGCATAGAAGCTTTGTTCTATGAAGAAGAATTGCTGGGCCCCGACAACTGGCTGCAGCTCGATAAAGGAAATGTTGTTGCCATTAATGGCCTCGATGGCTATGCGCTTCCACAACTTTTGGAACGATTTTCGTATGCAAGACCGAAAAAATAACTTATCATGAAAAAACTATTTTTACTTTTCATTTCGACTTATTTACTCGTTTCGTGTGTTTCTGTCCAAGAAGCACAAAATGTAGTAGAGCTGACACAAAATCACAACCGTATTGCCATTATGCCCATTTCGGCTACCATAGAGCGTAAGATATGGATGAATCAAGACAAATACAACGAACTCTGCCGCATCAAAAGCGAAGAAACCCAACAACGCCTCTTCAGACAACTCGAATATTACAGCCGCAGCGGCGCCTTACACGCAGAACTAATGTCTCCAGACGAAGTCAACGCAATCCTATTTGGCGCTGGATATCCGGCAACCCACATCACCAACAATGACCTCTGTAGCCTCTTAAAAGTAGACGCCATTATCTACGGCAGTATCCAAGTGAGAGAGCCCATCAACGAAGCCACGGCTATGGCGTTCAATTCTATGAATTCCAACATGATGATCATCACAAATATAGTCAACCTAGACCTCAGCTTATACGATGCCAAATCGGGTCAGCAAATTTGGCACACCGGACAAGTCAACCAAGGCCAAATGGGTTCTATCAAAGAAAACATGCAGCGCCAAGTTTGCCGCAGAGCCGTACGCAACCTTCCTTACACCCTCAAAAAGCGCCGCTACAAAAAAGCCTACGCCACCATGAGCGGCTTTTAAAATCTAACGAACCTCTGTACCAAAGTCTCGGAAACGAGACAACAACATAGAGAGCTCATAAGTGCGGTAAATGTATAATTCAACAACAATATAATTGGGGTTGTCTACCACGATGCGCTGCGACGGATGTAAGCGCCTGGACTTGACGTACGCAATTGCCCAATCGGTAAACTTAAGCCGAATGACCTCCGGAATACTGTCTTTGAAACGTGCAATACCAAGACAATGTCTAAAATAAGTTTTGAGCTCAACGGCTTGGGCCAATTGCTGCCAAGAGAAATGCAGCAACTCACCTTCAGTTCCGTCTTCTTTTTCAGCCAAAGCCGGGACCACAACAAAATTCTCGATTAAATCAAAAGCAAATACTTTGATGGATTGTTTGGGAGCGCTATTTTTTTCTGACCAAACTGAGGCTACCAAGTAATAACGCCCTTCGTAAAAACGAACTTGTAAAGGCGCAACAACCTGCAATTTTGACTTATAAGTACCAAATGCGGCACGGTATAAAAACTGCAACAAATACTGCTGCTCAATGGCCTGCAGGCAGGTAGCTGCCAACTCGTAAGAACGGCCGTCGTCATTGAGTGCCGAAAAACTGAAAACAAGTTTATCCTGAAATTGGGTGCTGTCATCAGTGCTTTTGGCACCAAGCTGCCGCGCTATCTGACCGAGTATATTGGTTTGTAAAGCCTCGGAAATAAGCGCATTAGGAGCCGGAATGAGCTGGTAATAATGTTTTTTGGAGACGCGCACATGAAGTAAACGGTCTTTACCCTCTTCTCTTAAGACTTGTAGATCTGCCTCCAATGAGCGCCTGGAGATGGGTTTTAAGCCCACACCTGGCAAAACGGTTTCTAAGTGTGTTTGGATTTGCATAAAAGATGCGCGCATAAAGGCTTGCTCCTTGAGAAAATCGAGGATGAGTTGCAGGCGTTGGCTTTGTGCAGTGAGCTGAAGCATGCTCAAATATAGTTATTCCGCATTTATATTGCGGAGTAGTTGAGCACTAATTTAAATTAAATTTAATACCAACTACCTAAACCCGATAACTTTTGGTCCTACTTTTGCGACTTAAAGGCAAGAATTTAAAAAGAAGTTATGAAAACAATATTTCTATCCGTTAGTTTGCTGGTAATGATTACAAGCTGCAGCAAATGGCAAAGTAATCAAAAGCAAATTACTAAAATCACTACCGACGGAACTTGGATTGTATCCAGCTATATTGACGACGGCGACGACGAAACGATTGATTATACCACCTATCGGTTTGTGTTTTTAGCAGACGGCACCCTCAATGCAACCGATTTACTGAGCAGTAATTCAAACCCTTATGTTGGTAGTTGGTCCATTACGGATTCAAACAGCAGTGATGAAGACAACCTCGATGACCTCGACTTCAATATCAATTTCAATCAAAACAACGTACTCGACGAATTCTCAGACGACTGGGATATCATTTCGTATACCGAGACCCAAATCAAGTTAGTCGATGTTTCTGGCGGTGGTGGCGATACCGATTACCTGACACTTACCAAACAGTAATAGCTTAACAAAAATCGTGAATAGCCCTGAGGAAACTCAGGGTTTTTTGTTCTTCAGAACCTTCTTCGGGCTCATGGTTATAGGCCCAATTGGCCATTGGTGGCATACTCATCAAAATCGATTCTGTGCGCCCACCAGAATAAATACCGAATTTGGTGCCGCGGTCATGCAGTAAATTAAACTCGACATAACGACCGCGTCTTAGGGCCTGCCAATCTTGTTCGGCTTTTGTAGGTGCATTGAGGCGCTGCCCTTCAATTTGCTGGTTGTAAACAACAGGGAACAACTCACCCAAATCTATGCAATAAGTAAAAAGCTGCTCCTTGTTGAGACCACAGCTTTCATCGAGTTGGTCAAAAAAGATACCGCCTACCCCTCTCGATTCTCCGCGGTGGGGTAAGAAGAAATAGCGGTCTGCCCATTCTTTAAATTTTGGATAGAATTCAGTGCTGTAACGATCAGAAACCGCTTTTAATGACTGATGAAAAGAAATAGCTTTATCTGGATTGACATAATGTGGGGTGAGGTCAATACCGCCGCCAAACCAATACGTTTGGTCCTCGAGTTCAAAGTAGCGCACGTTCATGTGCATGATTGGGTGACGCGGGTGCTTTGGATGCAATACAATTGAAACACCAGTGGCAAAAAAAGCCTCTCCTTCGTGACCAAGTTGTTTTTTCATGGCGTCGGTAACCGGGCCGTGAACGGCACTAAACGCAACGCCTGCCTTTTCGAGTACGGCCCCACCTACAAGCGTGCTGGTGTGGCCACCGCCACCCTCTTGACGCTCCCAGGTATCTTCGGTAAATTTTGCCTGACCGTCAAGTTTTTCGAGCGCAGCACAAATGTGGAGTTGAAGCGCACGGTAGCGCTCTGCAATGGTATTTTTATTCATGTTGGGGAACTAACAATTGGGCATTTTGATACCATACAACAACCCCGGCATTATTTTCAATGAAGAGGGAATTGGCGCTGGTTTTGAGTTGCAAATTGCTGATTAATCCTTTTTGCAGCTGCGTGTTGCCAAGTAAGTGCATGCCCACATTTAAGGTGAGGTCGTAGCCCAGACACGCCATTTTGCTGAGGTCTGCGCTGTAGCGTTTGCGGTAGGTTTTGTGAAAAGTGATGATTTGCGGATCGTGGTAATTGAAATAACTCGGCAAGGCAACTAAAAATGGTTGATTTCGGATCTCAGGGGCATCGAGTTCTTTGTAATCGAGCCAATCTTTATGTCCTGCAACGAGCAGCATACTGTCGGCAACAGCAGCTTTGAGCAGTGCAGCCACCTTGGCCCGATTTGAACTGAAACTCACGACCAATTGAGGAGCACCAATGGTTTTGAATTTATTGTAAGTTGTCCAGGTAGCTTCTTGAAGTTTAAGTTTGGACTGCGCGGTAGAAACAGCACTAAATGCGGTTTTAAATTGTTGCTCAAGGCGTTCATCAGGCTCTAGCGGACTGTTGATAAGGATGACTGTATGACCTTGATAATATTGATGGATGTGCTTGGCTAAATTTTCTACGAGAACTTGGTCAGGTGTTGTGTAAGCTATAAAATTAGGAGCCATCTGGACAATTGACGCAGGCATTTGGACCGGAAAAACAACCGGAATATGTTGTTGCAGCGCAAAAGAAGCTACGGTGCGTGCTTGTTTCTCTTGCAGAGGTGAAAAAATCAGGTCTATTGTTTTGAGCTCCGGACTTTGCAAGATTTGGTCGAGGCTAGGTTTGAGGGAGTTGTCGTCGTAGACAAATACTTTTGCTTGAAGCCCGCGCTGTTTAAGGGTGTCTAGTGCCAATTTGAGGCCCATATAGTAATCGAGTGCAGCGCTTGAGATAAAACGGTTATTGGCAGCTGCAGAGTCTAGTTGAAAAGGTAGAAAAACAGCAATGTTATAGCTTTCTTTGGTCTGAACAGGAAAAATAAATTTGGTGATTTGTGGGGGTATTGGTGCAGGAATTTTTGGTGCGGCTACAGGGGGCTTGGGGGCTTGCTTTACGGGAACCAAAATTTGTTGACCAGGACTGACTCTTGAACTACTTAAGTGATTGATTGCCATTAAAGTATCAACCGAAACCATATATCGCTTTGAAATGGCGTAGAGGTTTTCTTTTTCTAGAACAGTATGCTTTACGATGGAATCTGTGAGTTTGGGCGCGTTGACAACCGCTGGAACCGGTATTTGAAGGGGCTGGGCCAAATCAAAAGGTAAAACGATATTTTGAATGCGCACAATTTGACCTACTTTCAGACCAGCTTTAGCGCTCGGATTCCAGAGATAAAGTGAATCGAGGGGAGTTTCATATAGGCGCGAAATTGCGGATAGCGTTTGTTGTGCTTGAACTTTGTGGTTGATGGTTCCGCGCTTAACAGGAATGAGCAGCTGCTCGCCGGCAATGACGCCTCTTTCGAGGCCAGGGTTGAGCTGCAACAATTGATCAATATCTGTCGAAAACAGTTCTTGAAGCGCATTGAGCGTTTGCCCTTCTTGGATGGTGTATTGGTAGAATTTGGCGCCGTTTTGCTCAATGATTGGCACACTCTGAGCTATGGCTTTTAAAAAACCACAGCAGACCAAGCAAAAGAGCAGCGCGTGTTTCATTTTATTCCCATTCGATTGTGGCGGGTGGCTTTGAACTGATGTCGTAGGTGACCCGATTGATACCGCGCACCTGATTGATGATGCGGTTCGATATTTTAGCCAAAAATTCATAGGGTAAATGCACCCAATCGGCGGTCATGCCGTCGGTGGAGCTCACTGCCCTTAGTGCAACCGCATTTTCGTAGGTGCGTTCGTCGCCCATGACGCCAACTGATTGGATGGGCAAGAAAATGGCACCCGCTTGCCAAACGCTGTCGTAAAGACCGTCTTCTTTGAGACCATTAATGAAAATTGCATCGACTTCTTGTAAAATGCGCACTTTCTCGGGGCTGACTTCACCTAAAATACGGATACCAAGACCGGGACCAGGAAAAGGATGACGGCCTAAAATGCGCGCATCGATTTGCAATGAACGACCAATACGACGCACTTCGTCTTTAAATAAAAGCCGAAGGGGTTCGACAACCTGAAGTTTCATGTAGTCGGGCAAACCGCCAACGTTGTGGTGTGATTTAATGGTCTGAGAAGGGCCTCCGGTAGCCGAAACCGACTCGATGACATCTGGGTAAATGGTGCCTTGCCCCAGCCATTTGGCGTTCTCGACTAATTTGGATTCTTCGTCAAACACATCGACGAATACTTTTCCAATTGCTTTTCTTTTAAGTTCAGGATCAGTGAGGCCAGAAAGTGCATCGTAAAAACGTTGTGAGGCGTCGACACCTTTTACGTTTAAGCCCATGCCTTGGTAAGAGGCCAATACATCTTGGTATTCGTTTTTACGCAACAAACCGTTGTCGACAAAAATACAATGAAGATTTGAGCCAATTGCTTTGTGCAAAAGCACAGCTGCAACCGAAGAATCAACGCCGCCAGACAAGCCGAGTATGACTTTATCCTGACCTAATTGGGCTTGTAAGCGCGCGGTGGTTTCTTCGATAAATGAATCGGGCGTCCAGTCACAGGCGCAATGACAGACGTCGACAATGAAGTTTTGAAGTAAGGTTTTGCCCTCCGTAGAGTGATATACTTCTGGGTGAAATTGAATGCCAAAGGTTTGCTCGCCCTCAATGGCGTATCCGGCTACTTCAACGTCTTGGGTAGAACAAATAATTTGATAATTAGCAGGTATTTTTTTGATGGTATCGCCGTGCGACATCCAAACTTGAGAACCTTGGGTGAGGCCTTTGGTGAGGATATTTGTGTTGTCGACAAAATTCAGGTGTGCCCTGCCGTATTCACGGGTGTTGGACGGCAAAACTTCGCCGCCAAAATGATGAGACAAATACTGAGCGCCGAAACAAACACCCAAAAGCGGCAACTTGCCTTTAATGGCAAAGAGGTCTGGGCGCGGCGCCTGTGGGTCACGGACCGAAAATGGACTGCCCGATAAAATAACGCCTTTGACGTTGCTTCCAAGCTCAGGGATTTTGTTCCAAGGATGGATTTCACAATAAACGTTCAGTTCGCGGATTCTTCTGGCAATCAGTTGGGTATATTGAGAACCAAAATCGAGGATTACAATTAATTCATGCATGCCACAAAGATAGCTGAAATAGCAAATTATTTGGGCTAAAAATCCATAGAATTCATTAATTTTGAAGTTCGCTAAATTGAACACACTCATGATCGGAGATCTACTCAAATCCATTTTCGGAGACAAGACCGCAAAAGACCGTAAAGAATACTGGCCTTTCGTTGAAAAAGCCAATGCCGCATGGCAAACTATCCAAAACCTCTCAGACGACCAACTCCGCGAAAAAACACGCGGTTTTCAAGCCCAAGTGAGCCAAAGTGTAGCCGCTCTCGAAGAAGAACTTACTGCACTTCAAACCCAAGCCGCTGACCTCAGTACGCCTTTCGAAGAAAAAGAAAAACTCTACGACCAAATTGATCAAATGGTGCAAACCATCGATGAGCGCATCGAAGAAGAATTGCTCCTTATTTTGCCAGAAGCTTTTGCCGTAGTGAAAGAAACCGCCCGCCGTTGGGCCGAAAATGGCCAACTGAGCGTAAGCGCCACCGATTTTGACCGCGAACTCGCCGCAGCCAGAGACGGCATCTCAATTGAAGGAGACCGCGCCATCTGGCATTCCGAATGGACCGCCGCTGGCAACCTAATCAAATGGGCAATGGTTCATTACGATGTTCAGCTCATGGGAGGTGCCGCTCTACACCGCGGCAACATCGCCGAAATGCAAACCGGTGAAGGAAAAACCTTAGTAGCAACCCTTCCTGTTTACCTCAATGCACTCTCGGGCAAAGGTGTTCACGTCGTTACGGTCAACGACTACCTTGCCAAACGAGATGCCGAATGGATGGGGCCGCTCTACGAATTCCATGGCTTGCGCGTAGACTGCATCGACAAGCACCAACCCAACTCTCAGCGCCGCCGCCAAGCCTATTTGGCCGACATCACTTTCGGAACCAACAACGAATTCGGTTTTGACTACCTCCGCGACAACATGGCTGGTCACGTCGACGACATTGTGCAGCGCAAACACCACTTCGCTATTGTCGATGAGGTCGATTCCGTCCTTATTGACGACGCCCGTACACCGCTCATTATTGCAGGTCCTACGCCAAAAGGCGACGAACACGAATTCCACGAACTCAAGCCGCGCATCGAACGCGTTGTAGAAGCCCAGAAAACATTCGTACAGCAGTGTCTTAACGACGCCAAAAAAATGCTAAGCGTTATCAACGAACCCAACCCCGATAAAAACGAACAAAAGCGTTTGCTCGAGGAAGGTGGCATTGCGCTTTTACGCGCCCACCGCGGTCTACCTAAAAACCGTGCACTCATCAAATTCTTATCTGAGCCCGGCATTAAAGTTCACCTCCAAAAAACCGAAAACTTCTACATGGCCGAACAAGGCAAAAACATGAAGAAGATAGACGCTGAGCTTTTCTTTGTAATCGACGAAAAAAACAATTCCATCGAGCTCACCGATAAAGGTATTGATTTGGTTTCGGGCAAAGACGACCGCGATTTCTTTGTGATGCCGGACATCGGCGCTGAGATTGCCAAACTGCAAAAAGAAGCCCTTGCCAAAGAAGCTTATTTGGAACGCAAAGACGCTTTGGTGAGGGAATATTCCATCAAATCAGAGCGCATTCACTCCGTAAGCCAATTGCTGCGTGCCTATACCCTCTTCGAGAAAGAAGTGGAATACGTCATTATGGATGGCAAAGTCAAAATCGTCGATGAATCTACCGGTCGTATCATGGAAGGTCGTCGTTATTCAGACGGCCTGCACCAAGCCATTGAAGCCAAAGAAAATGTAACGGTAGAAGCAGCGACCCAAACTTACGCCTCCATCACTTTACAGAATTATTTCCGCATGTACCACAAATTGGCGGGCATGACCGGTACGGCAGAAACCGAAGCCCGCGAATTCTGGGACATCTACAAACTTGACGTCGTGGTGGTCCCGACCAACCGCCCTACTTCGCGTAAAGACCAAGACGACTTCGTCTATAAAACAGCCCGTGAAAAATACAACGCCATTATTCTAGAAATCGAAGATTTAGTCGCCAAAGGCCGTCCAGTATTGGTGGGTACTACTACCGTCGAAATCTCTGAGTTACTCTCGCGCATGCTTCAAATGAAGAAAATTCCGCACCAAGTACTCAACGCAAAATACCACCAAAAAGAAGCCGAAATTGTGGCCAATGCCGGTTTGGCTGGCACCGTTACCATAGCCACGAACATGGCCGGTCGCGGTACCGACATCAAATTGGGCGAAGGCGTGAAAGAATCGGGCGGTTTGGCAATTATTGGAACCGAACGCCACGACTCCCGTCGCGTTGACCGCCAGCTGCGCGGGCGTTCTGGTCGTCAAGGTGACCCGGGGTCTTCGCGTTTCTTTGTCTCTTTAGAAGACGACCTCATGCGCAAATTTGGCTCTGAACGTATAGCCGCCATCATGGACCGCATGGGCCTCAAAGAAGGCGAGGTTATTTCTGCCAATATGGTTTCCAAATCCATCGAGCGCGCACAGAAAAAAGTAGAAGAAAACAACTTTGGGATGCGCAAGAATTTGCTCGAATACGACGACGTTATGAACGCACAGCGAAAGGCCATCTACCGCAAGCGCCGCAACGCTCTCTATGGCGATCGCCTCGATATCGATATCGACAACATGTTCTATGACCACTGTGAAAACACCATAGCAACTTACAGCAAAGCACCTTATCAAGAATTTGAAATGGAGCTTTTGCGCCTCATAGGTATCGAAACACCGGTCAGTGAAGCAGAATACCAGCAATTAAGCGCCGTAGAACTCACCAACCGCGTCTATGCTGCGCTGCGCGAATCCTATGACCGCAAGTGTGAAAAAATTGCGCGCATGGCCTATCCTCAAGTGAAGCATGTATTCGAGACCATGTCTGCACAATATAAAAACATTGTTTTTCCGCTCACTGACGGCCGTCGCCAAATGCAACTCATTGTCAATTTAGAAGAAGCTTACCAAACCGAAGGACGCGCCATTTCCAAGTACTTCGAGCGCAATGTGCTTTTGAGTAAAATCGATGACGAATGGAAAGAACACCTCCGCGAAATGGATGACCTCCGCTCGGCAGTGCGCAACGCCCAATACGAGCAAAAAGATCCCTTGGTTATTTACAAACTAGAATCCTATGAGCTTTTCCGCAGCATGCTCAATCGCCTCAACGAAGAAGCCCTCGACTTACTGATGCGCATGGATATTCCGGTAGAGCAACAAATACAGAGTACCAACCAAGAAGACCACCAAAACAACTACGCCAAAGCACAAACCAACAGTTTGCCAACGCCGAATCAACAGGCCATTGCCAATTCAATGCCCAACGCGCCAGAGCGAGAAAAAAAACAACCGGTTGTCGCTGAGCAAAAGATTAACCGCAATGACCCTTGTCCTTGCGGAAGCGGTAAGAAATACAAACAGTGTCACGGTCAATAAATGCATATTCCTTCCATTGGCATAGTCGGTTCCGGTAAAGTAGCACAAATGCTATTGCGCATGGCTCATGCTGCAGGCATTCCAATTTCTGGTATTTATGCCCGTGACCTCGACAGAGCTCATGAGTTGGCTAAAAAGTACAGCTGTTCTGTTTTTTCCGAACTCCATCACTTAAAGCCCGATCTTTTACTGCTCTGTGTATCGGATGATGCCTTGCCCCAAATCATTGGTTCGCTTGCGCCTCAACAAATTGCCGCCTACACCGCCGGAAGCCCAAGTATCAAGCTTTTTGAACACGCCCAACTTGGCGTCTGCTATCCTTATCAGTCCATTTCAAAAGGCCGTGAGCTCCTCGCCTCGGATATTCCTTTTATGATTGAAGGCAAAAACGACCTCGTACGCCAACGCATCACCGACTTTTTGCAAGCGCTCGGCGCGCAATTCCAAAATTGTGGCTCTGCCCAACGCGCGCAATACCATTTAGCAGGTGTTTTTGTCAATAATTTTGTAAATCTCATGCTTTTAGAGGCAAGTAAAATCTTACAAGATGCCCAGCTAGACATGACGCCAATGTATCCATTGCTTAATGAAACCATTGCCAAAGCCATTTTATTGGGCCCAGAAAACGCACAAACCGGGCCAGCCTTGCGCCATGACCACAACACCCTAGACCGCCATCGGGCCCAATTAAACCCCGAGCAGCTCGTTGTATACAATTGCCTGACCCAACGCATCCAAGACCTTTTCAAAAATGCTTAGCTACAAACAACGCCTCAATCACATCGATACTTTTATTTTTGATGTAGACGGCGTCTTCACGGACGGAAAAGTTTACCTCATCAACGACGAAATCGTTCGCGCGCTCAATTCCAAAGATGGCTATGCAGTTCAGTATGCTGTCAAGATGGGCTATCGCATCTTTTGTATAACAGGTGGTTCTTCACCAGAGGTCAAAAAAAGGCTCATGGGTTTGGGTGTCCATGACGTCTATTTAGCGTCTAAAAACAAACTCGAGCGCTACCAACAAATCAAAACCGATTACCAACTCACCGATCAGCAAATTGCCTATATGGGTGACGACATTCCCGATATTCCGGTTTTGAAGGTAGCTGGCCTCGCTGCCTGCCCACAAGATGCCGTGAGCGATGTCAAGGCCGTAGTGCATTACCAGAGCCCGTTCTTAGGCGGTAAAACATGCGTCCGGGATCTCATAGAGCAAACCATGCGCTGTCAAAACAAATGGCTCAGCGAACTTGCTTTTGAGTGGTAAGCCAATACGCATTTAATTCTTCAACCATTTTCAATTGATTGCTTGCCCGGCGCAAGTTATGCTCTGCGTCTTTGACTCTGTAATAGCGGTCATTTTCTAAATAATCGGTTAAAAAACGCAATGCTTGAACCATAATCACACCTGTTGCGGCGCCCCATAATGCATATGGATCAACGCAAAGTGCCTCTTCGATGACTTCGTAAATTTCCTTTCTAAATACGCTTTGACCCGCTAGAACATCCTCTCCAACAGAACAGTAAGAGCGAATCATGTCTCCATAATCGTAAAATGGGCTACCCAATTGTATGGTATCCCAATCGATAAGTGCACGGACTGTCTTTCCATTGGGATGGAATAAAAAATTGCTGAGTTTTGGATCGGCATGGATGAGCACCTGAGGCTGGTTTTCTAAAAATTGCTGCCAATTGAGTAGCATTTTCCAATTGGCTTCTAATTCTCGTATGACGCTCGTTGCCTTTGCTAATCTTTCAGGTAAAGCTGCTGCTTTGGCATAATCATAAGAAGCCATTCTTTTGGCGACATTTAAGAAGTCAGCAATTGGCGCTATCCAATTATGCGCATCCAACTTTGAAAGCGCAATATGAAATTCTTGCAGCGCTTCAACTGCCAATCGGGCATTCAACTCGGTGGCCACATACAGCGTAGTACCTGGTGAAATTGCCCGTGCCAACCGAAAAGTTTGACCTTCGGTCAAAAGCAGATATTGCCCTTCTCGAGTTGGTAAATAATGTAACGGAACAAGATTTGGAACTTCGATTTGTGCAGCTAAAAAAACGAGTTGTTCTTGGAGTTTGATTGGATCATTAAAAACGATGGTATTGACATTCTGTAAAATAAAATCAGCAGTTGGCGTGCGCACCAACCAAGTGCGGTTGATCAGGCCATTCTCTATAGGCATTATATTTGTGGAGGTCAGACCCCATTCGATATTGACCAACGCCTTTAAATCCATTTTGTAAATTGCGCTGGGTATATCGTTTTTTCTAACTGCAAAATGCGTTGCTGTGCCAATTTTAAATCGGCAGCATAGGTGATGCCAAACCACTCGGCAGGCATCGAAGTCGCAGTGACGAGGAGCTCGCCATTTTGAATCAATTGCTGAACGACTTTTGGTAAATAAACCTCGGCTGTTTGATCTTCGCTGTGCGCATCGAGAAATTGAATGACATGCGCTTTTAAATCAGTCAAAAAGGACGCATCAAACAACCATGCGTTCATGGAAATCAACGTATCTGGCGCAAAAATGCGTCCCTGCTCATCTTGAATGTCAGCACCGATTTGTTCGATGCGCAGTACTTCTTCTATTTCTTTTAAAAGACCTTCCTCTACCCTACATAAACCTCTAGTAACGGGCCCATTTGGGCTCAGCATTGGTGCGAGTTCATAAAGTAGCGCGGCATTTTGAACGCCGTTTTCTAAAAGTTGAATGGTACTTGCACAAATTCCTGAGCCGTAATAATCGTCGGCATTGAGCACTAAAAACGGGCCGTCCCAATGACCTGCTAAAAAATGCAAGGCATGAGCAGTGCCCCACGGTTTGGTTCGGGCTTGTTCCTGAATAAGGATTTCAAAGCGGCCCGGGCGCATCCATTTTTGTAGCTGTGTAGCAATTTGATCTTGCATCCCGGAGCGGGTAATGACAAAAACTTTTTCGAAACCTGCGCGCATGGCATCAAAACACGCATATTCAAACAAAAAATGTCCGTGTGCGCCAAAAGGTGCAATTTGTTTGGCACCGCCAAAACGCGAACCCAAACCCCCTGCTAATATGACTAATGCGGGTTTAATAGGTGGCATCTAAAGCAAATAAATCTGGCCTTGTTTTCCATTCGCCTTGGGTGAAATCAGGAATTTCTTGTGGTGCGCCATAATTGGAAATTGACTTTTCGGAAAGGGGTGTAATGGCATACCACGTTGCTAAGTCATAGACATCTAGTGGAAAAGGTTGGTTTTGTTTGATACACTCAATAAATGCGTTGTCCACGAAATAATCCATTCCGCCGTGACCCGAACTTTCGGCGGCGGCGGCGTTTTGTTTCCACAGCGGATGATCGTAAGCCTCAAGCCATTTTTGGGTGTTGTCCCAACGGTGCGAATGTTTCATGGCGTCTTCAAAATAGATGTGGCCTTGCTCGGGGTCTCCCCAGCCGAAGTCTTGCCAAATGCCTTTGGTGCCTTGTACTCTAAAACCTAAGTTGTAAGGACGCTGCAAGCTGGTGTCGTGCGTCAAAATAATGGTTTCGCCGTTGGCGCACTGTAAATGTGTGGTCACGACATCGCCTTGCTTGAATTCAATTTTTGCATTCGGATGCGTTGGGCCACCTTTTGGATGGTTAACGATGTAGTCGTGTAAGCCACGCGCTTTACTCGAAAACGAACTGAGCCAGACCAAACGGTTGCCACGGTTGAGCTTCAGCATGGTGGCAACAGGGCCAAGGCCGTGTGTTGGATACAATTCACCATTCCGATTCAGATAATGATTGGTGCGCCAAGCGGCTTCGCTGAATCCGTTGTCGCCGAATTCTACACCTGAATTATACGCGCTTTTGCCATCGTTGAACAAGACGCCACGCAAATCGTGCTCGTAGCCACCTTGTGCGTGCACAACTTCGCCAAATAGACCTTGGCGCACCATATTTAAAATGGCCATGACATCGCGGCGGTAGCACACGTTTTCGAGCGGCATGATGGGCACTTTTGTCTGCTCAGCGGTCTTAACGTAGGTCCAGCAATCTTCTAGTTTGAGTGCACCGCCAACTTCCATACCCACAATTTTGCCGGCTTTCATAGCGGCAATGCCGTGTGGCAAATGCCATTCCCAAGGAGACGATACAAAAACGGCATCGATGTCAGTTCTTTCCAACAAGTTAAGGTAATCAGTTGGGCCATTTTGATAAACCGCTGGCTTAGGCCAACCCGCTTTTTCGATGAGCGCGAGCGCAGCGTTCACCATGCGCGGATTGGGATCAGCAAGCGCAATGATTTCGACGTCCGAGCGTTTGAGCATTTCTTCGATGTGGGTTTGCCCTCTGAAACCAGTTGCGATGAAACCGATGCGCACCTTAGATTTGGTACCAGCATTAAAAGAAAGTACTTGTTGAGGGAGCAATAGTGCGCCGGCGCTAAGCACACTCGTTTTATGGATAAATTCTCTTCTTTTCAAGTTTTTTCTTGAAAGATAAAAAAAAGCTCCCTTTTAAAACCGCTTCAATATGTTAAAAAATCAGACGAACCTACTTTGTAAAATCTAAATTGTAGGTAAATGCGGTCCAAAACGTATGGTTGCGTTCCATGTGCAAACCATCTACTTTGACCACAAACTGATTGAGGTAGCCCATTTGGATACTTAAATCTTTATTGAACTGATAACCAACTGCACTTATGAAGCGGTTTTGATCTAAAATGTTTTTTCCAATTCCTTGGCCAAAACCTATAAAAACCTCATCATTCACATTTAAAAACAAGCCTTTTTTTTGCGCAACAAAAGACTTTTGCAATGGAAGCAATACTTGTGCACGGTAGCGAATCCGTTGCCTAAATTGGGTATCGATCCACCTTTGTTCGAGTCTGTAACGTTGTTGGACTTGTAAATTACCAACTGCCTGCTTCAAAATGACTTGCTGCCACAAACGGTTTTCATTGGTCTGATTGGCAATTGGCTGAGCGCCATAAGGGTAAGAGATGATCCAACCATAACCACCCGAAATCGTTACCTCAGGGTTCAATTTGTAGTCCAAACCAATCCTAGCCAAAGATTGCTGCCATGCAGCAAAGCCATCTGCACGGCGAAATTGGTATTCCGTGTGAAAGTCCCATTTGTCAGACAAATGATGATTCCCTTGATAAACGGACCAAGTATGAAATTGATCGTCGATTGTTTTTTGAGATAAAATTGGTTCTAATCCAAAAAAAAGGAATGCACAAGTCAATAAGAATGGAATGGCTCTTTCACACTTAAATATTATAATCTTCACTTTTCAAAACTATTAATAAAAATTATACAACATCCTTCTAATTCATAGCTGTATCGAAATATTATATCGTAATCCTTATCTTTGTTGCCTATGCAATCAACCAATTTACTTTCAACCAACACACAAGCCTATATCGAACTCGAAGACCGCTATGGTGCTCATAACTATCACCCACTACCGGTGGTATTAGAAAAAGGCGAAGGCGTATACGTTTGGGATGTCGACGGCAAAAAATACTTTGATTTCTTGTCGGCCTATTCAGCAGTCAACCAAGGTCATGCGCATCCAAAAATTACGCAGGCGCTCATTGAGCAAGCTCAAACACTCGCCCTTACCTCGCGCGCTTTTTACAACAATTGCCTCGGCGACTACGAAAAATTTGTGACTCAATATTTTGGCTTTGACAAAGTTTTGCCCACGAATACCGGTGCCGAAGCCGTTGAAACCGCCATCAAATTATGCCGCAAATGGGCCTATGAAAAAAAAGGAATCGCGGAAAACCAAGCGCTAATTGTGGTGTGTGAAGGCAACTTCCACGGACGTACCACCACAATTGTTTCTTTTTCTTCTGACCCAGACTCCAACAAAAATTTTGGTCCGTATCCTGCCGGATTTATTTCTATTCCCTACGACGATATCGACGCACTTAAAGAGGCTATGTCGCAGCCAAATGTGGCTGGTTTTCTCGTAGAACCTATACAAGGTGAAGCCGGTGTGTACACGCCATCTGAAGATTTCATGCGCCAAGCACGTGCACTTTGTACCCAAAACAACGCCCTGTTCATTGCCGATGAAGTTCAAACCGGAATTGCCCGCACCGGAAGCTTACTAGCTGTATGCGGCAACTGCACTTGCCAGACGAAATGCGAACGACAACCCGCCACCTATGCACGCCCTGATATCCTTATATTGGGAAAAGCACTCTCTGGTGGAGTGTATCCAGTTTCAGCAGTTCTTGCCGACGACGCCATCATGATGGTCATTAAACCAGGCCAACACGGTTCAACATTTGGTGGCAACCCCATCGCAGCCAAAGTAGCCATTGCCGCACTTACCGCCATCGACGATGAAAAACTTATTCAAAATGCGCGCAAGCTCGGTGAAATTTTTAGAAAAGAAATGCAGCGCATCATTGCCCAGCATGACTTATTGATCAAAGTTCGCGGCAAAGGCTTGCTCAATGCAGTTGTCGTCAATGACAGCCCCGACTCAGATACCGCATGGCGCTTGTGTGTGGCACTCAAAGAAAATGGTTTGCTCGCCAAACCCACCCACGGCAATATCATTCGCTTTGCGCCGCCGCTCATCATTACCGAGAAACAACTGCTCGAATGCGTGCAAATCATCGAAACAACTGTCCAACAATTTACAAAATAAGATACCTTGGCAACACCTATTAAATTTGGAACCGATGGCTGGAGAGCCATTATTGCAGAGGACTTCACCGTCGAAAACGTAGCACGCGTCACCGAAGCCACCGGTATTTGGCTCAAAGCGCGCTTTGACAAGCCAACTGTGGTACTCGGCCACGACTGCCGTTTTGCCGGAGAGCTATTCATGGAAACCGCTGCCAAAGTACTTCTGGCGCAAGGCATTCAAATCAAAATGGCGCGCGGTTTTGTCTCTACGCCCATGATATCCTTGGCTACCAATCAGCTCGGTTGTGAAATTGGAATCATCTTGACTGCTAGCCACAACCCGCCCTCTTATAACGGCTTCAAACTCAAAGCCAAATTTGGCGGGCCCTTGGAGCCAGAGAAAGTCAATGAAGTCGAAGCGCTCATTCCAGATGTATGCCGCATCGATTTTAAAGCCACAGACCTCAGCGCTGCATTACAAAGGGGCCAATTAGAAGAAATCGACATCGAAACCCGTTACATCGATCACGTTAAAGCCAATTTCGATTTAGCGGCCATCCGCAATTCTGGGCTCAAGTTCATGTACGACGCCATGTACGGTGCCGGCCAACGCGCCTTGCCGTTGGTATTGCCAGAGGTTGCGCTATTGCATTGTGACCACAACCCTTCTTTTAGAGGAACCGCCCCAGAACCTATTGCCAAAAACCTACAAGAATTGGCGCAAACCATCCAAGCCAGAGGCGATATCTCTTGCGCTTTGGCCACCGATGGCGATGCAGACCGCATTGGTTTGTACAACAGCCACGGTGAATTCGTCGATTCACATCACATCATTTTGTTACTGATCCACTACATGGTCAAATACAAGCAAATGAGCGGAAAGGTGGTCATCGCATTTTCTGTAACACCTCGTGTAGAAAAACTTTGCAAACATTACGGTCTCGAGCTCGAAGTCACTAAAATAGGCTTCAAAGAAATCGCAAACATTATGATCAAAGAAGACGTATTGTTGGGCGGCGAAGAATCGGGTGGTATTGCTGTCAAAGGACACATTCCAGAGCGCGATGGCATATGGATGGGCCTCATCATTTGGGAGTTCATGGCGAAATCAGGCAAAACGCTCGATGAGCTCATTGCTGAGGTTTATAACATCGTTGGACCCTTCCAATTTGAACGCAATGACCTCCACATCACTGAAGCACTCAAGCAAAAAATCATTGCCAACTGCAAAGCAGACAACTACAAATCATTTGGCAAATATCAAGTCAGAGAGGTACAAACCATTGACGGCTTTAAGTATTTCTTTGACGACGAGCGTTGGGTCATGATCCGCCCATCGGGAACCGAGCCCGTTTTAAGAACCTACGCAGAGGCCCCAACCCTTGCAGAAGTTCGAGAAATCCTCAACGCAACCGCCGAGGCGATTTGTAACTAACCCAAGGCTACATCTAAGATCATCATGACTAAGAAGCCGCCGATGAAGCCCAAAACCGCGACGTCTGTGTATTTGTCGCGTTGGGTTTCGGGAATTACCTCCTCCACCACCACAAAAATCATGGCGCCAGCGGCAAAAGAAAGCGCGAAAGGCAAAATAGGTTCCATATAGATGACTGCCATTGCGCCAATGACGCCCGCTATTGGCTCAACTATGGCCGAAAGTTGGCCATACATGAAGCTTTTGGTGCGGCTCGCTCCCGCTCGCCGCAGCGGCATAGCCACGGCAAAGCCTTCGGGAAAGTTCTGAATACCAATTCCAATAGCCAGTGCAATTGCGCCGGCAATGGTTGCACCTTCCATGCCGTTGGCTGCAGCACCAAACAAAACGCCAACGGCGAGTCCCTCGGGAATGTTGTGTAATGTGATTGCTAGAACGAGAAGCGTGGTTTTGTGTAACTGCGTCTTGACACCTTCCGTTTCATTGTCATTGAAATTAATGTGCAAATGCGGTAGCTTTTTGTCCAAAAAAAACAAGAACAGCGCCCCAAACAAAAAACCAATGGCCGCTGGCATCCAAGGTGCACTGGGGTACAAACGTTCTGAGAGTTCTATGGAAGGCATGAGTAAGGACCAAAAACTCGCCGCCACCATAATACCACCCGTGAAGCCGAGCATGCCATCGAGTACGCCGCGGTGCATATTTTTGAAGAAAAAGACCAAGCTTGCTCCGGCAGCGGTTATCAACCAAGTAAAAGTAGTTGCCAGAAAAGCAGCAAAAATAGGATCAATGTGTGTAAAGAAGTGCTCGAGCTGTTGCATACACAACAAATTTAATCAAAACCTACTGTTTTTGCTTTATTGCGCATAGAAGTGGCTACCGCTGTACCAAAATCATCAGTTTTCATTGTGCTGGCCTTGGCTTTTTCAGCCTCAATATATTTACTTCGTTCCACCTCTAAGCGTGCCATTTCCTTTTGAATTACGGTACGTTCTGCCGTTTTTTGTTGCACGAATGCTTTTCGCTGTTCGGCGTTCATGCCTTTCATTTCTGCTGGAAGCTCTTCTTCAGTTAACTGAAGTATTTTGGTGGAATCTGCTAAGTTGGCATCCACCACATCCCATTTATCGTTTTTATAACTCGACTTTGACTTGACTAAATAGCGCTCGGTTTCTACCGTTTTGGAAACGCCAAATGCATTTGCATCTTGAGACAATTGCTTGGACTTCGATTCTACAGCCACTGATCCGTAACCGATATAGGTGCTATTGAGCAAGCGATTCTGCTCGATTATTTGGTCGTCAAAAGGGGTTTCAATTTGCTGAACAGCCACGTTGGCATCGATATTAAAATAATCGCCTTTTGCGCAATCGGCCCCGCTCTTCCAACCTAGGTTAATGCCTTGCAGACGCTCTCCACAAAAAATAGTACTGATCAACACATTTTTCTCTGCCGCGAGTTCACAGGCTACCGAAGTCGAGATAGGCCCTTGCTTGAAAGATTCATTACCTGCAATATAGATTAGTTTGAGGTCTTGCGGACTGCTTGACCAATTGAGTTCTTTGAGCGAAGATACAATGACTGCTGGACAATATTCGTCGCCACCGCTAGTGCGCAAGCCAAAGAGTTTTTCGGAAACCAAATCGAGGTCTGTCGAAAAGTCGAGTTGTTTGCGAACGTAATTTTGAGCAGCTGGAATGCTGGTGTTGCCGTAATCGTACATGGCAATTTCAAGCGTAATTGGAGCGCCTTGGTAGGTCAGCGTTGAGGCTTCATTGACTATGGCCCAAATGCGTGACTTCGCTTGATTGAGCAAGCCGTCCATACTGTTTGAGGTATCGAAAAGAATGACGAGCTGTACTTTGCGCTGCGCAATTGAGTAGGAACTAAAAA
Source organism: Sphingomonadales bacterium (assembly GCA_016872115.1). Lineage (GTDB taxonomy): Bacteria > Bacteroidota > Bacteroidia > Flavobacteriales_D > Crocinitomicaceae > UBA952. Next base: position 22,382 of record VHBC01000016.1, on the reverse strand, counting down.
AGAATAAAATGGAAAAGATAAAGAGTTGTCGCATGGTTCAAATTTGGCGCTTTACTACCAAAATGATGCCAGAATACTACAAATCAAAAACTTGTATGGCCAAGTGATAGCCGGCAAGGCCAAAACCAAAAATACAGCCTTTACATACCGGACTTAAAAGTGAGTCGTGTCTGAAACTTTCTCTGCCTGCAATATTTGAAATATGCACCTCAACTACCGGTGTGGAAATAGCGGCAATGCAATCGCGCAGTGCAACACTTGTGTGCGTATAGCCACCTGCATTCAAAATGATGCCGTCGGCCTTTGACTGCTGAAGCGCAGTGATTAATTCACCTTCGACATTCGACTGAAAGTACGTAAGTTCATGCGAAGTTTTAGTTTTGAGGTCTTCAAAAAAAGCTTCGAATGTGACATTGCCATATATTTGTGTTTCTCGGGTACCGATTAGGTTGAGATTTGGGCCATTGACAACGAGCAACTTCATAAACAATGCATTGGGAGCGCTATATTAAGGATTTTGTTTCATATCTGAAAATAGAAAAGGGTTTGGCGCATAATTCCATGCTTGCCTATGAACGCGATGTCCGCTTATTAGCTGCTTACTTTGAAGGCGAAAAGCTAAAGCCCGAGCAAGTCACTTATGAGGCACTTATTGGTTTTGTGACGCAACTCTACGACCTTGGCCTAAGCGCGCGCAGCCAAGCGCGAATCATTTCGGGAATCAAGCAATTTTTCCGCTATTTAATTCTCGAACGCTACACAGATAAAGACCCCTCTGCCTTACTTGAACAACCCAAACTCGGTCGTAAATTACCCGAAGTTTTGACCATAGAAGAAATTGATGCCCTGCTAGAAGCAATTGACCTAAATAGTCCCGAAGGCGAGCGCAACCATGCCATGCTCGAGACACTTTACAGCTGTGGTTTGCGTGTTTCAGAGCTCATTGGACTGCGCTTCTCTGATTTGTACTTTGACGAAGGATTCATAAGGGTGATCGGGAAGGGCAATAAAGAGCGCTTAGTTCCAATATCGCAGCAAGTGGAGACAGAAATCAAGGCGTACACAGCCCAATCAAGAGCTGAATTAAATATCCAAAAAGGCCAAGAACATTTTGTATTTCTCAATCGGAGGGGAGCTGCCCTGACGCGCGTCATGATTTTTACGATCATTAAGCAACTCGCTCAAAAAATGAGGCTTAACAAGCAAATTTCTCCGCATACTTTTCGACATAGTTTTGCAACACATTTGATTGAGGGTGGCGCTAATTTAAGGGCCGTGCAAGAAATGCTCGGTCACGAATCTATCACAACTACAGAGATTTACACGCACCTGGACCAACGCTTTTTGCGTAAAGCTATTCTCACGCATCATCCAAGAAATGCCACTAAATAGTAAACTTTGTTGAAAAAGGCTACTATTTTGTGCTTAATGCATTTGTAGTATTGTAAAAAGTTGTTATCTTTGCATCCGCTTTTGTAATTACACGTAATAATTTAGACATGTCACGAGTTTGTCAGTTAACAGGAAAGTCAGTGATGGTTGGAAACAACGTATCGCACTCAAATCGCAAGACCAAGCGTCGTTTTTATCCGAACTTGATCACGAAGAAGTTTTTCGTTCCTGAAGAAGATAATTTTATCACTTTAAAGATTTCTGCGGCTGCTTTGCGCACCATCAACAAAAAAGGAATCTCTGCTTGCTTGAAAGAAGCTCGCCAAAAAGGATTTTTGAAATAACCTGTTGGGAAACAGAATAAATAGTTAAGAAAATGGCTAAGAAGACAAAAGGCAACCGCATCCAAGTAATTCTCGAGTGCACCGAGCACAAAGAATCTGGCATGGCTGGTACATCACGTTACATCACAACCAAGAACCGTAAAAATACGCCTGACCGTATGGAGATTAAAAAATACAATCCCATCCTTAAGCGTATGACTGTCCATAAAGAAATTAAATAAGTAAGTCATGGCAAAGAAAGTAGTTGCATCACTCCAGAAAGGTGGAGGTAAAGAACATACAAAGGTGATCAAAATGGTCAAGTCTGAAAAGTCTGGCTCTTACACCTTCAAAGAAGAAATCGTACACAACGACAAAATTAAAGAGTGGTTTGCGAAAAACTAATCTCAATTTGTATCCCTTTAAAAGCTTCCACTTCGGGAGCTTTTTTTTTACCTTAGCAAATGGGCCTATTTGATTTTTTTTCGAAGTCTAAAAAAGAAACCCTTGATCCCGTTCAAAAAGAAACCCTTGATCAAGGACTGGAGAAAACCAAACAGACGTTTTTCTCCAAACTCACGCGTTTGCTTGTTGGCAAAAGCCGTGTTGATCAAGACGTCCTCGACGAACTCGAAGAAATACTCATTACCGCAGATGTCGGGGTCGAAACCACCCTTAAAATTATTGAGCGCATCGAGGCACGGGTTTCCAAAGACCGCGTCATCAACTCAGAAGAACTCAATCAGATCCTGCGCGACGAAATCATTGCACTTTTAGAAGAAAATGCTGCCAATTTTGAAGGCCAACTCAAAGTAGACAAGCCTCAAGACAGCAACCCATACGTATTAATGGTTGTAGGTGTCAATGGCGTTGGCAAAACCACCACTATTGGCAAACTCGCTTACCAGATGAAACAAGCTGGCTTGAAAGTAGTATTGGGTGCCTCAGATACCTTTCGGGCTGCTGCCGTGGACCAACTTATCATTTGGTCTGAACGCGTTGGCGTACCAATTGTACAGCAAGGTATGGGCGCTGACCCCGCAAGTGTGGCTTTTGATGCCCTGCAATCGGCCAAAGCACAAGGTGCAGATGTCGTCATTATCGACACCGCTGGGCGCCTACACAACAAAGTCAATCTCATGCAAGAGCTTTCAAAAATCAAGCGTGTAATGGATAAAGTGGTGCCCGATGCGCCGCACGAAATTCTCCTTGTTCTAGATGGCTCTACAGGTCAAAACGCCTACGAGCAAGCCAAGCAGTTTGCCCAAGCCACCGATATCAATGCGCTCGCGGTTACCAAACTCGACGGCACCGCAAAAGGAGGCGTGGTAATTGGGATTTCTGACCAAATGAAAATTCCTGTAAAGTATATTGGCGTAGGTGAAAAGATGGAAGATCTCCAGCTCTTTGACCGAAAAGCATTTGTAGAATCTTTGTTTCAAACAAAAGCCTAAACGGCCTATTCTTGCATGTTTTGCTGCGCCACATAAGTGGCATACTGCCCGTTTTTTGCCATTAAATCTTGGTGCGTGCCGCGTTCTACGACAACACCGTCATTGAGCACCAAAATTTGATCGGCCTGCCTAATTGTTGACAACCGGTGCGCAATGACAATAGATGTACGACCCCTCATGAGTTCTTCGAGTGCTTCTTGAACCAAGCGCTCAGAGGTGGTGTCGAGTGCAGAGGTGGCTTCGTCGAGTATCAAAATTGCCGGATTTTTAAGAATGGCCCTCGCAATGGCAATGCGCTGTTTTTGTCCGCCAGAAAGTTGTATGCCGCGGTCGCCAACTTCGGTTTGGAGTTCCGCAGGAAAAGAACTTATAAACTCCCAAGCATTGGCTTTTTTTGCCGCATCGATTACTTCTGTATCGCTTGCTTCAGGGCGTCCAAAACGGATGTTCTCCAAAATACTTCCAGAAAATAATAAGACCTCTTGCGGAACTATTGCCATTTGCTTGCGCAAGTCATGCAAATCGAGCGCTGCAGCGTCTTGATCTCCAAAATAAATCGTCCCAGCTGTTGGTTTATAAAATTGAAGGATCAAATTGGCAATTGTCGATTTTCCGGAGCCACTTTGCCCCACTAAGGCAAGGGTTTGATTTGGTTCTAATTGAAAATCGATTCCTTTTAATACCGTGACATCAGGACGTTGTGGATAGGAAAAAACGAGCTGCTCAAAACGAAGCGCGCCACTCAATTGATGACCAATTGCGTTCGGCTTTGGAAGCTGCTCTCCTTCTTCTTGTAATAAATCCAACAAATTTTCAGTGGCGCCAACCGCCTTTTGGACACTGGCATAGAGATCGGGAAGTGAGCCAATAGAAGCACCCATCATGATGGTGAACAACACAAACTGATAGAAACCTTCGGAGGCCAATTCTGGATGAGGTCCTTGGGTCATGAGCAAGCCTTTCCACACAATAAAAACAATGGCGCCGAATAAGCAAAAAATGATAAATGAAACAAATAAACCACGCCAAATACCGCTCCTGACATTGAGGTCACGGGTTTGCTGCGTACTTTTTTTGTATTTGCTCAGTAAAAACCATTCGTTGGTAAACGCCTTGACATTAGCAATGCCGGTTAGGGCTTCTTCTAGGACCGAATTAGAGGTGGCAATGTAGTCCTGAGCCTCTTTGCTGAGTTTGCGAATGTAGCGGCCAAAAAACACGGCAATAATGGCCATAACTGGCACTGTTGCCAACATGATCAAAGATAGTTTCCAAGAAATGAAAAACAAAAAGGCAATGCCGCCAAAAACAATAATAATTTGACGAAAGAATTCGGCAATTGTAGTGCGCAATACCTCTTGGATCTGGGCAATATCTGAGGCTACTCTCGAGGTGAGTTCTCCGACTTTTTGCCGATTGAAAAAATCCATAGGCATATAGACCAAGTTCTCAAACGCGTCGTTACGCATGTCTCGGAGGGCATTTTCGGTGACGTTATTGAACAAGACGACCCTTACAAATGAAAATACGCTTTGAAAAAAGAACAGGGCAAACAGCGCCAAAGCAATCTGATTGACATTGGAAAGATCGAGTAAACGTACCGCTTGTTCTGGATTGCTCGAGGCAGTCGAACTACCGAGCAGTTTACCCATAAGATAAGGAAACACCAAACCTGCCGATGTGCTCAAGACCAAAAAAATCCAGCCAATAAAATAAGTGCCCGCATAGGGCTTCAGGTAACGCAGAAAACGAGCGGCTTTGCGCCAGCTGTCTTTGGTTAGTTTGACTTTGGGTTCTTTTGTTTTTTTGGGTCTCATCATGGCACAAGTGCTTTGCAGTACAAATTTAACTTGCTTTCTTTGGGCATCGGCTTTTTTTCATGAATTTTGTCGAAAGAATTTGAATTTCTAAAAAATATACTATCTTTGCATTCCCAAAAACATTACAAATAACGACACGACATGAAAAGAACGTTTCAACCATCGGTAAGAAAAAGAAGAAACAAACATGGCTTCCGTAGCCGTATGGCCACTAAAAACGGTCGTCGTGTTTTGGCTGCGCGTCGTCGCAAAGGCCGTAAAAAATTAACCGTATCTGACGAACCAATGCACAAGCGTTAAGTCGCTAGTATAATTAATACTTCAAAGCTCTGTCCTATTGGTCAGGGCTTTTTTATTTTAAAAGAATAAGCAACCAGTGCTGACACAAAAAAAGGCCGCTATTGCGGCCTTTACTTCTTTCCAAAATTGTTGACTGATGGAAAGGAGGAATTATGCTGGAATCTTGGGTGCTGCAGCTAAAATAATCACATCGGTTTCAGTTGCAAATTTTTCAAAATTCTCGACAAACTTAGCGGCCAAATTTGCAGCCGTCTGGTCGTAAGCCGAGTTGTCGGCCCAGGTATTGCGCGGATTAAGGAGTTCTGAAGGGACACCTTCGCAAACGGTAGGAAACGCCAAATCAAAGAAAGGCATGAGTTCGTATTGAACATTCGCGAGCTTACCGGTAAGCGCTGCTGTGATCATAGAACGCGTATAGGAGAGCTTCATGCGCGAGCCCACGCCATAAGAACCACCAGACCAGCCGGTATTGATCAACCAGACATTGATATCGGTGCCGTCGATTTTATCGCCGAGCAATTTGGCATATTTAGCCGGATGCAACGGTAAGAATGCGGCGCCAAAACCAGCAGAAAAAGTGGTTGTTGGTTCTGTAATGCCAACTTCTGTTCCGGCTACCTTAGCGGTGTATCCGGACATGAAGTGGTACATGGCTTGTTCTTTGGTCAGCTTAGAAATCGGAGGCAAAACCCCAAAAGCATCAGCAGTTAAAAAGAAAATATTTTTTGGAGCTGCACCAATGGACGGAACTGCGATGTTGTCGATGTGGTGAATTGGGTATGAAACGCGGGTATTTTCTGTAATACTGTCATCTGAGTAGTCTGGTGTAGAAGACTCTTGCGGAAAACCAATGTTCTCGAGAAGTGCCCCAAAACGAATCGCGTCGTAGATTTGCGGTTCTTTCTCTCTGGAAAGATCGATGGTTTTGGCGTAGCAACCGCCTTCGAAGTTGAAAACGCTGTTGGCGCTCCAGCCGTGTTCGTCGTCGCCGATCAGGCGGCGATCTGGATCCGATGAAAGCGTCGTTTTTCCGGTACCGGACAAACCAAAGAAAATAGCGGTATCGCCGTCTTGGCCTATATTGGCAGAACAGTGCATAGAGAGCACGTTCTTTTGATGGGGTAATATAAAATTGAGGGCTGAGAAAATTCCTTTTTTAATTTCCCCAGTGTAGCCAGTGCCACCAATGAGGATCATTTTCTTGGTGAAATTTAATATCGCAAAATTATGCTGGCGCGTGCCGTCGATAGCAGGGTCAGCCAAAAAGCTCGGTGCACAGACAATATGCCACTCAGGGAGAAAATATTCGATTTCGTTGGGTTCAAGACGCAAGAACATATTGTGCGCAAAAAGGCTCGACCAAGGAAGTTCGGTTACCACGCGTATATTCATGCGATAAGTGGGGTCTGCACAAGCATAGACGTCGCGCACATAAATATCTTGCCCCGCGAGGTGCGCTTTCATGCGCTCGTAAAGTGCATCGAATTTGTCGGGTTCAAAACCAATATTGACATTACCCCACCAAACTGCGTTTTCTGTGATTTCATCGCGGACGATAAAACGATCTTTTGGTGAACGTCCTGTAAATTCGCCGGTTTCAATGGCTATAGCTCCGGTGTCTGTGAGCATGCCTTCGCCTAAAATGATGCAATCTTCAATGAGTTCTGCCGGCGTGAGGTTCCAAAATTGGTCTCCGGATTCGGTTAGGCCAATGCTTGAAGAAAGGTCGGCATTTTTACCGAATTTACCGTGTAATTCCATGGTATTTAATTAGGTTGTTTAACGGAACAAAATTACGATGCTTCAAGGGCTCAAACGATGATTTATATTAGATTTTTGTAAACAGTGTGTGTTCTTAAATGTGGAGAACTAAATTTGATTTTTTGTAAGATTTTTACTATATTAGAGTAAGTGTCAGAACTACACTTTGTGTTTTGAAAAGCGGCAAAATTTAGCTAGTTTTGATGTAAATGAAACGAATGCGCCTTTTCTCTTCTCTTCTCGTAGTCGCACTACTCGGATTTGCCGTAACAAGATTATTAACTTTCGAAAATTCTTCTTTGACTGGTTCCAAATTTAAATTTGAACTTCCAGCAAAATGGATAGGGGCTCCTTTTTCAGATTTGAATACCAAAGACCAAACCGGGCAAGTTCTTGGGTATAGAAAACACATTCAGGTCTTAAAAAATGACCTCCAACTACTGCCATTAGGACGCTTAGACCAGAAATTAGCTTGTTTAGCACTCGGTGGCAATTCTTCGGTTTTCACCGAAACCCTTGATCTTTATGCCGACCGCATGGCTTTTTTTGCGTCAGACTCCTTGCAAATTCCGGCCGCCGTCTCCAAATTCTACGGACTCACGGACCCCGAAACATGTATTTTTAGTTTACATGCCGCTGCGCCAAGCAGCAACCATATCCCAAAGTGGGCAGCAGAAAAGATTGCCTTACTCGACAGCACTGATCAGAACATCCTCGTCGTTTTTGGCGAGCAAAAAATCTTGAAAGAGATCGATACGTCTTTGTTTGATGCCATTATTTTGGCTCACGAAAACCATCCTATAGCCCAAGCACAAATTGCGCAGTTAATCATGGGTGGGCTGAGCACTGCAGGCCTTGAGGCCAATGGCAGATTGGGTATTTCCAGCCCCGAAGAAATTGGCCTAAAAAGTTCAGACCTCCAAGCCATGGACGCTATCGTGCAAAAAGGCATTACGGCGGGCGCCTACCCCGGTTGTCAGCTGCTCGTTGCCGTCGAGGATAAAGTGATTTGGCACAAAGCCTATGGCAAACAAGGCTATGAAGCAAATTCGCCAGAAATTGATTTGCGGTCTCTGTACGACATCGCGTCAGTCACTAAAATAGCCGCCTCTACCCTACTTGCCATGCAACAACACACCAAAGGCAAATTCAACCTCGATCAAACCATAGGTAATTACATTCCGGAGGTAGTGGGCAACTCACCATTTGCAGCCCTTAAAATCAGAGAAATCATGGCGCACCAGGCAGGTCTCACCCCCTGGATTCCTTTTTACAAGCGCACCCTCACCGATGGTTCGTGGAAAAGCAGTATTTACCAAACGACGCGTTCCGATGATTTTCCTACGGAGGTTGCCAAAGACATGTTTATTCATAAATCCTACAAAGACAGCATGTATGCCCAAATTTTGCGTTCCGAGCTTGGGCCCAAAAAATATGTTTATTCCGACCTCTGTTACTACTTTACACAGCCTATCTTAGAAAAAATGATCGGCGAAAGCCAAGCGAGCTACCTGCGCCGCAACATCTATTTACCGTTAGGGCTCAACCGCCTTCTGTATAAACCGCTCCCGACGTTTGCTGACAGACAAATTGTCCCGACCGAAGATGACCAAGCCTACCGCAAGCAACTATTGCGTGGCTATGTACACGACCCAGGTGCGGCTATGTTGGGCGGCGTGGCAGGTCATGCCGGTATCTTTTCGAACGCCTGGAGTCTTGCGCACATCATGCAACTTTTCTTGAACAAAGGCCACATGGCGGGCCAACGTTTCTTCTCAGAAACCACCTACAACGAATTCACCAAACAGCAATTTGCTGGCAACCGCCGCGCCGCCGGTTTTGATCGGCCAACTGCAAGTGGAGGTGGCACCTGCGATATATTGGCATCCCAAGTATCTTTTGGCCACTCTGGCTTCACGGGCACGCTTGCCTGGGCCGACCCAAAAAACAAAGTAATCTTCATCTTTCTGTCCAACCGCGTACACCCCAACCAAGACAACTGGAAACTCCGCGACCTCAATATCCGCACCGATTTACAACATGTGGTTTACGAGGCGTTAGCGAAGAGGGGGGGGTAAAATCACCTCACCACCAATACCTTCGCAAAGCGTTTTTGCTTGTTATTATATATCACCAAGGTATAGCTTCCGGCAGGTAGCTGCGTGGCAGCAATTTGGGGTGTGGTTTCGCCCATTTGAAGCATTTTGCCTTCACAAGACAAAATTTGGTAATTTACGTATTCATCTATATACGCCGCAGGAATATAGATTTGATCAGAAACGGGGTTGGGATATACTTGGAAAGATACGCCGGCACTTAGCTCTGTTGTACCCATGATGTAGTCGCAAACTTCTGAATAGCTGGGTTTGTATGTCGCAAAATTGTTGTCTGAATAACAACGGAAAGGACCGCCTTCATTGCCGTCGACGGCACCGTCGAATTGGTCATAGGGTAGCAAGTAGTCGTGAAGGAAGCCTAAATTTTCAATGAGTGTATCAGTTAACCAGCCCAATGAAATATTCGTTGAATCACATTTCTCTGCAACTAAATATTTCCTCGTTTCATTGTTAATGACCAGAGTTCCGGTTTCTAAAATTTTAATTCGGCTGTTCTGAGGGGCAACATTTGTAAATGGTTGCTTGGCCATACGCCAGCTATCGCCAACTTGCGCATTGAAATTATAAAGTGTATCCCATTGATTTTGGTAGCGCAAATAGACCACGCCATTGGATTCGTAGGAATATTCTGTACCAATGCTGTATGACGTAATATCCATGCCCCAACCTAAACCATGAAAAGTTTTGGATAGTTTTTTGGTGACTTGCCCGTCAATAAGGGTGTCACCAGAATATGCAATATCAACATAGCCAGGAAAAAACCCGTAATAAGAATAATGCCATTGCGCGCCGTTAGGAGCCCAGTTTTGGGCAAAGGAAAATGTGGTAAAACAAATAAAAAATAAAAGTAGACGCATATTATTTTTACTGATTCACAAAATAAATCGAATTGACAACCATGAGTTTACCGCTTTCCCAGAAGCCGCGGAAAAGTGGATTGTCGATTAAATAGACAATAGTGCCGCGGCCGTATTGTACTGCTCCAGCGATATCCGCTTCGGATTGCTGTTTCTTGACGCGCGCGCCTACAAATCCGTTGACCGCTTGGGCATCTTTTTGAAGTTCAAAAACGGGCTTGCCGTCGAGTTCGTAAACGGTGGCGCCTTGGCGTAGGGTATAGTAAAAATCGTAGCCAAAAGCCATTGGGTTGCTTTTGTCTAAATTGCACGGGTAAATAGCGCCAATAATGTTATCAGAGATTTGATCGCGCTCTTGGTTGCCAAAAGCCACAGGCGTGGCCGCGCCGGCTGCGCTTTCTTTGCGCTTGAGACCAAAGCCTTCTTGATCGGCAAGTGCATCCACCGCGCCGCCCGTAACAATCAGGGTGCCACCCTCTCGAACCCACTTTGTAAGTGCTGCATTGCCTGCTATATCGTAGCCGCCTTCAGGTACAAATAAAACATCGAGGCTTGTTAGGGCTGAATTTAGGTCTTCTGAAAAAATGAGGTGGGCTGGTTTATTGAGTTGTTGCTCAAAGAAATGCCAGATTTCACCAACATTCAGTGAAGAGAAGTCTTCGCCGGCTAGGATACCCACTTTTGGATTAGGCACCAACTTGACCGACGACGAACCCAAGTCTGGACCTGCATCCATGAAAGTAGTCAGCAAGCCTTTGATATCGACGCTGTAACGCCCTGCGTAGTCATTGACCAATTTATGAAAGTCCGGACGCTTGTTCTCGCCGGTAATAAGCAATAGTGTGCCTGGTGCATACGTCAGGCCTTGGTAAGTAAATCCTTTTTCATGAAAATAGACTTTGAGGCCAGCCATCTGAACCGCATTGAGAAAACGCGCCGTGCGCATAGACTCCCAACGAATGGCGTAAGCCGCAAAACCATCTGTAGCCACAAAATCAGAGGTAACTGGCTGATACAAATTGACCGTAGCCTTAAGCGGCGTGGCTACTGCATAGCCGTCGAGTGCATAAGCGTGCGGAAGCGTCCAAGCGGTAATGTCGTAGGTGAGGCTATCTGAAAGCTTGGTGCGTGGCTCAAAAAGCACAGAAACCAAGGTGCCTTTTTCTTGTTGGGTTGAAACCAAGACATCGCCCATTTGCAATTTGAAAGGTTCTACAGCGCCCGTTTTGTAATGGTAGCCTTTGGCACTTACCATTTGTGTGCTGGTAGATACTTTTTCCCATTGGATGTTATTTTTTTGCAAAAGATCCAAGGCAGGCGCTAGCTGCGAGAAAGTACCGCGCAGTACAAAAGTATTGTAGGCATAGTTTTTAGACTTGCGAAACTTCTGGTATTCTGCAACCAACTTTTGGGCATTGCGCGCACTGGTTTCTACCGTAGAAAGACCAGTAGTGACATGATGCGCCACGCGGTCAGACAAGCGCAGGGTGTCGCCGACTTGGGTTATAACTGCCAAACCAGCGCGGCCACTGCCGCCTTGTTCGTAGGTCATGCCAATACTGCCGCTATAGGTTGGGTAGGTGTCGCCGTAGCTTGGATACAGGAGGTCAAAAATTTCTTTTGAGAAAAACAACCAACCTGCTTTGTCAAAATAACCTGCATGATTTTTACCGATTTCTTTTTGAAACTCGCGCTGCCAATTGGTAATCACTTCATGATAAGGCTCGGCAGCCGGTGGGAAATAATAGGGCTCATTGATGCCTTGCTCATGAAAATCTACGTGTACGTGAGGCAACCATTGGTTGTATTGTTGAACACGAACAGCAGATTCAATTTGTGTCATCCAGGCCCAATCGCGGTTGAGATCAAAAAGGTAGTGATTGAGGCGCCCACCTGGCCAAGTTTCGTTGTGGCTGGCACTGAAACGCTGCAGATCAACTGGGTTGGCTCCGTACTGGTAATAAAAATTGACATAGCGGTCGCGGCCGTCTGGGTTCAGACACGGATCCATGATCACGACTGTGTTTTCTAGATAGCCTTTTTTATCCGTGAGCAAGCGATAGGCAGTCTGCATGGCCGCTTCTGTACCGGAACTTTCATTGCCGTGCACATTATAAGAGAGCCAAACGATAGCCAGTTTTTCGTCGGGGTCTTGGTGGAGGTGCTTCTGACGAATTTCTTCCAATTTTTTAAGGTTTTCTGGCGTTCCAATATAACACAACAAAAGGTCTCTTTTCTCGTAAGTCTGACCCGTCTTCACCACCTTGAGGTTCTCGGGAAAGGCTTTCTCTAGTGCATAGAAATAATCCACCACGCGGTGATGACGCGTAAATTGCTCACCGATGTTGTAGCCCAAAAACTGTTGGGGTGTAAAGGAATTTTGACCCCAAAGAGGTAAAGCTAAAAAAGCAAATACACTGAATAAAAGAAAATTCTTCATCATGACTTATTTAAACTTATAATTGTGGCTTTTCCTTAGCCAAATGGATGATCGCATCGCCTTTGTAGACAACAGACGCTTCATTGATACATATCACATAGCCCGTTTGAGAGGCTTTGATTTTCTTTTCGTATTTGCCGTACGGATCTGTTACCAATGCTAAAAACTCGCCTTTTTGGACAGCTGTTCCGTTGGCAACAAAGCACTGAAACATACCGCTAGATGGTGCTCGCATCCATTTGTTTTCGCCAATGAAAATAGGCTGGCGGTCTTTGGAAATATCAATTTTATAATTGCGCATGCCCAAATGTGCAATCACTCTTTTGAGGCCGTTTAGCCCTTCCTCTACGACGTTTTCTTCGATGTTATTTGATTTGCCGCCTTCGAAAAGCAAGATTTTCTTTTTGCGTTTGACAATGCTTTCGCGCAGCGTCTTGGCAATAAGGCCAGAGTGTAATATATAGGGCGGATTGAATACTTTAGCCAAATCAACACTTTCTTTGTCAGAGAACACGCAGCGGATCTGCGGAAAGTTATTGCGCTGGGCTGCACCTGTATGAAAATCAATGATGTAATCGCAGTGTGGGGCAATTTCGTTCATGAAATGAAAGGCAAACTGCGCGGCCAATGAGCCTGAATTACTCCCTGGAAAACTGCGGTTGAGGTCTCGGCCGTCGGGTAGTTCGCGTTGCAAATTGAGGAAACCAAAAATATTGAAGATCGGCAAGCAAATAATGGTACCCTTGGTTGGTTTGTTGAGTTTTTTGCGCAAAAAGCGACGCACGATTTCTATGCCATTGAGCTCGTCACCATGCAAGCCAGCCATCACTAGGATAGTAGGGCCGTCTTGTTTGGCGCGTTCTACTAAAACAGGTACTTGAATAGGCGTGCGTGTATGCAAGTGCGCCACCTCTAAATTGAGCTGGGCGCCCCTGCCCGGCAAAATTTCTTGGCCGAGCATGGTCATTTTTTTATGTATACTTCTTCTAGCGCTTGACATTGCGTTCGATGTAGGCAATGATTTTGCCTGCGATATCGGTTTGAGTTGTTTTTTCGATACCCTCTAGGCCCGGTGAAGAATTGACTTCTAAAACCAACGGACCGCGTTCTGATTGCAATAAATCGACACCTGCAATACCTAAGCCTACCGCTTTGGCGGCTAGAATAGCGGTGTATTTTTCTTCGGTGGTCAGCTCTATGGCCTGCGAAGTACCGCCGCGGTGTATGTTGGATCTGAATTCGCCGGGCAAACCTTGGCGTTTCATGGCCCCAACTACTTCACCATCGACGACAAAAGCGCGGATGTCGGCACCTTTGGCTTCGCGAATAAACTCCTGTACAATGACACGCGCTTTAAGACCGTTGAACGCCTCGAGCACCGACTGCGCGGCGTTGAGGTTTTCGGCCAAAACCACACCTAAGCCTTGGGTTCCTTCGAGGAGCTTGAGCACAACAGGTGCGCCGCCGGCACTTTTCACAACGTGCTTCACATCTCTGGAATAGTTGGTAAATACGGTTTTAGGCAAACCTATGCCTTCTTTGGAAAGCACCTGCAAACAACGCAATTTATCTCTGGAATGGATGATTCCTCTGGAACCCACAACTGTAAAAACGTTCATCATTTCAAACTGACGCACAACCGCAGTACCATAAAAAGTAACCGATGCGCCAATGCGTGGAATGACGGCGTCAAAGCCTTTAAGGTACTGATTTTGGTAAAAAAGTGCAGGGCCTGTTTGTTCAATTTCGATATTGCATTTGAGGTGGTCTATTACGTGAGCTTCATGGCCTGCCGCTTCGGCAGCTTCTACCAGTCTTTTGGTTGAATAGAGGTGTGAATTTCTGGAGAGAATGGCAATTTTCATAAAGGCAAAGATAGGGGCTCGTGGATATATTTTTTGCTTGTGTCAACCATAAAGCGGTTATTGAGGACTTTTCTGCCGAGTAGAATCGGATAACGCATGCCCTTGCGTACGGTCAATGAGAATTCGGTACGAAAACACAATTCAGCAATACAAATGGTGCCAAAAACAAAGTAGCGCTCTTGGGTGTCTCCGTTGCTGCTTTTGACTTTTTTGATCCGAAATTTCTTGAATTGCATTTCTTGACCGCTAAAAGCAGGGTGTTTATCGTCCAGAAAAACGACCTTGAGCACTCCAACTTCTTCATGGCAGCTGCTCACGTGAATGCTAGAGGTGTAAGCGCCGGTATCGACCTTTACCTTGACTTGCTGCAAACCAAAGTCAGGCAATACAGCCAACTCTCGGCGACCAATCAAAATTTTATCTTCGGGCAACATAAAACAAATGTAAGCGAAACTTCTAAGACATGAAAATGAGTCAAAAGCAAATAAAGCATGGATATAGGCGTTAAGGATTGTAACTTTGTATACATGAAGCAACTTTTACTTCTTTTTTGGTTGGTATTACCTCTTTTCAATTGGGCCCAAGACATTACGGTTTTTGGACACTGTTATTTGAAAGGGAAAAAACCAGCCGTAGGTGCAAAAGTGCAGTTGAAAATAAACGATAACCGCTCGGTAAATATCAGTTCCGAAACGCAAACCAACGCTGAGGGCTATTATGACTTTTCAGGCATCCAAAAAGGTCAAATCATTGAAATTATCTACGTTTTTGAAGGAACTGAACTCGCGCTCAATACCATCATCAACGAAAGTAGTACACGCCAAGAGCTGCCCGATCAACATTTCAACATCCAAGACAACCGCGCCGTCGTAGTGGGTCGAGATGGGCAAAATCCATTTGAAATTGAGCCGCTTCCTCAATTGAATCTCAAAGGAATTGTAGGGCTAGAGCGCACCCTTACCCTGACCACTGCAGCAACTTCAAATAACGAACTCACCTCCAACTACAATGTGCGCGGTGGTAACTATGACGAAAATCTGGTTTATGTCAACGGGTTCCAAGTATTCCGACCATTTTTAACGCGCAGCGGCCAACAAGAAGGCATGAGTTTTATTCATTCTTCTTTGGTCGAAGATGTTCGTTTCAGTGCAGGCGGATTTGCTGCCAACTACGGAGACCGCCTGAGCTCTGTACTAGACATCACTTATAAAACACCTTCGACTTTTCATGCTTCGGCAATGGCTTCTTTGTTAGGCGTTGAGACCCATATAGAAGAAGCCGTCAATCAGCGTTTTAATTTTCTAATTGGTGCACGTTACCGCTCAAACGGTTATTTTCTAAATACCCTTCCGACCAAGGGCGCGTACAACCCAGTTTTTGCCGACGCGCAAATCCTGACCAACTATCAACTCAACGAATACTGGACCTGGAGCTTTCTTGGCCATTTCTCGACCAATGCCTATCGCTTTGCACCCCAAACAGCGCAATCTGATTTCGGAACAGCCAACGAAGCCTACCGCCTCATGATTTATTTCGAAGGTCAAGAAAGCTCCAACTTTCAGACCCTCATGGGAGGCACTGCACTCAAATACGCCAAAAACAAAACCAAACTCGATTTTTACGCCTCCATTTTTCAGTCGGATGAGCGCGAGTATTTTGACATTTTAGGACAGTACTACATCAATGAACTCGAAACCGATCCTTCCAAAGAAGAATTTGGTGATTCCATTGCCACGCTTGGTGTGGGTGGTTTTCTCAACCACGCCCGAAATCGGCTACAAGCACAAATCTTTTCTGTTTATCACAACGGTAGTTTCTTGCTTACCGATGGTTATACAAACGCCAACAAAACGAACAAACGCTATAACGAACTGACATGGGGAGCGCAACTTCAATTTGATCAGTTCAAGGACGTACTCTCTGAATGGCGCCTAATAGACTCTTCTGGCTACAGCTTGCCACAAACCGAGCCAAGCCAAATTATTCTATATGAAACCATTAAGGGTAATCTTGCTCTAAACGGATGGCGGGCCACTAGTTACTTTATGTGGTCCAATTCATGGACCAAAGTAAGCCGCCAAAAAATAGTTCAGGGAGCATATAAAAAAGACGGACAAAGAAAAACTTGGTCCGATACCTTAGACGTCTCTACCCGAAAATTCAACTTTCAAGTGGGTTTGCGTGGCGGCTACACAAGTATCAACCAAGAACCTTACTTTACCCCGCGCATCAGCTTTTCTTATGCACCCGCTGCTTACATGTGGCAAGAGGGCAAGGCCGTGCGCCGCGGCTTGTTGTTCAGGTTGTCTTCAGGACTCTATTACCAGCCGCCATTTTACCGAGAATTCCGCACTTTTGATGGTCAACTTGCCTTGGGTGTTCAGGCTCAAAAATCGTTACATGTAGTTGCCGGTTCCGAATTTTTATTCCAAATGTGGGGACGGCCAACACCGTTCAAACTCAACACCGAGCTCTACTATAAATACCTTTGGGACCTAAACCCTTATGAAATTGAAAACGTGCGCACGCGTTATTACGCCAACAACAACGCGGTAGGCTATGCTTACGGACTTGACATCAATGTGCACGGTGAATTTGTAGAAGGCATTCAGTCTTTCTTTAAATTAGGATTACTCTCCACAAAGGAAGACATCAAAGGCGACCAATACACCATTTATTACAATGCCGCTGGGGAGCGTATTATTTTTGGTTACAGCGAAGACCAAACGGTGGTTGACTCTACAGTTGTTTTACCCGGTTTTATCCCACGCCCCACCGACCAATGGCTTACTTTTGGTGCGTTGGTTCAGGACCAGATGCCGGGCTTCGAGGCATTTAAAGTGCAAATGGGTCTTCAATATGGCTCGCGGCTGCCGTATGGCCCACCCGACTTTACGCGCTACAAAGATACCTTGCGCCTTCGCGCTTATTTCCGTGTAGACCTCGGCCTATCTTACGATTTACTGCACAACAAAACCGAAGCAAAAATGGGTAAAAAAGGTTGGCAACAGCTCGACCAAGCGCTGATCTCTTTGGAGATTTTTAACGTGCTCGGCGTCAATAATGTGCTCTCCAAACAATGGATACAAGATGTACAAGGGAAATTTTATTCAGTGCCCAATTACCTGACGCAACGGTTATTTAACCTCAAATTCAGTCTGGCGTTTTAGGCCGTCTTACCAAATTCTAATTTAAACTCGGGGCAAATAAGAAACGGTTCGGAGACACCAATCCGGTCTTGACGGCGTAAATGACTATCCCGGCGGTATTTTTGACACCCAACTTTGCCATAATATTCTTGCGATGTGTATTCACGGTGTGCTTACTCAAGAATAAGAACTCGGCTATTTGCTCGTTGGTTTGACCTTCGGCTATCAAGGTAATAATTTCGTTTTCTCGTTCGGAAAGCACCACCGGACTGCAACTAAAATCCTCGGTATGCAGCTCTTCGACATCAATATTTGCTTTTTGAATGGTCTCAAGGAGCTGGCCACAAAAGAATTGCTTGCCTTGGGCAGTTTCTTTGACAGCGTCTATGATCTCTGAGAGTTCGCAGTCTTTTTTAACATAACTTGTGACGCCTGATTTGAGTGCGTCAATGAGAATGGGCGCGTGCTGGGCCTCGGTAATGGCTACAAAACGTAAGTCTTTGAACTTGGCGAGCGCTTTGGGAACGATATCGATGCTGAAACCGTAGGATGTGAAGTCAATGAGGACGATATCTGCACCGAAGGTTTTAAGTTGCGACATGAGTTCATCTTGATTTTTGGCCTCACCAACGATGCTAATCCCTTGTTGGGCATGCAGGATGGTTCGTAGACCTAAACGAATGAGTTCATTGCTATCGGCGAGAATGACTTGCATCTTATTTAGAATTATTCTACACAAAGTTAAGCCCAAAATTCAATTGGTCAACTAATTCAACTATTTTTTTTAAGTTTCGACTAACTTTGTCAGATGCAAACTGCTGTCGGTACAGATCTTCAATTAGCGCTCAATTTACTCGAACGAGGCCAACTTGTTTCGATTCCAACAGAAACCGTTTATGGCCTTGCGGCAGATGCCAATAACGAAGACGCTGTTTTATCGATCTTTAAGGCCAAAGACCGTCCGAAAAGCAACCCGCTGATTTTACATTTTGCCACTTTAGAACAAGCCCTTCCTTACACTTCAGAATTTCCCGAAGTTTTTGAACAGTTGTATGCCGCATTTTGCCCAGGTCCACTCACGTTTGTTGTGCCAAAAAGTAGCCTGGTTAGTACACTCATTACAGGCGGGCAGTCTACCGTGGGGCTACGCTTTCCTGCACAACCTTTATTGCAGCAATTACTCGAACTTTTAGAATCCCCGCTTGCCGCACCGAGCGCCAATTTATACGGACAGCTCAGCCCAACCACTGCCCAACATGTACTGGGGCAACTCAACGAACGCATCCCGTATATTCTTGACGGCGGCCCTTGTTTGCACGGTTTAGAATCCACAATTATTGGACTTGACAACGATCAGGTCGTTATTTACCGCCATGGCGGCATCACCGCTGAAATGCTTGCCGAACAACTTGATTATACACCTCAAATAAAAACGCAAAAAGAAAGCGGTGTGCTTACTAGTGGAATGGTAAAGCATCATTATGCCACCCAAACCCCTCTTTTCCTCGGATTTAAATCTGGCGAACAAGAAAAAAGCGCTTTACAAATTACGCTTGGCCCTAATGAACAAATAAGTGGACCGCATTTGATCTTGAGTCAAGAAGGATTGCTCTTGGAAGCGGCGCGTCATTTGTATGCTGCGCTTCATGAAGCAGACGCCATGCAACTTGACCAAATCTATGTTGAGCCTTTTCCAAATGTAGGCCTAGGAAAAGCCATGAACGACCGACTTTCGCGAGCGGCGGCAAAATTTTCCGAATAGATAAATAAGTACAAAAAAACAGCGCATAAAAAAAGGCCCCAACTTGGAGCCTTTTGTATGTTTGTAGCGCTTTGGGCTATTATTTCATGTGACGACCGTAACGGTTTTTGAACTTATCGATACGACCAGCAGTGTCGACGAACTGCGCAATTCCGGTAAAGAATGGGTGCGATTTGTGAGAGATATCGAGTTTCACGAGTGGGTACTCGTTGCCGTCTTCCCAAGAGATGGTTTCTTTTGTTTCCGCACAAGATGGACAAATAAAGGCGTAGTCGTTAGACATGTCTTTGAAGACAACAAGGCGGTAGTCGGAAGGATGGATATCGTTTTTCATTTTATTTACTTTTCGAAAATGGAATGCAAAGATAGGTATTTCTTCTTGAAAAACAAGAACTTTTTCAGGAATTATTGCAAAATCAAAAATAAACTAACTTTGTCGTTCAGGCAATAAATATGAGAGATAACCGCCTACACTCCATTTTGGAGCTTACCAATGCGATCAACGCCAATTTGCCGGAAGAACAACTCTACCGCATCTTTACCTTTATCCTCAAAGAACAACTTTATTTCAATCGTTTTGCCCTTCTTTTACAGCGTCAAGACTGGCAACTGGCAACCAAAAGCGGCATAAAAAACAAATGGAACGCTGAAGAACTGGCAGCAGACCTGCAACGCTTCAAAGACATCACCCTAGTGGCCTCTTCGAATAGCCAAGCCCTCCAGGATTTTCAGGCTGTGATTCCGATTCATCACCTCGGTCAACCACTTGCCTACCTTTTGATTGCCACCACAAGAGAAATTGAAACGCTGACTACAGCACACTTTTCTTTTGCACAGACGCTCGCCAATATCGTTTGCGTGGCCCTGGAAAACAGAAAACTTACAGCGCAAAACAATATTGACAAACAAATATCCAAAGAACTCGAGCTGGCATCTGAAATGCAACAACTGCTTTTTCCGCAGCAGTTACCGTCCAACAAGAAAATGGATATTTCCGGACGCTATATTCCAAGACATGCCGTTGGTGGCGACTTTTACGATTTTATCTCGCTCGGAGATGAAGAATACATCATCTGTATTGGCGATGTAAGTGGTAAGGGGATCACCGCAGCACTACTTATGGCCAACTTCCAGGCTACCATCAGGACGCTGTTTAAATACCAACGCTTTGAGCTCACCTTTTTAATGGAGGAGCTCAATAAACTCGTAATAAAAAATGCCAAAGGAGAAAAATTCATCACTTTCTTTTTGGCCCATTACAATGCCTATACAAGACAACTTCAATATGTGAATGCAGGACACAATCAACCCTTCATCATTAGCGGTAAAAACACCACTTTTCTGACCGAGGGCTGTATCGGTTTGGGTATGCTCGATGAATTACCGTTTGTTCAAGTCGGCAAACTTCAGCTGCAAGCCAAATCGACTTTGGTTTTGTTCACAGACGGTGTAGTTGAACTCGAAAATACAGGTGGCTTGCAATTTGGGGTCGAACAACTCACCAAGCATGTGCGTGCTTTTGCTGCACTTAAGATGGAGGATATGAACGATATTATTTTCTCCAAACTTGAAGACTGGAAAGGGTCTTTGCCATACGTTGATGATACGGCGATTTTTAGCTGTAAATTCTTTTGATTAGTTGCGCTTTGAAAAAGCCCATTTCAATGAAAACAAATGGGTGAAATATCCCTCACCTCCCAATCCTAAACGCGTAAAAGCGTAATCAATGGTCCAGTTTTGAAAAACTACACCAGCGCCTAAGTGTGGTTGTAAACTCAGTTTTTTTGTTTGGTCAAAATCAAGGTAATACTGAAATTGAGAAACACCTGTACGCAAAATCAGCTTGTTGTCATAATTAAAGAACAAACCTGCGCGCGGATCCACAGAAAACACAGAACCTGAAACCAATGTATTTCGCGGGCCGTCGGCAGTAAGTTCAAAATTGAGCTGGCTGCCTAATTGATATTTTCCATTTTTGAAAGGCAGCTGTCCCGCGATGCCGCCTACTAAACGCGGTAACATTTGCTCTACCCCGTTTTGAGGCAACTCATTGTTGGTTTGCAAAAAGGTCGCTTGCATTTCAGGACTGAGGTTGTAGGTCCAGGCGCTAAAAGTACTTGTAGCATCGTGCAAATTCAGTCCTGCAGACCAAAATTTGCTCGGACGATATTGCAGACCCGCATCAAAACCAAAACCAAAAGCTTTGGCAAAATTGCCAATATGTCTGTAAATCAGTTTTGCACTTACCCCCATGCTAAGGTGTTCTACACCTGTCGGCTTTGCGAAAGAACCAATGAGCGCATAATCGGCACTGTTAAAAGTTTGCAATTGGCTGTAGTCGAGGTTGCCTTGATTATCGATCAGTTGCGTGGTATTGTATATGTTATCAATCCCTAAACGAATGAGATTGAGTGCTACCACATTTTGTTCATTTATTTTGCGGGAAACACCCATATGATCAAAAGCAGCCAAACCACCGAAATAAGAAGCGTGCATAAGCGCCACCTCCGTTGTTTGGGTTTGCTGAAGCAAGCCAGCTGGATTCCAATACCCGGCTTCTAGGCCTGAAACATCGGCAACAACAGCGGCGCCCGTTCCAAGCGCTGCTGCTCCAACGCCTAAATTCAAGAATTCATTGGCATATTTAGGATTAAAATCTTGGGCTTGTACAAACGAGGTACATAGCAACAAGCTGAAAAAAAAGCTTTTGATTGAAAACATGCTACAAAAACTCAAAATTGCGCAAAAAATTGTGTTAATTGGGTACTTTTACCAAAAAGTCTTTCATGTTCGGTATTGCCAACCTCCTTACCTCGTTCAATCTGCTCTGCGGAATTTGCTCCATTATTTTTAGCTTGAGTGGCCGTTTAGATTGGGCCGTATATTTACTTGCGCTTGCTGCCATTCTCGATTTTTTTGATGGTTTTGTCGCCAGACTAACCCATTCAAATGGCCTGCTCGGCAAACAGCTCGATTCGCTGGCCGATTTGGTCAGTTTTGGAGTTGCACCTGGCCTATTCATGTTTGTGATGATTATTGTGGGTATCGATCCATCTGGTCTTTTTAAAAATGCAGAGGGCGTTCAGTCATACGGCGGTGCAAGCAATGAATACGTCGTGGCACAACTCATCGATTGGAAGGC
>VHBC01000015.1 GCA_016872115.1 Sphingomonadales bacterium | reverse complement strand
GCGCTACTTGATCCACAAGGCAAAGCCGTTACCAACTCCATGAAAAACATCGGGCTCGCCGAAATCGACGGGGTACGCATAGGCAAACACATTCGTTTGTTTGTACAAGCGGCTAGCAAGGCTGAAGCAGAGCAAAAAGTAGATACCGCTTGCAAAAAAATGTTAGCCAACCAAATTATGGAAAGCTATCGTTTCGAGCTCTCAGAAGCATAAAATGTCAAAAGGTTTCAGGACCTTTCATGCCGTAAACAATACCTGGAATACAACCCTGTATTTCCCTACACCGCCTACCTTTTTATCAGATTGGGAAGCCCAAATTGATGAAGTACAAGCCCTTTTTGGTTCGTGCACTGCTCAACAGCGTGCCCAATTACTCCGGACCATTATTTTGAACCTGAACGAAGATAAGGAGCTTATTCGGGATCAATACCTGACAGAAAGTGGTTTATCTGCTTCCCGTTTTGAAATTGAATTCCAACGAACTGTTTATACGTTAGAACACTTTGCTGAGCGTATCGAATCAATGTTATGGCAAACGGAAGATGTGTTGCCCGATGAGCAAAAAAAACTGCTCAAAAAAAAGCTGCCGATTGGAACTGTATTGGTACTCGGTTCCTCTAATTTCCCTTTGGCATACTCGACAATTGGCGGAGATAGCGTTGCCGCATTAGCCGCAGGCTGCTGTGTAGTGCTCAAGGCGCACCCCATGCATGTTGGCACGAGTATCGCGGTTGCAACTTGCGTTGAGCGCGCGCTTCAAGCCCATTCTATACCAACTGGCGTATTCAGTCATGTCATTGACCATTCTTATCATTGGGCTAGCACATTTGCGCAGCATCCGAAAATCAAGGCAATCGGTTTTACCGGCAGTATCAGAGGCGGGCGCGCATTAATGGATTTAGCCGCTGCAAGGCCAGCTCCAATTCCCGTGTTTGCCGAAATGGGGAGTCTTAATCCGGTGTTGCTCAATGCCGATCTGCGTAAAGCACAAGTACAAGAAGCCGCCCAAAAATTAGCCGCCTCCGTCTGCACAGATGCTGGGCAATTTTGTACAAAACCGGGGCTTATTTTAGTTCATGATTGCCATCTGCATTTATTTAAAGAAACATTCCTACAAGCACTCGCACAGCAAAAAAGTTACCCGATGTTGCATCCGGATATCTTTCAAAAATATGAAGCCAGAAAACGCGAAGTGCTTAAAATCAAAGGAATTGAAGCCATTCATTCTAGCGCGGCAATAAACGGAATCGAAGGCCGTTGGTGCATAGCGCAAGCCTCTATTCAACTGCTCGCCAATGAAACCACACTGCAAGAAGAGGTTTTTGGTCCGTTTACCTTACTGAGTTCCTTCCAAAATATAGAAGATTTGCAAACCATACTCGGGCAACTTGGTGGTCAATTGACCTTTAGTTTATTTCAAAACGATACACATACGTTACCTCCACTTCTCAACCAATTTATTGATGAAAAAGTGGGGCGTGTCATTCTAAATGGTGTGCCAACCGGTGTAAGTGTTGTAAAAGCCATGCACCACGGCGGGGCCTACCCAGCAAGTAGCGATGCGCGTTTCACCGCAGTAGGCGCAGACAGCCTTTTACGGTTTACAAAAGAAATCTGCTGGCAAATCCATCAATAAAGTCCAAAAGAAACTATCAAAGCATTTGTTTTGTAATTTTGATTAACTAATCAAATAACATGGAAACGCCAGAACAAAACCAACCTAAATCCAATCGATTTTATTTCGTTTTTATTTTCATTCTGCTTGCAGGATTAGCCTGGCTGACGCTTGCTTGGTCTAGACAGCGTGCAGCATTGAATACCTGCAATAACAAAAACACCGCGCTACTTGCCGACATGGCCGACATGGAAGACGCGCTATCCGGCTACACTGGCAGCATGAAACAAGACCTCAAGCAGAACCTCAACCAAATGCTTCGAGACTACAACAAGCTCATCGAGAAAGACGCCACCAAAGCCGACAGCCTCAATGCGCAAAAAGCACAAATCACCCAGTTACTAAAAAAACTCGATCGCGCCAATATCACCGCTAGAGACCTCGTAAGAGCCCGCAGAGAAAACGAAACTTTGCGTTCGATCATGCGCAGTTATGCACGCACCATAGACTCGCTCAATACGCTCAACATTGACCTCGGAACGCGCTTAGAAGAAACCAATGTGCGTTTATCTACCACCACCACCGAACGTGACAACTACCGCCGTCAGGCCGAAGAATCTCAGCAGCAAGTCAAAAAAGGAAGTAAATTACAGGCCTACGGTTTGCAATCCGAAGCACTCAAACAACGGCTTAACAACACCATGGAGGTTACCAATCGTGCCAAAAATGCGGTTCAGTTCCGCAGTAGCTTCACGCTTTCGGAAAACGTCCTCACAAGTGCAGGTCGCAAAACTGTATATATGCAAATTACCGCACCATCCGGAGAAGTGCTGCAAGGCAGTAGCAACTTTGTAACGGAAACTGAAAGCGGCAGTACACCTTATTCGCAGCGCAAAGACGTCGATTACCAAAACCAAGCATTAGATTTAACAATATACTACGAGCTGAAAGGCGAGGCCGCCACCAAAGGCACTTACAAAGTGCGCATTTACTGCGAAGGGCAACTCATCGGCACTGACAGTTTTACGCTCAAATAAAAATGGATCAAAATACACAAAACGGCTTTGTAGTAGCCGAAATTACTACCCAAGGAATCGGCCTAGTTACTTTTGGGCATCCAATGAGTAATTCCTTGCCTGGTCACATATTGCAAACATTAGCTGATACCATTACAGAAATAGCACAAGACGACCGCTGCAAGGTGCTTGTCTTGCAATCCCAAGGAAACAAAGCATTTTGCGCCGGCGCTAGTTTTGACGAACTCATTGCTATTGAAGACCTCCAAACAGGCTTGGCATTTTTCTCTGGCTTTGCTAAAGTGATTAACGCTTGCCGAAAAGCGCCTAAACTAATCATCGGACGCGTTCAAGGACGCGCCGTGGGGGGCGGCGTGGGTTTGGCATCGGCCACAGATTATTGCTTTGCCACCGAACGAGCAGAAGTCAAACTATCCGAATTAGCAGTTGGCATTGGGCCATTTGTTGTCGGGCCAGTCGTTGAGCGCAAAATAGGTCGTTCAGCCATGAGCGAACTCGCAATCAACGCCACCGAATGGCGCAGCGCCCAATGGGCTAAAGATAAAGGGCTCTACACAGAAATCTTCTCCGACGAAAGCCAAATGGATGCCGCCATTCAAAAACTAAGCACCCAACTCGCTGCATCAAACCCTGAAGCCATGCAGGCACTCAAACAAATCTTTTGGGATGGCACCGAGCACTGGGACCAACTCTTATTGGACAGAGCAGCAATTAGCGGCCGTTTGGTACTCAGCGATTTTACAAAAGCGGCAATTTCTGCATTTAAAGCAAAATAATCTTGATTTTTTCTGCTTTTGATTTGTAAATAAATACAATAGTTGTATCTTTGCACCCCTAAATTTAGGGAAATTAAGTTTTTTATTTAACAGAAAGAACCGTGAACACATTAAGTTACAGAACGATAGCTGGTAATACCGAAACTGCCGATAAAAAGTGGTATGTTGTCGACGCAGAAGGGCAAACCGTAGGTCGTTTGGCCAGTAAAGTTGCCAAAGTCATCCGTGGAAAATACAAAACATGTTACACCCCACATGCCGACTGTGGTGACAACGTTATTGTCGTCAACGCCGAGAAAATCGCCTTTTCTGGTACCAAGCTTCAAGACAAAGAATACGTTCGTTTCTCTGGATACCCGGGTGGTCAGCGTTTTACTTCTGCAGAAGACATGCTTAAAAATCACCCAGAGCGCCTCATCGAAAAAGCGATCAAAGGGATGCTTCCAAAAAATGCGCTTGGACGCAAACTCTACACTAATCTTAAAGTGTACAAAGGTGCTGCACACAACCACGAAGCACAACAACCACAATCATTGAATCTTGATACCCTCAAATAAAAACTATGGAAGTCATTAATGCATTAGGAAGAAGAAAAACAGCGGTAGCACGCGTTTATTTAACCAAAGGAAAAGGTAAAATCTCTATCAACAAAAGAGAGATGAACGAATTTTTTCCAATTGACTTTCTTCAAGCCAAAATTCACCAACCTTTTGCCCTCACCGGTACAGAAGGTAAGTACGACGTCAAAGTAAACGTAGTTGGTGGCGGTATCAACGGTCAGGCCGAAGCAGTTCGTTTAGGTATCTCACGCGCACTTGTAGAAGTTTCTGCAGATTACAAACCAATGTTGAAAGTCGAAGGTCTCATGACCCGCGACCCACGTATGGTTGAGCGTAAAAAACCAGGTCAACCTAAAGCAAGAAAAAAATTCCAGTTCTCCAAGCGTTAATCCGCTATCTGGACTGTTTAGCATCCAAGCTCAGGAGCACCTGCCATTATGGCCCCTCCGGAGTTGCTTTTATTTATTAGGAACGTAAACAAAAACAAAATATGTCTAAATTAACTTTCGAAAACCTACTCGACGCAGGTGTACACTTTGGTCACCTCAAGCGCAAGTGGAATCCGGCAATGGCTCCTTACATCTTCGAAGAGAAGAAAGGAATTCACATCATTGACCTCAACAAAACACTTCTTCACCTAGACCACGCTTGTGCAGCAATGAAACAAATTGCTAAGTCTGGTAAAAAAGTTCTTTTTGTTGCTACAAAGAAACAAGCAAAAGAAATCGTAGCTGAGCGCGTTGCTGCTGTCAACATGCCTTTCGTTACAGAGCGTTGGTCAGGTGGTATGCTTACCAACTTCCAAACTACCCGCAAATCGATTCGCAAAATGTCGCTCATCGACAAAATGAAATCTGACGGTACTTGGGACACCCTCAACAAACGCGAGAAACTTTTTAAAAGCCGCCAGCGCGAGAAACTCGAGAAAAACTTCGGTTCTATCTCCGACATGACCCGTCAACCAGCAGCTATCTTCATCGTCGATATTCTAAAAGAGCACATCGCACTTGCCGAAGCACGTCGTTTGAATATCCCAACCTTTGCAATGGTTGACACGAATTCTAACCCGAAATTGGTAGACTTCCCTATTCCAGCAAACGACGACGCAACCAAATCAATTACCCTCATTTTAGACGCCATTTGTGGTGCTATCAAAGAAGGTTTGGAGGATCGCAAAAACTTAAAAGCCTCTGACAAAGACGAAGCTCCTGCTGATGTACAAGCAGAAGTTGTAGCCGACACAGCAGAGACAGCAGAATAATTCACTCATAAACTCTTATACAATGGCTATTACAGCTGCAGATGTAAACAAATTGCGCACCCAAACTGGTGCGGGCATGATGGATTGCAAAAACGCCCTAGTTGAAGCGAACGGCGATTTTGAAGCCGCCATCGACATCCTTCGCAAAAAAGGACAAAAAATTGCTGCCAAGCGCGGTGGCAACGACGCCAAAGAAGGTGTTGTTCTTGCACAAGCTTCTGCCGATGGCAAAGCTGGTGTCATCCTTACTTTAAACTGTGAGACCGACTTTGTTGCCAAAAACGACGGTTATGTTTCACTTGTACAATCTTTAGTTGACCTCGCACTCAGCAAACTACCTTCAAGCGTAGAAGAACTTAAAGCGCTTTCTTACGATGATCGCCTCAGCATTGATGAAAAAATCACCGAGCAAGTTGGCGTTATCGGAGAAAAACTTGATCTTTCTGCTTATGCCTTTATTCGTGCCGAGCAAGTTGTTGCCTACAATCACCCAGGTAATCAATTGGCTACACTCGTTGGTCTAACTGCAGCAGGTGAAACCATTGCTGAGTCCGGACGTCAGGTAGCTATGCAAGTAGCCGCTATGGCTCCAATTGCCATCAACAAAGACGGCGTAGACGAACGCACTATCGAGCGTGAAATCGAAATCGGTAAAGAATTAGCCATCCAAGAAGGCAAGCCTGCTGATATGGCTGAGAAAATTGCTTTGGGCCGTCTAAACAAATTCTTCCAAGAGAACACATTGTTGAGCCAAGCATTCATCCGCGACAACAAACTCAGTGTAGAGCAATTCTTAAACAGTACTGAAAAAGGGCTTACTGTCTCTGATTTCAAACGCTTCTCCTTGAGCTAATCAATCTTATCTAAAAAGAAAAAGCTATCGAAAACGGTAGCTTTTTTTTTACCCAAAAACCAAATTCGCCCGAATCATAGTATATTTGTTGTGCTTATGAAATACAAACGCATCCTTCTTAAACTTTCTGGTGAGTCTCTTATGGGAGACAAACAATTTGGCATTGACAACGCGCGCATCAGTGCCTACGCCCAACAAATCAAAGAACTGCATCAAGCAGGCGTTGAGATTGCAATTGTCATTGGAGGTGGAAACATTTTTAGAGGTGTTCAGGCTGAACAAGGCGGCATGGACCGCACCCATGGTGATTACATGGGTATGTTGGCTACGATGATCAACTCAATGGCTCTCCAAGCTGCCCTAGAGGCTACAGGTGTCACAACGCGCTTACAATCTGCCATCGAAATGAAAGAAATTGCTGAGCCATTCGTACGCCGCAGAGCTGTACGTCACCTCGAAAAAGGACGCGTTGTCATTTTTGGTGCCGGTACAGGCAATCCTTTTTTCACAACTGATTCAGCTGCTTCTTTGCGCGCCATAGAAATTAATGCCGAGGTGATCTTAAAAGGCACACGCGTAGACGGTATCTACACTGCAGATCCCCTCAAAGACCCCAATGCAACAAAATTTGATCGAATTTCTTTTGATGAAGTTTATGCCCGCGGCTTAAATGTCATGGACATGACCGCTTTCACACTTTGCAAAGAAAACAATTTACCCATCATCGTATTTGACATGGATACGCCAGGAAACTTACGCAAACTCATGGACGGAGCCAATGTCGGTACTTTAGTAAGTGCATCATGACCGAAGAACTTTCAATGATTTACGACGAATTCAAGGAGTTCAATCAGAAAACCTTGAATCACCTCGAAAACGAACTCGTTAAAATTAGAGCAGGAAAAGCCAGCCCGGCGATGCTAAACGGTGTAATGGTCGAATACTATGGCTCCATGACTCCACTACAACAAGTTGCGAATGTCAATACCATGGATGCACGTACCATCATTGTTCAACCCTGGGAAAAACCACTACTCAATGACATCGCCAAAGGCATTATCAATGCCAATTTAGGCCTCAATCCACAAAACAACGGAGAACAACTCATTATCGCGGTTCCGCCACTCACCGAAGAGCGCCGTCGTGAACTCGTTAAGCGCGCCAAAGCTGAGGCTGAACAAGCCAAAATTGGAATCCGCAACAACCGCAAAGATGCCCTCGACATGATCAAAGACCTCAAAAACGAAGGGCTCTCTGAGGACATGACCAAAGACGCAGAAGAAGAGGTTCAGAAAATCACGAACAGCTACATCAAGAAAGTAGACAATTTGGTCGATCTCAAGGAAAAAGACATCATGACCGTTTAAAGCAAAGCCATTACTTCTGCTTTAGTTGGCTTCATAAGCAACGTAAGTCTTCGTTGGTGCAAAACAAGCATGGGTATGCCCTTTTGCAAGCACAAATCGATGTCATGACTCGAAAAAACAGCTGTACGCGCTGGTTTTTGCTGCACCCAGTTTTGAAGCTGATCTAATAATAATTCCCGATTGAAATAATCTAGAAAAGAAGCGGGTTCGTCGAGAACCATTATTGGTGTATCTTGAACCATAGCGCGGGCCAAACTAGCAAGCTGACGTTCACCATCACTTAACTTACGCGTATCCTGATAAGCTAAGCTGCTCAGGTTGAGCGCCTGGAGTACCTCATCTACAATTTGTAAATCTGCTGCTTGCAAGCGGCCAAAAGCTCCCAAATGAGGGACACGCCCAAGCGAAACATAAGCGCGAAGCGTCAAGGCGTCTAGCCCAGCGAACATACTTGCGACAAATGAAACCTGCCTTGAGCGCAGCGCCGCGTTTTTTTGAAGTTCGTCGAGGGAATAAGCACCCAATGTAATGCTACCTGAACGCAATGGTAATTGCCCTATCAATGAATGAAGTAATGTCGATTTTCCAGATCCGTTTCTGCCAATGAGCGCATAAATTTGTCCAGCCGGAAGCGCTAATGGAGCCAGCTCAATAAGGGTCGTTTGATACCCGACTTGTGCGTTTTGAAATGAGATCATCGTTGACGTAACATGAGGTAAGCAACATATGGCGCGCCAATAACTGCTGTTAAGACATTGACGGGAATGCTCAACCACGGATCAAGTAATAAGACCAGCAGATCGATTGCGAGAAGAAAACAACTACCCGCCAACACTGAAAATAAAATGAGCAAAAGGTGGTCTTGCGTTTTTAGAAGGGCGCGCGCAAGATTGGGAATGGCCAATCCTACAAATGCAATAGGACCACAAAATGCCGTAATACTTCCGGCGAGTAGCGCGGTAATAAATAATACGAACATTTTGAGCTGCTTGACTTTGATGCCAAGTTGCAAAGCATGTGTATCGCCAAGAACCATGGCATTCAGACCTTTGACTAAAAAAAGCGTCGTCACAATTCCAAAAACAACAAATGAAGCCATCCATGGTGCTTGTGCAGCACTCATTTGTTGAAGCGACCCCATATTCCAGATGAACAATTGCTTGACTTGCTCAGGGGCCGCGAAAGATTGCAAGACGGATTCGATTGCTCCGGTAAAACTTGCAAACATAAGGCCTATGACCAATAGCGATTGGATATTTTGTACGCGCTTAGAAACTAAGAACATAAAGCCAGCGGCTAAAAATGCTCCTATCATTGCGGCACTTACATAACTGAGCTCAATTAAAAATGTGGGTGCAGCACCTAAAATGAGTAATGAAATAAAAAGACTTGCACCAGAATTGACTCCGAGTACATATGGACCCGCCATTGGGTTTTGAAAAAGATTCTGCATGAGCAGTCCGCTCAATGAAAGCCCAGCACCTGCAAATACGGCACTTACTAAACGCGGTACTTGAAATTCCCAAAATACAATATTTTGCATTTCTCCATTGTGTTGTTGTAGTACAAATAGATGCACCCAACTCAATAAAAGAAGTAAAGTTCCAGTTTGTAAAAGAAATTGTATGCTGCGTTGCTTCATTTCAATAAAGCATAAAAATGCAACTTTTTTACTTGCCTTTTGGCAATTTGACTCAAATCTGACAGCAACAAATCAGGATGCATAGCGGCAAGCTCCCAATATTTATTAGTTTGAGCAGTATAGCAATAGATTGCTTTTTTATAAAAAGGCAAAAATTTGGCCTTAGGGAACTGATTCAAGAGTTTGCTGCGGCTGGGTTGACCAGGATTGAGCCATAAATTAACTGAAGTACCTTTTTTAAGAATTTCTGGTAAGCTTTTAAAAATGCTTCCTGTCCCTTGTTCATTGTCAAACAAATAAGCCAAGCCGGCATCTTTGTAGAGCTGTGCTTCAAAACTCTGCCCAGCAGGCGCAATCCATTGGTCACCGTATAGATTACCACTAATGAGCACCGGTAGCTGGTTGGATTTGTTGTTTTGTTGGATACTTTTTTGAAGTGCGGTATATTTTTGTTCGACCCCATTAAAAAATGCCTGTGCTTTATCGAATTGACCACTCAAGACCCCAAAAAGCAATACCCACTCTGCACGAGCAAGCGGCGTTTTTTCGCGCCATTCGTAATTGGGAATACTTTTTAGATGTGTGCCCTCTAGGCGCTGCAGTGCTTTGCTTTCATTGCCAAAGCCACTATAAACTACCGCTTGGGTTCCATTTTGAAGTAATTTTTGGGTTGGCAACCCCATTTGAGCTCGTAAGTCCGTTACTTTTTTGGCAGCAACCAAGCGCAGCATTTGCGCATCATAAAGATACTTTGCATCGGCAATTGCCGAAATGCGCGCCTGTTGCTTCAAGGCACAAAGCATTCCAACGTGTGTAGCACTCAGCACCGCAATGTGTTCAAAGGCCTTTGTAATCTTAAAAATTTTTGGCTTTGCTTTTAAATCTGGATCGAGCACCTCCACCAGAAAACCATTTGAAATCTTGATAATACGCAGGTATTTGCTGTATTGGCATAAATTTTCTTTTTTGGGTAACTCGGTCTTATTTTGGACCAAACAACCGCTGAGCAAAAGGAAAAGAACAAGACTAGAAAAACTAATAAGATTCCGAAACATTTGGAAAATCACCTGATTGGACATCTGCTTTGTAGTCTTGGAAAGCCTGCAGCATGTGTGCATGGAGGTTGTTGTATTTGCGCAAAAAACGCGGATTGAATTCATTATTTATGCCAAGCATATCGTGGATGACCAACACCTGACCATCTACACCTCCACCTGCGCCGATGCCGATAACTGGTATTTGCACCATTTGAGCCACTTGCGCAGCGAGAGCCGCAGGGATTTTTTCCAAAACAATGGCAAAACAGCCTACTTCTTCGAGTGCTTTGGCATCTGCAATGAGTCGGGCAGCTTCTTCTTCTTCTTTGGCGCGAACGACATAAGTGCCAAACTTATAAATGGATTGTGGGGTGAGTCCGAGATGCCCCATTACTGGAATCCCGGCAGTAAGGATGCGGCGAATTGAATCTAGGATTTCGCTGCCGCCTTCCATTTTCACGGCGTGGCCTCCGGATTCTTTCATGATTTTGATCGCACTTGAGAGCGCCTCTTTTGAATTGCCTTGATAAGAGCCAAAAGGCATGTCCACCACCACCAACGAACGCTCCACGGCTCTGACTACGCTCGAGGCATGATATATCATTTGATCGAGTGTAATGGGCAATGTGGTTTGATGACCCGCCATGACATTTGAGGCTGAATCACCAACCAAAATGACATCGATACCGGCTTCATCGACGATGCGCGCCATAGAAAAATCATAGGCGGTGAGCATCGAGATTTTCTGACCCGCTTGCTTCATTTCTTGAAGCGTGTTGGTGGTTATTTTTTTAGGGCTGGAGGCGTGAACTGACATGGTTTAACGATTTTGTAGATATGCATTGACATTTTGTTCAATGCGTGCAACTATATTTTGAGTATCGGCTTTTTGGAAAGTAAGACTAGTAATGCGTTCGTAAAGTTCGATGTAACGCTCAGAAATGGTCTGAACAAAGTCGTCTGGCATGAACGGCATTTGCTGACCATCTAGTCCTTGAAAACCGTTTTCAATGAGCCATTGGCGCACAAATTCTTTGGAGAGTTGCTTTTGGGCTTCGCCATTATCTTGGCGTTCTTGATAGCCATCAGCATAAAAATAACGAGATGAATCTGGGGTGTGGATTTCGTCGATGAGGGTAACAGCGCCCTGGTACATACCAAATTCGTATTTCGTGTCGACCAAAATAAGGCCTCTTTGGGCAGCCATTTGTGTGCCGCGCTCAAACAATGCGTGTGTATATTGCTCCATTTGCGCATAAATTTCTGGCGTAACTAAACCGCGCGCAAGAATATCTTCTTTGGAGATGTCTTCGTCATGGCCTTCTTCGGCTTTGGTTGCTGGGGTAATTATAGGCGAAGGCAAACGATCGTTTTCTTTGAGGCCTTCAGGAAGTGCAACACCACACAAAATGCGTTTTCCTGCTTTGTATTCGCGGGCAGCATGCCCTGCGAGGTAGCCGCGGATGACCATTTCTATGCGTATTGGATCGCAAGCAACGCCTACTGCCACAGCTGGGTCTGGTGTGGCTTGGAGCCAATTGGGAACGATGTCTTTGGTCGCTTCCAAAAACATTGTTGCTACTTGATTGAGTACTTGACCTTTGTAAGGAATTCCTTTTGGCAAGATGTGGTCAAATGCCGAAATGCGATCAGAGGCAACCATAACAAGCAAGCCGTTATCTAGCGTATAGACATCGCGGACCTTGCCATTATAGACTTTGGTTTGACCTTCAAATTGAAAAGAATTATTGGTTAAGGCTTGCATGTGGAAAAAGATACTAGGAATTAAACTGATTTATTTTTTTCTTGTTCGGCTCGTTTGACTTGTTTCTCGATTTTTTCGTTGTGTTCCGCGACGTCGAAAGCTTCTATGATCTGCTTGACCAAACGATGGCGAAGGACGTCGGACTGCCCAAGGCGGACAATTTGGATATCGGAAATATCTTTGAGTACATCCAATGCATAAGAAAGACCAGATCGTTGCCGCGACGGGAGGTCTACCTGCGACATATCCCCGGTAATCACAAATTTGGCGGTCATGCCCATGCGGGTCAAAAACATTTTCATTTGCATTTGGGTGGTGTTTTGGGCTTCATCCAGAATAACAAAAGCTTTGTCGAGGGTACGGCCGCGCATGAAGGCAAGCGGTGCAATTTCAATAACACCAAATTCGATCATGTCGGCCAGTTTTTCTGCAGGAATCATGTCGCGCAAGGCGTCGTAAAGCGGCATGAGATAAGGGTCGAGTTTTTCTTTGAGGTCACCAGGTAAAAAACCGAGGTTTTCACCGGCCTCAACGGCTGGGCGGGTTAAGATAATACGCTTGACTTCCTTTGCTTTGAGCGCACGAACCGCCATGGCAACGGCGGTATAGGTTTTACCGGTACCGGCTGGACCCACCGCAAAGACCATATCGGAGGTCAGGACCGCTTGTACTAATTTTTTTTGATTGACTGTTCGCGCTTTGATTTTGACCCCGCCGTTGCCATGTACGAGCGCCTCGGAGCCGTCGTCCTGTGACAAGAGCTTGGCGCCATCCTGCAGCATAAGGTTGTCAATGTTGTTCTCGGAAAGGGCGTCAAAGGTACGGTAGTGCGCAACGATAAGCGCAAATTTGCGTTCGAATTCGTCCATCACTTCGTCGTCACCAGCTAAACTAAGTTGGTTGCC
The DNA here is from genome assembly GCA_016872115.1 of Sphingomonadales bacterium. Taxonomy (GTDB): domain Bacteria; phylum Bacteroidota; class Bacteroidia; order Flavobacteriales_D; family Crocinitomicaceae; genus UBA952. The sequence goes on along the minus strand of VHBC01000015.1, from coordinate 34,275 downwards.
TCGTGCAATTACTTTGAGCTTTGGAAAAAAACTTTTGATGTGTTTGAGATTGGCATTATTGATGCCGTAAATTTCTGCCGGATTAAGGCCTTCTATACTGAGCTGACGCTGACCTGAACTCAATTTATTTAGTGGTTTTTGAAGGGGTTTCTAACGAATTCGATTACTTTTGGTAAAATTATGAATTTCTGAGCACAAAGTTGCCTTCTCAGTTATGCAAATCATTACGCTCACCACAGACAACGGCTACCAAGACCACTATGTGGCTTCAATCAAAGGAAAGCTCATTCAAGCTTTACCTGAAGCACATGTCGTGGACATCACACACAGCATAACGCCTTTCAATGCAAGTGAAGCTGCATTTCAACTGCGTTGTTGTTTTGAAGACTTTCCTCAAGGTACTATTCATATCATAGGTGTCGATACCGAGCCCCAATTTGACCAAAATACACGCTTGCCAGGTATTTTAAAGTTCAAAGGGCACTATTTTATTTCCAACGACAACGGTTTCTTTGGTAGCCTATTAGAAGAAGACTTTCCTGACGAATTTTACCACTACACAGCCATCCAACAAGAACCCCAGGCATGGCGTTTCACCACCAAAAATTGTTTCATTGACTTGGCTTTACGCATTGTGAACAAAGAGGCTGTCTCTAGTTTCGCTGAAGTTTCGAGGTCCTACAAGCGTGCATTTGATCAAAAACCCGCAATTGACCAACTTCTTATTCGCGGCATTGTGGTGCACATAGACAGTTTCGGTAACCTCATCACCAATATTTCCAAAGCCGATTTTGAGCGTTTTGGTTCAGATATTCCTTTCGTTATCAAGTACCAAAAGAAAGAATATTTCATCGACGAAATTTCAGCCACATACAATGCGGTATCTCAGGGCGAACGCGTCGCTATATTCAATAGCGCTGGACGTCTAGAAATCGCAATTAACCGCGGAGCTAATGAGGGCTTTGGCGGTGCAAGCAAACTTTTTGGAATGCGCATCGGAGATCCCGTACATGTCGAGTTTACACCACAAGGTTCCAAAGAAAATATCCAATCCTTATTCTGATGCTCACAAGAGTTGTACAAATGGAGTTTGAGCCCGACAAACTCGAGGCGTTTTTGACTCATTTTGAAACCGTCAAATGGGAAGTTGCTCGGTTCGAAGGTTGTAGAGGCATGCAACTAATGCAAGATATACACAATCCTTGCATCGTTTTTACCTACTCTATTTGGGATTCTAAGCAAGATTTAGACAATTACCGCCGCTCAGATTTATTTTTATCCATTTGGCCGCAAATCAAGCCCTGGTTTGCGCATAAGGCTCAGGCATGGAGCCTAAACACAACTTTTAATGGATTTATTTCAGAAAAATAGTGTAAAACTCAAATAGGTCCTTACCTTTACTGAAATTAATATTTTTATAATGAGTAAAGGACATGTAAAATTTTTCAACGAAACTAAAGGTTTTGGTTTCATCGTTGAAGAAGACACGAACAAAGAATATTTTGTTCATGTTACCGGTTTGGTAGACAAAATCAAAGAAAATGACGCAGTTGAATTCGAATTGCAAGAAGGCCGTAAAGGCTTAAATGCTGTGAATGTCAAACAAGCATAATTAAGATTGAGTGTATCTAAAATTCCCGCCCCACAAGGCGGGAATTTTCGTTTATAGATATTTGTTAATTTTGACAACTCAACTTTTACTATGCGCGCCTTATTCTTAAAAGAAATTTCGAGCTTCCTGAGTTCCATCATCGGATATGTTTTTATCCTGATTTACCTCATTGCCTGCGGCCTCTTCCATTGGATACTCTCCTACAACACCAACCTTCTAGAAGGTTCTACCGCTGACCTTATTCCTTTTTTTAATATGTCACCGGTGATCTTTTTGATTCTCATTCCCGCAATCACAATGCGCTCAATAGCTGAAGAGCGAAGAACTGGCACCATTGAACTTTTATTGACGCGTCCTATCTCTGACTTCCAACTCATTTTTGCTAAATACTTGGCAGGGGTGGCATTGGTTTTTGTCGCTATTTTACCAACGGTTGTTTATCTAATCAGTATGTACTTCTTGGGCAAACCCATTGGCAATATTGACCTTGGCGCCACTTTCACCTCTTATATTGGCTTGTTATTACTCGGTGCTGCATTCGTTGCGATCGGTATGTTCGCCTCAGCACTCACCCATAGCCAAATTGTAGCGTTTATATTGGCAATGTTCTTGTGTTGGGTATTTTACGACGGATTCGAGTTATTGGGTAATTTTAGCCAAATCGGTGGCCTGGATTACCTCATTAAATATATCGGCATTGCTTTTCATTACGAAGCCATTAAAAAAGGCGTCATTGACACCAGCGACTTACTATACTTCCTGAGCCTCAATGCACTCTTTTTGGTTGCCTCGCTCACCGTACTCAAATCGCTCAAAAAGTAACGTATGAAACTCTCATTCACCAAAGGTCTCTACAATTGGACAGTCCTTGCGCTTTTAGCAGCAGTTCTCATTCTAATCAACTTTATTAGCTCGATGCTTTACCTGAAGCTCGACATGACCAAGGACCAACGCTACTCATTGGCCCAAAGTACCGTCACCTATCTTTCGGATAAAAAGAACTTTGAGAACTGCATCAGTATCCAAATCTATTTGGATGGCAACATGCCTTCAGAACTCAAAAATTTCCAAATTGCCCTTAAAGACAAGCTCAAAGACTTCAAGCGAATTGCCGGTGCCCGAATTGAGTTTTTATTCACAGACCCTAATGTGGGTACCGAAGATGAAATTGCGGCTCTTAGAGCGCAGCTCTACGACCGCGGAAAAGGCATCATGCCCTTGGAAATTCTCTATCAAAAGGACGGCACACAAAGCCAAATGTTGTTGTTCCCTGGCGCTTTGCTTTCGTATAGTGTAAATGGCATCACCAAAGAAGGAGTTGTGCAATTTCTACCTGGCACGCAACCAGGGCGGCCTTATGCCCTTGAACAAATGAGTGAAATCATTGAGAACGCACTCAATAACCTGGAATACAATTTGCTCTCGGCAATGCGGCGCCTGACCCAAACCAGCAAACCCACCATTGCCTTTTTACAAGGCCATGGCGAGCTCAGTTATGCTCAAACTATGCGTGCACGCGCCCTCATTGCTCCGTATTACAACCTCAAAGATGTCCAACTCAATGACAGCATAGCTGCACTCAAAGATGTAGACGGCCTTATCATTGCCGATCCACAAACGCCTTTCTCGCAAAAAGACCTCTACCTTATTGATCAATTTGCAATGCGCGGTGGTAAATTGCTTTGCTTCATCAATACGTTGGCACTCAACGAAGATACGCTCAATGCCACCGGCATGACACACACCACACGCAAAAACCTGCTGCTGGATCGGCTTTTATTCGATTACGGCATCAAAATCAAAGAAAACTATGTCTTGGATGCCAATTGCGCTCCTAAAATTGTACCATTCGCCGAAACAACATTCTTGCCTTGGTTTTACCATATGTTGGCCACACCTAGCTTGCATCCGATTACGCGCAATGTAGACCCTATATCTCTAAAATATGCCAACGAAATCGAGTTTGTACAACTGCCAAAAGCGCAACTGACGCCTATTCTGACAAGTTCAAGCAACGCTATTCCCAGCGGACTTCAACCACTCGTTAACTTGGCGCTGCCATTGAACTATGGCAAAAACCCTAAACTAGTCGAAAACCCTGAAGACGACATCAATAAATTGTGCGTTGCTGGGCTATCAGAAGGGTTTTACCAATCGCATTTTAAAAATAGAATTGTAGCCGAATTTACCAATAGCAAAGACGCCAATTACTTGGAAGAAAGCCAAAAAGAAACCAAAATCTTGGTGGTAGGCAATGGCACTTTCATTCGCAATAGCTACGACTCCATTTTAGACCCTAAAAAAGTCAACAGTTATCTTTACCGTCCTATTGGCATCAACGAACTCAAGGTAGATGCCGAACTTGCGCAGCGCCGCATTCCGCTCATTTTTGGCAATCAAGAACTCTTTCAAAACATGGTTGACTACATGATGGGCGACAACTCGGTACTCGATATCAGAAGTAGGCAAATTGATATCAAAGAAATCGACAAAGAAAAAATAAAAGAGGCCTCTTCATTCTACAAGAGTATCAATATGTTATTGCCGCTTTTGCTCATTTTGGCACTGGCCTTTTTCATGAATTGGATTCGTTTGCGCCGTTACACTAAATAATTGCTTGCATCATGAAGAAAAAAGGACTTATCATCGGTATTTTAGTTGTTGTTTTGGGAGCACTCACCTTGTTTGCACTCGATCTTCAAGGCAATCAAAAAGCATCTGATGCACGCGCCTTTAATTTCAAGATTGAAGATACAAATACCCTCACCAAAATCAATATCACCGATGCTTTTGGCCAAAAGTTTACCTTACTTAAAAAGGACAATATTTGGACCGATGCCCAAGGTGGCTGTGTTTCTCAAAACAACGTGTCCCTCATTTTAGAAGCACTTCATAAAATCGAATTCAAAGGATATTTGCCAAAAAAATCGGAGGCGCGTTTCACTGAGCTCATGGCTACCTCTCACATCAAGGTAGAGATCTTCCAAGATGGAGAATGGACCAAAACTTGGTATCTAGGACCAGCTACACCCGATCACTATGGTCAAATTATGCTTTTGGAAACTGCCGACGATGGCAAAAGCGCCGTACCCGTCATGATGAAACTTTCCGGCATGAATGGCCTTATTGATCCGCGCTTTTTTGCAGATCCACGCCAATGGGCCTGCACCGAAATAATGGCCTTACAAATGGAAGATATCCTCCGGGTGAAAGCGCAATTTCACGGTGAGTCCTACCGTAATTTTGAAATTCAGAAAAAAGGCAACAAATACAGCGTAACCCGCAATGGCCAACGGCTGTCTTTTGTCGACACCACCAACGTTTATCGATACCTCCAAGGCCTTCAAAAAATACACTTTGAACAAAAGAATTTTACCCTTTCAGACAAGCAAGTAGATAGTGTCAAAAGAAGCCAAGCGTTCTGTAATTTTGAAGTCAAAACCAAACACGAACGCATCGCGCTCAAACTCTATCGCATCAAAAGTAAAGAGGAACAGCGCAACGAATTTGGACAGCTTGTCAATATGGATATGAACAGTTTTTGGTGTCTTTTACCCGATGGTGAACTCGTACGCTGTCAATATTTTGTTTTCAATCCGCTGCTGCTCGGGCATGTTTATTTCCCTGCCATGGAAAATAAATTTCCCGACTCCTTAAAAACTAGCGCAGTGCAATAAACAACTTTAGTGGTCATTTTTACGTTACTAATCTTATGACCAACCTCCTGCGTATTTGCGCTGTGCTTCTTGCTGTAAGCTGCAGTCAGGTTTTTGCCCATAAAAAAAGGGTCAGCTAAGCCGACCCCCTTTCAAAACACTTTTAATCTACCCTTGTAAATCGTCAGCATAAAGTGGACCGGTTATAAGTTCAAACTTGGTTGGTGTTTCCATTTATTAATGTCTAAATTTAATTAATTATGGAGAACAACAAAAGAGAGAAACAGACAACGGAGAACTTCATCAAAGATGTAAGAAGAAAGACAAGAAGAGTCTTTAGTTCTGAGCAGAAGATTCAGATTGTCGTTCAATCAGATCTTGGTGTCAATTGAACACTTCTTAAAATAGGCTTGAATAAGGTACTTTTTACAAATGTTATAAAGCATAATCGGACTTCCGTGTTGAGGGCTTAGAACCTTGCAATCGAAGCGCTAGAGGACAATGGAACTGAATCCCCCAAGAACAAAAGATTCTAGTTGTGGAGTTGGCCTTGGAACGCCCCGAATTATCATCGAGAGAACTAGCTTATCACCTAACAGATGAACAACAGATTTTCATCTCAGAGTCGAGTATTTACCATTCTGTTTACCACTAAAGAAAAAACCCTTACTTAACTTGTTGTTAAATAAGGGTTTTAACTTTTTTGAAGTGGTACCTCCAGGAATCGAACCAGGGACACAAGGATTTTCAGTCCTTTGCTCTACCAACTGAGCTAAGGTACCGGCTCTTGGTGGATGCAAATTTAACACATTTTTGCTGTTTTACACAACTTAAAAATCAAAAAAGTTCAAAAAAGCTCCTTAATTTTGGATATGAGCGCTGCAAATCAGGTTTACCTTCTCGATGCCGGAAATTCCCAAATTAAACTTGCGCTTGCCCAAGATGGTGTCATCCAACAAGTTGAGCGCTTCGACTCAGCTAAGTTCAATATTCAAAAACGCGAACGTAACATACCTATCGCTTGTTCGTCTGTCATAAACGAAAAATTACTCCAGGACGTTCGTGCTCATTTTACACAAGTTTTTGAAATCTCAACTTTGATAGATTTACCTTTTGACATGGCCTACAATAGTCCTGAGACGCTCGGGATTGACAGACTTTGCAATGCTGCAGCTATGTCTCAAATCCATCTAGGCAAACCCCGGTTGGCTATTGATCTAGGTACTTGTATCAAATTTGATTTTCTTGATGCGGACGGTTTTTATCATGGTGGCTCAATTGGTCCTGGGCTTCAAATGCGCAGTAAAGCAATGGCTCATTTTACAGCCAAATTGCCTGAAATAAAAGCGCAACCAACCGACATCCTCATTGGTAAAAACACAAAAGAATGCCTTGAAATTGGTTCCTATTTTGGCTGGCAAAAGGAAATTGAAGGAATTTGGGAAGCTTATCGGTCAAGGTTTCCAAATCTTGCTACTTTCCTAACCGGTGGCGATGCCCCACATTTTGATTTAGGCCAAAAAAATGGCATCTTTGTACACGAAAATTTAACGCTTGAAGGCATACTTGCACTCTACCTCACCAATGACTAAATACTTCTCTTTCCTATTTGCGCTTTTTACATTTTTCTATTCTGGTGCGCAATCCATTACCGCAGAGCCAGCCAGCTTCTATGGTCTTGGAGAAATGAGTTCTAGAGGTCATGGCATTTTTGACGCACTCGGAAAAAATACGATCAATGTATTTGACTCATCGGTGCTCAACCACTACAACCCCGCTTCTTACAACCGTTTGAGTAAAGGAGCTACGCTTTACACCGTCAGCCTCCATTCGCGCCAATCTTGGTACAGCAACGCAAGTGCCCAACAATTTGCCGCAACCCCAATGGTTGAGCAATTTACACTCGGATTTAAAATTCGCAAGCAAATGGGTATGTCTTTTGGTTTGCGGCCTTTTAGTTCCCGAGGATATAAAATTGCAGAAACTTCCTTTACCGGTATAGACTCTATCGCTTATAACTACAGCGGAAAAGGCGCCATTCAAGATCTCTACCTTGGTTATTCCTATGGTATCATCGAAAAACCGCAAACCAAATGGGCAATTGGCGCCAATGCTTCTTACCTATTCGGCACACTTATCAACGAACGCAGCTCAGAATTGCTTACAGGGGCAACTGCTGCCGGTGGCCTCGAGCGTAATTCATTAATAATGCGTTCATTTTACACCGAGATCGGAACGTATTTCCAACAAAGTATCGGCAAAAAACACAGCATCGGTCTGAGTGTCGTTTATCAGCCAGAACTCAATCTCAGCGGAACCTTCCAACAAGAACTTTACAGCTCTGCCACTATTGGTGTGCCCAATAGCTACGATACTATTTTGAACAGTAACACTGCTTTTTCGGCGCAACTTGCCCAAAGCCTTCAATTAGGATTCAGCTATTCTTATAAACTCCCAACTTTCAAACGCCAAACCCGAGAACTGCATCCGCAATTACAACTTTATGCAAGTATGAGCAATTTTGGTGCACTGAGTCAAAACCAAAATCTACTTACAGGATTCGATCAAAATAGTTACGCACGCATCAGTTTTGGTGCGCAATTTCAGCCAGAATACAGAGTTGTAGAAAATATTGCAACCCTAAAAGCGCTCGAAAAAGTGAGTTACCGAATAGGTTATTATCAGCAAAGTCTGCCCTACACCAGTAACAACATTCAATACCAAGAACAAGGCCTAACTGTAGGCCTTGGTTTGCCTCTTTTGGCGCAGGTTTCTTTATCATCACTTAATGTTGGTTTGACTTTTGGCCAGCGCACAATTGACACTGGAGTTTGGAAAGAGCAATTTATTGGGGCACGCGTTAGTCTCATTTTAGCACCTTCAAATTTTGAAAAGTGGTTCCGCAAACGACAACTCGATTGATTTCGTTGATTTTGCGCAATGCATTTCTTTGCGTATTGTTTTTTTGTGCTGCATGCCAAAATGACATCGCAATCGTCGAACGCATCAGTTTCCAAGAAGATGCACCCACAGAAAGCACCAAAGATCTTGTCATGACCTATGCAGAGGCAGGCTACGCACGCGTAGAAATCCATGCCGCACTCGCCGAGACTTATCGAAATGGTAGTCAAATAACCCAAATCAAAGACAGCCTTAAAGTTTATTTCTTCAATGAAAAAGGTGCAATCGTATCCACGCTAAGTGCGCGTTACGGGCAAATTAATTATGCTACCGGCGAACTAATGGTAAAAGACTCTGTTCGGCTTTATAACCTTCAAAAAAAACAAACACTCGAAACCGAAGCGCTTTTTTGGAATCAAAAAGACAGCAGTATATTTACCAAATCTGCCGTAATTGTACGCTCACCAAAAGGGAAATTATTTGGAAAAGGCATCCGAACCAAACAAGATTTCAGTAATTATGTTCTTCTTGAGCCTGTAGGCTCTTGGCAACTCGAAAAAAACCAAACGATACAATAACATGTCAAACAAAGATTTCATCACTAATTACAACCGGTTCTCGGGCTATTTATGGCTTGTCATTGCTGGGCTTAGTTTTATAACCATCACCTATAAAATAATTACCGAAGGTGCGCAGACTTGGTTACCATATTATATTGTGCCGCTAATGGCTCTACTCATGTACTTCACCAAGAAATGGATGATGAAGCGCATGTACCGACATTTACAGCAGATGGCTGAACAAAAAAAGGACCAAGAGGTGTAACCATTTCGCAAATTAAAGGTCTATACAGCGTGAAGTTCAAACTCCTCTCTATTTTTCTACTCATTTTAAGCACGCTAAATGCACAAAAAAAGCTAAGCGGCCTAATCACCAACGAACTGAATTTGCCTCTGGCAGGCGCAGAAATTTTCGTTAAAAATGCGGCTGAACTGCGCACCATTGCCGACCAAAACGGCTACTATGAAATGTACTTAAATCCCGGAGAATATTACCTGGTTTTTAGCGCAGATGGTTACCAAGACAGAGAATCTTATCTCGGCATGCGCGATGCAGAAGCCAAAAGAGACATTCAAATGTTTCCGATGAAACTGTCCGAGGTTCAAGATATCAAGGTTTCGGTAAAAAAATACAATGTTGGACGCGATAAAATAATGAAAGTAGTTGAACACCGCGAGCAACTCAATCAATGGACTTACCCACACGAAGTCGATGTTTACATTAAGGCATCCGAACAACGAGATAAAACGCAAAAAGCCAAGGAACAAAACGAACGAACCGACAAAGACCCAACCGAAGAGGGGCCAAAAATTCCGGAATGGATCAATAAATTGCAACTAGTAGAGGTAGAATTGAATCGGGCCTATGCGCCGCCAAACAACGTTAAAGAAACCAGGAATGCCTATAAAGCGTTAGGTGATGTCTCACAACTCTATTATACCACCACCGTTAAATCCAATTTCAATTTTTTTGAAAATTTACTGCACCTCGACGACCTACACCAGACACCTGTAAGTTCGCCGATTTCGGCACCTGGCATTGTTGCCTACAAATACAAGCTCGAAGAAAAATACGAGGAAAATGGTCAAATGATCTCCAAAATCAAGATTACGCCGCGCAATACCGCTACTTCAACACTTGAAGGATATATCTGGGTCATCGATACCCTTTGGCTGGTTCAGAAACTAGACCTCACAATGAATAAAGGCAACTTGCTTATTTACGATTATTTCAGAATAGAACAAGACTACCAAATACAAGGCGATTCCCTTTGTGTTTTGCAAAAACAAGTACTCACCTATGGTGTTAAATACAAAAACGAGGTAAGTCAATGTAAGACTGAAGCTGTTTTTAGCAATTATAATTTCGATCCAAATTTTGCAAAAAAGTATTTCAATTCAGAGGTAGCGGTAACCACTCAAGAAGCCTATGAAAGAGACAGCAGCTATTGGGTTCAAAAAAGAGCTATTGCTTTAACAGATGAAGAAATCAAATTCATAAGGGCCAAAGACTCCATTACAGAATACCTCAACCGAAAAGAATATTTAGATAGCATTGATGCCGTATTCAATAAAGTAACGGTGCTTAAAGTACTTTGGTATGGCGTAGATCACCGCAACCGCGAGCTCAAACAACAATGGACCATTGGCTCATTGGCCTCGACGGTTCAGCCAATTGGCATTGGTGGCCCGCGCGTTGCGCCTAGTTTTGACTACTTCAAAAAATGGAAAGACGAGCGCACCTTAGATTCTTACACGCGTATTTCTTACGGCTTTTTAAACCGTGATTTAAAAGGAGACACCTGGTGGAAATACCGTTTTGACCCTTTCCATTTTGGTTTTTTACGCGCGGCCATCACCCACGATTTCGATGTGATCCGCGGTTTTGACGCCATCACTCAAATCTACAAACGCGATAACTTTTTTGAGTCAACTAAACTCAATATCAATTTGGAATACGAGCTTTTTAATGGGTTTTATGCCTACGCAAATTCGCAATATACCAAAAGACGAAGTATTGAAGGTTATGAATTCCTGAACGGTATTGACGAAGCGTTACCTAATAACGATCCTTTAGCTTTTGATCCCTACAATGCATACATATTAAATTTTGGTGCTTACTACACGCCTAAGCAACGGTACATGAGAGAGCCCTACCGAAAAGTCGTACTCGGTTCTGCTTACCCAACCTTTTCCATTCACTATGAGCGTGGCTTACCCAAGGTTTTCAATAGTGCGGTTGACCACGCATACTTACAAATGGAGATCACACAAAATTTTAAAATTGGAACTTTAGGAACCTCGTCATATCGGGCTTCGGTTGGAAAGTTTCTGAGTGCACGTGCCGTGTATGAACCCGACTATAAATTTCAGCGACGCTCTGACCCCATTTGGTTTTCCAATCCGTTGTATTCTTTTCAAGGTTTTGACACGATGTTGCGCACCATTGACTACGTTCTACAAGTCCATTATGTCCACCACGACAACGGCGCAATACTCAATAAGCTGCCCTACTTTAAAAAGACCAGAGTTGGATTGGTTGTTGGAGGCGGCGCCATGTACATAAAAGAACACAATTGGCAGCATTATGAGCTTCTAGCTGGCTTAGAACGCAATTTCAAGGTGAGTAGAAGACGCCTTCGGATTGGTGTATATGGCGTCGTTTCTGATGGAAACCAGATTACACCCAACACGGCTTGGAAAATATCGTTTGCAATGCTTGATGACCGAAGTATGAAGTGGAACTTCTAACGAAAAAAAGTTTTTTGGCGAATAATGGCCCATATAAGCCCGACCGAAATACAGAAATCTGCCAAGTTCCATATAGCTGGAAACACATCAGAACCACCTATATAGGGCAAACCGTTTGGCCAACGCACATTGAGTTGAAACATATCGACTACATTTCCGAAAAGAAAACCTTGGTGACGCAATTCAACGGCATATTGAAAATGTCCTGCTGTGCATATGGCCTTGTTTCCACTACCCACCATTTGATTGAATGGCACACACGGATCTACACTAAAAAAGAGATCGTAAAACATGGAATCGATCAAGTTTCCTGTTGCTCCAGCCAAAACAAGAGATACCACAACTAAAAATTCTTTGGTAGCGCCAAGTTTTATTTGTTTGATCAGGTAGCGAATAATAAGAACAATTGCGACCATCCGAAACAAACTAAGCGAGAGTTTAGACCAAATGCTTGCCCCAAAGGTTTGACCAAAAGCCATACCGGGGTTTTCAGTGTAATGCAGCACAAGCCAATTACCAAGGAGTGGTTTGAATTCTCCGGGAGAAAACTGGGTTTTAATGCTTAATTTAATCCATTGATCGAGCAGCAATAAGACCAAGACCAATACAGCACAGATGGTAAGTTGTTTTCTCACGCCTTACTTTTGTGCGTTTTTGGCATCGATGCTCATGGTGGCATGCGGCACCAAACGCAAGCGTTCTTTCGGAATGAGTTGACCTGTTACCCGGCAAATACCATAAGTTTTGTTTTCGATGCGCATGAGGGCATGATTCAGGCTTTGGATGAATTTTTCCTGACGAGCTGCAAGTTGCGCAACTTCTTCTCTTGAAAGCGTTTCGGAACCATCTTCCATCATGTTGAACGTGCGACCGGTGTCGTCGGTGCCGTGGTCATCTGAATGAGACAAAGAACCTTTTAAAAGATCAAAATCTTCATGAGCTTCTTTGAGCTTTTCCATAATCAATGCTTTAAACTCGGCGAGATCAGCATCAGAGTAACGATTTTTTGCCTTTTCCATGCGCTTTGGTTTTCAAAAAGTGGAAAGCAAATATATCATTTTTTAAATTGGAAGCAGGCGCCATTTGGAACATTTAACATAAGCATGGCTTCTTTTTAAACAATCGACTTGACTTATTCACAACTTAAGCATGCGCAGCAAGAGAATTGGTAATTTTGATGGTGATCCGTTTGTTTTTAGATAATAGAGTTTGGGTACTATTGCTTTTACCGTTGGTGCTCTCCTTATACCTGATTTCCTTTCTTTTTGGGTTCGACGACATTTATGGACTCAACAAAACAACATTGAGTATTGTTGAACCTTTCTTGTACCAACTTCCCAGTGCGCATATTCTTGCTCATTTTTTAATGCTCTTAATCAATGCATTGGCGCTCAATTGGGTATTCAATAGCTACGAATTTCTCGAAAAAAACACGTACATTATAAGTTTGCTTTATGTCATCTTCACGAGTTTTTTCCATAATTGGGGTGATCCAAGTTGGCTTTTTGTAGCGCATCTATGCGGTATTTTTGGTTTCGGCGTCTTATTTAGCATCAAGCCCCAACAAAACGCCAAAAAACAAGCTTTTAATGCCGGGTTCCTGTTTGGTCTCAGTCTATTTTTTGAAACGAGTTTTGTGCTCTTACTTCCAATTTTTCTGATTTTACTGCTCATTCTTCGCGGGGTACAAATTAGGGAGCTCCTACTTTTGACCATTGGCTATTTGCTGCCATTAGGATTTTATGTAAGTCTCTACTTCATAACCAGTGGCGCCTTGCCCAATTTACCGCTACCCGTATCGAGCTTTTACAGACCCAATTGGTTCGAAACTACTTGCTTAGTGATTATTGTTGCGCTCTTCGGTTTTTGCCTTTTGGGGCTGCGAGCTCGTCTAGGCAAAGCATCTCTCAGACTAAAAAAACAAACACAAATCCTCACCGTTTTTATGTTCCTTTGCGCTTTGCTCGGATTTGCAACCTTGTTTTTTTGGGGTCATCCTGCGCTATTGAGTTTGCTTGTACTCCCCTTCTCCTTTTACTTTGCTTATGCCCTACTCAGCAGTAGCCTAGGTATCAGTTCTTATCTTTTTTTCTATATTATCTTTACCTTTTCGATACTAAAATTTGCAGTCGCTTATTATTCGAACCTAGACTTTTACTAACTTTGAACTCACTTAAAATTCAAAAATGAAATTTGGCGTTGTAACCTTTCCCGGATCAAATTGTGACCAAGATATGATCTACGTGCTCAGAGATTTAATGGGCCAAGAAGTGGTCGAACTTTGGCATAAAGATACAGACCTGAAAGGTGCCGATTTCATTGTTTTGCCCGGCGGTTTCTCTTACGGAGATTACCTTCGATCTGGGGCAATTGCCAAATTTTCGCCGATCATGGAATCCGTCATCGCACATTCAAATAAAGGTGGCTACGTCATGGGTATTTGCAATGGTTTTCAGATTTTAACTGAATCCGGATTACTCGAAGGCGCGTTATTACACAATAATTCTCAAAAGTTCATTTGCAAGAATGTGTTTCTAAAGCCAGTAAGCAAAAGTGCTGCTCCGAGCAAAGACTTAGACAACAACGTAGCTTACCAAATTCCAATCGCGCACGGCGAAGGTCGTTTCTATGCCGACGACGCTACCTTAGCCTCATTACAAGCCAATGATCAAATATTATTTACCTACTGTGCTGCAGATGGAAGCACAACATTAGATGCTAATCCCAACGGATCACTTCTAAACATCGCTGGGATTACCAACCGCAACAAAAACGTATTTGGCATGATGCCGCACCCTGAGCGCGCTGCCGACAACAACCTTAACAACCTTCACGGGCTTCAAATATTTGAATCAATCTTAGCTCACTGTTCATGAGAGTGCTCTTACTCGGTTCTGGCGGCCGCGAACACGCCATCGCTTGGAAAATCTCACAAAGCTCTATCCTAGACGAACTCTTCATTGCGCCCGGCAACGCGGGCACCAAAAAGCATGGCAAAAACCTCGATCTCAAAATCAATGATTTTGAAGCCATCAAACAGGCTGTTATTCAGCATGCTATTGATATGGTTGTTGTGGGCCCAGAAGAACCACTTGTTCTAGGCATCTACGATTACTTCAAGCAAGATCCTGAACTTAAAAATGTAGGTCTTATTGGCCCAAGCAAGGAGGGTGCTCAATTAGAGGGCAGCAAAGACTTTGCCAAAGCTTTCATGTCCAGACACCGCATTCCTACAGCAAAATACGGCACCTTCGACGCCAATACGCTCACTGAAGGCTTGCGTTTTCTTGACGCCATGAAAGGTCCTTACGTCCTCAAAGCCGACGGCTTAGCAGCAGGTAAAGGCGTTTTGATCATCTCCGACCTACAAGAAGCCAAAAAAGAACTCGAAGAAATGCTGATAGGCGCCAAATTTGGACAGGCAAGCGCCAAAGTCGTCATTGAACAATTCCTAGACGGCATTGAATTATCTGTTTTTGCCATTACGGACGGAGAATCGTTTAAATTACTCCCAGAAGCAAAAGACTACAAGCGCATTGGTGAAGGTGATACCGGCCTCAACACCGGCGGGATGGGCGCTATCTCACCTGTTCCTTTTGCCGACGCCGCATTCATGGACAAAGTACTCAATCGTGTCGTGATCCCAACCATTAAAGGCCTCAAGGCTGAAAACATTACTTACAATGGCTTTGTCTTCTTTGGACTGATCAACGTCAAAGGTGATCCGTACGTCATCGAATACAACTGCCGTATGGGAGATCCAGAAACCGAAGTCGTGATGCCACGCATCAAAAGTGACATCCTCGATTTATTTGAAGGAGTAGCCACACACACCCTTTCAGAAAGAGACATACAATTCCACGATAAAAGCGCGGCAACCGTCATGATGGTTGCTGGTGGCTATCCAGGTGACTACAACAAAGGAGAAACCATTTACGGACTCAATAGAATCACCGATAGCATGGTGTTTCATGCCGGAACACTTTCCGACGGCCCATCGGTGGTATCCAACGGCGGCAGGGTCTTGGCAGTTACCTCCTATGGTAAAAACCTCGAAAGCGCCTTGGAACGCAGTTATGAGTCCATTTCACAAATTAGCTTTCAAGACGCTTACTACCGCAGAGATATCGGTAAAGATGTCCTAGATCAATAAGCCAATGAACCTACAAATCATCCTCATAATTGGTGCGCTGATTTGCTCTGCTTTTTTTTCTGCAATGGAGTTAGCTTATATTTCCGCTAACCGTTTGCGAATAGAAGTACTAAAAAAAAACAATACTTTTCAAGCGAGTATACTCGCCCTCTTTTACCGCAAAGAGAGCAATATGATTGCCCTACTATTACTTGGCAATAATGTGGCCCTGGTTGTTTATGGTATGGCAGCAGCTCAAGTGCTCGATCCTTGGCTAGTAGACATTGGAATCCAGGATCAAGGCGTAATTCTGATCTTGCAAACTATTTTCTCAACACTACTTGTACTTATCACTGCAGAGTTTCTTCCTAAAGCGTTGGTTCAACTCAATCCCAACAAAGCACTGGACTACGGTTTATTTCCGCTTTTGATTTTATATGTGCTGCTCTACATTCCTACGCAAGTCATCATGCTGCTAAGCAACGGCTTTTTGAGACTACTGGGCGCAGAGCGCGAACAACAGCGCGTTTTTTCAAAAATAGACTTAGAAAATTATGTTGATGAACTCAGCGCCAACCTTGCCAATGAGGAAGAACTGGTCAACGATATGCTTCTATTGCGTAATGCACTAGATTTCTCAAAGGTCAAGGCCCGAGATTGCATGATCCCAAGGCCAGAAATCATTGCAGTTGACATCCATGACAGTGTCGACGAGGCAAAGGCACTCATGACTGCCAAAGGGCTTTCTAAACTCATCATTTACCGAGACGATATCGACAACATTATAGGCTACATTCACTCCTTTGATTTATTTCAAAAACCGAATTCCATCAAGCAAATTCTGAAACCCATCTCATTTGTACCAACTGTAATGAGCGGCAAAGAACTCTTGGCCAAATTCACCAATCAGGTGGGTAACTTTGCTGTCGTTTCCGATGAATACGGAGGTACAGCCGGTATCATCACCTTAGAAGACGTCATCGAAGAAATATTTGGTGAAATTGAAGATGAACACGACAAAGAAGCGCTCACAGAACTCAACTTAGGCGACAACACCTACTTGTTCTCAGCGCGTATCGATATCGATTACCTCAATGAAAACTATGCCCTAGGTTTGCCTGAATCGGAATCTTATGACACACTCGCCGGACTCATATTGGACAAATTGGAAAGCTTACCCATTGTTGGCGACCAAATCGAAATTAATGGCAATAAGCTGGTAGTAGAAAAAATGAGCCAACGCCGTATCGAAACCATTCGCCTCCATGCCAAACCTTAAAAATATACCACCGATACTCGCGGATTTTGATGCCATTATTTTTGATATGGATGGCGTACTGATTGACTCCGAACCCCTTTGGAAAATTGCCATGGAAAATATCTTTGGATTGTATGGATCTACATTAACTCACCAAGATTTTCAAAAAACGGTTGGTTTGCGCATCGACGAAGTCATTGCTTTTTGGAACAAAGATCAAAATTGGGGGCTTTCTGATCTTCAAATCGTAGAAAAACAAATCATAGATAAACTTATCGAACTCATTATGGAGCGTCCGTTTCCTCTAGCGGGTGTCATTTCAACCTTGACTTTTCTGAAATCCAAAAACAAAAAAATTGGTTTGGCAACCTCTTCATCGAGCCGTCTCATTGAGACTGTATTAAGTGCTTTGCAAATCAGCCACTTTTTTGATTTTGCCTACTCGGCAGAATTTGAAACACACGGCAAACCACATCCAGGTGTTTACCTCAAAGTGGCCCAAACACTCGGCGTAGTGCCTCAAAAATGTTTGGTAATCGAAGACTCATTCAATGGCGTGATTGCAGGCTTAGCAGCCAAAATGAAGGTTTGTTGTATTCCTGAAAAAACGCATTTTCCAAATCCAAGCTTAGCCGTTGCCGACTTTTATTTTGATGACATGAGTCAATTACTGGCATCTTGGCAGTAGGCGCCGACAATTTATTATTTTTGTAAGTAATGGAAGATGCATTCGACTACCGAGAAGAAACCACAGGTCAGCAAGATCAAGAAATCGATAAGGTCCTGCGCCCCAAATCCTTGCAAGATTTTGCAGGACAACCTGCTGTCGTCGAAAACCTAGAAGTTTTTGTGCGCGCTGCCCAATTGCGCAAAGAACCACTTGACCACGTCTTGCTGCATGGCCCTCCGGGGCTCGGTAAAACAACCTTGGCAAACATCATCGCCAATGAACTCGGTGTTGGCTTTAAAATCACCTCCGGGCCCGTGCTCGACAAAGCAGGTGACCTCGCTGGTTTGCTCACCAACTTAAGTGAAGGTGATGTCTTGTTCATAGATGAAATCCACCGACTCAGCCCCGTTATTGAAGAATACTTGTATTCGGCCATGGAAGACTACGTCATTGACATCATGCTCGATTCAGGGGCCAATGCGCGCAGTATCCAAATCAACCTGAACCCTTTTACACTCATCGGCGCCACTACCCGCTCTGGGCTTTTGACCTCTCCGCTGCGCGCCCGTTTTGGCATCAATGCGCGTCTGGAATATTACGATTCAAAAACACTGACCTCCATTGTGGAGCGTTCAGCCTCCTTACTGCACATCGGTATTGAAGAAAGTGCCGCTTTTAAGATTGCCAGCAGGAGCCGAGGAACGCCTCGAATAGCCAACTCGCTCTTGCGCAGGGTTCGCGACTTCGCTCAAATCAAAGGCAGCGGCCACATCGACGACGACATCACCGAAGTTGCACTCAAAGCCTTAAATGTCGATGCCAATGGCCTCGATGAAATGGATTTGCGTATTCTCAAAGTGCTCATTGATAAATTCAACGGAGGTCCTGTTGGATTAAGTACGATTGCCACCGCCATTGGTGAAAACGCAGGAACTTTAGAAGAGGTTTACGAGCCCTTTTTGATACAGGAAGGATTCCTTATGCGTACCCCTCGCGGAAGAAAAGCAACAGAAAAAAGTTACAAACACCTCGGCAAAGACTTGGGCTGGGCGCAAGGTGGTTTGTTCTAAAATGAAACACGACGCACATCGTTCATACATCATCGAAAAAGCCAAAGAATTGGGTTTTTTTCATGTCGGTTTTTCAAAAGCCGAATTCTTAGAAGAAGAGGCACCTCGTCTTGAGCATTGGCTCAAGCAAAATTACCATGGCAAAATGGCTTATATGGCCAAATACTTTGACAAACGCCTCGATCCGCGTCTTTTGGAGCCCGGAACCAAAACCATTATTTCACTACTGCTTAATTACTATCCGGAAAAGCGTCAAGACCCAGATTCGCCTCAAATCGCCAAGTATGCCTACGGCAAAGATTACCATCATGTCATTAAAGAGAAACTTCAACAGCTTTTATTGACCCTTCGGCAAGAAATAGGTGATATTCAAGGAAGGGCTTTCGTAGACTCCGCACCTGTCATGGATAAAGTTTGGGCTCAAAAAGCAGGTCTAGGTTGGATAGGAAAAAGCACGAATCTGATTCAACCTCGAAATGGTAGTTTTTTCTTCATTGCAGAGCTTTTTGTAGACCTTGAAATCAGCCCTGATGGGCATATTAAAGATTATTGTGGGACCTGTACACGCTGCATAGATGCCTGCCCTACCGACGCATTAGCTACACCATATATTATTGATGGTTCCAAATGTATTTCTTATCTCACCATCGAATTAAAGGACGCTGATTTGCCAGCTGCATTCAAAGACAAAATGGAAAACTGGGCTTTCGGCTGCGATATCTGCCAAGATGTTTGCCCTTGGAATCGGTTCTCCAAGGTTCAAAATGAAAAAGCATTTGAACCGCACCCCGAGTTCCTGAACCTTAACACCCAAGACTGGGAAGCGCTCAATGAAGATACCTTTCGCATGTTATTTGGAAAAAGCGCCATAAAAAGAACGAAACTAAGCGGTCTCAAAAGAAATATTCAGTTTTTAAAAAAGGAGGAATAAACGTTTTTTGAAAACCCTTAGTGCTTACCTTTGTTAGCATAGTATTACACCATACTTCGCATTCAACTATGTCAGAAAATAGAGAGGCCATCGTTATTGGCGCAGGTTTAGTCGGGTCGCTTTGGGCGGTCTATTTAGCAAAAGCTGGATATAAAGTCACCATTTTTGAACGCAGGCCAGATATCCGCAAAGCTGAAATCAGTGCCGGTAAATCTATCAATTTAGCCTTATCTGTTCGCGGCTGGACCGCTCTTGATGCCGTAGGTGTTGGCGATGAAATCCGAAAAATAGCTATCCCGATGTATGGCCGCATGATGCACGACTTAAATGGCCAATTGACTTACCAACAATATGGTCAAGATGGCCAAGCCATTTACTCGGTATCGAGGGGGAGTATCAACGCCAAAATGATGGATATCGCAGAAACCTACGGCAATGCCACAATTCACTACCAAACTGAATGCCTTCGTGTAGACCTCGATAACGCTATTGCTTACTTGCGCAATACCCAAACAGGTCAGACTTTTGAGGCGAAAGCCGATGTGATCTTTGCTGCAGATGGCGCCTTTAGTGCGGTGCGCTATAACTCCATGCAAAAACTAAATCGCTTTCAATATAGCCAAAACTATATTGCTGATGGTTACCGGGAAATCTTATTGCCAGCTTTACCTGATGGCAGCTATCCAATGGATAAAAATGCCCTACACATTTGGCCACGCGGACGCTTCATGATGATTGCTTTAGCAAATGAAGATGGTTCATTTACTTGTACGCTCTTCATGCCACATGAAAACCATGAATTCGCCTTTGACAAACTGAATACCAAAGCAGATATCGATCGTTTCTTTCGTACAATTTTCCCTGATTTCCATGACATGATGCCAGATATAGCAGATAAATGGGAAGATCATCCGCTCTCTAATCTAGCCATTATCCGCTGCTATCCTTGGGCCTCCGGAAAGGTTGGCCTTATGGGAGATGCCGCTCATGCCACTGTTCCTTTTTATGGTCAGGGAATGAACGCAGGTTTTGAGGATTGCAGAATGCTCAATGAGCTCATGCTTAAGCACAATCACGACTGGAAAGCTATTTGGGCTGATTATAGCCCAACCCGAAAACCAAATGGCGATGCACTTCAAGATTTATCCTTAGACAACTACATTGAAATGCGTGACCTCGTTGCCGATGCTTCATTTCTTTTGCGCAAAAAAATAGAGGCAAAGTTTAGTAAATTGTATCCAAACAAATGGTTGCCACTTTATAGTCAAGTAACGTTTAGTAATATCCCCTATTCTGTAGCATACGAACAAGGGCAAAAGCAACGTGCCATCATGGACGACATCATGGCCCTTCCAAATATCGAAAACCTATGGGATGCCGACGCCACTATACAAGCCATACTAGATAAATGTTCCGCTTTTAATTTTCAGACATGATCAGATTCATCCTACTTTTACTTATAGCTCCTTTGGCCTATGGCCAAGGCGGTTTCAAAAAATCACAAAAGAAAGGTAACGATTACCTTCAGGTCAAGAATCATGGTTATCAATTTTCACTTGGGCCGACGTATTCATTTGCCAGTAAACCCCTCAGCGGAGACCTCATCATCGATCAAGCTGACCGCGGAAACTATACAATTACCCCTGAATCCAAACTAGGTTTTTATGCCGAATTTGGCTTGGCGCATTTTCCTAAATGGAAAGGAACGCCTATCAAAGCACTCGGCAAGAGCCGCATCATGGACTATTTCGACTGGGGCATAGGTTATCGCCAAATCAATGCCTTAGAATCCACGCTCATCGAAAATCAAAATGCACTCGGCGTGGTCTACAATCCTTTCAGTGGCCAGGGTGAGATGAGAACAGGATATCTCTATGGCAGCATCCGTGCGCATTCCCTGATTTATTTTGGTAAAAAAGTGGTGGTCAAGGTGCGCAAGCATTTTTTAGACCAAAGTTTAGGTCTCAATTATGATTTCCAGATCAAATCAGAGGCACTGGCTTACCAAAATAATTTTACAACTTTTCCGGTGGCTCAAACTTTCCAACCTGACCTTGCAAAAGGAATGCTTCAGTTTAATTATCAGATCGGTATCGGTATTCGCCTAAACAAAGCCTGGATTCTTATCCCTAGCGTTTCATTACCAATTGTTACGATTGCGCCATGGGAAGGCTTCAATGCCAATATACATTGGTTTAGCTCCACCTACTGGCCTGTTCAAGCACAATTTAAAGTCATTAAACTATTTGAAGCTCCCCCAAAATGCGGCGTTTACAGCACACCTGAAGACCGTGAAATGGAAAAGCAGTACCGAATGGAAAATTAGTACTAACCTACTAAACCCGGTAGTATTTTTTTGTTGAAACGCTTGCGCAAACGCTTTAAGACGGAATCCCGATCTGAGACATTTCCACAACGCAAAACCTGGCGGTCAATTAATTTACCTCCTCGATAAACCGAGAATTCAAACGATACAGAAGTTGCTTCGTCGCGGTAAATGTGATAAATACTGGTTGTCTCCAATAACTCAGCTAAGGTTTGGACATCCGTACTTGGTTTGAAAGTGCGGTCATAGCCACGAACATTCACCACAACATAAGTATCAAATCCTTTTTGCACCAGAACTTGTTGCACAGAGTCTAGCAATAAATGCTGCATATCTTCACCTTGTTTGAGGATATTCATAATGGGAAGCGTTTTGATTTGGTGTTGTTGCAGCATATCGGTCATGAGCGCTTGCATTGCGTAACGATCTTCCTCTTTTTCAAATTGTGCAATAACCACGGCATTCGTTAGTTTGATGCCTTGACCAAAGACCTGCAATACTGAAAGTAGAAATAACGATAAGATGAAAGACTTCATGAGGAAAAGTTAAAATACTTCTTTGGCTATTTGACGAACAGAAGTAGAATTAGACATGGTGTAATAATGAATACATGGAACGCCTGCAGCCTTAAGTTTTTTGGATTGAGCTATGCCCCACTCAATTCCGAGTGCTTCTACCGCAGCGTTATCTTTGCATTTGAGTAGTTCGGTAGATAAGTCGGTAGGGTAATCGATGTGGAAGAATTTTGGCAAAAAGCTAATATGTGCTATTGACTTTATTGGCTTTAGGCCAGGAATAATTGGCACATGGATATCTGCCGCTCTACAGGCCGCAACAAAATCAAAATATTTTTGATTGTCAAAAAACATTTGTGTGACCAAATATGTAGCCCCGGCATCTACCTTGGCCTTAAGGTATTGGAGGTCCGTATCGAGGTTCATAGCCTCAAAGTGTTTTTCTGGGTAAGCCGCGGCACCGATACAAAAGCCAGTAGGATCTTGACCTTGTCCTTCGGTGAAGTAGCTGCCTTTATTCATGAGGTCAACTTGCTTGATGAGCTCAACAGCATAGGCATGTCCTTCTGGATGAGGCCTGAAATTAGCTTCTGATTTAACGGCATCGCCGCGCAAAGCCAAAACGTTGTCGATGCCTAAAAAGTGAAGATCGATCAGGGCATTTTCGGTTTCCTCTTTGCTGAAACCACCACAAATCAAGTGAGGAATGGCATCAACATCGTATTTGTGCATGATGGCCGCACAAATACCAACAGTTCCAGGACGTTTGCGCACTGCCTTTTTTTCTAATAAGCCGTGTTCGCGTTCGATGTAAACATATTCTTCTCGGTGATAAGTTACATTAATGAACTTAGGCTTGAATTCCATCAATGGATCAATACCGGCATAAATGGATGAAATACTCTTGCCTTTTAATGGAGGCAAAATTTCAAAAGAAAAAAGCGTGTCTTTGGCCTGAGCAAGATGGTCTGTAACCTTCATAATTTCAATTAGCGTACAAAGATAAGTGATTGCGAAAGAATTCTTGTTCTAAAGACGATCCAAAGCCGAAATAATAACATTCGCTGCTAAATCCCACTCTTCTTGTGCCAAATTCAGAGGCGGTGAAAGTCTAAAGCTATATGGATGAGATAAAAACCAAAATGTAATAACGCCGTTTTCCAAACAATAATGAACTAATTTTTCAACGGATTCTGCGTCTTTCAAATCAAAAGCAAACATAGCACCCACTCTGCGGTGCGCTACTACAGCCGGATGCGCTTCAATTTGCTTGGCAAAAGCAGCCGCTTTGGTCTCTAATTCTTCCAAATTGATTTCGGTGCGCAAAACCGCTATGGTAGCTGCAGCAGCGGCACACACCATTGGGTGCCCCCCAAAGGTGGTGATGTGCCCGAGCATTGGGGCATGCGTAAAAAGGCTTAAAAGCTGCTGTGCAGCCACAAGTGCACCAATTGGCATGCCGCCACCGAGCGCTTTGCCGAGTGTTAAAATATCGGGAACAACAGCGAACTGTTCGAAGGCAAATATACTGCCGGTGCGGCCCATGCCGCATTGGATTTCATCAAAAATAAGCAAAGCGCCAACCTCGGTGCAACGCGCTCTTAGCGCTTGCATAAAAGCGGCCGAAGGCCGCCGAACCCCTGCATCGCCTTGAATGGTCTCTAAGAGTACGCCTGCTGTTCGTTCGGTGATTTGAGCCAAAGCCTCGATTTCATTGTGTGGTAAAATGCGAACATCGGGTAGCAGTGGCCGAAAAGCAATTTTTTTTACCTCATTTGCTGAAACGCTCATTGAACCGTGGGTGCTGCCGTGATAACTTCCTTTGAAAGAAACGAGTTCTGTGCGACCAGTAGCTCTTTTTGCCAACTTAAGTGCTGCCTCAATGGCTTCTGTCCCTGAATTAACTACATAAATACCATTGAGCGTATCTGGTAGGACCTCAAGTAGCTGCCGAACCAATTCTTGTTGCGCATCCTGAATAAACTCACCGTAAACCATTACATGTAAATGCTTATCAAGTTGGGCCTTTAATGCAGCCACTACTTTTGGATGTCTATGTCCAATGTTGTTTACTGCAACACCCGCAATCATGTCTAAGTAGGCCTTTCCATTTTTGTCGTAAATGAACGAGCCCTCGGCGCGATCAACCTCAATTAAGAAAGGAAAAGGGCTAGTTTGACCTAAATGCGCACGAAAGAAGTCACTGGCTTCACTCATTTTTTAATTGGTAATAAGGGTAAAATAGGATTGCCGGTCATTGAACCCGGACGCTGTAAGTTGAGTAAATGCACAAGTGTTGCAGAGATGTCTATAATTTGGATAGGTTCATAGAGGTCGAGCCCTTGCGGGATTCCTTTGCCGTACCACAATAAAGGCACGTGTGTATCGTAATTAAAAGCCGAGCCGTGTGAGGTGCCTTGGTGTGCTATGGGTTCATCTAAATCCTTTGCCAAATAACCGGGCTGCAATAAAAAGATGACCTCTCCACTGCGGCTTTCATCATAGCCATTGCGTAAGAGTTCACCCCAATAATCGGTTTGGGCCGCACCAGAACGAAGTTGTTCGCGCGTGAGTACCGTTTTTATTTCTGGCCATTTGCGCAATTCATTGGCTGCAAAAGCCGCAACCTCATCGATATCGAGCTTGAGTGAATCGATTTTCGCTAAATTCAAGTAAATATTTTGATTGATTTCGTATTCGAGCAGATCGGCATTGTACTTCATAATAAAATCGTCTCGAAGCACCTGCAGTCGGTCATTTAAAAAGAAATAGCCACCCGGAAGTTTCATTTTGACGAGCATTTCCGGAACAGGCACCACCGCATGATCAGCAGTTAAAAATAAAACAAAACCGTCTTTTCCATAGCGGGACTCTAAACTGGCAAAAAGTCGTTGTAGATCGCGGTCGAGTCTGGCATACATATCTTCAAGCTCTCTTGAATAAGGGCCGAATGCATGTCCGGCAATATCAGGAGTAGAATAAGACAAACAAAGAAAATCAGTGAATTGATCTTGGCCTAGATTTTCATTTTCAAGTGCTTGAATGGCAAAATCGGTGAGTATTTCATTGGCTTGTGGCGATATCGTGAACAAGGTATTGGCGGTGGCTCCTGCAGCTATCATGGCTGGAAAATCATATGGAAAAGTGGCGCTAGACTTTCCTGTAAGTACCACCTCATAGGGGCTTGCATCGGCCATTAAATAGGTAGACTCAGGCAAGAGCAAACGCCAAGTTCGTAAGTCTTTTGCGGGGTCAAATTTAGTATTGAAACGACTTACCCAGCTTGGCAATGCGTCTGCGTAAAATGTACTTGTGACGAAGTCGCCACTAGTGTAGTCATACCAATAAGTTCCATCTGAAAGATGACCTCCGGGTAGTATGGCACCTCGGTCCTTAATGGAAATTGAGATCACCTTTGACTGTGGTGACGCCATTTTGAGTTGATCAGTAATGGTATAGGTCAGTAAATTCATCGGTGCGGCTTGCCCACCAGTCGCACTTCCAACCGTGCTGAATCTGGTATCTGAAACACTCGTAACCGATTTTTTGAGGTCCCTGACATACCAATCATTACCAACAATTCCATGATTGGATGGTGTAGTACCTGTGTAAATTGATGCGTGGCCAGGTGCAGTGTAGGTTGGAACGTAGTTGTACTGGGCGTTGCGACAGTTGGTCCCTTTTGTCATTAGGCGATTGAAACCACCGGAGGTGTAGAGGTGCTCAAAGCGATAGAGGTAGTCATAACACATTTGATCCACGACAATACCAACCACAATTTTTGGCGCTTTAGTTGTTTGGGCTTGAATCCCAAATACACAAGCAAAAAGAATTACAACAAGAGCAATATTTTTCATGGTTCAAAATTACGCAATCCTTTCGGGCTAGACCAAGCAACTTTTTAACGAAATTTAAGTCTTGAACAAAATTAAACGCAAAATGAAGCAATTACTACCCATCCTTTTATTCGTTATTAGCCTGACTACCCTCAACAATGCTAATGCGCAATTTGTTGTCAATGTAAATGTTATAAATTGCAGCGGTCCAGCCATCTGTGACGGCTCTGCCTCCATTGACTCTACTAATAACTTACAATTTACGGCCTTAGCTTGGTACATGAACGGAACGCTCATTCAAAATGGCGGCACTTCCATTTTTAATCTTTGTACAGGAAACTAGAAACGCTCTCTAAAGAAAAGGGCCCGTAAAGCGGGCCCTTTTTGTTTTTGGTATTGTCAAAGTATTAACCCTTACCAGATTTAATTGCCGGGGCCGCAGGCTTTGGGGCCGCAGGCTTTGGTGCAACTGGGGTAGTTGGTTTAGGTGTGACGGGCGAAGAAGGTCTCGGACTAACAGGAACCGATGGTTTTGGCGTAGTAAAAGTACTTGGTTTGTCAACACTTTGGGTGTTTGGCTTGGTGAGGTTATCTTCTTTACTAGACACTTGTGGTTTTTCTGTATTGCCCTCTGGCTTGGCACCAATTGTTTGTGGACGATCTGTTGGGTGCTTGCCTTCCGAAAAGGTATGTGCGTTGTTGTTGAGCGCAGGCCTTTCGACTTTGTTCAGAACCGTTGTAGTAGGGTTTGGCACATTTGGAGTAGGTGGAACATTCGGCGCAATATTTAGATAGCCCTGATCAAAAATACAGCCACCCATTTCATCCGCAGGTACACCCATTTGTAAACAGCGTTGACGCGCTTGTTCTCTACTTTGAGAATTCATCTGGGAAAGATTCATGTAGACTCTTGGAAAACTGCGGTCTGTATAATTGGCGGTTGTGGCTCCGGGGCGGTAATCAAAAAGGGTATTTTGGTCATTAACGCGCCAATCTTCGGCAAAGTTCTTTGCCATGTAAGCTTGGTATTCTTGTTCGGCAAATTGATTGAGTTGACTGGCATCTCTGGAATCGAATGCATATGCCGAAGCAATTGAAATGGCTGCTATATTATTTGGACGCGGCATATTACTTCTGCTATTGAAGTCATCTTCGGCAAAGCTGTTATTGTTCCCTAGAAGACCTTCAAACTGATTGCGATCGCAATCAAAAATGCCCACCGTTACATTTACAAAACCGCGCGAACCACTAGAACGAACGTCAACAACTGTTGTTTCTCCTGTTGGCCAAGCAATGGTGTAATTGCGACCGTCTAAACGGATCACGCCACCATGCGGCAAATAATAACTTCGGCCTTGTAACTGAATCGGCATGCCATTTAGGCGCAAAGGGGTTTGCTGGATGTCGTCTGGTTTGTCGGCGGCATAAAAACAGAGACGGTCTCCGGCGACATTCATTGCTACAGCGGCATTGAGTGAAAAGTTATCGCCCTGAGCACGTTGTCTGGTTTGGACCTCAAAAAGTCCGTCGCTTTTTTTTGATAAAATGAATTCACCAACGGTTTGAAATGAATAGGTGGCTCTGTCGTAAGATCTCAAGTGTGGATCTCCATATGAACGGCCAAAATTGCGGCTACAAAAGGTATGTTCGAGCATAGCGTTGAACAGGCCGATATCGGTAGTTTGATTGTTGGTTGCAGCTACGCGTTGATTCTCGAGTACCATTTGGCGCAAGTCTTGGCGCTCTTTGACAGGAAGCATGCTCAGTAGTTCGTATGGTGTGAAATCTTCAGGAAAAGTGCGGTCCGGGACTTGTTTGTTTGCCGCAATTGCTTGTATGGCGGCCGCTAACCAGGCGCCACGAATGTCGTCCCAGCGCTCAAGGTGCTCCTGAATAGGAGCAAAAGCAGCACTTGCGTTTTGTCCAAACGCAAAGGATGTACTCATGGACAAAACCAATAGGTAAAGTATGTTTTTTTTCATAGTTGCTGATTTATGCGCTGACTTTAACAAGTTTCGGGCCAAAATCAGTCGTTGAATTTGTAACCGATGCCTTTAATAGTAGATATGTACTGGTCGCCGATTTTTTCACGAATTTTGCGGATATGTACATCGATGGTGCGGTCGCCAACGATGATATCTGTGCCCCACACTTTCTCGAGGATTTGTTCGCGTTTAAAAACAAAATTTGGTCTGGATACCAATAAAGCTAATAACTCGAATTCTTTGCGTGGTAAATGCAACTCCACGCCGTCTTTTTCGAGCAAATACTTTTCTCTATTGATGTGAAAGCCCGGTTTTTTTTCTTCTTGAGGCTTTTGTTGCTTACTTCGCCGGAGCATGGCATTAATGCGAGAGAGCAAAACCTTTGTTTTGATTGGTTTGGCAATGTAGTCGTCGGCGCCAGCGTCTAGACCAGCAATTTGGCTGTAGTCTTCATTACGGGCCGTTAAGAAACAAATTAAAATGTCATTGTTGATGGCGTCTGCTTTAATGCGTTCACATACCTCAATGCCATCTAGTTGCGGCATCATGACATCAAGTAAGATAAGTTGTGGTTTTTCTTTTTGAATGAAATCAAGGCAAGCTTGCCCATTGTCAGCAACATCTACTTTAAAACCTTCTTTTTGAAGGTTGTACTGCAAGAGTACGCGAATATCTTCTTCGTCATCAACTACAAGAATATGGGTCTGATTCATAAAGTAAAGTTAGGGATTCTAAATTTGGGAGTTGAAGGGCTCAAAAAAAAATTTATGAAAAATTTAACAAGTCTTTGTAACCATCAAATAAAATTCCGCTTAACTTTGCAAGACTAGTAGTAGGTTTAGGTTAATAGTCAGGAGCTTTGGTTTACCAAGGCTCTTGGCTTTTAGATACACTCATGAAAATCAAAATCCTCATGGTAGAAGACGATATCAGTCTTGGTATCGTTGTTTCAGATCAGCTTAGAGCCGACGGCTATGCGGTTACATTGTGCGAAAACGGTGCAGAGGCACTGCGTCGTTTCCAAGAGGATGCTTATCATCTTTGTATTTTCGACGTCATGCTACCTGTCAAAGACGGTTTTACTTTGGCCAGAGACATTCGAAAACAAAATTCCGAAATTCCTATTTTATTTTTATCCGCTCGAAGTCAGACTGCTGATAAAATAGAAGGGTTTAATGCTGGCGCCGACGACTACCTCACA
This sequence comes from Sphingomonadales bacterium, assembly GCA_016872115.1. Classification (GTDB taxonomy): domain Bacteria; phylum Bacteroidota; class Bacteroidia; order Flavobacteriales_D; family Crocinitomicaceae; genus UBA952. Next base: position 4,871 of record VHBC01000015.1, on the reverse strand, counting down.
AAACCTTTTAGTGCAGAAGAATTGCAATTAAGGGTCAAGGCTTTACTCAAACGTGTCAAACTGCAAACAAATATCCCCGAAGACAAAGTTGTTCGAATTGGACTTTACACCTTTGATACCGAGAATTTCACTTTGCAATCGCCTACACAACTCCTGACGCTCACTAAAAAAGAAGCCATGATTTTGCGAACCCTTTATAAATTCAAAAACCAGCTCATTCCAAGAGATGTCATTTTGAATTCAGTTTGGGGTCAAGACGACTACTTCGTTGGCAGAAGCCTTGATGTTTTCATCACCAAATTACGCAAATACCTTAAAGAGGATCCGCACATCCAAATCAATAATGTACACGGAGTTGGATTTAAATTCGAGTGTCAAGAATGAGTACAATTCTTCTTCACCTCGAGACCAGCACAAAAGTTTGTAGCGTTGCGCTATCCAAGGATGGAGCGCTACTCGCATATCTCGATCAAGCATCCAATACTTTTGTTCATGGGGAAGCCCTTACGCAAATGATTCAAGATCTTGTTCGTCAACAAGGAATTCAGCTTCAAGATTTATCGGCCATTAGTTACAGCTCAGGGCCCGGATCCTATACAGGACTGCGCATTGGGCTCTCCACAGCTAAAGGACTTTGTTTTGCCCTGTCTATCCCACTCATCGCTTTGCCTACAAATCAAATTCTTTGTCAGATCGCAAAAGAAAATGGATTTGAATCATCCCTAAACACCATCACTATTCTCGACGCGCGCCGTAATGAAGCATACATGGAAGTATTTGATAAGCAGGGTAAAAGCATACAAAATTTGCATTGTGCGCTTCTCGATCAAACCGACATTTCAGATTTATTACCATCGGTTGTAATAGGTGACGCCAATCAAAAGGCAAAACTGATTTGGACGAGCGATAAACTTCAATGGATAGACGCTCCTCTTTCAGCCAAATACCAAGTACCAATTGCTTTGATTTCTTTTAAAAATACGCAATTTGAAGATTTAGCCTATTGCAGCCCGATTTACCTCAAAGGCGCCAACGGGGTACTTCTTTGAATCACACGCTCGTTTCCAGCTGCATCTTTGACGCGCAATTCAATGTGCGTGCCTGCAGCAAATGGTATTCGCATTTGCGCTGAAATAAGACCATTTTTAGCATCGTAATAAGCAGGTACCCACTCTGCATTTTGCCAACAGGAATAACTTGCAATCCCGGAAAAGTCGTCTTTTACGAGCCAAGACCAAGCACCATTATTTAAACTATCTAATTTATTGTTTGTTTTTTCGGTAATGGTTGGTGCTAGCATATCTTTTCTAAGTCCGAAGGTTCCGAGCGTTTTTGAACTTGCTGACAAAACACCATCTTTAAAAGCAGTGGGCAAATACTTGTTATTCATCGTCAAACAAAATTGCTTTGCCCCAGCGGTATCTTTGAGTAGGTAAGAGATTTGAATTGGTTTGGACAATTGAATCGATGCTGACCCTACCCGTTTGGTGCTCCAGTCTAAGCTTTTTAAGGTTGGTTCAAAAAAACTCAATGAATCAATTAAAATTTGCCATTGCCCATTTTTGTATGCATAGGATTGATTTGGAAGCCAATGCGTTTGGGCGTTGTATTTAATTGACGCCTCTGGACCAAGCGGACCAGGATGATGCACCCAAATCGTATGCAAACTTTCGTTGCCATTTACATCGCGCAGCATCAACGAAAATGCCAAGCTATCTTTGCCTCGCAATTCAAAAGAACCGCAGCCTTCGTATGGATAAATAGTCAAGGGATTGCTCTTAGACCTAAATATTTTTTGATACTTTTTTTTGCTTTGCTGCGCATATGCAAAATCATGATGTGCATTGATATAGCGACCATCTTCAAAATCAAGTTCGTCAAGTTCAAAAGCAAAATGAGGAGCACTTGGCGTCCAGATTTCTGCACTAAATAAACCAAGGCTTCTGCCGCCTGGTGTAAATTGATCGGTGACGTTTATGGCCATTGCAATGCGCTGTCCTGTACTCAAAAATCCTGGAGCTAAATCAACTCGATGTACATTTTGGCCCATGACAACATTAACGCTTTTACCTTGAATTTCATACCCGTTCGTATCGACAGCGTAAATGCGCACCCCACTCAAGATTGGCTGACCATTGTCACTGGTATGGAAGCCATGCAAAAAGGGATTAAGCGCATGCTCTGTTTTTGTGTCGCGGAGTTCAAAATGCAAATGCGGTCCACTTGAGCCACCCGTGTTTCCTGAAAGCGCAACTAATTCTCCTTTTTTTACCGCAATTAGATTTTTTGGAAGCATGAGGTCTAATTCGTTTTGCTGCAATGCTTTAGAAGTATCTAAATAAAATTGTTGAATGTTAGGAGCAAATTGATTGCAGTGCGCATATACTGAAGTGTAACCGTTCGGATGATCTATATACAAGACCCAACCGTAACCTACAGATGAGACCCTCATTCGGGAAACAAAGCCATCTTGGATAGCATAAATTGGTAAATTCTCTTTTCCAAAGGTCCGTAAATCAATGCCCATATGGAAATGATTGGGCCGAAGATCACCAAATCCCGCGCTGAGCTCTACTGGGGAGGCCATAGGTAAACTCCAAAGCGAATCAGAAGTTAGCATTTGTGCACGACAAAAAACGGTTGCTACGAACGCCACAAGCAAGATAGAATAACGCATGGTCAAAACTACATAAGAAAAAATAGAAAATCCTTGCTCTTTTTTGCAGAATGTAAACGAATGCTTGTTAACTTTGTACAAAGTCACCGCTTAACATGACTGAGAACCTCAATACGCTCATAGCCGATATCCGCAACCGCAGTTTACAACTCGCAACTGACTTGAATGACGAACGCGCAATGCACCAGTCGTTACAAGCAGAATTACAGCAAGTGCAAGCGCAGTACCAAGCAGAACAGGCTCAGGTTGCCGAGCTAAAAGCACATATTGAAGCACTCAATTTATCATTGGCAGAGGCTCAAAACAAAGTCGTAGAGGTTCCTGTTGCCACCTTAGGTCGCAACACCGAGGACATCGACGCACTTGTGAAAGAAATTGAATTCTGTATAGAACAGCTCAAGCAAGCTTAAATGAGTAAAATAGCGCTTAAAATCAATATCGCTGGTCGGACTTACCCCCTCAATGTACCAGAAGCCGAAGTAGAAGCAGTTCACAATGCTGCTGCCGAGGTCAATAAAGCCATTGACTTGCTACGCAAAAACTATTCAGTAAACGATACCCAAGACTTATTGGCGATGTCGGCACTCCAATTGCTTACCAAAGCAAAAGCCGAAGCCAAACCTGTTGAAAAAGCGCCAGACTACTCCGATATCGAAGCAGCATTAGAAGCGCTCAGACAAGACTTGAGTAACGTCCAATAACCTTCACAATTTGCGCAACCTCTCCTGACTACAAATCGCAGTAGAATGGACATATTATGGTTATTAATCGGATCACTTGGCGGCGGTGTCGCAGGAGTGATCATCCAAAAAAATCTCCTCAAAAAGGACGCCGAGCGCATCATTAAAGAAGCTGAAACAAAAGCCGAAACCATCCAAAAAGAACGCGCTTTACAAGCCAAAGAACGCTTCCTCAAACAAAAAGAAGAGCACGAAGAAGCCATCAAAGAAAGAGAGCGTCGCATGCAATCCAATGAGGATCGCTTCCGTACAAAAGAAAAAACGCTCAATCAAAAACTAGAGGAAATCGGCCGCAAAGAAAAAGAACTCGAAAAAACGCAAGCCGATTATCAAACCAAAGCTAGCCACTTAGATGTTCGGACACAAGAGCTAGACAAAATACATCAGAAGCAAATTGCAGAGCTTTCCAAGATTGCACAACTTGCTCCTGAAGATGCCAAGCAGAACCTTATGCAGGCCCTTACTGACGAAGCACGAACTGCTGCCATGGCTACGATCAAAGAAATCACCGAAGAAGCAAAACTCAATGCCAATAAAGAGGCACGCAAAATTGTCATTCAAAGTATTCAACGCGTTGCTACTGAGCAAGCCATTGAAAATGCAGTTTCGGTATTCAATATCGAATCTGACGAAGTCAAAGGACGCATCATTGGCCGCGAAGGCCGCAATATTCGCGCACTAGAGGCCGCTACAGGTGTTGAAATCATAGTCGATGACACCCCTGAGGCCATCATTCTTTCTTGCTTCGATCCTGTTCGCCGCGAAATCGCGCGTTTGAGTCTACACCAATTGGTCTCTGACGGTCGTATTCACCCAGCTCGAATTGAAGAAGTGGTTGCCAAAACCCGCAAACAACTCGACGAAGAAATCGCCGAAACCGGTCGTAGAACCTGTATTGACCTAGGTATTCACGGCTTACACCCTGAGCTCATGCGCATGGTCGGACGCATGAAATTCCGTTCGTCCTATGGTCAAAACCTCTTACAACACTCCCGCGAAGTTGCCAACCTTTGTGCTATCATGGCTGCTGAACTTGGCTTGAATGTGAAACTAGCCAAGCGCGCAGGTCTCTTGCACGATATCGGCAAAGTTCCGGATGAAGAACCAGAATTGCCACACGCCATTTTAGGTATGAAAATTGCCGAAAAATTTGGTGAAAAAGGCGATGTCCTGAACGCCATTGGAGCTCACCACGACGAAATCGAAATGACTACGCTCATCTCACCAATCGTTCAAGTTTGTGATGCCATTTCGGGCGCTCGCCCAGGCGCTCGCCGCGAAATCGTCGAAGCTTATATCAAACGTATCAAAGAACTCGAAAACCTAGCCTTATCATACGACGGCGTGGGCAGCGCTTACGCCATTCAAGCCGGCCGTGAGCTGCGTGTACTCGTCGAAGCCGAGAAAGTCTCTGACCAACGCGCAGAAGAACTTTCTTTCACGATTTCACAGCG
>VHBC01000014.1 GCA_016872115.1 Sphingomonadales bacterium | reverse complement strand
TCAGACTCGCTTTCGCTTCGGCTCCGTGTCTTAAACACTTAACCTTGCCAATGAGGAGTAACTCGTAGGATCATTATGCAAAAGGCACGCCGTCGCCACGAATGGCTTCGACCGCTTGTAGACACACAGTTTCAGGGTCTTTTTCACTCCCTTGTTCAGGGTTCTTTTCACCTTTCCTTCACAGTACTCGTTCGCTATCGGTCTTTGAGGAGTATTTAGCCTTACCAGATGGTTCTGGCAGATTCAGACAGGATTTCACATGTCCCGCCCTACTCAGGATACTACTAGGTATTAAAACTATTTCGTGTACGGGCCTCTCACCCTCTACGGACCGCCTTTCCATACGGTTCCACTATAATTCTAAAGTCCATATCGTAGTCCTACAACCCCGCAATTGCCGAAACAATTACGGTTTGGGCTATTTCCAGTTCGCTCGCCACTACTACGGAAATCACTATTGTTTTCTCTTCCTGCGCCTACTTAGATGTTTCAGTTCAGCGCGTTCGCCCCCCTAAGGGTGACTGGTCTTCAACCAGCCGGGTTTCCCCATTCGGAAATGTACGGATCAAAAGATATTTGCTCCTCCCCGTACCTTATCGCAGCTTATCACGTCCTTCTTCGCCTCTCAAAGCCAAGGCATCCCCTGTGTGCCCTTAGTAACTTATCTAACTCTTATGTTAAACTCTTTATGATTTACTACTTCAATCAATTCCAATATGTCAATGAACTTCGTCTGGTCAATACCACCTTAAACAGCAATATCAACCCAACCAGTGGAGGATAACGGATTCGAACCGTTGACCCCCTGCGTGCAAGGCAGGTGCTCTAGCCAGCTGAGCTAATCCCCCGAAAAATTTAGTAGTCCCGAGCAGATTTGAACTGCTGACCCCTACATTATCAGTGTAGTGCTCTAACCAACTGAGCTACGGGACTATTTTAATATCATAGTTCCCTACTACCTCTTTCCCGTAGGGAGGACTCTCGCTTTCGCATTCAATATTATCGAGAAATAGAAAACAACATTTTCAATCTTAAAAACCACATTACATCGGCTCTCCTTCTGTTTTTTCTCTAGAAAGGAGGTGTTCCAGCCGCACCTTCCGGTACGGCTACCTTGTTACGACTTAACACCAGTTACTAGTTTTACCCTAGGCAGCTCCTTGCGGTTACCGACTTCAGGCACCCCCAGCTTCCATTGTTTGACGGGCGGTGTGTACAAGGCCCGGGAACGTATTCACCGCGCCATGGCTGATGCGCGATTACTAGCGATTCCAGCTTCATAGAGTCGAGTTGCAGACTCCAATCCGAACTGAGATCGGCTTTAGAGATTCGCATCCGGTCACCCGGTAGCTGCCCTCTGTACCGACCATTGTAGCACGTGTGTGGCCCAGGACGTAAGGGCCGTGATGACTTGACGTCGTCCCCGCCTTCCTCACTACTTGCGTAGGCAGTTTCTTTAGAGTCCTCAGCATTACCTGCTAGCAACTAAAGATGGGGGTTGCGCTCGTTGCGGGACTTAACCCAACACCTCACGGCACGAGCTGACGACAGCCATGCAGCACCTTGCAAATTGTCCGAAGACTGACATGTTTCCACATCATTCAACTTGCATTTAAGCCCTGGTAAGGTTCCTCGCGTATCATCGAATTAAACCACATGCTCCACCGCTTGTGCGGGCCCCCGTCAATTCCTTTGAGTTTCAACCTTGCGATCGTACTCCCCAGGTGGATTACTTATCACTTTCGCTTAGTCTCCGACCGTATATCGCCGAAAACGAGTAATCATCGTTTACAGCGTGGACTACCAGGGTATCTAATCCTGTTTGATCCCCACGCTTTCGTCCCTGAGCGTCAATTCAGGCCTAGTGAGCTGCCTTCGCTATCGGTGTTCTGTGTAATATCTATGCATTTCACCGCTACACTACACATTCCGCCCACTCCGACCGAATTCAAGACCTACAGTATCAATGGCAGTTCTATCGTTAAGCGATAGGATTTCACCACTGACTTATAAATCCGCCTGCGGACCCTTTAAACCCAATGATTCCGGATAACGCTTGCACCCTCCGTATTACCGCGGCTGCTGGCACGGAGTTAGCCGGTGCTTATTCATTTAGTACCTTCAGGCTTGTACACGTACAAGAGTTTATTCCTAAATAAAAGCAGTTTACAACCCATAGGGCATTCTTCCTGCACGCGGCATGGCTGGTTCAGGCTTGCGCCCATTGACCAATATTCCTCACTGCTGCCTCCCGTAGGAGTCTGGTCCGTGTCTCAGTACCAGTGTGGGGGACCACCCTCTCAGGCCCCCTACCTATCGTAGCCATGGTGAGCCGTTACCTCACCATCTAGCTAATAGGACGCATGCCCATCTTATACCGCTGACGCTTTAACTATTCTACCATGCAGTAAAATAGTACTATGGGGGATTAATCCGAATTTCTCCGGGCTATACCCCAGTATAAGGTAGGTTGCATACGCGTTACGCACCCGTGCGCCGGTCGTCAGCAATTAAGCAAGCTTAATCCTGCTACCCCTCGACTTGCATGTGTTAGGCCTGCCGCTAGCGTTCATCCTGAGCCAGGATCAAACTCTCCGTTGTATAATAACTTCGAATTTTAAGAGCTCGAGTATGTTTGTTTTTATTCTTAAAAACGCTGTTTCCTTATTTCTCAATACTTCAAAGAACTTGTCTTGTGTAATCAGTAAGAACTCCAATCCCTACTCATCTTCTTGGATTTTAAAAACCCACAATTGTATTCAACCGTTGTATTAATTGCGGGGTGCAAAGATATGTACTCTTTTTGGTTTAGCAATGATTTTTTGAAAGAAATTTTAAAAATTATTTTCAGCAAAAGCACAGTGGTCTAACGATCAAGTATTTGAAAGGTTGCATTCTTTTGTGATGTTTTGTGGAAAGCCTGTATTTTCGGCATCTTTGCACTAGATGATACTTGGCAAGAAGGCATATTTGAAGTCATTAAACGATGAAAAGCTCATTGAGGTATATAAAGACCATAAATGGGGCGCTTGTATCGATGAATTATTTAGTCGATATGCACACCTTGTTTATGGCGTGCAACTAAAGTACACGAAAAGCAGAACTGATGCAGAAGACCTCACCATGGAGTGTTTTGAAAAACTGCCTCAACTGTTGCTTAAACACGATATCAATTACTTCAAAGGATGGTTGCATACTGTGGCACGAAATGCCGCTCTTGGTTTTCTGCGAAAAAATAAAATCGCGCAATATCATATAGAAGAACAACATATCGAGGATGCAATTGAGCATGATACGCTTGATATTGAAAGGGAGCTCAATTTGCTCGAGTGGGCCCTTGCTCAACTCAAAGAACAACAAAAAAAATGTATCACTTTATTTTATCTGGAGCAATTGAGTTACGAGCAAATCATGCAGCAAACCGGTTTTAGCTACAATGAAGTAAAGAGCTTTATTCAGAATGGAAAGCGAAAACTCAAAATATTAATGGAAGAAAAAGGAAAACATGAAAGCAAATAGAACGCTTTTTAAAAAATACCTTCAGACCAACAACCAGAAGGAAAAACACCAGATTGAAAAAGCACTGGTAGACGACGATTTTGCGATGGATGCTATGGAGGGTTTTCAGGAGGACAAAAGCAGTTGGAAGCAATTTGAACAATTTGCCAGTAGGCGGCAACAAAGCGTAAAACTGTTAAAAATATCCTTGATTATGACATTGGGCATCTTTTCCCTAATGATTGGCTATTTGATGATTCCGACACCAAAAGCAAAAGACACCATAAAATTGAGCGAGCTACAAAAGCAATCCTCCATTATTAAAATCCATTCACAAAAAGAAATACAAAAGATGAAAGTGGCACCAACCCTACTTCGCATCTCTGCCGAACAAGTCGTAATTGAAACGCAGGAAAAAAGCCAACGCACAGAATCACACATAGAAATACTCCAACGCTTGGATCAGAAGCCACTTCAACAAATTGAAGCAACCCAAACAAAAGGAAAATCCTTGGCCTTGAAAATGGGGCGCGAATTATACATTAAAAATCTCAAGGCTGTCGATTACCGATATTATAGGACTGAAGCAAACAAGTCTTTAGAGGGAGTTCAAGAAAATGAATTTGGAGATCAGTTAAGAAACATTCCATACATTAACTTATTAAGCACGGCAATTGAAGAATTTGCTAAAGAAAATTACAAACTTGCCCTCTTGCATTTTGATCAAATTCTTGAGGTATATCCGGACGATGCAAATGCATTATTTTATGGCGGAATGTGCCTTTACAACTTGAATCAGTTGACGCAGGCAGAAAATCGATTTTTGAAACTACAAAATATACCTTTTGGAAATTTTCGAGAGGAAGGAAACTGGTATTTATTGCATGTGTATCGGGCTGCAAAAAAAGAGGCCGCATTTCGCAGCCTCAAGTTGGATATTATTGAACAGAAAGGATTTTACGCCCAAAAGGCAAGCCAACTGACACTCAATTAATGCTGAATACTTATTGGTGCAGAGTACGCCTTATTGCCGACAAAGAAATGCAGTACATACATGCCACTGGCTAGACCATTTGGAAGCTCTACCCATTCTTTATTGTTGCCAATTTTTGCACTACCTAGCTTCTTACTGAAAACCGACTTCCCATCTAGGTTGACCAAATTCATACTCGTCTGTGCATGTGTTAGATTTGAAAATGTAATGAGTGCTGCACCTTTTTCAGGCGAATATCCTACTTCAAATGTATTTTCAACGGTAGCATCTTGGAGACTTGCATCGTCATTTAAAAAGACATGCTGTGACAAATAAATGATGTCGCCATTGTCGTTGTTATTGTTGTTGGCCTTGTTGGTAGCTACATAAAATGTTACATGGCCTTCTGAGGTCGCAGGTGCCTCCCAAGTCCAATTCCAAACTTGGGTAGCCGATGTATTTGAAGAACTTTTGTGGGTGGCATATTTGCGTTGTCCTCCAGAAATAGTTGCCGTTTTAATTTGAGTATTTGCCCCTGCAATAAAATTACCAGACATTGTATTTGCTCCATTCAATGCTGTCACTTGAAATCCTTTTTTAGCAGGATTGCTTGCCATTGACAGATTAACAGTGTAGGTTGCGCCCGGCGTGTATTGTGTGATACCAAACCCAATATCGTTATTGATGATTAACTGATTCTCAGTACTGCCGTTTTGCGTAGCGCCGCTATGACAACTGGTGCAATTTTGTTCACCAGGGGCGCCGGCTTGGCCACCCGACGGACCGCCTGAATTCGAAGGAGCTGCTTGTATGCCTTCTAATTGAGGATCAATAAACGAGAACGCGGCTAATCCTAAAAAAAGAATGGATATAGGTAAAATAGATTTTTTCATGTTTAAAAATTCAATTTTGTATTTAGTTGTCTTGTTTTCCTTGACTGATCCAACATGATATTTTTTGAATGGTGCTGTCGGGCAAGGCGGGGCCTCCAATTGGCATCAACTGGTAGCCATTTGCTTTCATGGAACCAATGATGGCATTGGCATTTTCCGATATAGCATTGTAAGTGCTGAGGTCATAGCCTCCAGAAACATTACCCGGCTGATGACAGCTCACACAGTTGGCTTCCATTATAGGAAGGACTTCATTTGCAAATGAAATGGTGGAATTGCATTGTTGGTCTATTGGCGTGATTTTATCTCTTGTACAAGAGAAAAGCAGCATGCTTCCGAGGGTAAATATGAAAAAGAAATGCTTCATGACTTTCTTATTTGCCTTGAGCAGGGATTTCAAAATTCACCTTCATTTGATCCGGAACAGCATCACTTTTCTTACCGACTTTAAAATCCATACGATTCACGTAGAAAGTCCCCTTAAAAATGACTTTGCCATTTGCTTTTGAATAGGTAGCAGGAACAGTTACGGCTTTGGTAATTCCTTTTATTGTCAGGTTGCCGTTGATGTTGTATGTGCTGCCCTCCTTTTTCTCCACTTTCGTAGATTTAAATTTAGCATATGGGTATTTTGCGGTATCAAACCATTCGGCAGTTTGTGCTTTTTTAGTCATCATGCCGTTTCCTGTAGAAATTGAGCGGATATCAATTTTAAAATCAAAATTGGCATTGGAGAGGTCTTTCTCGTCAAAATCGATTTCGCCTTCCATGATTTTAAACGAGCCTGAAGGGTCCTTGCTTTTGAATTCGATACTGAAATCCTTAGTGACAACGTAATGCTCGAGTGCGACAAGCGTAAATGCAGTTAAACCGAGCAGTGCAAAAAAGGAGAGGAGATAATTTCTAGTTTTCATATGCCGTTATTTTATTTGGTGTTTTATTCGATAACAAATTTCCTGCCAACAGTAAAGCCAAGCCGAAATTGACCTTTTTGCCATTGTTCGGTATTGAATGGAATAAATTGGGTCTCGCCGATACCACCTGAATTGGTGATATTGATGGTAAAATTATGGCCAAAGGTAAACCACTCAAGGGCAATGGCTCCGCTATTAGTGAACCCGGATTGACGAAATTGAGGGTCGTTAAAACAGTAATAGTATTCTCCGACAAGCGCGAAGCGCGAAGTAAGTCTGAGACGACCCGCTACACCAAGCGCAAAAAGATCGTTTTGGTCGGTGTTGGCAACATAGTTTCGGTGTACCAAAGTTGGTGAGATCTGAATAGCGCCTCGATCTCCAAAATGATGCGCCACATTGACTTGTGCAAAATAATTGAGCCGATGTGCTACTTTTGGAAAGTGGGTGACCAAACCTTCATCTGGCGAAGCTGTCATGTATGTAAAACTTGAGCCCGCTACTGCAGTAATTGAAATTGGCGATTTATTTTCTTCTTGGCCTACTGCCTTGTACTTGACAAAGCCGTCTACTAATGAACGATAAGGAGCGCCTGTGCCCTTGGCACGGCCAAAACCAACCATAAGCTGATCGGTGATGCCGTATTCTAAAGCGATGCGCATATCGGATAAGTTATCGAACCCAAACATATTTTGTATACCGCCATTGACGCCGGCGATATCGCCAAAACGGTGTTCTATGCGAAATTCGTAGGTGCCTTTACTGAGTGTTTCAACAGAATGGCCGTTAATTACTCTGGTTGAAGAAAAAGAAGGAATGACCTCTTGGTAAGTTTCTTCTGATGGGGTTTCAGTTAGTTCTTGAGCAAGAAAATAAGTAGGTAGCAGTAAAAAGGTTGATGCAAGTAAATTCTTCATGTGTACTCTTTATGTTTTTAAACACGTAATATAAACGGATGTAGTAAAAATTAGTTGTATGCTCAACGTTTTTTTCTTTTTTCCGAAAGCCATTTAGGCACTTGTGCATCTTTGGTCTGCGAACTTTCGAGCAGTTTTTCGAGCAAATCTGGACGCTTTGCCTTTTGTAGGCGTTGACGGATCCAGTCTTTGTTTTCCTTTTTATACCAGAAAAAATAGCGGTTTTGGTTGAGCTTTTCTTCTCGGGTTTTGACTGTTTTAACTGGCTTTAGGGTATAAGGGTGAACGCCTGTATAATAAATGACTTCTGCTACTGTCATGGGTGTAGGCGTAAAATCTTGAACTTGTTCGAGCTGAAAACCCATTTCTTTGGTTTCTGCAGCCAAGTTAGCCATATCCATTTCCTCGCAGCCAGGATGTGAGGATATAAAATACGGAATGAGTTGTTGTTTGAGCCCGTGCTTAGCAGACAAGCGGTCGTATTTCTCTTTGAACTTATGAAAATATTGAAACGAAGGCTTGCGCATAATTTTGAGCGTCGCATCTGAGGTGTGCTCTGGAGCTACCTTCAAGCGGCCCGATACATGGCGGGTAATGACCTGCTCGATGTATTCGTCATGGTTACCGTCTTCGTTGTTCTTGTTAAAATCATCGACAAGTAGGTCGTAGCGAATACCAGAACCAACAAAGGCTTTTTTGACGCCAGGGAATTTATCAATTTTGCGATAAAGCTCGGTCATTTGTTTGTGTGAGGTATCGAGGTTATGACAAATAACAGGATGAATACAGCTCGGTGAGACACATTTAGCGCAAATAGCTTCGTCCTTGCCTTTCATGCGATACATGTTGGCTGAGGGGCCTCCGATATCGGATAAATACCCTTTAAATTCTGGGTGTTTGGTCAATTCCTCTACTTCCTTGAGTATCGATTTTTCACTGCGAGAAGCAATGAATTTTCCTTGGTGGGCTGAAATCGTGCAAAAACTGCAACCTCCAAAACAGCCGCGATGGGTATTGACCGAGAACTTGATCATGTCGTAGGCAGGTATGGCGCCGCGTTTTTTGTATTTGGGATGGGGTAAACGCGTGTAGGGCAAATCATACGAGCCATCCATCTCTTTTTCGGTCATGGTCTTGAATGGCGGATTGATAACAAGCGTTTGTTTACCTACTTGCTGTATAATGCGGTTGGCGGCCCATTTGTTAGACTCAACCTCTACCACCTTAAAATTGGCGGCGTACTTGAGTTTGTATTGTAAACAGACTTCGTGGCTAGCTAACTCAATAGTTTCCCAATTTTTATTTTTAGGAAGTTCGAGTTGTGCATCTTGTAGGAAGGCCACCTGATTGATGGTCTTGGCTTGTTCGAAAGGAACACCGCGCTTCAGTAAACGAAGTAAGGTGCGCAAAGGTTGTTCACCCATTCCGTACACCAGTAAGTCAGCTTTGGCGTCAACTAATATGGATGGCATAAGTTGGTCTTTCCAGTAGTCGTAGTGGGTGACACGGCGCAAAGAAGCCTCGATGCCGCCAAGTAAGACTGGTACATCGGGGTAAATTTCTTTGAGGATGTTGCTGTAGACAATACTGGCGTAGTCGGGTCTAAAACCGGCCTGCCCACCTGCCGTGTAGGCATCGGTAGAGCGCAAGCGTTTGTTGGCAGTGTAGTGATTTACCATGGAGTCCATGCAGCCGGCGGTTACGCCAAAAAAGTACTTTGGCTTACCAAGTTTTTTGAAATCGCGGAGGTCGTCTTGCCAATTGGGCTGCGCAACGATACCAATTTTAAATCCTTCACTTTCGATAATGCGGCCAATGACAGCCGTGCCAAAGCTCGGGTGGTCTACGTAGGCGTCGCCGGAAATGAGAATGACATCAAAGGCCTCCCAACCTCGTTTTTCTGCCTCTTTTAAAGACAATGGTAACCAATCGGAAATCGGACGCTCTGGGTTCATGGTACAAAGATACACCAAGAACAATGCGTGGTGAATTTTGTTGTAATTTTGTAGTAGAAATCAAACAATATTCACCTTTAAAAATAAGATCAAAATGGCTTTTGAACTTCCAAATTTACCTTATGCCTACACGGCACTAGAGCCGCATATCGATGCGCGCACTATGGAAATCCATCACAGCAAGCACCACCAAGCATATACCACTAACCTCAACAATGCAATTGCTGGTACCGAAATGGAAAGCATGTCTATTGAAGAGATCCTTAAAGTTTGCAAAGACAAACCAGCTGTACGCAACAACGGTGGTGGTTTTTGGAATCACAACCTATTCTGGGAAATCATGGCGCCAAACGCAGGTGGTAATCCAAGCGGTGAATTAGCCACAGCTATCGATTCAACCTTTGGCTCATTTGAAGCGTTCAAAGACGAATTTGCCAAAGCCGCCACCACGCGTTTTGGCTCTGGTTGGGTTTGGCTGTGTGTAAGCAACGGCGCACTTGAAATTTGCTCCACTGCCAACCAAGACAACCCACTAATGGGCGAAGGCTGCAATGGTACGCCAATTCTTTGCTTGGACGTTTGGGAACACGCTTATTACCTCAACTACCAAAACCGTCGCCCAGACTACATCAACGCATTTTTCAATGTCATCAACTGGGAAGTAGTTGCGGCCAAATTTGCAGCTGCAAAGTAAGATTTAAGTTTATTTAAAATAAAAAAGGGCGGCCCTGCGGGCCTCCCTTTTTTGTATGGGTATCTTCGAGTAAATTAAAAATTCACTTGCGCCTGAATTCTCAATAAATTTCCTCTTTGGAAATTGGTTGGATTGACAGCGTCTTCAAAGCGCCTTGCTGACATCGTATACATTACCACCAATTCAAAGTTTTTATTTGGTTGCCATTCGGCACCGATTTCCAATTCCTTCACTTCATAACTTCGGGCATCTAGCTCATGTTTTTTACCACCATCGTAATACTGGTAGCGACTAAAAGGAATAAGTGTTTGGCCTTTGAAGTCTAATTTATAACTCGCTGTAATAAACCCGCCTTTGAGTGGAGCTTCGATGATCGAATTGGTGAATTTATCGTATTCCGGTCCACGACCAATATTGTACTCAGCCAATATCCCAAAAGGTTTTGGATATAATACAAAGGTGGCGCCAACGCGCTCGTCTGTGTATAATTTATCGGTAAGCGTTGCTACTCCTGAGGTAGTAGATAAAAGTGTAAATTGTCCTTGGTAGGCTTGAATACCTGCTTCAATCACTTGGTTTTTATATTGAAAAGGATATGACGCGCGTGCCACTAAATGTTTATTCGCATTAAGTTCAGGCCTGTTGGCTGTTTGTCCGTTGTAAACGCCGATTCCTAATACGCCGTAATCCCCAGATCCTTTCAAGCCTTCGCTTACCAAAGAAGAAAACAATTTACGCGTTTTTGCAGGTGCCCAATAAAAGAAAACACCAAGATCGCGTTCATTTGTAACGGCGCTGTTCATAGCGTCGGCACGGTCTAGAGGTAATCGATTTTGCGAAGACTGCATGTTCTCAAAGCCGTACGGAACCTTGGATTGCCCGATTCTAAAACGAAATTCATTTTTTTCGTCTAAACCAACATCAAAATAGGCATCGCGTAGTTGTCCGAAGTGCAGAGAAGTAGCAGAAGTAGAACTGGCGAAATCTGGCTGCACATAGAAATAAACGCGCGGACTCACTTGACCAAAGAAAATGAGACGCATACGACGAATAAAGAAGTCGTTGTCGCCACCCCAACTTTTGTCGCATTGTTCACATTCGAGGTCTTCATTTGTTTGTAACAGGCCATTATAACGTACTTGCATGTAGCCCCGAAGTTGTATGCTCTCGTACCATTTCTTAGTTGGGGTTGCTACTTTCGATTTAACTGTATCAGTAGGTTGCTGCGCATTGACAGCAGTCGACAATGTTATTCCGAGTAGTAATAAATAAATTTTGGTCATTATTCATGGATTTTAATTCGGGACCAAAATTAGTTCCTTCATGTTGAGTTCATATTGGCTTTATTTTCATTTAACTTTTAAATAATCTACTTAATGTTTTGTTAACATTTAAAGAATTGAATGTACATGACCTACCGTTGCCTCATTTTCACGGAAAACTTTCCAAATAGTTATGTTATGTTTACGTTAACAAAATGTACTTTGCTTTAAGAACACCCCTGATAAGCATACATTTGCCCAATAAAAACAATAATTATGGCTGGTATTTTAAGTTATTTTCTTCCAAAAGACAAGGTGTTTTATTCATTATTCGAAGACGCTAGTAATAACCTCGAGCGCATCGCACAGAAATTACAACAAGTTGTGCATGAGTCCGATTTCAACAAACGTGCAGCCCTCATTGAGGAGATGCGTGATATCGAACACCAAAACGATAATATTACCCATCAAATTTTTATCGAATTAGGTAAAAACTTCATCACGCCATTTGATCGTGAAGATATCCATGCACTGGCATCAGCATTAGACGACATCGCTGATTACATTTACGCATCAGGCAAAAAAATCAACTTCTACAAAATCGACCCTATTGCAGATCAAGGTATTCAGAAAACTGCAGCAGCTATCAACGACGCCGTCATAGCTGTAAAAGCGGCAGTAATGGAACTTCGCAACCTCAAAAACACGCAAAAAATCATTGAGTGCGTTATTAAAATCAACAGCATCGAAAACAACGCCGACAATATTTTTGATATGAGTATCGAGCAACTATTTAACTCAGATGTTGACGCAAAAGAACTCATCAAGCGTCGCGAACTTTATATGGTCATGGAAACTGCCACAGACAAATGTGAAGACGCAGGAAACGTGATTGAATCTATTGTGGTCAAATACGCATAACCTAACCTAAAAACATTCTAATGTTTACTTTATTACTTATCGTCATTGGCATCGCATTGCTATTTGACCTTGTTAATGGCTTTCACGATGCTGCCAACTCTATCGCAACGGTTGTATCTACAAAAGTATTGACGCCTTTTCAAGCCGTATTATGGGCAGCCCTGTTTAATGTTGTTGCATTCTGGGTATTTGACATGAGCGTCGGTAATACTGTCGCCAAAACCGTAGATAATGGTGCAATTGATCTTTGGGTTATATTGGCTGGGCTTCTTGCTGCTACATTTTGGAATCTACTCACTTGGTGGTTAGGTATTCCATCTTCCTCTTCACACACCTTAATCGGAGGCTTTGCAGGTGCAGCTGTTGCACATGCGGGTTTTGGCGTGATTGAAAGTGGCGAAATTCTCAAAGTCGTCATGTTTATTTTCTTGGCTCCTATTATTGGTGGATTTATCGCTTACCTCATTGCGGTTGTCACGATATTGCGTTCTTTTTGGAAAAAAATGCTCGTTATCCTAACCCTCTCTGGAATTACAATTGCCGTAATGGAATACATGATTGAGTACATTGATATGAAGCCCATCATGATGTATATCGTTGAAGGTATGATTGCTGTATTCATTCTTGTCTACATATGGTTTGAAATTGCACATGGAAGCAGAAAACCATCTGCACTCAAAGAAGCCAATATGCACAAGAAATTGCAGTTGCTTTCATCAGCAGCGTTTTCTCTTGGACATGGTGGAGCAGATTCTCAGAAAGTAATGGGAATTATTTGCGCTGCGCTACTTGTTTATGGCAACATGGGCCGTGAGGGTAAACTCGACAAACCCGTACCAAAAGATTTACAAATCACGGAGCTCATGCAAATTGAATTCGATGATGCCGAAGGTAAAAAACACAAGTTTAAGCCAGAGGTTGCAGAACTTAACGGTCAGTTATACTACATTGATCACAAAGAAATCATCGATGCTGCTACCGGAACTTCCCTATATTCTGTGGAAGGCAAAACAATTAGTTCAGCACAAGGGGCGCCTACCTTCAAAGCCATCGACGAGGAAATGCACAAAATCGAGATCTATACTTTTGGAGATGCGCTTTGTGATGCTAAAACTAACGACACCATCTTTGTGGATAAAACAATTGATACAACCTATAAATACGCAAGTGTTTTTAGTGAGTATATCGATGGTAGTACCGGAGAATTACGAGAAGGGCATAAAATAAAAACAAAAGTACATTCTGATACCATGCCTTTTTGGGTGGCTTTTGGTTGCTACTTAATGATCGGTATTGGAACCTTAATGGGTGGTTGGAAGATTGTCAAAACCATGGGAACTAAGATTACCAAGGTGACACCGCTGGAAGGTGTATGCGCCGAAACCGCAGGAGCTCTTACCCTGTTTACGGTATCTCAGTTTGGAATCCCTGTTTCGACAACCCATACCATTACTGGTTCAATTATTGGCGTTGGCGCTACCAAACGCCTTAGCGCTGTGCGTTGGGGGGTAACTATCAACCTACTTTGGGCATGGATCCTCACCATACCAGTAAGTGGTTTGTTGGCGGCCATCTTCTACTATTTGATTATTTGGTTCAAATAAATTGATGTATAAAATCAAAATTTTCATTGAAAAAGGGTGCTTAGGTGCCCTTTTTAAATAAATATTCATTGGTTTTTGCATTATTTTTAAAATTCATTAACTTTAGGCAAAATCTAAAAAATCAACAATGAAAAAACTTTTACTTACAATCAGTGCAGTAGTGCTTAGCGCTACTACCTACGCACAGGTGATTGCAGCCGGGATTTCTCCGCAGAGCATTGTCGCTAACTACACCCACACTTGGGCAGATCCTGCGGGTGGCTGGGGTACACCAGACTTCAATATCCCTGGTACTTTTGTTCAAGATACCCTCAAAATCGTCGACGACGGTTCTACTGGTACTAATGCACAAGGTAACCCAATATCTGCAGAAGGATGTAACCCACTTATTAATGATCTAACAGGTAAAATTGCCGTTATTTTTCGCAATACCTGTGAGTTCGGTGTGAAAGCACTCAATGCGCAAAACGCTGGTGCAGTTGGTGTCATCATCGTGAACCGCAACCCAGGTGAAGTAATTGCAATGGGAGCAGGATCGCAAGGTGCAAACGTTACTATACCAGTTGTCATGCTTGACCTTACTGACGGTTTGGCGCTTATTGCCGAAATGGCAAATGGCCCTGTTGTCATGTTCCTTGGTAATAAAACTGGTTTGTTCCCTAACGATGGTGGTATTTCAGGTGGTGCAACGCTTTTGCCGCGTCAAGCAATGATTCCTTCGCAATTGGCTCAAAACGGTACTGAATTCAACTTTGATTTGGGTTCACGTGTATACAACTACGGAAACCAAGCGCAAACAGGCATGGCATTGAATGCTAAAATCACCAACCCAGCTGGTGCTACAGTTTACGACAACACAACTTCAGGCATCAGCCTTCCAGCTGGCGACTCACTTGATGTTTTCCCTGGCGGTGCTTCTACTTTGCCTAATTTCTCTTTAGCTTCTTACCCTGCTGGAACTTACACGCTCACATACACTTTGACTTTGAGCGGTCCCGACGACTACAACGCTGATAACGTATTGACCACTACATTCACAGTAACTGACTCTATGTTTAGCTACGCTCAGGCAGATCCTGCAACAGGTTCTCCATCAGGTGGTAACTACTACCGCCCGGGCTCAAACAACCAAACTTATTCTTCTTGCCAGGTTATCGACAACGCAAACGCAAGTCGTTTAAAAGCTACAGGTATTTATTTCTCTGCTACCACTTCAGCTGCTTCTGGCGTGCTTCTTACAGGCGAAGAAATGGCACTTTACCTCTACAAGTGGGAAGACGTATTTACCGACCTCAACGATGCTAACTTGGCATTTAATACGCTAACTGAGGTAGCCAATGGTTTCTATTATTACCCAGACGATCTTCAAGGCGAGACAGTTTTCGGTGCCTTTACAACACCTGCTGCTCTTGAAGACAACCAACGTTATTTAGCTTGTGTTCAAACAGTAAACTTGAACCTCTACATGGGTCACGAAAACGGAACTAACCTCACCTGGAACGAAGCATACTATCTACAGCCAATGGCGCCAAACGAGAGCGATGGCACCTACTACGCTGGTGGTTTTGGTTCAGACATCCCTAGCTCTGTAGCTATTGGTGTTGCTGACAATGATGTAAGCGTTGCTGAATTGAACACAGTTGCTGGCAAGGCTTTCCCTAACCCAGCTAACGATGTTGTTACCGTTGCTATCGAAGGCGAAGGTACTGCTCAATTGACTGTTACAGACGTTGCAGGAAAAGTTGCGATGGCAACTACATTAAACCTTGCTGCAGGTCAAGACAACGTAAACATCAATGCATTAGAAACAGGTCTTTACATTTTCAACGTTACACTTGAAAACGGTAAAACAGCCCAATTCAATGTCGTTAAAAAATAAGTTCAAGCTTTATTGAACAAGAAAAGGGACGGGCAACCGTCCCTTTTTTATTTGCTATCTTTGCAGTATGTCAAAAGCATCTTATACCGTTACGGCAGCCTTGCCTTACGCCAATGGCCCCCTCCATTTAGGGCACGTTGCTGGCGTTTATCTTCCAGCCGATATATTTGTACGTTTTTTGCGCATGAACGACCACGATGTCGCTTTTATCTGCGGTTCTGACGAACATGGCGCGGCTATTACCTTACGCGCCAAGAAAGAAGGGCTGAGCCCTCAGGACATTGTCGATAAATACGACGGCATTATCCGCAAAGCATTTGCCGACTTTCAGATCAGTTTTGATATTTTTCACCGCACCTCAAGTGCGCTTCATCACCAAACTTCCGCTGACTTTTTCAAACGCTTGCACGGGCAAGGGCAATTCACAGAAAATGTCTCTGAGCAATATTTCGACGAACAATACCAACAATTTTTAGCAGACCGCTACATCACGGGGACTTGCCCAAAATGTCACAGTGCTGGCGCCTACGGCGACCAATGCGAAAAATGTGGTTCGGACCTCAGCCCCACCGACCTCATCAATCCAGTTTCTACCCTGAGCGGTAAAACACCTGTTCTCAAATCAACCTCTCATTGGTACTTGCCCATGGACCAACACGAAGGCTGGCTCAAAGACTGGATCCAAGAAGGAACTTTAGACGGTGAAATTCAACACAACCCGAAAGAATGGCGCAATCAGGTCATTGGCCAATGCATGTCTTGGATCAATGGAGGGCTTAAACCCCGTGCCATGACCCGCGATTTAGATTGGGGCGTAAAAGTACCTCTTCCAGGTGCAGACGGAAAAGTGCTTTATGTTTGGCTAGATGCGCCTATTGGTTACATTTCAGCCACCAAACAATGGGCGCTTGATAACGGCAAAGATTGGGGGCAATACTGGCTCAAAAGTAAAGCCATAGACCGTAAACTAGTGCACTTCATAGGTAAAGACAACATTGTTTTCCATGCCATTATCTTCCCTATTCTTCTCAAAAACCACGGCGATTTTATCTTACCAGACAACGTACCAGCCTATGAATTTTTGAATCTCGAAGGAGACAAATTCTCAACCTCTAGAAACTGGGCAGTTTGGCTACACGAGTATCTAGAAGCTTATCCTGATAAAACCGACGAACTAAAGTATGTTCTTACGGCTATAGCACCTGAAACCAAAGACGCTGAATTTACCTGGAAAGAATTTCAATCAAGGGTCAATTCTGAGCTAGCCGATATCATGGGCAATTTTGTGAACCGCACCCTGGTGCTGACCAATAAATACTACAACGGCAAAGTTCCGGAAGCCCATGCCTTTACGGCCGAAGACGAACAAATTATTGCTCAAATTCAAACTATCCCCAAACGCATCTCTAAATTAGCTTACGCCTATAAATTGCGCGAAGCTCAGGCAGAGATGATGCAACTAGCCCGTATTGGCAACAAATATTTAGCTGACAACGAGCCCTGGAAATTAGTCAAGACAGACGCGCAGCGCGTCGAAACGATCATGCATTTGGCTTTGCAAATCACAGCCAACTTGCAAATCGCTTGTCAACTATTTTTACCCGCAACCGCTGATAAATTAGCCAAAATGCTTAATGCATCTTGGTCAAAATACACAGATCTGGGCCAAATCAATCTATTGGCTGCTGGTCATCAAATTGGCGAGGTGCAAATTCTATTTGCTAAAATAGAAGACACGCTCGTCGAAACAGAAATCAATAAATTAAAGGCTACCGCAGCCCCAAGTTCTAAATACCCACCTATGAAAGACGCAATTGCCTTCGACGACTTCTCAAAAATGGACCTCCGCATGGGCACTATCCTCAGCGCTCAAAAGGTAGAAAAAGCCGACAAACTGCTACAACTCACCGTAGACACCGGCATTGACCACCGCACTATTGTCTCAGGCATCGCCGAACACTACGCCCCTGAAGACATCATTGGCAAAACCGTTTTGGTGCTTTTGAATTTAGAACCTAGAAAAATCCGCGGTATCGAATCACAAGGCATGATCTTAATGGCTGAAAACGAAGAAGGTAAACTCAGCTTCTTGGCTTCCGAAAAAGAATTTGGCGCCGGCCCGACTGTCCGCTAAGCATTTTTGAATATTTAAATTTTGCAGAAACCAAAAAAGTTCCTATCTTTGTAGTCCCAATAAAGAAAACAACGCGTTTCAAGATAGATTGCGGGGTGGAGCAGTTGGTAGCTCGTCGGGCTCATAACCCGAAGGCCACAGGTTCGAGTCCTGTCCCCGCTACTAAGAAAAGCCAGTCGATTGACTGGCTTTTTTTATTGGATGAAACTGAATCAAGCTTTGCTTGGATGAAGGTTAAGACAATAAAAAAGGAAGAACGCGCAGCGTTCTGAGCTTTTCTTAGTAAAGCCCCATCCTGAGGTCCATCCGAAATGAAATGAAGGATAGTCCTGTCCCCGCTACTAAGAAAAGCCAGTCGATTGACTGGCTTTTTGCATTTCTAGAAGTGTTGAAAGTTTACTTTCATAAACGAAATCACTTAGGATAAAACTCAATTAAAATATATTGTAATTTTCGTAATTGATTTCAAATTTTGTCCATCAAAATCACCTACGAATTCTCAGCTCCCATTTGGAAACATTCCGCCACTGGGGGATGGTATTTTGTATCCTTACCCATAGAATTTTCTGAGGAAATACGTCAAAATATGAAATGGCAAGAAGAAGGTTGGGGAAGAATGAAGGCTAAGGTAAAAATTAGTGGGACCCTATGGCATACCGCGATTTGGTATGATACAAAACTCAATGCCTATATCCTACCTCTGAAAGCGGACATTCGGAAGAAGGAAAAAATAGAAATCGGAAATATTCTAAATGTTGAGTTGATGGTTTAACCATACTTTTAACTCATCGTTTTTATTGAGACATTTAAAGTCCTAATCTAGAAATAAGTTTGACCTCGAATTTTTAGTTCGCGGTGCAAGTTCATTTTTTTACTGCAATTTGTGCGACGATTCATGTATTTTCACGAAATTCAAAACTGGACAAATATTATTTGTAATAATGAAAAAACTCTTCTGCCTCACACTTGGTCTTTCCTTCCTCACCCACACATTCGCCCAACAAGCCAAGCCCCAATTTCTCAATGGTGAGGCGCAAATTGTTTCGGCATTTAGCAACCAGTCAGACTGGATCAAAGAAGAATTGTGGGTACAGACCAACTTTGACAGCGATGCCAACGGTAAACTAGACCGCATGCACGTTTTTTTGACCCGGCCATTACAGACCCAAACGCAAGGACTTAAGTTGCCTGTGATTTATATGACGAGCCCTTATTTTGCGGGCACCGGAGGAAACTCCAAAAGCTATTTTTGGAATGTTCAACACGAAATTGGCCAAACGCCGCCACCACACAAAAACGCGGTAGCCGAAAGAAAATCCAACAGACCAATAGACGCTTATTTCCAAGATATGTCTTGGGTGAAGCGAGGATTTATTGCTGTCTATTCATCCTCACCCGGTACTGGTTTTTCTGACGGCGCACCCACCATTGGTGGAGAAAACGAAAAATTAGCGCCTGCTGCTGTTATCGATTGGCTTTGCGGACGCTCGGCGGGTTACACAACGCGCACTGGTATGGATACGGTAAGTGCATATTGGTGTACTGGTAAAGTGGGCATGATGGGGACATCCTATAATGGCACTTTATGCTTGGCTGCTGCTTGTACTGGGGTACAAGGTTTGGAGGCCATTATTCCGAATGCGCCTGTGAGTTCTTGGTATTTATATTACCGTTCCAACGGTTTGGTGCGTTCGCCGGGTGGTTACCTAGGTGAAGATACCGACGTACTTTACGACTTTGTCCATAGTGGCGACCCAGAAAACCGTGCACACAACGATGCATTGGTTCGGGATAAAATATTAGTTCCGGGCCAAGACCGTATTACCGGAGACTACAACACATTTTGGGCCTCAAGAGATTACCTCACCCAAATGGACAGCATGAAAGCTGCTTTATTTATGTGCCATGGTTTTGAAGATTGGAATGTGATGGCCGAACATAGTTTTCGCTTCTATGAAAAAGCCAAGCAAATGGGCCTGACTGCCAAAATTTATTACAACCAGCAAGGCCATGGCTACCCGCCCCCATTTTGGATGATGAACAAGTGGTTTACGCATTATTTACACGGCGTGGAAAATGGCGTGGAAAACTTAGCGAGCGCCTGGATTGTATCAAAAGGAGAGAAAGAGGCACATGCCTACAGTGCTTTCCCCAATCCGAAAGCCAAAATACAGCGTTGGTATTTACACGGTAGCGGCAATACCGGTATGTTATCAAAAGAAAAAAGTAAAGCAAGTATCCTGACTTTTACCGATGATGCAAGCCTCAATGCCGTA
The DNA here is from genome assembly GCA_016872115.1 of Sphingomonadales bacterium. GTDB lineage: Bacteria > Bacteroidota > Bacteroidia > Flavobacteriales_D > Crocinitomicaceae > UBA952. Next base: position 28,389 of record VHBC01000014.1, on the reverse strand, counting down.
CAACTCCTTTCTGACAAAAACGCTGCCAACCGCCTCCTTTTTTGGACTAACGCAGTTGAAAAGCCCCTGCATTTGTCAGGTACAAGCCTTATTCATATTGCTGTAGCTAGTTCAAAACCTGCTGCAAACCTCTCCGCATACCTCGTTGCTGTACCTCCGGGTTTCAATCCAAAGAAAGCAAAGATAGAAGAGGTGATTGTCAACCGCGCTTGGGCCGATCCCCAAAACCATGCTTCATTAGAAAAAGGGAAAGCGCTCCAACCTGGTCAATTTTATACCCTTGACTTTGCCTTCCAACCGGATGATCAAATTATACCAGCAGGCTATCAATTAGGACTTATGATTTTTTCTTCGGATCCTGAATTTACCTTACTTCCTAAAAAAGGTACGCAACTGAGCGTCAATTTGGGAGAAAGTTGGATAGAATTGATGGAAGTTAAATAAATACTAATAAAAAGTATAAAAATTATCAATAACAACACTATCTTAAATCATCGTTTACGGCACAACTTTTGATAGCAACCTGCTAAAACGTTGAAAAATGAAAAAACTAATAATGATAACAGCTTTTGCTGCAGGTGTGGCAAGCTGTACAGTAGTAAAACCACATCAGGTAGCCGTAAAAAGTAAACTCGGAAAAATAGATGAAAAGGTAAGAATGGCAGGACCCGTAGCCTACAATCCATTTATTACCAAAGTGGTGAAAGTCAATGTGCGCACCATGAATTTGTCGATCAAAGAAAACCTGCCTTCAAAGGAAGGTCTTACTATTCTTTCGGAGAGCTCCATTTTGTACCATATTAAAGCTGAAGATGTGCCAAAAATTATTAAAGAGACAGGTTTAAATTATGAAGAAAGCTTGATTTTACCTGTATTTAGATCGGCAGCATCTGATGTATGTTCAAGGTATTACGCAAAAGACATGCACAGTGCCAAACGTTTGGAAATCGAACAAGAAATCAAAAAAAGGCTCGCCGAAGTTTGCGATGAAAAAGGGTTTGTCATTGAGGCTGTATTATTGAAAAGCATCAGCTTACCGCAAGGATTAACCCGCTCCATTGAGGCAAAATTAGAGGCGGAACAAGAAGCGCTCAGAATGGAATTTGTACTCGACCGTCAGAAAAAAGAAATGGACCGACAGCTCATAGAAGCAGAAGGCGCTAAGAAGAATGCAATTATTCAAGCGGAGGCGAGAGCTGAAGCAGTGAAAATTGAAGCAGAAGGACGCGCTAAAGGAATTGAAATTGAGGCCAAGGCAAACAAAGCCGCCAATGATTTGCTTAATTCTAGCCTTACGCCGAATGTCTTAAAGATGAATCAAATTCAAGCATTCATGAAGCTTTCCACCTCTGCGAATACCAAAACGATCATTACCGATGGCAAAAGTGGGGTCATCAATATTTTGGACGATAAGTAATTCTCGAATTAGTAACGATATCAGACTAAAAAAGCCCCTGAAATTCAGGGGCTTTTGTACCTCGGGCCGGGATCGAACCGGCACTCCCGAAAGAACAGGATTTTGAATCCAGCGCGTCTACCAGTTCCGCCACCGAGGCATTCTTTCGACTTTCAGGGCCACAAAGATACAAACAAAATAGTAAGCAAACAATTTAAATTAACTTGGATGTTAAGTTATTAAAAGCTAAATTTAAAGGAAGCCAAAAGGGCGCAAAATCAGTATTTATCTAAAACTTGCCACATGAAACGCATCTTATACAAATGGGACAAATTCAAGTTAGGACGTCGTCTACACTACCTTCAAAAAAGATTGCACAGAGCCGAAGAAAATGGCTATCATGACAAGATAGATAAATACCACCGTTACATCAAGGAGGTCCAAGAAAAACTCAAACATATCAAAGAATAAGGGCTTGCTCGGTTAATGCTGAACAACCTCGTCTTGATTGATGAGCTCAATCCATTCCTCGACGCTTTTTGCGTTAGCTATATGAAAAGACCCTGACTGCGTTCTGCGCAGCGCAATAAGCGCTGCTCCAGACTGCAAGCGCTGACCAAAGTCATTGGCTATACTTCTGATGTAAGTGCCTTTGCTACAACTGATTTTAAAATCTACTTCCGGGAAACGCGCAGCGTCCAGCTGAAAATCAAAAATTTCAATCTGGCTTTGCTTCATTTCTACGGTTTTACCTGCACGTGCAAAATCATAGGCGCGCTTGCCGTCAATTTGTTTTGCCGAATAAATAGGCGGCGTTTGCATTTGTAGTCCAAGAAAAGATGCGCGTACTTGCTCAAGCAGATCAGCATCTATGTGCGTGGTGTCAAAGTCCTGATTATACTCGGTTTCTAAATCAAAGGATGGCGTCGTTTTGCCAACAAGAAAAGTACCCGTGTAGGTTTTGGTATCATTTGTAAGGCCTTCTATTAATTTAGTATGCTTGCCCAAACAAAGGACTAACAAGCCAGTTGCCAATGGGTCTAATGTGCCGGCATGACCCACTTTTACATTCTTAACCCCCAGTTTTTTCTTGAGGTTCCAGCGGATTTTATTGACGACATCAAACGAAGTCCAGGTGTAGGGCTTGTCTACGAGAATGGTTAGGCCTTCGGTAATATCTAGCATCAGCCTGCCATTTGAAGATCAACACCCATTGCCAATAAAAGTAAAATTAGCGCACCCAATATGATCCGATACCAACCGAAAGCGCGAAAACCTTTCTTTTGCAAAAAGGAAATAAAGGACTTGATGGCTAAATAAGCGACCGCAAATGCAACGATGTTTCCGACCAATAAAAGCAACCATTCCTTGCCCGCAGACGCTAGTAATAATTCTTTTTCGTCGTACATGCTTTTGAGCGTAGCGGCAAACATGGTTGGGACTGCCAAGAAAAACGAAAATTCTGCGGCTGCTTTGCGGGTTAGTTTCTGAGTCAAGCCCCCAATAATGGTGGCAGCAGATCTAGAAACACCGGGAATCATAGCCAGGCATTGCATGGTTCCAATCAGAAATGCAGATTTAAAATCAAGGGGGGTCTCTTCGGTTTGGGTTTCGTTTGACGCAAAAATACGGTCTACAAAAAGCAATACGATTCCGCCTAGCAATAAAGACCAAGCCACCACTACAACATTTTCTAAAAGATCGTCTATGTGTTCTTTGGCTAACAAACCGATGACAGCCGTAGGAATAAAAGCCGCGCAGAGTAAGAGGTAAAAGCGAAAAGACTGTAAAAATTTCTGAAAATAAACCAATACTACTGATAAGATGGCGCCAAACTGGATGGCTACAGTAAATAGTTTAACAAAATCATTGGAAGCATTGCCCATGAGCGTCGAGGCAATGATCATGTGACCGGTAGACGAAATAGGTAAAAACTCGGTAAGGCCTTCGATGATGGCCAAAATAATTGCATCCAAAAAAGTCATGGGCTAAGACTCAGTTTGGTCCTTTTTGTTGCGCTTCATGATGGCATAGAAGATCACTACATAGCCAGCAACAATAAGCATAGGGGCTATTGTGATGCGCACCGAACTAAAAAGCTCGTCAGCTTTGAAAACATTGGGGTCGTCGGAGCCACCGCCAATCATGAGTAAGAAGCCAAGAATATTGATAGCCAAGCCAATGTAGAGCCATTTGTAGTTGGCAGGGTCAAAGCCGAAGTGTTTGATAGGGTCCTTCATAGTTAATAAAGATCATCTAATTTCATACGAAGATACTTGTTTAAGGCAAACCAAGTAGAGATCATGGTAATAAAAACGCCTATGACGAAAAGCAACGCCACCAAAAGCAAGAAACTCTCTAGGGTGTAAGCAATTTGAATGGTTTCGAGTAAGTTATTGATTCCGTAAAATACAGTTAGTAATAAGGCCAAACCGATCAAGGATGAGAACAATCCTTGAAAGAGCGCCTGACCTAAAAAAGGCTTGCGGATATACATGGCTGTTGCCCCTACAAGTTGCATGGTTTTAATGGTAAATCTTTTGGAGTAAAGTGCCAAACGGATGGTGTTATTGATCATGGCCACGGCGATAACAATAAGCAACAATGCAACTGCCAAAAATAACAATGCAAATTGTTTGAAGCCTAAATTGACATTAGAAACACTGGCTTTATCGTAGTTGACCTCATCGATTTCATCTTTAAAGCGCGTCAATAATTTACGTTTGATAGCTGCCATTCCGGGCTGACTGGCAAATTCCATTTTGGGTTTTATGCCAATTGTTGCAGGAAGCGGATTTTCTGCATCAAAAAGAGCTAAAACTTCTTTTTCAGCTTGACTTTCACCGGCAAATTCTTGAATAGCCCGTTCTGGAGAAATAAAAAAGACATCGGCGAATTCAGGCCAAGCCTTGAGTTCTTCTTCGATTTGCTTGATATCGGCATCATTGAGTTCCGATTTAAAAAAGATGTCTGCCTGTAGGTTTTCTTTTGCCTGTTTTTCGATACTGCGCAAGCCAAAAATGCCGCCTAAAACCAAGCCTATCATAAAAATGACGAGGGAAATCCCGATTACCGTTGACACATAACCCGTACGGATTCCTCTTTTGCTATAAATATCTGCCGTCTTTGCCATAATTCAAATTTAATTGGAACCCCACAACAACTTACTGCCATTCGTTTTTAGTTTTAAAGAATGAAATGTTTATTTAATTACTTGGGTTCATTTTTGGCAGAAGTGAGTTGTTTCATATTCAAATTTACAGCGTTTTTTTCCTTAATTTAGACACCGAATGCACAAAATTATCTTTTCCCTTTTCGTCGCTTTTGCATTGCCTCAATTGCTTTTTGCCCAGACATATACCGGGGCTCAAAAACCGCATATCAATACCCAAAGTAAAGGCGCCAACTGCCCGCCTCCAACGCACACAACCTACTTAGAACTCAATAATGTGCGGGCCATGATCCATACCGCTGGTAATTTGTGGCAGCGGCCCAACCAAAACTTTTCGATGTACGAAGTTCCTAAAAACTCAGGTATCATGGCGCTTTTTACAGCAGCGCTCTGGCTTGGCGGAACGGATGTCAATAACCAGCTCAAATTAGCAGCATTGCGTTACCGCAATGGCCAAGACTACTGGACTGGCCCGCTTTCCAAAGTTTTTGCCGAAACGACTTATGACAACTGCGCCAAATTCGACAAGCATTTTATTTCTACTCAAGATGAAATTCGCGAATTCAACGCCTGGTACGAAGCCGGAATATTCGACATGCAAAACGGTACCAATACTCAGGCCGATTTATTTCCCAACTATAGCGTACCTCAGATTATTAAAGAATGGCCGGCCCATGGCGATGTTTCGCAAGGTCAAGATTACTACTTAGCGCCTTTCTACGATTACAACAACGACGGCACCTACAACTGGCAAGATGGCGATTTCCCCTGGTACGACATCAAAAAAACCAAAGATTGCTCTACCGAACGCAAAATCACGCTCTACGGCGACCTCAATTTTTGGTGGGTCATGAACGATAAAGGAAATATACACACGGAAACAGGTGCCGATCCAATTGGCATGGAAATCAGGGCGCAGGCATTTGCATTTGCCTCCAATGACGAAGTCAACAACATGACTTTTTACAATTACGAACTCATCAACCGAGGTACCCAAACTTTGTATAATACTTACTTTGGTTTCTTTACTGACGGTGCACTCGGCGATCCCTACGACGATTACGTAGGCTGCGACGTAAATAGGGGCTTGGGTTACTACTATAACGGAGATAATTTTGACGGTGACAACTCCGGCTTCAAAGGCTATGGCTATTCACCTCCTGCTGTCGGCGTCGACTTCTTCGAAGGCCCTTATCAAGACAACGACGGCCTAGACAACGCCTTTGGAATCTGGGAAAACGAAGCGCTAAACGGCATCGGCTATGGTGATGGAATCGTTGACAACGAACGCTTTGGGATGCGCAGGTTTTTGTACTACTCCAATACAACCAACGGCGCCAACCCCAATCAAACCGACCCCGTCAATGCGGGTGATTACTACAACTATTTACGTGGTTTTTGGAAAGACGGCACCAAATTCGTTTATGGCGGTAGTGGGCATATCTCTGACCCGGAAGCCGATCCAAATACGCCTTGTGACTTTATGTTTCCAGGCAATACCGATCCGCTCGGCTGGGGAACCGGCGGAAATCCGCAACCCAACTGGACCGAACAAACCGCCAACAACACCCCAAACGACCGCCGTTTTGTACAATCGGCAGGGCCTTTCATTCTGAAGCCAGGAGCAGTCAATAACATCACCGTTGGGGTGGTTTGGGCCCGTTCGAGCAACGGAGATCCATTCGCATCTGTAGAAACCCTGCGCCGAGCCGACGACAAAGCGCAAGCCCTTTTTGAAAACTGTTTCAAAGTGCTCGACGGGCCGCATGCACCGGATGTGCAGGCACAAGAATTGGCCAATGAGGTTATTTTAATGCTTTCCAATCCAGTCAATTCTAACAATTACAAAGAAGAATACGAAGAATTTGATCCGTTCATCGTTGCCGCCGACCCCAATGCCGATAAAACCTATAATTTCCAAGGCTACCAAATCTACCAATTGGCCAACTCCAAAGTTTCTAGCTCGGAATTACAAGACCCCGACCAAGCGCGCTTGGTAGCCCAATGCGACATCAAAGACGGCATCGGTAAAATCATCAATTTTGAATTCAGCGACCAGCTTGGTGCCTCTATTCCGGTGCAGCGCGTGAACGGTGAAGACAAAGGCATTCAGCACAGTTTTAGACTTCAGACCGATCAATTTGCCCAAGGTGACAAAAAATTAGTCAATTTCAAGCGCTACTATTACATGGCTATAGCCTATGCGCACAACAATTACAAAGATTATTCTCCCAATGACCCACTTTCGTTAGACGGTCAAAAGAAACGCTACATTGCCAGTAGAAAAGCGGCAGTTGGCGAGGTCAAGCCCATTGAAGTAATTCCGCACAACCCAATGCCAGAAGCCGGCGGTACCGCACAGCTCATTGCTTATGGTTCCTCACCTCAAATTACGCGCTTAGATGGCTATGGCAACGGAAACCGCAGTTTGGAACTAACCAAAGCCAGTTTAAATACCATTTTATCCGATGGCTACATGGCTAATCCCACTTATGACTACGGTGCAGGGCCAATCAACATCAAGGTCGTTGATCCGCTGAATTTGGCCAGCGGTTATTTCACTTGCAAATTCCGCGACTACACTGCCCCAACTATTGGCAACAGCGCCGATACCGCCAGCTGGGTCATCTACCGCCATATAAGTCAAGACGACCTCACCGTTTTAGATTCGGTCAGCTCTGAACGCACAATTAACCAAGATAATGAGCAAATTATTCCGCAATGGGGGGTCTCTGTTCAGATTTTCCAAACGAAGTACTATGGCGGTCAGGGTATCAATACCAAAAGGACTGACATGATCGATGCCAGCATGGAATTCGAAGACTCTTCGAAGCGCTGGCTCACAGGCGTCAAAGACAACGATGCGTTTTTCCCAACCAATTGGATCCGCTCCGGAGATTTCAAATCACATACTGATCCAGAAGATGACGCTTATGAATGTTTACCGAATGGTCAAAATTACCTAGATCCTTGTTTTTATGACGATGACATTGGTGCCGACCCAACCCAAGCCTTCGAAAAAGTACTGAATGGCATTATTGCACCACACCGTTTGGTCGGTTACCAAGCAGATTACATGCCTTTATGTTACTTCGGTAGTTACACGGCCTCCAGTAGATTAAATGCATCCATTTCATTTTTACCCAGTATAAATATTGTCCTTACAAAGGATAAAAACCTCTGGACCCGTTGTCCCGTGATAGAACTTGGCCGCAAAGCCGCACTCAATGTTGGTGGTGCACAACCAGGCGGTCTGCGCAAAAGCCCAAGTGTCGATAAAAATGGCAACCCTGATGGTTCGGGTACTGGAATGGGCTGGTTCCCAGGCTACGCTGTAGATTTAGAATCGGGCGCACGTCTGTTCTTGGCCTTTGGTGAAAACTCATTCCAGGGAGGTGAAAACGGTGCCGATATGATTTGGAACCCGACCGATCGTTTGGTGAGTAATGTCGGCACACCACTCATGGGCGGTATGCACCCGATTTACGTATTTAGCTACAATCAAGCTAGCATCAATGGCTTTAGCAATGGATTCGATTTCCCGGCTTATCAGCCATCGAGTGCTGAATTTAATACAAACAATGCTGCCTACAACAAGTTTCTTGAGGTAGAGGCCTATCCTAACAGTCCGACAACAAAGCGCCAACTATATGGTTCGCTATCTTGGATAGCCTATCCACTACTTGAACAAGGGCAAGAATTGCTTTCCACGGACGTCACCATTCGTTTGCGCATCAATAAAGAATACAAAAACTTTGTTGCTACTGGGCAGAACGGTGGCAAGCCTATGTATGGTTGGAGCATGGATAAGATTGCAACTCAAATTGGGTCACAAGATATGCTCAAAGAGGCCTTGGATATGATCAATGTGGTGCCGAATCCCTATTATGCATTCTCAGAATACGAGCGCAATAAACTCGATAACCGCATTAAGATTACCAACCTACCCGAGACCTGTTATATCCGAATTTATACAGCCAATGGCAAACTGGTCCGAAGCATCAAAAAAGACAACACTGCTACCTACCAAGACTGGGATTTAACCAACCATGCTGGTATTCCAATTGCAGGTGGTATGTATTTGATTCATGTCGAGGTTCCTAATGTGGGTGAACGGGTGCTCAAGGCATTCATCGCCATGCGCATGGTGGATTTACAAAATATTTAAATTACGCTTTATGAAAAAGCATTTACTACTTCCATTCGTAGCTCTTTATAGCTTCTTATCAATTGCACAGGTTTATACTTTACCCAACTTACCCTTTGCTTTTGATGCCTACGAACCCTACGTCGATGCACAAACCATGGAAATTCATCATGGCAAACACCATGCAGCCTACGTCAACAACCTCAATAAAGCCATTGCCGGCACCTCTATGGAAACGACCAGTATGAACAACCTACTGATGTACGCCAGTTTCCGTTCGGCAGCAGTTCGCAATAACGCTGGCGGGCATTACAACCACAACCTTTTCTGGGATATCCTAGCTCCCAAAGCTGCACAAAAGCCGATTTCCGATGCCTTACAAACAGCAATTATCAATCAGTTCAAGAGTGTTGATTCATTACAAAAGCTCATCAATAATGCGGCCTCAACGCGTTTTGGTAGCGGTTGGGCCTGGTTGGTCGTTACGCCAGAAGGAAAACTCGCTGTTTACAGTACTGCCAACCAAGACAACCCCATTATGGATGTCAGCAAAGAACGCGGTATTCCTATTTTAGGTATTGACGTTTGGGAACACGCCTATTATTTAAAGTACCAGAACAAAAGAGGCGATTACCTTGGCGGCATTTGGAATCTGATCAACTGGGGTGTTGTTTCCGACAAATATGCAAGCGCAGTTACTGATCCCTTATTAAAAGAACTTGAAAAAGACAACTGGTTGGCGCTCAAAGATTTTCATAAAGTAATGGCGCAAACTTTTCATCCGGCCGAAGAGAACAATTTTGAGCCTCTTTTGACCAGAAGTGGCGAACTCTATGCCAAAGCTATTCTACTCAAAAACGCAACACCTCCTGCTTCGGTAAATAACCCCAAAGTTCAGGATGCGCTTAACAGGCTTGAGAAACAGTGCTTATTGATACACCAATTGGCTCAAAAACCAAGCAAAAATCAGGCGGCTAAAAATGAGCAGTTGTTCGAGCAAATCACAAAAGCACACGATATCTTTCATGAGGTAGAGGGCCTCTGTCACGACTAATTCTTGTAGAACTTAACCATTTGGTAAAACCTTTGGTGGTCAATTCCGTATCTTTGTCAAAAAGAAAGCGATGCGTTTTGAGTTAACCAAAGAATTTATTGCCGAACTGCGACAAAAAATTGTCGCGGCAGACCATCTTTGGATCCAAGAACAAGTCTTGGAACTTCACTACGCTGAAATCGCTGAAATCCTCGACAAACTCACCAACGACGAAGCTAAATTCATCTACTTCATGGTCGATGAAGATACCCAGGCCGACATCCTTATGGAGCTCGAGGAAGAAGTTCGAGACCGCTTCTTGGCCTCGCTTTCGAGCAAAGAAATGGCCGACCAGCTCGAAAACCTCGACTCCGACGACGCCGCCGACATCTTAGGTGAACTCCCCGACGACAAAATTCAGGAGGTCATCTCTCAGATGGAAGACGACGAAGCCGCAGAGGACATCGTCGACCTACTCAATTACGACGACGACACCGCAGGGGGCCTGATGCAAAAAGAATTTTTTCAGGCCAATGTAGACTGGCCGGTAAATCAGGCTATTATAGAACTGCGCAAACAAGCAGCCGACGTCGAAAAAGTATACAATATTTTTGTTGTCGACGACGACGAACATTTGCTAGGCGTGCTCTCACTCAAACGCTTGTTATTTGCCAATGCCCGAACCAAAATCGGCAGCATTTACCAGAGTAAAAAAATCATTTCTGTCAAGACAAGTGACACCGCCGAATTGGTTGCTAAGGTAATGGAGAAATACGACCTTGTATCGGTACCTGTTGTCGACTACCAAAATAAATTAGTAGGCCGCATTACCCTCGACGACGTCGTGGACTACATCAAAGAAGAAGCCGACAAGGACTTCCAAATGGCAACCGGTATCTCAGATAAAGTAGATTCGGACGCCGCAATTTGGAAGGTCAGTTTTTCGCGCTTACCTTGGCTTATAATTGCCATGTTTGGCGGCACCATTGGTGCAAAAGTCATTTCCAATTTCGAAGACAGCATAACGACTATTCCAGCAATGGCCTTCTTTATCCCATTAATTACGGCAATGGGCGGAAATGTTGGCGTGCAATCATCTGCAATTGTTGTGCAGTCCTTAGCCCGCGGCGATAAAGACCTCGGCAGAATTTTACCCAAATTGATCAGGGAAGGCAGTGTTGGCCTTATGAACGGACTCATTTTATCGAGCCTCATTTTCTTGGTAGCCACAGTATTTGTAAATATGCACTTAGGGGTGGTGGTGAGTTTATCCTTATTTACGGTCATCTTATTTGCCGCCATTTTTGGAACTTTATTTCCAATGATACTCAATCGTTATAAAATTGACCCTGCACTAGCCATTGGGCCTTTTGTGACCACCCTCAACGACGTCATTGGCATCTTTATTTATTTCTCTATCGGGTTACTGTTGATGTAATGGCACAGCAGCTCGGCCCGTTTCCTAGAATCAAAAAAGCTTTGTATCTTTGCACTCCACTAAAAACCTGGAGAGGTGTCCGAGTGGTTGAAGGAGCACGCCTGGAAAGTGTGTATAGGCCTAAAGCTTATCGAGGGTTCGAATCCCTCTCTCTCCGCAGAGTCAAAGTACTTAAATGTACAAAAGCGTGTAAATGTTGAGTTTACACGCTTTTTGCATTTATCTCGGACACCACTCAAAAAACAATAAAAGTTGGCCTATGGCCAACTTTTATTGCGTTTAATCGTGATAAGAGTTCGTTTTTATACCCCAACTGGGTTGCAATCTGGTGACCACTTTTCAATCGACATGTAAACACTCAAAATACTTTTTATTCAATTCATGACACAACCAAGCGCTACCTGCGCCCACCAGCGGCTCCGGAGCAAAAGTAGGCTGTAGCAAAAGCTTCTGAGGTATGGCCAGATGGAAAGGAAGGGCTTCCTGCTCCGGCGAGTTTTTGGATTGTTTTTGTCATATGAATCGATTTTATTGAAAAGATGAATTGGGAAATAAACTGTACATGTGGTCAGTATCGACCTCATCGCCGAACTGGTAGCGGTGTTTGATAGTTGCTTCTTTTTGAAAGCCAAAAATGGCCATTAGGCGATTAGATGCAATATTATCGGTAGCCACAAAAGCTTCGATGCGGTGTAATTCCATTTCATTTTTACCGTACGCCAAAATCGGTTCGAGCGCTTCGGTCATGTAGCCTTTTCGTTTGAATTCATCGGCTTTCAAGCTGTAAAAAAGTTCGGCGCGATGATGTTGTTTTGCCCACGAGTGGTAGCCCGCCCAACCAATGACATTACCCGAAGATTTTTCGACCAATTGAAAAAATTGAATAGTTAAATTGTAGGTAGAAAATCCGCCTTTGTAACGGCTGCATTCGAGTTCATATTCTTCGTCATTTTGATGCCCAAAAATTTGCATGATTTCTGCTTTTTCAAATGTGGAAAAAATAGAATCGTAGGTGCTTTGATCGAAAGAAATAAGGTTGAGCCTAGAAGTTGCTAACAATGGTTGAAAAGTCTTCATGAAACGAAGGTACACAATCACTTTGTACTGATAAAAAATCAGGCAGAATTACTACTTTTGTTTTTATGCGCAATCTGATCGCTTTCTTGCAACGTTTCCGGATTTTTTTAGTGTTTGCTGTGCTGCAAATTCTAGCGCTATCTTGGTATGTGACCTACCTCAGTTTTCCGCGCAATCAGTTCCTCACGACCAACAACGACATTGCTATTCAAATCCTAGAATGGGAGCACGACCTCACCAAACATTTTAACCTGAGTAAAAATAATACCCAACTTCAATGGGAGAACATCTATTGGCGCAAAAGGCAACCTAAATTTATGTACCAGTTGTCGCGCAATAAATTTAAAATCGACGACACCCTATACCAACAACAATACACCTATATTCCAGCTGAGGTCATCAACTCGAGCGTGAGTAGAAGAAACAACTATTTCACGCTGAATGTAGGCACGGCACAAGGCATTAAGCGCGGTATGGGCGTATTTTGTCACGAAGGGGTTGTAGGCGTTATTCATTATGCCAGCGAACATTACAGCTTGGTCAAAACAGTGCTCACCGAAGATATCAATATTGATGTAAACATTCACATGAAAAAATCTGACTTGCCCGGCTTGCTGATTTGGGATGGTCGGGATCCTCGCTATGGCATGATTACCGGCATCAACAATGACTTGCGGATTAAAAAATGGTCGAAAGTAGAAACGCGCGGCGGATCAGGCATTTTCCCCAAAGGGCTTCCGGTTGGTAAAGTAAGTTATACCGAACCCATTGAAGGCCAAGCATTATGGAAAGTGGAAATTCGCTTGGCCGTAGACTACCGTCGTCTACAACGCGTTTACGTCATTAAAAATATCCACCTCGCCGAGCAAACTGCGCTCGAGGCGCGTATTCCAAACGAAGACTAAATGACCAATATTTACAAACATATCATCCGCTTTGTCATTTTCACCTTTTTGCAAGCGTTGGTCTTCAATCAACTCAATATCGGTTTTGGTATTCATCTGATGATACAACCACTTTTTATCATGTTGCTACCCTTTGAACTGACCGTCATTCCACTCATGGGTGTGGCTTTTTTAATGGGCTTTTTTATTGATATTTTTTCAAACACCTTTGGACTATATACCTCTTCACTTGTACTGTTAGCCTACTTGCGTCCAATTGTATTTAAATTCTACGGCCCACGCGAAGGTTACGACCCGCTCAAAGAACCCACCGCGCACGACATGGGATCGGGTTGGTTTTCGATTGTCTATGCCATCCTTCTTGGCTTGCACGCATTCTGGTTTTTCTTACTTGAGATATTCGAAATTGGCCGCTTCGGATTTATCCTTCAAAAAACCATCCTTAGCGGCGCATTCTCCTTCTTGCTTGCCCTGTTAATGCAAAGTTTCATTTTGAATAGCAAACAAAAGAAATGAATCTAGAAGCGCGCCGCAATGTAATTCTAAGCTTCATCATCCTGATGATCAGTGTTTACCTCATCAAGCTTTTTTACATGCAGGTCATTGATGAAACCTGGACTTTGCGCGCTCAAGAAATTGCCGAAAAACGAAAAGTCATTTTTCCGCCAAGAGGCGTCATTTTTGACCGTAACGACAAAAAAATAGTTACAAACCAGACCTACTACAACCTCATGATGGTTGAGGATAGTATCGTGGATCTCGACACCGCTGCTTTGGCTAAACTCATCGGCTGGACACCCAAGCAAGTCCACGCACGCTTTAAGGAAATCGTAGAAGGAGAGGGGACTTACTACAATAAAATTACCCGAAAACGAACGCTTAACTACCAAAAAATTAGAGCCTATCCTTTTCTCAAAGAAGTTACCCTCGAAGAAATGTCTAAAATTGCACCGCATCTTTCTAACTTCAAAGGATTCCATTACGAAGCTACCAGTGCGCGCAATTACCCGTACAAAAGTGCGGCAAACATCCTTGGTTACTTATCGGAGGTTTACCGAGAAGAAATCGAAGAAGATCCATTCTACAAACCAGGCAACAATATTGGGCGCGCCGGTATTGAACGCTTCTATGAAAAAGAGTTGAGGGGCGTAAAAGGAATTAAATACATTGTAACCTCTGCGCTTAATAACGCTATTGAGTCCTATGCCGATGGAAAGTACGATACCACCGCACACCAAGCGCCACCCCTAAAAATGGGCATGGACGTCGAACTTCAATCTTATGGAGAACGGCTGATGCAAAAGAAAAAAGGCTGTATCGTTGCCATAGAACCTTCAAGCGGAGAAATTTTAAGTATGGTTTCTGCGCCGTCCTATGATCCCAATTTGCTTGTCGGGAAACGCAATATCAGTGCAAATTATCCAAAACTTGCCAAAGATCTCAACCTTCCATTGTTTCCAAGACCTTTGCAAGCAGAATACCCGCCTGGTTCCATCTTCAAGTTAGTTCAAAGTCTCATCGCCATGCAAGAAGGCGTTATTACCGCCACTTCGGGTTTCCCATGTGACAAAAGCTTAGTGGGCTGTCATAACCACCCTACGGCACGCAATATTGCAGAGGCCATCCAATACTCATGTAATCCCTATTACTACATGGCGGTTCGCCGCATTATTCAACAAGGCGTCAAAAGGAGCACCAATGCGGACGCCGAATATGGCCTTCAAAAATGGTACAAGTACATACGCAGTTTTGGTTTGGGTAAGATCTTTGATACCGACGTCAGCGGCCAAAGACCAGGGCTTATCCCGAATCCTGCATTTTACGACAAATGGTATGGTCATCATGCATGGGCTTTCTCTACCATTCGCTCTATTTCAATCGGGCAAGGAGAGGTCAAGTTAACGCCACTTCAAATGGCCAACATCGTTGCCATTATTGCCAATAAAGGTTGGTACTACACACCTCATTTTGTGCGCTCAATTGGCAAAAAGGGCGCCCTCGCTCAGTTCAATAAAAAGCACTGGACCATGATCAACTACCAACACTTTGATCCGGTCATCGAGGGAATGCGACGTGTAGTTAATGAGCCCGGAGGTACAGGTAAAATGGCGCGTCTAAATGACATTCTGGTCTGTGGAAAGACCGGGACTGTTCAAAACCCACACGGAGAAGACCACTCTGTATTTTTTGCTTTTGCGCCAATGAATAAGCCCAAAATTGCTGTAGCCGTATTCGTAGAAAACGCCGGATGGGGAGGCACATGGGCAGCACCAATAGCCTCGCTCATTATCGAGAAATACCTCAAAGGAAAAGTATCGGACCCCGACAAAGAAAAACGAATTTTAGAAGCACAAATTGCTTTTCAAACTGCTAACTGATGCGCAAACAAGAAAGCCTCACCGAACACCTCGATTGGTCCCTTTTTGGAGCCCTGATGACGATGCTCTTGATGGGCTTAGCGACAGTTTATTCGGTTGCCTACAACGAAGAAGCACCATCGCTTTTTGCGTTCTCAGAAAAATATGGGCGACAACTTTTCTGGATTTTATTTTCATTGTTCCTAGGGCTTTTGGTATTTCTCATTGATTCAGACATCTATCGCCGCTTTGCCATCCCAATTTATCTATCGACACACGTACTTTTAATTGTGGTCTTGTTCATGCCTGCTGTACACGGTGCGCATGCATGGCTGGGGGTAGGATCTTTTGGTGTGCAGCCCGCTGAATTTGCCAAAATTTCAACCTCCCTCTTGTTAGCCAAATACATCAGTGGACTCACTGTGAAGCAACAAAATACCAGAACAGTACTCACCGCAAGCAGCATTCTATTGATTCCTATGGGACTCATTTTATTACAGCCCGATGCCGGAACATTTGTTGTATTCACCTCCTTCCTTTTTGTGATGTACCGAGAGGGGCTCACCTTTGACCCGATACTTCTGAATTTTGTCAATGCCATTCCTGGCGTGCGATACAAAGAAACTTGGGTTGGCTCTCACTTTATTCCAATCTTATTTGCCTTACTCTTTTTAAGTGTCGTAACGCTTTTACTCGATAGTGTTGTTTTTGTCATGCCATTCTTTGTCACCGAGCTTCAATTGAGCGGATCTTCATTGGTTTTGTTTGGCCTGCTGCTTATTTATGTTGTTTCTTGGTTACTCATGCAGCGTTTTACAACGCGCAGAGAACGCTCTCGAATGATGGTCGTGCTCTCACTCGGTCTCATATTAGCCGGGGGGCTTAGTTTTGGTGTAGATACTGGGTTTGACATGCTTAAAAAACACCAAAAAGACCGCATTGAACTGGTTTTGGGTCTGCGTGAAGATCCCAACGGCGACGACTACAATCGCAACAGAGCAATGGCTGCGGTTGGTTCTGGCGGTTTCTTAGGTAAAGGGTACCGCGAGGCTTCTGTTTCTAGCATGCGTACCAACCACGTACCCGAAAGTGAAACCGACTTTATTTTCTGTCCGTTTGCCGAGGAATGGGGTTTTGTGGGGGTGCTTGTTTTGTTTTTTCTTTATTTCTTCATGCTTTTTCGCATTATTATTATCGCCGAACGTCAACGCGCAGCCTTTAACCGCATTTATGCCTATTGTGTTGCTATGATCCTATTTTATCATTTTGCCATCAACATTGGAATGAATATAGGCTTTGCACCGGTCATCGGGATTCCCTTACCTTTCTTTAGTTACGGTGGTTCCTCCATGATGTCTTTTAGTGTCATGATGTTCATCCTCCTCAAACTAGATGCACAACGAAAAGATGTTCTTCGCTAAACAATAAGTAGTTAATTTTATTCTATGAAAAGAAACGCACCTTTATTATCCGAAACAGAACAAAAACAAATTACTAAATTGTTCTGGATTTTTGCCTTGCTGCCTTTCTTTTTGGTAGCAGGCTTGCTCTTGTTACAATCCGAAGACGACCTACCGCCGGTCTCTATGCTTGATAACCCGCCAGAACTCCAAGCATCCCTCATTTTAGCTAAAAAAAGTGTCAAAGAGGATACCGTTATTGGTCGTTTTTGGCAAGTGAACCGCACCAGTGTCAAATATCGTGAAATTTCGCCTTATGTCACAGATGCCCTAATTTCAACTGAAGATGAACGTTTTATTCAGCACTCTGGAGTTGACTTTAGAGCGCTTGCACGTTCTTTTACCTCTTTCGGTCGCTCGGGTGGCGCCTCCACCATTCCTCAGCAGTTAGCAAAATTGCTTTTTACCTTCCAACAGCGTCAGCGCGAAGAAATTGCCAGAGCAAGTGGCACACGCCTTGAACTTCCTTACGTTGGTGGCATTTTAGGAAAGTTTCGCCGCGTTAACGAAAAGGCCCGCGAAAACATTATTGCCAAACGTTTAGAGGAGCGCTTTACAAAAGAGGAAATCATTACCATGTACCTCAATCAGTTTGACTTCCTGTACAATGCTGTTGGCATCGAAAATGCAGCACGTGTCTACTTTGACAAACGGCCAAAAGACCTCAGTAAATCTGAGGCTGCTACCTTAATTGGACTTTGTAAAAACCCAAGTATCTACAATCCGTACAGCTATCAAATTCGTAACTACCGTGCAAAACTAGCTGAAAGTAAAGGCGTACCTGCCAGGCAAATCACCAAAGCCGAAATTTTAACTGCCCGCGCTGCTGACTCTACCGTTGCCCATGCACGCCGCAATCAAGTACTATACCAATGGCTCAAAAACAGTGAAAAAGGAAATGAAGCCTTGCGTTCGAAAATTTCCCGCGAGGAATACAACAAACTTATTCAAACCCCTATTGTGGTTCGTTATCGTTCCTTAGACCACAAAGAAGGAATGGCACCTTATTTTCGCAAAGAGCTCCGAACCGAAGTACAGTCTATTCTCTTATCAAAAAAAGCTGATGGTACTTTTAAATACCTCAGAGAAGATGGCAACCCTTATGATATCGATGCCGACGGCTTAAAAATCTACACAACGCTGAATCCAACGTTGCAGCGCTATGCCGAAGATGCCGTTGAGCGTCATATCAACGAAGAACTGCAGCCCCAGTTTGACCTCAATAACAAAGGCCTTAAGAACTATCCTTTCTCTAACAGCATAAAGCAAGAAGTCGTAGAACAAATCATGACCTCAGCACGTCACAACTCTGATCGCTACAAAAAATTAGTTGCGCTTGGCTTATCGGAAGCCGAAATCAACAAAGAATTCAATGTGCCCGTCGAAATGACGGTCTTTAGCCTCAAAGGCGAACGCGATACCGTCATGAGCCCCAATGATTCTATCCGCTATTACAAAGCCTTTTTACATGCAGGCATGGTTTCAATTGACCCACGCACCGGCTTCGTGAAGGCTTGGGTTGGCGGTATTAATTTTAAACATTTTGGCTACGACCACGTTCGCCAAGGAAAGCGCCAAGTAGGATCAACCATTAAACCCTTTGTATACGCTGCAGCGCTTTCTATGAAAGTCGTGAATCCCTGCACAGGTTTTTCTGCTGATGAATACTGCCTAAACCTCGTCGACCACAATACCAATAAAGTGGTTGGCCAGTACTGTCCTGCTGGGCCAGCTGCACCTTCAGTTCGCGATGGTCTGGCACAGTCATCTAATAAAGTTACCGTTGCCGTCATGGGGCGCATGGGTAATTTTAATCCGGTACAAAAAACAGGAGGTCCCTATCAAATCGAGAAACTCCTCAAAAAAATGGAGATCAACCTGCATCCAAATGATGTAGTGCCCTCGATGTGTTTGGGAAGTATGGACCTCTCGTTGTTGCAAATGGTGGCAGCCCAGTGTGTGTTTCCAAACAACGGTATTTACATCAGGCCTACATTCATTGAACGCATCACAGACCGCAACGGCAAAGTGATCTACAGCGCCACTGAATACCGCGAACAAGCACTTAACGCAACTGTTGCCTACGAAATGCTCAAAATGATGAAAGGAGTCGTCAATTTTGGAACCGCAGGTAGTTTGCGCGGCGGCCGCAGTTGGGGTGGCATTAGCGCGCCTACAGCCGGAAAAACAGGAACCACCCAAAATAATTCAGACGGTTGGTTTGTGGGCATCACCCCAGAGCTCGTAACGGGTGTTTGGGTAGGCGCCGAAGACCGCGCTGTGCGCTTTAAAAGCATGACCTGGGGCCAAGGTGGCCGCATGGCCTTGCCAATCTACGGCTACTACATGCAAAAAGTCTACAAAGATCCTGGCATAGCGCTGTCTACCCGAGATTTTGATCCACCAGCAGACTACGACCCTTCCGTATACGACTGCACGGCGGCACCACAACCTGAAACGGTCGACGAATCTGAAATCCCATTTGAATTTTAACACATGAATAAAGTAGTGAAAGACCCTTCAGCCGCACTCGAAGGCATACAAGACGACATGACCCTAATGGTTGGCGGATTCGGCTTATGTGGAATACCAGAAAATTCGATTGTGCAACTTGTCAAAATGGGCGTTAAAAACCTAACGTGTATTTCCAATAATGCGGGCGTCGATGATTTCGGTCTTGGCTTATTACTACAAGCCAAACAAGTCAAAAAAATGATCAGTTCTTACGTTGGTGAAAACGATGAATTCGAGCGTCAAATGCTCTCAGGAGAACTCGAAGTCGACCTTATTCCGCAGGGTTCATTGGCAGAACGCTGCCGTGCCGGGGGTGCCGGAATTCCTGCATTTTTTACACCGGCGGGTTACGGAACAGAAGTTGCCGAAGGTAAAGAAGTTCGCATATTTAATGGCAAACCGCATATTTTGGAGTCTGCCCTCACCGCCGATTACGCAATTGTAAAAGCTTGGAAAGGCGATACCGAAGGCAACCTCATTTACAAAGCCACCGCCCGCAACTTCAACCCTATGATGGCCATGGCTGGTAAGATTACCATCGCGGAAGTTGAAGAGTTGGTTCCGGCCGGCACCTTAGACCCAAACCATATCCATACGCCTGGAATTTTTGTTCAGCGCATTTTCCAAGGCGATTATTTTGAAAAACGCATCGAACAACGAACTGTTCGCACAAAACAATAAGCAAATGGCGCTCGATAAAAATGGCATTGCCAAACGCATTGCACAAGAACTTAAGGATGGCTGGTATGTCAATCTAGGTATCGGTATTCCTACACTCGTTGCCAACTACATTCCAGAGGGAATCGAGGTTGAGTTTCAGTCAGAAAACGGCATTTTAGGTATGGGCCCTTTTCCTTTCGAAGGCGAAGAAGATCCAGACCTGATCAACGCAGGAAAACAAACCATTACCGTGCGAAATGGCGCCTCTTTCTTTGATTCTGCCACCTCATTTGCCATGATCCGAGGCCAACACGTTCAACTTACTGTGCTCGGCGCCATGGAAGTCTCTCAAAACGGAGATATCGCCAACTGGAAAATACCGGGCAAAATGGTCAAAGGCATGGGTGGCGCCATGGATTTAGTGGCTTCAGCTGAAAATATTATAGTTGCCATGATGCACAGCAACAAAGCAGGTGAATCAAAAATTCTCAAAGCCTGCACCTTGCCGTTAACTGGCGTCGGTTGTGTCAAAAAAGTAGTCACTGAATTGGCAGTACTGGAAATCAAAGAGGGTAAATTTCATTTGCTAGAAAGAGCTCCAGGCGTTAGTGTCGAAGAAATCATTTCCAAGACTGAAGGTGAAATGGTGGTGCCCGATTTTGTTCCCGAAATGCAACTTTAATTGACGCAAATCCCGCTCATATACCGACGGGCAATAGAAGCCGCACTTGAGGCCTCTCATGCCATAATAGAAATTTACGAGCAAGTTTTCGAGCAAGTTTTAAAACAAGACGGTTCTCCGGTTACCCAAGCAGATCTCGCTGCTAGCCATAGTATTGAGCGCGTTCTTCTGCCACTGGGTATTCCTATTACCGGAGAAGAAACTGAAAAAGCAGCTTTTGAAGAACGTCAACATTGGCAAAAATGCTGGTGTGTTGATCCGCTAGATGGCACCAAAGAATTTATCAAACGCAATGGCGAATTTGCGGTGAATATCGCACTCATTGAAAACGGTCAGCCCGTCTTCGGACTAATAGCCTCTCCGGTGCAAGAAGAAATATTATTAGGTTCAAAAGAAACAGGCGTCTTTAAATTTCTTTTTCAAGATTGGCAAAGCCAAGAAAAATGGATTCAAATCACAGCACCTCAAAACACAAACAATCCTATTATCATGGCCTGCTCAAGAAGTCACCATTCAGGTCCTGTTTTACAATTTATTCAAGCGCTCAAAAAAATCACCAATGAGGTAAGCTTTTTAAAAAAAGGTTCCTCTCTTAAATTCTTCGACCTAGCCTCAGGCGCAGCAGATGTTTATCCACGCTTTGCCCCTACCATGGAATGGGACATCGCTGCAGGGCAAGCAATTTTAGAAGCATTAGGTGGAGAAGTAGTTCATGCAGAGACAGGAGAGCCGCTGCGTTACAATAAGGCTAATTTGGTGAATCCGTATTTTATTGCGCGCACAAAACCAATGAAGGTCCTTAGCGTTTAGTCAAACAATCAATTTCTACAATTGGGCCCACCATGCAAATGCTTCCTCCCGAAATTTCGTGGTATTTCACCCATACTTTCATACCGTCTGTCGGGGTGATGCTGAAATCATTTAAATTGACAGGCTCCAATACCGTTCCATTCTGCAGCTTGATTACCAAACCACAACCATCCAGACCCGTATAATCCTCGATTGTTGCCGCTTGAGCATTTTCGCAGGAAGTTCGGTTGCAAGAAAAAAGAAAAAGTGTACTAATACAAATAAAAAGTATTTTTTTCATTGTTATTGAATTTGACTTTTGAACATGAGAAACAAAACACAAAGTTAATATAGCGCGAATAGAATCTCTAAAATAATGAAATACCATCTAAATCATATTGTGCATAAGGGCAATTCAGCCATTTGAGCATTGTTGGTAAAATCTCCGTACTAAGGCCGGTAATCTTTTCAGTAGAACTAAATTCAGGGCTACGAGCCACATACCATACTTTTCTGGTTTGGGGTAAATCATCTCGGTTTCCATGGCCGGTACCTTCCCCGCCATGATCAGTAGTGAGCACAACGAGCCACTTTTCACCGAAATTTGCCTCCCTCCAATAGATTTTACTCATGAGTTGCCCCAGGTAATGATCGCAAACCTCAATGGCGTTTTGGTATTCCAATACGGTTGGTGAAAAACCAAATTCATGACCAGTATCGTCTGGAAAATCAAAATGCAGCAACATGGCATCTGGTGTGCAGTTGTCTAAAAGCTGCAATGCATCAGCTAACATCTCTGGATCTGTATCAAAACGTTGGGCATAGGTTTCATTGTCAGTAATTTGAAGAAATGCATCCCAATTACTTAGTGTGGCCAAGCCCAAATTTGGCTTGTACGCACGCAAAATGGTAAAAATATCGGGGTACTTTTTGTAGTTATTCTTTTTGAACGAATTTTCTGTAAGACCATGTTTATTCGGCCAAACACCATGTAAAAGCGTAGACCACCCTGGCGTACTTACTGTATAAGGGCCTCTATCTACATCCCAACAAAATATTGATTGGCCAAGCAAAGTATCAAAATGAGGCGTATTGGCTTGAAGTAAAGCGTCAGTTCTTACGCCATCCCAACCAATGAACAACACTTTTTGAACAGGTTCTACTCCAATTGGACAAGTTGTTTTGATTTCTTTGTTCTCCCTGAATTTGTCAACACAACCTATCAAAATGAATAATACGCCAACCCCAAAAAGTACTTGTTTAAAATGTTTCATTTATTATCCTTTTCGACTGCCAAAAATACACTTCTTCTGCTTATCCAAAGCATGAATACAGCCATTGCTGCTCCAATAACAATGGTAATGATGCGCTCCCAACCCTCGAGAGAAAATGAAATACGCGCTAGAAAAGTTGCCAAAACATAACCAGAATTACGGATAATCAAAATTGTATTTTGCAAGTTTTTGGCACTACTCAAAAGCAATAAAACATCGGCAAAAGTGAGTAAAGTAAAGAATTCAGTATAAAATATATGTGAGGGGTCCATGAGCGCGGCATGGTTATCGGCAAACTTCACCAAGTCAATTAACCAAGTGGAAAAAGAAAAACAAGATAGGCCGAAGAAAACGAGCAAAAGAAATACAGACAAGTGCTCCTTGAGCTTGATAAAGGCGGCAGTCAATTCGTATTTGATTTCCATTCGCTTGGCGTCCAAATGATAAAAAATCCAAACCAGTAAAAGGAGCGCAACAAAACCCGTGAGGTCTTTGAGTAATTCACTATTTAATAAGGAAACTTTTCTGTCGGTTAGTTGACCTATATCTTTGAAACAGTTACGCAACAAGATGAGCGCCATGATTTCTAGCTGTTTGGCAACACTCTTGGTATAACTTTGTCTCAAATAAAAAATCAACAAATAAACTTCATAAACCAATAAAGAGCTGAACGGCGAAAATAGTGCTGCAAAGGGGTTTCCAAAGAGATTTTCGGGAAAATATTTATCGTCAATTAATTGCAAACGCAATGCAAAAATAATTGCCGAATGCAATAAAAATGTCGTGATACCGAAGTAGAGTGTCAGCTTCTCAAAGCGAGACTTAAAAGCAATAGTGAACATATTCAACGATTAATTCATTGAATTTAAGACAATTATTTAACTTCCACAAGACTTCAGCTACCCTATTACTTCCGAAGTGAATCATTACATTTTTGAAATTATCTGCTTTAGTGTGACACCATTTATGTGAATATCCAAAAAATATAATCCCGGTTTTAAGTTACTTGTATTGATTTGATAGCGTTGTTCGGTGCAATTTAACAATGCTGAGCTGATTGCTTTACCGTCTTGCTCAAAAAGTTGAATTGTTATTTGATTATTTGGAATTTCACTACCTAGTTCTATATTCAATACCTCGGAACACGGATTTGGGAAAATACTTAAATTGCTGAAAGCCGGCTGCTCAATAGCAGCATTATTGCAGTCTGGGGCTGTTCCGGCAATTTCTGTGAATATGCCTGCTTGCGCTGACCAATTTAACCATGTGCCCCCTTGCCCATCAGACCAGGTGTTTATATCAAAAGTATTGCTCCCTGCTGCATTTCCATTGATGCGATAAATCTTCAATGCACTTGAATTGTGATTCCAAGTTAATTGACTTTGAGCCTGACAATTTTCAGGTGCTGGGTCAGCTAACTCGCAATTGACTTGAACAAAATAAGCATAATCCTGATAGGCCGGCGCTCCACCAAAAACACGTGCTGTACCAGAAGGCTCAATACAAACTGCTGTGTATTCATCACAAGCAATACCATAAGTGGCTATACCCTCATCGGTATATATTTTAGCCATAAAACTCAATAAACGCCCCCTTCGATCAGGATTATCAAAATGGGTATCCGTTATTGTATGACGTAGCATTTCATTATTTAAAAATGCAGCTCCAGATACTGTTGCCTTTGGATGATACGGATTTGCTAAAGCCTCAGCGGAGGTAATTGTGCCGTTTTGGGCTGAAAAATAATATTCACCTTGAATGGCCATGCCCGCACTGGTTCCACCAATAACAATATTTCTATTGAGTATGGCAGCATTTATGGCAGCATTCAAAGGCGTGCCACGCCAATAATCGATGTAGGTCCATTGACTGCCGCCAGCAAACCAAATAGCCTCGGCTTGATTGATTCGAGACAAAATGTACTGCTCATTACTAGCTGCAGCAGAATGGCAAACAATTGTTTCTACGGAATTTACACTTACTCCTAAGCCAGAAAAAAAATAATTATTGTAACCATTACTTCCTGTTGCTCTCAACACCAAAACGTCACCGCCGTTGGCCCGTTGTAAAAACCACTGCATGGCATTATCATCTTCGGATGCACCTCCCATAAGGCAAATGCCTCCTGCAGAAGAAACTTGAGCGTCTTGACTTGAGCCGGTAAAGTATGAAGTATAAGACTGCGAAAAAACCAAATATTGATTTAAACAGACCAATAAGATAAGGACTTTATATCCATAAGGTGATTCGCACGACGGACATTTTTGTAATTCTTCAGACATAATTTGAAAATTAAAGTAAAGCTACGATTTACTTTTTCAAAATTTGTTCATAAAGCGCTATCCACTGTTCGGCAGTTATTTTTTCCATAAGCTGACCCATTAATTCAAAAGGGATATGTTCTGGCTTTTTAAAGCGAATGCAGCTCTTGCCCATATCCAATTTTTGACTACTATGTTTGGGGTATTCGGCTAAAAACCAATCCATTAATGCCGGATCAGAATAAATACCCATATGGTAAAAATTAATGCTATTCTTTTGTGAAGCAAGACTTGCAAAAGGCAAAGGTTCAGACGGCTTACAATGGTAACCTGCAGGATACAAACTGTGCGGAATGACATAGCCAATCATGCCATAACTAATGCCTGGTTCAAATCCAGCAGGTAAATGATCAACAATGATCTGATGAAGTTTGTAGAAAGCTACTTTTCTTTCTTCGGGAATATGGGCTAAAATATCCTCAACGGTTGTTCCGGGTGTTTTCATTGAAACGAAGTTACGGAATTTTGGTGGTGGTTCTTAACGCGTTAATAGATTCATACACTCGGTTCACCCTGCAACAAGTTGATAATTAAACGCACTTTTTGGATAGGACTGTTTGCGAAATACAAGAACCACTCCCGTTACAAAGGTGGCGGCGCTCGCAGAAATCATTAAAATTGGTGCGATGTAATTCGCCGAAATGGGGCCTTCTCCAAATGCGCTGCCTAAAGCAGACCCAAAAGCTGAGGTAAGACTCGATGTAAGATAATATAACACACCAGTACACATTCCTACGCTACCGAAAGCCACACAAATCATGCCTTTTTTGACTTGTCGATTCGCCATTGAGCTAATTGAATAAATTACAATCGTTTGATTTCCAATGCTCAAAGTTGAATCAGATACAAAGGTAAATCTTCCCTTTAGCGTATCAACCGAAGTAATGATCTCTATTTTCTGATTTGGCTTAATCATAACCTTCTTGCCCGTTTCTTTATTTTCGACTTGCAATACGCGGTCTTGGGACCAACTATTTAAAGCAATTAGAAATGTGGCGATGAAGAATAGGAAATGTGGTTTGATCATTGTGCTGTTGATTAAATTATTTGTTTTGCTCAATAGTAAATTCATAATTCAAAACATCAAATTTTCTCTTTTGACATAAAATACCAACAGCCAAACTTATCGTAGCTACGCCTGAACCAATCAAAACATTTGAAGTGGTATAATCAGGAGCCACATAATAACTAGGCGTATCGGTGATAATTGAAATTAATGCGCCATAGGCAGCTGTTGTTGAAGTAAGGAATCTGTCGACAATTCCGCCTGTCAAAATTCCGACGCCAGTACTTAAAAGAAGAAAGCCATATGTTATTTTCTTCTTTGGATTTGCCTTTAAAAAGCTTATATCTTTTAAGTCGATATTTTTTTCAGAAATTAAAATTGTAGAATCAGATGTTATTTGGAATCGGCCGTTTATAGATAGACCAGAAGTCTGTAAAACCAATTTTTTATTGGGCTTTAATATAACTGTTTTACCTGTCTGTTTATCCTTTATTGCGAACGACAATCGCTGCGAAAATGTATTAGAAGAAGTCATTAAGAAAACAATCAATAATAAAAGAAATCTCATGGGCTTTATTTTTAGTCTATTTATTAGTTTAAATTTATTCGCATTAATATTTAACTACCAATAATCGAAAAGCGCTGTTTTACTTGCGTATATTTTTCGCGTTTTGCCAATATAACAACCCCTGAAACAAACGATGCCGCGCCCGCTGCCATAATTCCAATGCATAAATAGGGTTTGCATTTGCTGAGCCAATGGAATTGTTGGTAACGGTCCCCCAAAAACTCGATAGCGCGGCAACAATTACAATGCCGTACCCGGCAACAACACCCAACGAACCTACAACGATAAGACTCACACCTTTTTTTGTGTTTTGTTCGTTCGGAATATAAATGCCATCGATATCCTCTAAAACAAAGGCGTTATCATCTATTTTTATCAAAGAATCAGAAGGTAAAATGAGGTTTCCTTTGTATTTATTGTTAATAGTCGTTAATACCACTTTGGTATCCGGCTTAATTAAAACCTTTTCGCCCGTTTCTTTATTTTCGACTTGCAATACGCGGTCTTGGGACCAACTATTTAAAGCAATTAGAAATGTGGCGATGAAGAATAGGAAATGTGGTTTGATCATTGTGCTGTTGATTAAATTATTTGTTTTGCTCAATAGTAAATTCATAATTCAAAACATCAAATTTTCTCTTTTGACATAAAATACCAACAGCCAAACTTATCGTAGCTACGCCTGAACCAATCAAAACATTTGAAGTGGTATAATCAGGAGCCACATAATAACTAGGCGTATCGGTGATAATTGAAATTAATGCGCCATAGGCAGCTGTTGTTGAAGTAAGGAATCTGTCGACAATTCCGCCTGTCAAAATTCCGACGCCAGTACTTAAAAGAAGAAAGCCATATGTTATTTTCTTCTTTGGATTTGCCTTTAAAAAGCTTATATCTTTTAAGTCGATATTTTTTTCAGAAATTAAAATTGTAGAATCAGATGTTATTTGGAATCGGCCGTTTATAGATAGACCAGAAGTCTGTAAAACCAATTTTTTATTGGGCTTTAATATAACTGTTTTACCTGTCTGTTTATCCTTTATTGCGAACGACAATCGCTGCGAAAATGTATTAGAAGAAGTCATTAAGAAAACAATCAATAATAAAAGAAATCTCATGGGCTTTATTTTTAGTCTATTTATTAGTTTAAATTTATTCGCATTAATATTTAACTACCAATAATCGAAAAGCGCTGTTTTACTTGCGTATATTTTTCGCGTTTTGCCAATATAACAACCCCTGAAACAAACGATGCCGCGCCCGCTGCCATAATTCCAATGCATAAATAGGGTTTGCATTTGCTGAGCCAATGGAATTGTTGGTAACGGTCCCCCAAAAACTCGATAGCGCGGCAACAATTACAATGCCGTACCCGGCAACAACACCCAACGAACCTACAACGATAAGACTCACACCTTTTTTTGTGTTTTGTTCGTTCGGAATATAAATGCCATCGATATCCTCTAAAACAAAGGCGTTATCATCTATTTTTATCAAAGAATCAGAAGGTAAAATGAGGTTTCCTTTGTATTTATTGTTAATAGTCGTTAATACCACTTTGGTATCCGGCTTAATTAAAACCTTTTCGCC
>VHBC01000013.1 GCA_016872115.1 Sphingomonadales bacterium | reverse complement strand
TTAAATCCTGAGATGTCTGGCCGTTGCTCCAACTATAAGTGTAACCCGGAACGCCGCCAGCAACACTTAAGTCAACACCGCCTGTTGGTGTGCCAAAACACAATGCAGCTGTTGGGTAAAGCGTGACAGCTAATGCACTACCTGGCGCTGTTATAATTCCTGAATAGGATGCTGTACAACCGTTAGCATCGGTAACAATTACAGAATAAGTACCAGCGCTTAGGTCGTAAATATCTTGCGTAGTAGCGCCATTGTTCCATTGATAGCTGTAAGGGCTTGTGCCGCCGGTAATTGTTAAATCTACGATACCGTTTGTATCGCCCAAACATACGACATCGTATACCGATCCGTTGATGGTAAGTGGGCCAACAGGCTGCGTCACATTAAAACTCAAGAACATACCGCAACCTAAAACATCTTCTACATTTACGTAATATTGACCCGCCGCAAGGTTGGTTATATCTTGTTCGATGGCCCCAGTTCCCCAGTCGTAAACATAACCTGGCATTCCACCAGAAGGAGAAAGGTCAATCCAGCCGTCGGCACCGCCAAAACAATTTACAGGATAAACCGTACTTGCAACCATTACCGTATTTGATGGGTCCAAAATTTGAACTGGTAAGGCTTCTTGACAGCCGTTTGCATCGGTGACCGTTAGCACATAAAGTCCATTTTGAATGCCACTGATGTCTTGAGTGGTGGCGCCATTATTCCAGAGGTAAGTATAACCTGGTGTACCGCCGGAAACACTGGCATTGATTGAACCGGCAATCGAATCGAGGCAATTTGCGTTAGTGTGCGTTTCGGTAATAGCAATTGAAGTCAGAGGCTGAGTGAGCGTAACGCTATCGATTTCAATACAGCTGTTGGCATCCGTAACAGTCACTGTATAGGTGCCAGCAGGTAGTCCGCTGATGTCCTCTGTTGTATCGCCATTGGACCACGAAAAACTAAATGGCGCAACACCGCCAGTAACTGAGAAATCTACCGATCCGGTTGAATCGCTGAGACACAAAATATTGGTGCCAGTTATAGAAGTAAAAATTGGGATGGCCAAATTGATAATGGTTACCGACAAAGTTGCAGCACAACCATTTGCATCCTCAACATCTACGGTATAGGCACCGGCTGCCGCAGGATACAGGTCTTCATTGAAAGTAAGGTTGCTCCATAAATAAGAATATGGTGTTGTTCCGCCGGTGGTTGTAAGGTCTATGGACCCAGGACCCGTACAACCGGCATCTTGATGTGTTTCGGAAAGTGCCAAAGGCGCCTGAGGTTGAGTCACGACAAATGTTTGCGTAATTGTACATAAGTGGTCATCCGTTACCAAAACACTGTAAGTGCCTGCAGCGAGGGTATTGATGTTTTGAGTAAGTGCCAACCCATTGTTCCAATTGTAGCTATACGGAACTGTTCCACCCGATACTGCAATATTAACAGCACCTATATTGTCACCAAAACAAGCAATTGGGGTTACCAGACCAGACATCGAAAGTGGAGCCACAGGCTGTTGTATAGTCGCGCCGTAGGTTATAATACAACCATTAGCATCTGTAATTTGTACATTATAGGTGCCTATCGGTAATCCGGATATGTCATCAGTGGTTGCACCAAAAGACCAAGCATAGGCGTAAACTGGTGTTCCGCCTGCAACTGTGATGTCAATGGAACCCGTGGCATCTCCGTAACAAAGTACGTCTTGTTGAGTATGGGTTACAGAGAGTGGTTGGGCAGGCTGGGAAACAACCGTTTCAATGGAATCTTTACAATTGTTGGCATCTGTTAGAACTAATTCATAGGTGCCTGCTTGCAAATTCGAAAGATTTTGGGTGATTTGTCCATTACTCCAAAGCAAGTTATAAGGCAGTGTTCCTCCAGATAATGTCGTGGATATGGCTCCATTGGTGCCAGCATAACACAAAACCGCAGTTGCGCTTGAGCTTAATGTTATGTCTTGAGGCTGCGTCAGTGTTACACTTGAAGAACTAACACATCCGTTTGCATCAGTTACAGTTAAAGTATAAGTGCCAATAGGAAGGTTGGCTAATGAGGTTGTTGTGGCGCCATTACTCCATGAATAGGTGTAAGGGGCTGTTCCACCAGTCACGGTGCTTGAAATGCTGCCATCTGCAGCTCCAAAACAGGAGATATTTTGGCCGTTGTAATCACTCGTGATCTGGAGTGCAACAATTAAGGTATCAGGTTGTGTGATGGTAAAACTTGTATCTGACTCACAGGTAAAATTATCTGTAGCTTGAAGCGTGAAAAGTCCTGGACTCAGGCCAGAAATAGTTGGTGTGTTTTGCCCACTAGTCCATTGATAAGTGATTGGTAAGCCACCTGTTACGCTTGTTGCTATACTGCCATTGGCTGCGTTATAGCAAGAAACATTGGTTAGTGAAACGAGTGAAATAGTTGGCTCAGGATTAACTACAATACTATTTGTAATATTACTGAACAAACACGTTGATCCATTGAAAGTAACATCGAGTTCGTAGACCCCCGAGTTCACAGTTCCGATATTTGCAACAAATGGATTGTAGACAGTAGAAGTAAAGCCTTGTGGACCTGACCAAAGATAATTGGCCCAAGGTGAATTAAGGGTGTTTAAAAACAAGGTGTCTCCTGGACAAAGTGGGCCGTTGAAAGTAAAATCAACTGGCGGACACGCTGAAGTTGAAATAGTAACTTCGTTATTTGCAGATGTAGGACAGCCAAAAGCATCATAAACATCTGAAGTACCATTGTTGGTTACGGTATTTCCTGAAAGCGTACCTGTTCCAAATATGTAGGCTTTGTTTTCTAAGGTGGAGTCACACTTCAGTATTAGGCAATCATTAGATACTTGTACTTGAAACTTGACCAGAACACTATCCGTTGTAGAATTAACCATACTTCCGCCACTGCTCGCAGTAGCTCCCGTTCCTACTCTATATTTGACAAAACGATTTGCGGCATCATACTCTGCTTGATCATCGCCAGCAGCATCTGTCTTTGGTCCAGCATTTGGACCATTCATTACAACGAGTGAATTCTGTACATAGCTAGTCCTGATATCAAGGGTGTCAGTTATAAAGCAGTTGACCGCGACGTCTGAACCAATGTTTTTACCAGACACAGTATATTCTAGAATATCACCTGGCATAACCGAACCGCCGTTTAAGTCATTCACAAAAACCGTTGCCCTCAAGTCAGGCTCGTAAATATCAATTGCTGAGGTAATTACCCTCGATAGAATGGTTTCTGACGAAGTTGTAACCCGAATATTGGCAGAAGTGGCGCCATTACTGAGGTAATTTTGTGTTGCGTTGTTTGGAATGAAGATGCTGGCGTCGTAACCAAGTGTATTATTGTAACTTGGATTTCGAAAGGGGGTGAGGACCCCATTGTATGCAATGGTACTATTGAACATGTCGGTCGCGGTGTGCAAGCCGTCGCTGACCTGAACATAGTTGGTCCCTACGCCATTAAACAGAAGTTGGTCACCTGTCTGGGAACGGTCACCATCGTAAGCAATAACGCCTAATTCAAAAGAAACAGCGCCAGATAATGGGGTTAAAAACCCTGAAATAGGGATGGTAACCGTATTTGAAGAACTCCCCTGACTTACATTAGCCAAACCATCAAAAACCGTTAAATTCTTGTAGGGTTCAGAAATATTTTTGTAAACAACAACGATCGTCCAGCCTCCAAACATGTTTGCGCTATTCGTTTGCTGGACTTGGTCAGCGATTGTGAAACGACCTTTGATACCCGCTGCCTGAACAATACTTGTAATGTTTTTAAAACAAAAATACGAAACAGCACCGGTTGTATTGTTAATGGTTTGATCTGCGGTGAGTTGTTGATATGACCCGTTGTTGACCTTAACCTTGATGTTGCTTCGATTCACATAATTGGAAGTAGAGGTCGTGATTTTTCCTCCCCAATATAATCCGGCCCAAGTGATTTCAGAACAATTCGGCAAATTTAAGCTGTCACTTGAGGACATAAAGGTAGTGGGGTCAGAATCGATATCCACATATGACATCGAGAAGCTATTGTTTTGACCTGTTCCGGTGGGCGGCGCTTGAGCTAGGGCAGCGTCACAACT
Organism: Sphingomonadales bacterium; assembly: GCA_016872115.1. Taxonomy (GTDB): domain Bacteria; phylum Bacteroidota; class Bacteroidia; order Flavobacteriales_D; family Crocinitomicaceae; genus UBA952. The sequence goes on along the minus strand of VHBC01000013.1, from coordinate 51,918 downwards.
TGTGGATGAGTTACAGGTCACTGAAACATTACTAATATAGCGTATGCCTCCTTTTTGTTGGGTTTGATGTCTGATCGTAAACGGACTAACAAGCTGTGCTGAATAGTATTGGATACCCCCAAAAAAAATAGCAATTGCTAAGACGAAGCGAAGAAGAGAAAGCGTTTTATATTGGTTGTTGTCTATCATGCCGATTTTTGGAGAGTTAGCAGCTAGCATATAACGAAAAAGGAGGGCTAAAGGTTGCCTTTTGACTTCATTATTAACATTGCGGTAGCTAAAGTGGAATATTTCCGTGTTTTTTTTGGGGCAAAACCTCCGCTTTTTTCTCGAGCATTTTGAACGCTGAAATCAGGGCTGATCTGGTCTCAGAGGGCAATAAAACCTCATCAATGATGCCGCGCTCGGCCGCCCTGTAGGGGTTGGCAAAAGTATCAGCATACTCAGCTTCTTTTTCAAGCCATTTTTCAGATGGGTCAACAGCAGCTGCGATTTCGCGCTTGAAAATAATTTCTGCCGCACCTTTGGCGCCCATAACAGCGATTTCAGCACTTGGCCACGCAAAACTCAAATCAGCACCGAGGCTTCTAGAATTCATCACACAATAGGCACCCCCATAGGCTTTACGCGTAATAACAGTAATTTTTGGCACCGTTGCCTCAGCAAAGGCGTACAGTAATTTGGCGCCATGAGTAATAATGCCGCGCCATTCTTGGTCGGTTCCGGGTAAAAAGCCTGGGACATCTTCCAATACAAGTAATGGAATATTGAAAGAATCACAAAAGCGCACAAAACGCGCTCCTTTACGAGAAGCATCTATATCAAGAACGCCCGCCAAAGCAGCAGGTTGGTTGGCCACAATACCAACAGTTCGGCCTTCTAAACGCGCAAAACCGACAACGATATTTTTAGCAAAGTCTTCGTGAACTTCTCTGAAGCTGTTGTCGTCGACTAAACAATCGATGACGCGTTTGATGTCGTAAGGAATATTGGCATTCTCAGGCAAAATTTGTTCGATTTGTTTGTTTTTAGATGCTGAAAACTGAAAGATTGGTGTAAGCGGTGCTTCCTCGTTGGCATTTTGAGGCAAATAAGTAATAAGGTCTCGCGTTTTGCGGATACATTCAACATCATTGGCAGCCGTAAAATGATTGACGCCAGATTTTTCGGCATGAGTTTTGGCCCCGCCTAAATCTTCTGAACTAACTTCTTCGTGGGTAACGGTCTTCACAACATTTGGACCTGTTACAAACATGTAAGAAGTTTCTTCTACCATAAAAATAAAGTCCGTAAGCGCAGGAGAATAAACAGCGCCTCCAGCACAAGGGCCCATGATCAAAGAAAGTTGTGGAACGGTTCCCGAAGCACGTGTGTTTCTAAAAAAGATATCGGCATAACCGCTCAATGACACTACTCCTTCTTGGATACGCGCTCCACCGGAGTCGTTCATGCCAATTATTGGCGCGCCATTTTTCATGGCCATATCCATAATGCGACAAATTTTTGCGGCATGAGTTTCTGACAAAGACCCCCCTAAAACGGTAAAATCCTGCGAATAAACATAAACCAGACGGCCGTGAATGGTGCCGTAGCCCGTAATGACACCGTCGCCAGGAAATTTTTGTTTGTCGAGACCAAAATTTGTAGCGCGGTGTTCTACGAGTGCACCAATTTCTTGAAAACTGGCTTCGTCTAATAAGAGAAAGATGCGTTCGCGGGCAGTTAATTTGCCTTGTTGGTGTTGTTTTTCAATGCGCTCTGCACCACCACCTTGTTGGAGTGCTTGTCTTTTGTCGTGGAGGAGTTGTTCTTTTGCCATAATACTAGTGAACAACAAAAATAAGGGATTTTATGCCTTTAAAAAAGCCCCCTTGTGCTCTATTAAAATAAGGCCCAACCAAGAAACTAAAAAGAAGGATATTTCAACTGTATCACCCCAAGAAAAGAGGGCCAAACCGATAGACATGAGCATAAAAATAAGCGTCCCGTATAGCAAGCGAGCGCCGGTCTTTTTTAATTGTTTAATGGCATCAAAAACTCCTGTTGTCATGAGTTCCATTTTTTGGCGTGAAGTTTCGGTGTAAATCAACAATGGAACAACTAGCAGACCTTGTGGAATATAGAAATCTTGATACCAAAAGAAGTCAGAAAAAGCAGTGACGAAGCGCCATGTTGGCTCGGTAAGCACCATGTAAAAGTGACTTGTTACGGAGAAAGTCAAAAAGAAAATAAGTGGCCGAAGCAGGTGTTTCAGGCTTCTTGTTTGTGGCCTAAAAAAAGCAAACAATAGACGGATGGTATAATCAAAAAGAATGAACAATAAAACAAAATAGAGATCCCAATCCCAGAATAGAAAACCTAGAATTGGAAAAAGAAATTCTCCGAGGATTTCACTGACTAATTGTGCTTTTCTCATATTCTTTTGCGCAAAACTTTGACGCGATCTTTTGAAATTTGATATGTAGAATCAACCTTTAAAGCTTTACCGTAACTAAATAAGGCATTGGCAAGATCATTTCGGTCTTCATAGAGTAAACCCATATTGTGGTAAGACGGAACGTGTTGCGAATTGACTCTCAACGCTTTTTTGTAATAAAACATGGCGCTATCTGGCTGATTAAAAGTAAACTGCGCTAAGTAACCCAAGTGAAAATAGCCGTCGGCAAAGGTGGAATCGACTTTGGTCATTTTGCGGTAAAGTCGTTGTGCAGATTTTACCTCACCAAATTTTTCTTTCGCAAATGCCAAAGCATAAATAACCTCTACATTTTTGGGTTGTAATTGGTAGGCGGTCATGTATTTCTCAATACAAATAGGGTTTTCTTGGTATTCGTAGAGAGAGCCCAATTGCAGATAAGTCATGTAGTAATTCGGATCTTGTTGAACAGCTGTTTCGTAAGAAGAAATAGCCAATTTGAGATTGCCTGCTTCTCTGTAAATGGTTCCTTTAAGTATATACGCATCGCGGTTATTTTTATCTAGACGCAATGCTTTGTTGATGTATTTAAAGGCGTTATCATTATCATTCAACATCACGAGCGTGTTTGCAAGGCCAATGAGTGCATCGACATTTTTAGGTGCTTTCACGACCAAATTTCTGTACATAGTAAAGGCCCTGAAGATATCATCGGCACTGCGATTGGGCTTATTAATCAGGCACTCAGCATATAATACTCTAGCCTCAAGATTGCTAGAATCTAAGCGGAATGCTTTTGCGCCAAAAGAAAGCGCTTTGTCAAATGCCAATGAGTCTATTAGGATATTTCCTTTTTGAATCAGCAGCGGCACTGAGTCTGGATAAGCAGCCAATAATTGATCTAAGGTTTGTTTTTTATTGTGGTGTTGGTCAGTGCCACATGCCGACATAAACAAACTACTCAAAAATAATATGAAAAATAAGCGCATAGCACAAATTTAAGATTTTGATTTGGATTCTTTCTTGCGTAATTTTGTAACGTAATTGAAGGCCATGAAGCGTAGTATTTTTCTTGTTGTAATTGTTTTAAGCGGAATACAAAATCTCTCAGCACAATGTTCGCAATGTAAGCTACTTGCCGAACAAGGTCATGGCCTTGATGAAAATAATTTTGCAGGAAATATCAACGGAGGTATTTTATACTTAATGCTGATCCCCTACCTCATCCTGATGTTTTTGTTCCGCAAACCCATTTTCCATTTTATCAAGGGTCTTTTCAAAGCCAAAGCTTAATCCCAAATCACCACTACTTTTCCAGTGGTCGTGCCATTCCCGAGGGCTTCGTGGGCATCATAGAATTTTGATTGCGAAAAGCAATTGATGTGCGGTAAGATGATTTTGCCTTGCGCATACAATTCGAGCATTTGCTGCATGCTATGCTGAATGACCAATGGTTGTTCGTCTGCAATTTTAAGCATATTAACGCCCAACAAACTTTTAGATTGCATCATGAGGCCAACAGGCAAGATAAGGCCCATTTCCCACAAAAATGAAAGTTTACCAAATAGGCCTTTTCGGGTGCCTAAATCAGCTCCGCCGAATAAAAAAAGTCGGCCACCCGGCCCCAGCATTTGAAGGTCTTGTTTGGCTGTTCTACCCCCTACCGCGTTGAAAGAAACGCTTAATTTTTCACTTCTAAGTACGGTTTGAATTTGCTGTGTATAAGGCTCCTCTTTATAGTTGATCGGAAAATCGACCCCTAAAGAAAGCAAATAATCCTTTTTGTCAGCCTTGCCAATTTTGCCGAAAACAGTGGCGCCTTTTAATTTGGCCAGTTGCACCAAAAAACTGCCTACCCCGCCGGCTGCGGCGTGTATCAAGACGTTATCGTGCGCTTGGATTGGTGAGAGTACTTCTGCCATGTAGTGGGCAGTTACACCTTGGGTGGCAAATGGCAGTGCCTCCGCTGCTGGCATGTTTCCTATATCAACGACAGCATTAAATCGTGTTTTGGCTTGTTTTGCGTAAGCACCAAATCTCGTAAAAGCCAGCACGCGACGGCCGATCCAACTTGGGTCAATTACAGAACCAACTTCGGTTATGCGCCCAACCAGTTCATAACCGAGCACACAAGGTCTTGGGGGCGCCTCCCTATACAAACCCAACCGCGCCATGACATCGGCATAGTTCAAGCCAAATGCTTCTGAACTGATCAATACCTCATCGGGTTCTAGGGGTTCTATATCTACGTTTTGCAAAGCAAAAGCTTGCTGCGCTTCGCCAAACGCTTTTAAAACAAAGGCTTCTGTGCGCATTAGAATCTGGCTGTAACACCCCCCATTACTTGGAAAGGCTGTACGGGGTAGCTGTACCAGCGGTTGTAACGCTGTGCTGCTAAATTGTTAGCTTGTAAGAAAACGGAAATTCGGGGTGTGTAGCGGTACTCCAAGCCCAAATTGACATCCACAATTGTCCCCAGATCGACATAAGCTTGGGTGCCTTCAAATTGGACGTTTGGAGCTGTTGCATCTACCAAAGCCTTTCTTCCGATTTCTACATTTGCATCCAATTGCGCATAAAATTTACCGTATAAGTTGTAAGCGCCTCGGGCTGTAAACTGTAAATCAGGTAAATTCCAAGCAAAGGCATTGTGGTACAATTGGTACAAATTATAGCGGCCCAAAACATCAATTTTTAATTTCTCAGCGGCCTGGTAGGTCATGGATCCTTCAAATGTGGTTTGGTTCAGTGTATCGTAAATAACCGTCAAGTAGTTGTCATAAAGGAAATTGGTATCGGTAACAAAAAATGTTTTGTTCTCAATGTGCATAAAATGCACACCCAAATTGAAACTCAATGTTTTACTCAAAGAACCTTTAAAGCCGCCATATATGTCGTATTGATTGTGCTCATTGCGCAGCGCTACGTTGGTTCGGATGAACGGATTTACTTGTGTGAGCCCCTGCAAAGTGTTTTGTTTTAAACCTCCTCGTAAACCAATGTAAGGAATGAAAATATTATTGAATAGCGCGTACTTGAACTCTGCATTTGGATAAACATAAGGAACTGTTCCCGTTTTACTGATATCGGCGGTTATAACCACGCCTAGCTCCACTTTTAACTTATCGCCTAAAGCTTGTGTCCAAACACCAGGTTTGAAATCAATGATATAATTGTTGGTCACAAAGCCGGTGTCTGCTGCCGTATACACGCTGTCCAAGATGCCGCGTTTGTAATAATTGGAGCGCAAGCCAAGGTCAGCGTAGAAATATTCATTTTTATAATTATACCAAGCTTTGGTCTTGAAGCTGAAGTTATTCTCAGAACTGCGCCAAAGTTGCGCGCTATCATCAGGGAGTGCATTGAAAAAATGATAATTGGCAATAAAAGCCAAATTGAGTTTCGCAGAATCTCCACGCAACCAGGTGTATTCTGCGCTGCCTTTTGCCAACTGAAAGCGCTGGGCTATACTATCGGCAGCAATTGTAATGGTATCAACCGGAATGCCATAATAATGAAAGCCATTGTTACTGTAGGTAGCATTTACCTTAAATTGGTAATTGCGTTCGTTTAAACCAAAATATGCATTTGCTGACGTGCGGTCATATTGGGCGGGTGCATAAAGGGTTTTGGACCTATCTTTAATATCTCCAAAAGAACTCAAATGCTTGATATGAGCACCATAGTGCATGTTGCGCGAACGATCAGAGGTGTAATAAATTTCACCGAGTGGCATGAGAACTGATCCGATACCTGCCTTGACATAAAAAGGATACAATTTGGCAAGTTGTTCGGATGTTTCTACAGTTGCTGCTTGAATCGTATCTAATAAAATTTTAGTTTCGGCCTGAAAGAACATCAGTGGATACTCTTTTACCGCAGCAGCTTTCACTGAGTCAATGATTTTAGGATATTCTAATATACGACTAGCTGGCTCTACCTGCTGATTGGTAATGGTGTAAAGGGTAAAATTGTTCTCGCCTTGTTGTGCCCAAATATTGAGTGCAAACAAGACAAATACGAGTGTGCTGAACAATACTTTCATGGCTTATTCTTCGTTATTGATCTCAATTTTCATTTCTGGTTGTGGGACGTCGTTTGCTGGTGGGTTTTTGAGCTGCATGAGTTCATCCCATAAGTCAGAAGCTTCTGCCAGCACACCGTCTTGCTGATCTGGATAAAAATCTAGTACAGATTTGAGCGTCTGCTCTGCTTGGAATAAATCTTCGCGACTTATATGAACACGTGCTTGCAGTAACAAACCTTTGGCTACCCAATAATTATAACTTGGTTTCATCTTGAGCAGCGCCTTAACTTCTGTTTCCGCCTCATCGTACATTTGTTGCCCGAAATAAATATCTGCTAATAGATATTTAGCCTCTGAACCCATCGCGGTTGTGGTGTTTTTAACCAACCATTCCAGAGATGGTTTAGCCGCTTCAAATTGCTTGAGGTGGTAATTCGAAAGACCTGTTGCATATTCCGCTTCGACTCTGATTTGTGGTGTTAATGCTGCATTTTCCATTACAAACTTCGCGTTCTCTTTGGCAAGCGTATAGTTATTCTCCATAAAAGCGCAGCGCATGATGCCAAGTTTAGCTTCGAAAGTTGTGGTTGGTTTCGAGGCGGCACTCTCCATCTGCTGATAGTATTGCAACGCTTTGGCGTAGTTTTTCTTGATGTAGTAATAAGCGGCTGTTTTAGAAGCAGCATATTCGCCATAGGTGTTGGTCGTTGAAGCTAGATACTTTTCAAATTGCTGAATAGCTGCTGACGAATCTTTGGTTTTGAGCAAGCTGTTTCCATAATAGAAGTACGTTTCATTGAGGTAACGGCCATTCGGAAACTTCGTTAAGTAGACCTCAAACTTCTCGACAGCTTCTCGGTAATTGGTGTCCTGATAAGCAGCCAGCGCAGGCGTGTAGAAGATATTCTCTTTTTCTTCTGTAGAAATGTTGGCACAAGGATAGCGGTCTATGACTTCTGAGGCGAGGTCTGGTTTTTTTTGCGCATTGTACACATCAATTAAGTTTAAAACTACCTCTTTGCAAACTTCGCGTTGTTGTTCATAGGTAGCTAATATCTCCAAATAGGCTGCTTCTGATTTAGCGTACTCCCATTTTTTATAGTAAATATCAGCTATATCTAATTTGACATCAAGTAAATAAGGTGACTTTGGAAACTCTGCTAGAAATGCTTGGTAAGCTGTCAATGCACCATCGTAATTTGACTGTGACATATAAGTTCTCGCCAATTCGTATTGTGCATTCATGCGGTATTTAGAAACCGGTTCCTCTTTGAGAAGTTTGCTCAAAGTCTGGATTTTCTCTTGAAGTTGACCATTAAAACCTTGCGATTTTGCTAAATAAAATAAAGCTTTATCGTTGAGCGGAGAATTGAGGTTATAAGCCTGCTGGTAATATTGGATGGCTTGCAAATTTTGTTTGCCAACGTAGTAAGCATCGGCTATTCTAAAAGTAGCATCGACTACTTTGGTCCAATTTTTCGGGTTGAGCTGTAAATACGTTCTAAAAGATTGTATGGCTTCTTCCCTTTTTCCCTGCTCTAAATAAGCATAACCAATATTGTAATAGGCATCTATTTTCTCTGGTAAGCTATTCGAGGCTGGAGAATTAATGAAATCTCTATACGTGCTAATGGCAGCTGCTAATTCCTTTTTTCTGAACGAAATATCAGCCATCCAGTAGCGCGACAACGCCACCATTTGTGGATCCATAGGATAAGTATCGACACGCTTGAAAGCATTGTAGGCTTCATCGAGTTGGCCTTTTTGAAAAAGTTCTACCCCATAATTGAATGCAACGGTTTGATACACTTTTTTCAATTGCGCATCTTTTGACGGCAGCTTATCTATTGATTCAAGCGCTTTCGCGTAGTTGGAAGTATTGGTGTAAACATTCACCAAATACTGGTAGACATCGCGTTTTCTTTTTGAATCTGGATACTGACTGAGATAGTTTTCGAAGGCGCGCACGGACTCATCGTAAGGATTGATATCCACCTTGAACGAAAGTACGGCAAACTGAAATAATGCATCCTCTTGTATTTGCGGCAAAAAGTTCATTTCTGCTGCGCGTTCAAATGCACTACGAGCAGGAAGTAGCTTGTTGAGCTGTAAATACGCATCGCCAATTTGATACATAGCAATATGACAAAGGCTATCTTTAAAGCGCGTGACCCGGTCAAAGTTTTTTATTGCTTTTTCGAATTGCTTTGTTTTGTAATAGGCAAAACCCAATTCGTAGTAGTCGTCGCGTGTACCGCGTGCATTCTGATGATAGCGCTCCAAGAACGGCAAAGCCAAATCATATTTGCCCATCATATAATAGGCATTCCCTATGATGTGTTGAATATCATATTCATTATTGACAAACTCACAATTGAGCACTGTTGGGGCAAAATCAATGACCTCTTGGTATTTCCCTTGTTTATATAAAATTTGGGCAATGTAATATGGTACTACACCACAAAAAGTAGAATCTTTTTGCAAAGCCTGGAAACCTTCAAGGGCCTCTTGCAACGAGGAGCGGAGGTAGCTAATGTGCGCATAGTAGTAAAGCGCAGGTTTGGCATATTGGGTGCTGCCATCCTTGATATCTTTAAAAGCTAAATAAGCCGCATCTTGATCCTCATTTTGATATGCAGAATAACCTAGTTTGAATAATACCTCTTCTTTTTGTTCGGCACTTAAGCCATTAAGTTTAATTTGAGCAAATGCAGTTTGCGCGGCTAAGTAATCTTCGGCCTGAAAATGATAAGTTCCTACGCCTATTGCGATCTCATTTCTAAAATTATTTTCTGGATAGGTTTTATTGAATTGCTCAAGCAAAGGAATAGCGTCGTTTGCGTAAAGTTTGAGCGCAGCCATGCCTTCATAGTAATAAGCCTTGATGAGGTAAGGGTCATGTTCATTGCGCTGCTGCGCCTGACAATTATTAATAAAGAGTCGACACTCTTGTTTGGCAGCTGCATACTGTGCTTTGGTAAATAAGTCTTCGGCATTAAAAAATGCCGCATTTTCTCCGCTGTATTTAGCGGTCTCTTGTGCCCAGAACAAAACAGGAAAGCACAAAAGCAAGACGAGATGACGCAAATTACGATTCATAGAATGTAAAATTAAGTGGGGTAAGATCCCAACACGCTTGCTAGGGTCAAAAGTTTTAAACCTGAATTTGTTAAGATAAAATCGTGCATTTTGATATTTAGTTACGAGTTATTGGACACATTTGTCTAAAATTTATATCCGTGTCGAACGTCATTACACTTTCTGCAGCCAAAATTTATCAGCAAGAGCAGCTCATTTTGGACAATGTCCAACTGGAACTTGCTGCGCAGTCCTTTGCTTACCTCATCGGGAAAACCGGAAGTGGTAAAAGTAGTTTGCTCAAAACACTCTACGCCGAAATTCCCCTTGAAGAAGGTGCAGGCGAAGTTTGTGGCTTTACGTTGCAAGGCCTGAAGCGCAAACAAATTCCTTTCTTGCGCAGAAAAATAGGCATCGTTTTTCAAGACTTTCAATTATTGACCGACAGAAATGTCATCGATAACCTAAAGTTTGTTTTGGGTGCAACAGGCTGGAAAGATAAAAAGCTAATAGAACAACGTGCGCTGAACTGTCTGCAGCTTGTCGGGATCGAACAAACAGCAAAAGCGTTTCCACATATGCTTTCCGGCGGTGAACAACAACGCGTATCGATTGCCCGAGCATTACTCAATCAGCCTGCACTTATTTTAGCGGACGAACCCACAGGCAACCTCGACCCAGAAACATCGAAAGAAATCATGGAGTTGTTGTTAGCGGTAGCCAAAGAAGAACACACGGCCGTGCTTATGGCTACCCATGATATGCAAATGATTCAGTCATTTCCCGGAAGAATTCTAGAAGTGCTCAACGGAAGTTTGGTGGAACGCACTTAATTGCTCAGGGCAAAGCGGTCAATTCGCCAACTATGTTTGCTTTTAGAAATGCAGCTTGTTGGTTTTTTGGAATATATGCCAAAGCAAACATTGCTTTGGTAATGGCTGCCTCAGCGGTCAGGTCAGCACCACTAATTACGCCTATTCTTTCAAAGAACATACTTGTCTGATATGCGCCTTGGCGAACAGGTCCGCTCTGACACTGCGTGATATTCAAGACCAAGCCACCAGCTGTAATGAATGCTTTAATAAGTTCCTGAAATGCCTTGTCACTAAAGGCATTGCCAGCTCCGAAAGTTTCAAGAATGAGAATTTGAACAGTAGGAAAACGCAACGCAGGGGCATAGAGATGCACCGGCATACCTGGATAAAGACGCCAAATCAGTACGTCGCTGTTCAAGTCGAGCAGCGGATCCAAGTGTATTAATTGGGTTCGGAACAAACGCTCTTTGAACCATTCTATTTGCACACCCGCTTTGGCCAAAAGTGGGTAATTTGGTGAGGCAAACGCTTCAAATTGATGGGCCGAAACTTTTGAACAACGGTTGGCTCTAAAGAGTGCGTATTCAAAATAAACGGCTACTTCTTGCAATACGGGTTCGCCGGTTTCATCGGTGGCCGCAGCTATTTCAATTGCAGTAATCAGGTTTTCTTTTCCATCGGTTCTGATGATCCCTATTGGCAGTTGCGAGCCCGTAAAAACAATGGGTTTTTTTAGGCCTTGAAGCATGAAACTAAGCGCACTAGCGGTATACGCCATGGTATCGGTTCCATGTAAAATCACAAAGCCATCAAACTGCTCATAGGACTTAGCAATCCAAGAAGCAATTTGCTGCCAATGGACAGGCCCAATTTCTGAGGAATCGAGTGGCGTACTAAAACTACGCACTTCGATCTCGAGTTCAAAACGTTTGAGCTCCGGAATATGCGCATATAAATGTGCAAAATCGAAACTTTCGAGTGCGCCAGTTTGGGCATTGGTAATCATGCCAATGGTGCCGCCGGTGTAAATAAGTAAGATTTTACGCATGTTCGAAAGTAAGGAATTTTTCCAAATCGAATAAGTCTATGGCATTACGACTGGTATGCGCCTCGATTTCGGCAGCACTTAAACCCAATGCCTCCTGCAGTTTGCTCACCACTTCTATTAAATACGCAGGTTCATTACGCTTGCCTCGATAAGGAATAGGCGACAAATAAGGCGCATCGGTCTCTAGCAGCAATTTATCGAGCGGGATTTCTTTGACAACTTCAGCCAATCCAGCATTTTTATAGGTAATGACACCGCCTATACCAAAATAGAAATGCTCGTATTTTAAAATGCGTTGTACTTGCGCTTTGCTTCCGGTAAAACAGTGAAATACGCCACGTAATTCGGGTGTCCATTCCTGATCTAGTATTTCAAAAATTGGTTCGAATGCTTTGCGCACGTGGATTGCAATGGGTAATTGAAGTTTTTTAGCCCATTGAACTTGCAACCTGAAAACCTCTTTTTGAGGTTCCAGGAAGGTGTCGTCCCAATAGAGGTCGAGGCCGATTTCGCCAACTGCACAATAGCGTTTGGGCGCAGCGAAAAGCTGCGCCTCGATAGCGGCAAGCTCTTGCTGCCAATTTTCTTTAACATAAGTCGGATGCAAGCCCATCATTGGGATAAATGCGCTATGTTCATCGGCCAATTGTTCGAGGGCGCCGATGCTTTGCACATCAATGTTGGGCAGCAAAATGGCTGCTATGCCTGTCTGATGCGCGCGCGCCAAAACTTCTTTGCGATCAGCATCGAATTCTTCGGCATATAAATGCGAATGCGTATCAATGATCATAAGGTTGCTAAAAATTGTTCCCAGGCCCAAGCATCTCGGATCGCGTCTTCAATGGAAAGGCGTGCTTTCCAGCCAAGTAAATCTTGTCCTTTTTGAACATTGGCATAAATTTCAATGACATCGCCGGCGCGTCGTGGGCCAATTTCAAAAGGCAGCGATTGATTTGTGCTGCGCTCAAAAGCTTCTACAATTTCTAAAACTGACGTGCCACGGCCTGTTCCGATATTCACGGCTTCGAGAAGGCCTTCTTTTTGGTCTGCCAAAAAAGTGAGTGCAGCTACATGTGCCTCGGCCAAATCCACAACATGGATATAGTCTCGAATACACGAACCATCTCTTGTTGGGTAGTCATTGCCAAAGACAGTAAGCTTTGCCTGCTTTCCAATAGCGGTTTGCGTTACAAAAGGCAGCAAATTATTGGGCTTGCCAATAGGGAATTCACCAATACGCGCAGACGGATGCGCTCCAACCGGGTTGAAATAACGCAAATTCATGAGTTTGAGGTGGCTGGCACTTTTGTAAAAGTCAGCTATAATTTGCTCTCCCATCCATTTGGTATATCCATATGGGGACTCAGGCAGTTGCTTGGGCGTTTGCTCACTGACTTCCTTTGCTCCTTTGGGCTCGCCATAAACGGTACACGAAGAAGAAAAAACAAAGTTTGGCACTTGGTATTGTTCAAGTAACGAGAGTACATTGATCAAACAAACCAGGTTATTATGATAATAAGCAAGCGGCTGCTCTACGGACTCACCTACGGCTTTGTAAGCAGCAAAATGGATAACGCCGTCAAAAGCATACTGCTCAAAAAGGGTGCTTAAGGCGATTTTATCACAAACATCTATGCGATGAACGATGGGTTGCTGCCCTAAAATAAATTCCAAACCATCTAAAACAATGGCATTGGCATTGCGAAAATCATCGACAAGTACCGGAACAAAACCTTGTTGATGCAAAGCAACAACCGTATGGGAGCCAATATAGCCAGCACCACCAGTAACAAGAACATATCTATTCATGAAACAAAGTTAGCTGAATCTATTTTAGCTGAACAGCTTTGGACTAAGTTTGTTTACACTGATATGAAACTCCTTTTGATTATTTTCTTTTTATGCTTTTTAGGAAAGACCTATGACCTCGAGGTGCAAGTAAATGGTATTCCAAATACGAAAGGGACGCTCTTTATTGGTCTTTTCAATTCAAGTTCAAGCTTCCCCGAATACGGCAAACAATACAAAGGCGTGGTGGTGGTCCATGAGGGCAAAAGCCATACCTACCGCTTCAAAAACCTGTCGCAAGATACCTACGCACTGGCCATTTACCACGATGAAAACAAAAACGGGAAACTTGATAAGAATCTTTTTGGCGCACCAACTGAAGCTTATGGCTTCTCAAATAATGCCAGAGAAAGATTTTCTGCACCAAGTTTTGGCGCTGCTAAAATTATTTTGGACCGCGATAAAAAGTGTGAGGTGCGGATCAGATGAATTTATTCGAAATGAATTAAGATTGTGCCTTTCTCAACAACATTTCCTTCTTGAACAGCAATAGCAGATACCACGCCGACTCCTTCGGCCTTGAGGACATTTTCCATTTTCATGGCTTCCAAAGACAACAAAGCATCACCCGGTTGAACTTCTTGTCCAATTACAGTATGAATAGCGGTAACCCTGCCAGGCATAGGAGCTTGCATTTCCTTGAGTTTACGTAATTTGGGCTTATCTAGACCCATTGCCGCAATGAGGCCATCTAATGCATGAGCTTTTTTAACCTTGAAGGTTCGGTGATTGATGCGAATAGTAAGCTGACCCGTTTCAGAATGTTCTGCCACTAACTCGCCGTGAAACTTTTTGCCTTCAAATTTGATTTCAAAGAAGCGGTGGTCATGCCATTTTACCGCTGCACCACTAAGTGTTTGGGTCGCTTGATCATCTATAAACCAGTTGTTCATGGTGTCTATTTTGAAAGTTGAATTGCGGTATCGGCTGCAGATTCAATCTCTTCTGTTTTTGTAATTGACAGCGCGCAAAATTGAATATCGGTGGCCAATACTTCTGTACAAATATAGTCTTTATGGGCTGCAATAGCATCTTGAATTGTCGCGGTTGTGTCGATGTGTACCAAAATGCGGTCCGTGACATCAAAAGCACTCTCCTTTCGTAAGTTCTGAATGCGGTTAACCACTTCGCGGGCCAAACCTTCAGCTTTGAGATCAGTAGATATAGTGACATCGAGTGCAACGGTAAGGCCATTTTCATTGGCCACAAGCCAACCCGGGATGTCTTGGGCCTGTATTTCAAAATCTTCTAAGTCGAGTTCAATGGTGTCGCCTTCTATCTGACCTGTCCATCCTTTTTGCTGCTCAATTTGAGCAATCTCTTGGGAAGTGAATTGCTGTACCAAAGCGCTAATGGCTTTCATTTGCTTGCCATACTTTGGCCCAATGGTTTTGAAATTGGGTTTGATGGATTTCACTAAAATGCCTGTATCTGAAAGCAACTCGAGTTCTTTGACATTGACCTCGGCACAAATAAGGTTGCTGACGTGCTTGAAATTGGTAGCTTCTTGTGCATTGAGCACAGGAATCATGATTTTTTGTAAGGGTTGACGGACACGAATATGCTGCTTTTTGCGCAGAGCCAAAACAAGCGAACACGTCCTTTGTGCCAATTCCATTTGGGTCTCGAGATTGGTGTTGATAGAGGACTGATCTACTTTTGGAAAATCAGCTAAATGAACTGAGAGCGTTTGAGTACTGCCTTTTGTTGAATTTAAGTCTGTGTACAGCTGATCCATAAAAAACGGTGCAATAGGCGCCGCCAATAGCGCAACTGTTTCTAGGCAAGTGTAAAGGGTTTGATAAGCAGCCAACTTATCTTGAGCATCGTCGTTTTTCCAGAAACGGCGACGACATAAGCGCACATACCAATTAGAAAGTTGTTCGGTGACAAAATCTTGAATGGCACGACCCGCTTTAGTGGGTTCAAACGTGGAATAAGCTGAGTCGACCTCAGCAATCAATGAGTTGAGTTTGGAGAGAATCCAGCGGTCAATTTCTGGCCTTTGATTTAAAGAGATGGACTCCTCATTAAACGTAAAACCATCGATATTGGCATAAAGCGCAAAGAAAGAATACGTATTGTAAAGCGTCCCGAAGAACTTACGCTGCACTTCGGATATACCTTCAAGATCGAACTTGAGGTTATCCCAGGGTTGGGCGTTGGTGATCATGTACCAACGCGTGGCGTCAGGGCCATACTGATCGAGTGTTGTAAATGGGTCGATGGCGTTTCCTAAACGCTTAGACATTTTCTGACCATTTTTATCGAGAACCAAGCCGTTTGACACTACATTTTTATAGGCTTTGGCACCAAATACCATGGTGGAAATAGCGTGCAAAGTATAAAACCAACCACGTGTTTGATCGACACCCTCTGCAATGAAATCGGCTGGGAAAGCCAAATTGTTGTCGATGAGCTCTCGGTTTTCAAAAGGATAGTGCAATTGCGCATAAGGCATAGCGCCAGAGTCAAACCAAACATCGATGAGGTCCGCTTCTCGTTTCATGGGCTTACCAGAAGTCGAGACTAAAATGATGGGATCTATTTTGTGTTTGTGTAAGTCAATTTGATCGTAGTTGGCCGACGAAAAGTCGGAAGGTGTAAAATGCAAATACGGGTTTTCTGACATAAAGCCAGCTGCAATTGCTTTATCGATTTCATTTTTGAGTGTTTCAATGGAATCGATGCACTTGCGCTCGTCTCCTTCTTCTGTAGACCAAATTGGAATTGGAATTCCCCAATAGCGCGAACGAGAGAGGTTCCAGTCATTGGCATTCTCGAGCCATTTGCCAAAACGGCCGCTGCCTGTTGCCTCTGGCTTCCAATTAATTTCTTTGTTGAGTGCAACCAACTGCTCTTTTTGATCAGTAACCCGAATAAACCAAGAATCAAGTGGATAATACAAAACGGGTTTATCGGTTCGCCAACAATGTGGATAAGCGTGTTCGTATTTTTCTACTTTAAACGCCGTGCCCTCTTCTTTGAGTTGGATGACAATTTGGACGTCTACGGAGCGTTCTGGTGCTTGCCCTTCGTCATAGTATTCATTTTTGACATACATTCCGGCGTAAGGCCCAACCTCTGGTCTGAAACGACCTTGAAGGTCGACAAGCGGAACAAGGGTGCCGCGGTCGTCAGTGACGAGCAGCCCTGGCACCCCGGCTTCGGCGGCCACTCGGGCGTCATCGGCACCAAATGTGGGTGCGGTATGCACAATTCCGGTGCCGTCTTCGGTGGTCACGAAATCGCCGCCAATTACCCTAAAAGCAGCATGTGCATTTTCTGCAGGCTGCGCAAATGGAAGCAGTTGTTTGTAGCGTAAGTCGAGTAAGTCCTTACCTAAACAAGTTTCGACAACAAGGTACGGAATTTGCTTGGCCCCCGCTTCGTAGTTTTTTAATTCGGCGCTATCTTCAACAGCTGTAAATCCTTTAGAAAACTGATAAGACACCAAGTTTTTGGCAAGAACAACTTGAATGGGCTCAAAAGTATATTGATTATAAGTAGCCACAAGTGCGTATTCAATTTGAGGACCAACAGTAAGCGCTGTATTAGATGGGAGCGTCCAAGGGGTGGTAGTCCAGGCAAGTAAATGCGTTTTTGCACTAAAAGCGGATTCGAAAGGCAATTGTTGATCTGCCAATAACTCAAACATAGCCACCACAGTGGTGTCTTTGACATCTTTGTAACAGCCAGGCTGATTGAGCTCATGCGAAGACAAACCCGTTCCGGCTTTCGGAGAGTATGGCTGAATGGTGTAGCCTTTGTAAAGCAATCCTTTGTTGTAGAGCTGGGCCAATAACCACCATACCGTTTCCATGTATTTTGGCGAATAGGTGATGTACGGATCTTGCATATCGACCCAATAACCCATTTTTTCGGTGAGCTGGTTCCAGATATCGGTGTAGCGCATAACCGCTTCTTTACAAGCTTCGTTGTAAGCGTCAATCGAAATTTTATGGCCAATGTCTTCTTTGGTGATACCCAATTCTTTTTCTACCCCAAGCTCTACTGGTAAACCGTGGGTATCCCAACCTGCTTTGCGATAGACTTGTTTGCCTTTCAGTGTTTGGTAACGACAGAAGATGTCTTTGATGGCGCGGCCCATGACGTGATGAATGCCAGGCAAACCGTTGGCTGATGGGGGGCCTTCATAAAAAACAAACGAAGGCGCTCCGTTTCGCTGTTCAACAGATTGCTTGAAAATGGATTCTTTTTGCCATTTTTCAAGAACTGTGGCTGCGATATTAGGGAGGTATAATCCTTTGTATTCAGGATATTTTGCTTTCATGAACGTTTGCTTTGTAAAGACGCGAATTTACGACAAATCGGGCTATTTTTGCAAGTTATGCACCTCAAAACAAGGCTACACAATCATTTATTTACACTTCTCGAAAGTCGAAAATCTACACTTCAAGCTCAAAGAAACCAATTGAGCGTTGAAAGTTCGGAAAGTGGCAAAGGATCTGCTGGTGACAAACATGAGGTAGGAATTGCTATGGCACAACTCGAAGTAGAGAAATTAGATAAGCAGATTGTTCTGCTTCAACAACAAATAGCTGTGCTTCATAAACTAGATCCCAAACACGAAAATATACAAGTGCTGCATGGCGCCTTATTCAAAATCGATGAAAATTGGTATTACTGTAGTATCGCGTTTGGCCAAATTAGCCTTGGCCAAACAAATTATTTTTGTTTGAGTCCGGAAGCACCCCTATTTATAGCCTTGAAAGGAAAAAAAGTAAATGAGCAAGCTACTTTTAACCAAAAGGTTTGGCAAATTCAGCAGATTCTCTGATGAAAAAAGCGCAAGCCATTAAAACTCCGCGTTGAGCGGCGTACGCGGGAATGGTATGACATCCCGGATGTTTGACATCCCGGTTACGAACATCACCATACGCTCAAATCCGAGGCCGAAACCGGCATGAGGCACCGTTCCAAACTTTCGGGTATCAAAATACCACCAGAGTTCTTCAGCGGGAATACCAAACTCTTCGCATTTCTGAAGCAAAACATCGTGCCGTTCTTCGCGCTGAGAACCACCTACAATTTCTCCGATTCCAGGAAATAGTACATCCATGGCGGCAACAGTTTTGCCGTCTTCATTGAGGCGCATGTAGAACGCTTTGATCTTGGCAGGGTAATCGGTAAGAATTACCGGGCAATTGAATTCTTTTTCGACGAGATAGCGTTCGTGTTCACTTTGCAAATCAATTCCCCATTCTACTGGATACTTGAATTTCTTTTTCTTGTAATGGTTAGAATTCAATAATAAATCAATGGCCTCAGTGTAGGTGAGCCTTTTGAATGGATTTTCTATGACGAAACGAAGGCGCTCAATAAGGCCCATTTCATGGCGCTCATTGGCCGGTTTTTGCGCTTGCTCTTGTGCGTCGCGCTCATGTAAGAACTGAACATCTTCTGCGCAATTTTCAAGGACATAAGCACAAATATATTTGAGAAAGTCTTCGGTGAGGTCCATGTTGTCTTGGAGGTCATTGAATGCTACCTCAGGTTCGATCATCCAAAACTCTGCTAAATGCCGCGAGGTGTTGGAGTTTTCTGCCCTGAAGGTTGGTCCAAAAGTATAAACCTGCCCCAATGCTGTTGCCGCTAGCTCTGCTTCTAGTTGCCCTGAAACCGTGAGGTTGACAGCTTTGCCAAAGAAGTCTTGCTTGAAATCGATTTGACCATCTTCGGTAAGGGGTGGGTTTTTTGGATCGAGTGTGCTTACTCGGAACATTTCACCAGCACCCTCGGCATCTGAGCCGGTAATGATCGGCGTATGCAAATAATAAAAGCCGCGTTCATTAAAGAATTGATGAATCGCATAAGCCACCGCGTGGCGTATTCTGAAAACTGCACCAAAAGTATTGGTTCTAAAACGAAGGTGCGCTTGCTCACGCAAAAACTCCAAGCTATGGCGCTTTGGTTGCATTACTGTTTTTTGAACGTCGTCTGGGTGGGCATCACCTAAAATGTCGATGTGATTTACCTGTAATTCAACCGCTTGGCCAGCACCTTGAGAAGCAACTAATTGACCTGTTAAAGACACAGCGGCTGCTGTTGTAATGCGCTTAAGTAAGGCTTCGTCCCATTTTTCAAAATCGATGACAGCCTGTAAATTGGCCATGCAAGAACCGTCGTTAAGCTGAACAAAGCGATTGGAACGAAAGGCCCTTACCCATCCTTTGATCGTGATTTCTTTACCAAGCAACGCTTCAGGGTTGCTCAAAATTTGCGCAATACGAATTCTTTTCATGCTGCAAAGTTAATGAATGTTTAAATTCTTTAACTCGTCTTCACTAACAGTTGGAGGAAAGATCTTGGCTTGTAATTTCGATTTTACGAGCTCTGCTACTTTTTGGGCATCTTCTTGGGTCTGAAAACCCGCCATACCTGGCCTGCCGGGCACAGTAGGTTGATCGAGCAGTAATTTGCCGTTTTGTCTAATTTGATAACCCCAACCATTGGCAGTTTGCATCGTGTTGATTGAATAGCCAGTGCTATTATTCGCGTTCTTTTTAACACTTTGTCTTTTTAAATCTTCGCTACTTTGTTTTTTTACCACAACTTGAGGTGCCTCTTGACAGGCCCCAAAAAGAACGAAAAGAAGCAGGAACCTAACGATTAATTGCATTTCATAAAGGTAGCATGATACGTCGTTTGCGCTACTTCATAGGTCAAGAAATAGGTGCCGGTTGGAAAGGACTTGGTGTGAATTGTCATTTTGGAATTGCGCACGTATCTTTCAAAACTCATTTCAACGCCTTGAGAAGTAAAGATGCGAACAAATGAGCCCTCTTTTATTCCCGCAATCTCAATAAAATCAGTGCTCGGATTTGGCCATACAACTAAATCGTTGGGTAAAGATTCTTCAATGGCGGCTGTTCCGCTATAGGCCCAAAGATCATCGTAAAACACACCATTGTTGTAGCCTGTGCCTATGAACCCCCAACCATCAAGGTAAAAGGCAACCGCATTTTTACGCCCTGGCCCTGGTAAATTAGCGCGTTGTGTCCAATTATTTAGGTAGTAATTGTATTCCCATAAATCGTTATAAAAAGAATGGTTCGCGTCTTCACCAGTGCCTAAGTAGCAAACTGGAAAGGCCGCCCAACCACAAGCGCCTGAACGAGCGGCACCTGGGAAATTGGCTTTTTGGACCCATTGATCATTTTGAGGGTCATACATCCAAAAATCTTTTCTCAACACACCGTCGTCACCAGTGCCAACAAAACCATATGCATCCATTGAAAAGGCCACCGCGCAGCGACGGGCTGTACCAGAAAAGTCACTGATTTGTTCCCAGCTATTGGAGCTCGGGTCATAAGCAAAAAAGTCCTTTTTAAGGCCTGCGGCGCTGCTGCCTGTGCCCACGTATGCGATGTTGTCAACAACAAAGCTGACAGCTTCTCGGCGTGGCGCCCCTGAAAAATTTGCTTTTTGGGTCCAGGCTTCGGTGCTGCGATTGTATTCCCATAAATCATTCATATAAGCATTTGTTTGGGTCTGGCCAAGGCAAACATAACCTTTTGTCTCGCCTGCACTTTCTATGGAAAAAGCGGTAGCGCCTATACGGCCAAGGCCTTCGCCTCCGACGCCTCCAAGAGAAAGTTCGTCATCCCAATCGTCTTGATCGGCCCGATACGAATACATCTTGCGCTTGTATTCGAAGTCGTCAGTGCCTGCAACAACAAAAGCACGATTACCCACAACAAAAGAGCTTGCTGCCGACTTCGGCACACCATTAACGGTGTCTTTTTGTAGCCAATAATCTTGTGAAATCGCTTTGGAAAATACGCAAAAAAACAAAACTAAAATGACCTGACTGCCCCTCATCTTTTCATTATTTTTTTAGTGAATTCAAGGCCGTCAATACCTCTGAACTGTAAGATATAAGCCCCTTGAGGTAAAGTGGTCAAGTCTATTGATTCTACATCATATGCTTGAAAATTGTATTGTTGAATCAATTTGCCCATTGCATTATAAATCGATAATTCATTGATTTGCTTTGACAAACCATCGATATGAACAGTAGACTCCACAGGATTCGGGTAGATTTGGATTTGAGCTTCGAGCTCTTCTAGGGCGGCATAATTAGAAGGTTCGTAAACGTACCAACTGTCTTTTTTGCCTGAAGTCCCTTTACCTGTACCCACATAGGCTTTGTTATCGATTACAAAAGAAATGGCGCCTTTGCGTTCACTGCCTCCGTATGCAGACCTCAGTGTCCAAGAATCCGTTTTTGGATTGTACTCAATTAAATCTGACAACAAGCCGCCATTATTACCCAAACACACAAAGCCGCGCTCCTCTAATGTAAACGTGCTTGCCGCCGCCCGCTCATAAGCCGGGAATGGCGCAATAGGCTGCCAGCTATTGGCGCCGGGATTGTAACAATAGACATCTTTTTTATAGATATTCTGATCAGTACCCATGCCGACATAAGCCTTTGCACCTACCACAAATGAAATCATATGATAGCGCACGCCGCCCGGAAAATTAGCACGCTGTATCCATTGATTGTTGCTTGGCTTATACTCCCAAAGCTGCCTGCTGTATAAATTTGGCCCTGTTTTTCCGCCACACAAATAACCTTTGCCGGCTACCGAAAAACCAGTTGCAAAATAAATGCCTTGCCCACCCGCTCCTGGAAAATCTGCAATAGCAGACCAAGAATTTGATTGTGGGTTGTAGCGCCAGAAATCTTTTAAAATATTGCCAGTAGGACCAGAAACACTGTCCATGCCCGTTCCTACATAAGCATACTGACCAATTACAAACGCGACCGCGTCTCGGCGAGGTGAGCCAGGTAAATCGGCTTTTTGCGTCCAAGCATCGGCTTGAGGATTATAGGCCCATAGGTCTTTGTGAATGACTTCTGCGGTGTCAATTCCCCCACATAAGTAGCCTACGCTACCGATTGCAAAACCTGTAGCGCGTTCTCGTTTACCCATTCCAACATCATTGAGTTTAGTCCAGGTGTTGTACTGACCCAATACAAAGAATGGAAGTGTGCAAATGAAAAGAAATAAATACCTCATCGCTTCATGATTTTTTCTTGATAAAGTATATGACCTTCTTGTTCTATTCGGAGCAAATAAGTCCCCGTTTGTAAATGAGAAAGATCTACATTCTGTTTAAATAAAAGACGTGGTTCTTTCAAGTGAAGTTTGCCATCTAGGCTGTAAATTGTAATGTCCTGATCTACGGTTAAAGTAGGATCCCCCAATACCGTTATAAAGTCGCTAACTGGATTTGGATATACCATTATAGCAGCGCTCGATTCCTCAATTCCTATAGTATTGTCTGTTGGATTAAATTGCCAGAAATCGTTGAAGTTGATGCCATTGGTTCCGGTACCTATATACCCACGATCATGGATAGCAAAAGCGACAGGAAAGCGGCGTTTTGCACCGTCAAATTCGATTTCTTGTTGCCATGTATTTGTTGCGGGATGGAAAGACCATACTTGATCTGTAACTACAGACAAGCCGCCTACATAGCCCGAGGTTACATATCCATGCTGCTCAATGGCAAATCCGGAGCTGCCACCGGTAGATTGACCCGGAAAGCTAGCGCGTTGTAGCCATTGGTCGTGCAGTGGCTTGTATTCCCAAAGTTGTAGGCCTCCTTTTATGTAAGCACTTCCCTCAACAACAAAAGAGCAAGTCCAATTGCCAAAAGTCATAGGTGCGGTAGCACACACAGACCAGCTATTGGTGTTCGGATTGTATTTAGCAAGTTGATTACCTTGGTATACAAAACCACGATTGTTTACGGCAAAGGCTTGGCTATCGCCAGGGTTTGGCAGTATACAATTAGCAATAGGCGTCCAAGTATTCAAAGAAGGATCAAATTTATAAAATTGTGTACTCAATGCTGAACCGCCTCCAACTACAGGACAATTATCTACAACAAATGAAACAGCTCCATGTGTGCTTACAGGGAAGTCCGCGCGTTGTGTCCAGGTGTCTGATGATGGGTCGTACTCCCACCAGTCTTTGTAGGAGATATCTTGGCCTGTGCCGTTCACATGCCCAAGACCCATAAAACCTCGATGAGAGTTGGCACAACCGGTAGCGCGGTGCCTACCAACGCCACCAAAGCTCGCTTTTTGGATCCAAAATTGACCAAAAAGTCCTGTGGCACATATCAGGTAGAAAAAAAGAATCAGTACCCTCATATTTTCTGCCATTTTTGAACTTGACCTGTCTGTGTGTTTTTAAGGAGATACACACCTCCTTCGATGTCTTTCAAATTAAAAGCAGACCCATCCTGCGTATCAAGTTGTCTGAGTAATTGACCACTCATATTGAATAATTGGTAAACCCCTGAATTGCCAGTAAGATGCAAAGCGCCATTGCTCGGATTGGGATAAGCCTTAAATGCATCTGGTGAGGCATCGTCTAAGCCAACATAACTGGAGTTGATTTGTATGGTGTAATCACCGCTCAAAGAACCCCAACCCTCAACGATGATGTGTACTGGCCCCAAGCCAGTTGCATCAAAACTAAGCGCTGATTGCGGTGCACATTCAACATGATCGTCGTTATACGCAATTACGTTTCCGTTCATGTCTACAACACTTAAAAACGTATCAAAATTGGCTCCGCATAACGACACATTGACTTGTTCCATTAGCGGATTAGGCTCAAAATAATAGTAAATGTCTGGCGACGGATAAACGTAATTCTGATTGGAGTAACAAATTTCAGTTGATCGGGTGTCTGAGTAAGGTAATGCGGTTACAACAATTGCATCTCCTTGATCATCACCGATATAACCTGTGCAGTCCAGACCATTGGTCAGCGAAATGCCAAAATCAGTGACTGAGCCCCATTGATAAGTAGCACAAGGATTGAGAGGAATACTGCCCCCCTCACGGTGCATGACGCGCAAGCGAGTTACACCATTTACTGCATTTGGCGGCACTGTGAATGTCCAATTTTGAATAGGGGCTGGAGGTGTGCCTGTCCAAGTTCCTAAACTTTCGTATGTATCAAAGTTTCCGTTTTGATCAAAGTCTATCCAAGCTTCTCCTGCACCTGCGTAGTTTCCATTACAGGTGCCAAATTTGACCGAAATGGTGTAAGACGCACCCGCATTGAGTGAAACATTGATACTTTGAGTGAGATCTTGAAGCCCAACAACACCGGGGCAACCAGTATAATTTATGGTGCCAACAACACCGCTTAAAATAACACTTTCTACATTGGAATCGACCGTACTAGATGGTCCTACATTCGTACAATATTGAGCAAATAAAGTGAGTTGGCACAGAAAAAATAGCAGTAAATAACTGTGTTTCATGAAGTAGTAGTTTACTTAAAATTAAGGATAAAATACCACTTAACAAATTCTTAATATGAGGATGCTACTTATTGTTCCAGTTGGTCATTGCCATAGCCAAGCCATCGAAAACAAAACTTTTGATAGCCGCAACCGCAGTAAGTTGGCGTTCGGACAAAGCCAGTTCTTCTTCTTTTTTCCAAGTGCCCAACACATAATCGGACTGGCGGCCTATAGCAAAATCAGCACCAACTCCGAAGCGCAAGCGCGCATACTCCTGGGTTTTGAGCAGTGCTTGAATATCTTTTAGGCCATTATGGCCTCCATCGCTTCCTTTGCCTTTCATGCGCAGTGTACCAAAAGGCAAAGCGATGTCATCGGTAACTACAAGTAAATTTGAAATCGGAATTTTTTCAGTCTGCAACCAATAATTGACCGCTTTTCCTGAGAGATTCATGTAGGTGATGGGTTTTATGAGTACCAATTGACGGCCTTTGAATTTGGCCTCAGCACGAAAAGCAGCTTTATCCAAGGAAAAGCATGTGCCTAAATCTGAGGCGAGCACGTCCAAAACCTTGAAGCCGATATTATGGCGGGTTTCTGCGTATTCCGAACCAGGATTGCCTAAACCAACGATGAGAAATTTCATTTTACCAGTTTGGACAAGAATTACATTTATCTTTTTGCTGCAGGTAAAAGAGAGCGCCCACTACGATATCCCGTTGGCCATATAAAAAAGCTTGCTTGGCGTGTGAATCGTAGTCGTTGGGGCGCGTTTTGACTCGGTATTGACCAATAAAACCACCTTGAAGATTTGCAGCTACGAAAACATGTTTGAAAAACTCAGCGCGCAGTCCAAAGTGTCCAGAAGCACCAATCCCGGAAAGCGAAACTGTCTCCATTGATTTTTCACCAGCAAAAGCGAAGTCATTGTAAGATAAAATTGGGCCAGCGCCGACGCCCATCATGGTGGTTAGCGCAAAGCGCCCTTTTTCGGTCTGATATACTTTAAATACATTAGTGAGCTGGACATTGATGTAGTTCATACCATTGGTGTTTTCATAATGAAAGGTGTTTTCATTGGTCGTAACTGAGTCTCCGCTGTAAGTACCAGACCACCCGTTTCCTAAATCAATGCCTGGACTGAGCGTGCCGCTCAGGTAATAGGTTGGGCCATGTTTCATGACATATTTCATATGTTCGTAGCCCAAGGAAACCGCCCAATTCCGCTTGAAATTGTAGCCGACTCTTACATCAAATTGGGGCACTGTAAATGAATTGAAGTTGACGTATTCATTGATGTCGGTAGAAGGCCTGTCGGTGGCCTCTACTCCTTTAAGTTTAAAATCGTAACCAGGTCCAATAAAACGGATATTACTTGGCGTATACACGCTGCGGTTATAGCCCCAGGAAAAAAAGAGGGCGCCTGGTCCGGTAGATTTTTTTTGATTTAGGTATTGTGCTAGAGAAGATTGAGAAACAAGCGCCATAAAAAGAAAGGTCAGTATGTATTTCATCTGGTAATAATTTTTACCCACTCTTTTTGCGAAAGAATGCGTTCTAAACGGAAATGTAGTGATTTATTACGGTTATACCATGCTACCAAACCGTAGCCTTCAGCATAAACACTTGTTTGCTGCCCTACTCCCTCTTTCTCGGTACGGGTAAACGGATTAAGTGCGGTGCGGCGTATTTTGTCCGAGAAAAACAATGCATTTGCTCGGCGCTTTTTCAGAAATGAAACAACGTCTCTTTTCTTGAATTTTCTAAATACCTCATTCAAAATAACCGTAGAATCCGTTACACCACTGAACTTTGTAGCGAACCACGTCTCTTTTTGAAGGTCAAATGGAAACAATTGATTTTTATAAAGCAGTGCTTTTTCTTTCTGCTGTAAGCGATTAACCACCATGTGGTCTTGAACAACTAAAGAGTCAATGTTATAGTTGATGGCCTCTTGCAAGCGCCCATCACTGGCATAAATTTCCACAATAAGGTGAGGGCCAACAGCGTCTTCTACGGTATAAATGCGGTGAAATTCTTCCTCTAAGCCCCCTGCTACATCGCGGTAGAGGTAAATTTTTGGGACGGTGTCCAGCGGATAGAAAAATGCGGCGTTTGGGTTAGTGCTTTTATAAGTAAAAGTGTTGTCCGTTAGTTGGCTTTTTACAAAAAAAGCAATAATGACAATGGATACGACTATAATTGAGCGCTTAACCCACTTTTTCATTTTGACATTTTTAAAAACGCAACTTCTTGCTCATTGAGATGGCGGTAATAACCGCGCGGTAAATCTTTTTTGGTGAGGCCTGCATACATGACGCGGTCGAGCTTAATCACTTCGTAGCCTAAAGCTTCTAATAACCTTCTTACTACTTGGTTCTTTCCCGATTTGATTTCGATGCCTATTTCATTGCTACTGCCGCCATCAACAAAGCTGGCTTCTTCAGCTCTAAATCGGCCGTCTTCGAGGTCTACTCCACGTGTCATTTTGTCGAGATCTTCTCTTGCAACAGATTTATTGGTTTCAACATGATAAATTTTGCGGGCATGATAGCGAGGGTGAAGTAGTTTTTTCATCATGTCGCCGTCGTTGGTAAATAACATGAGGCCTGTAGTATCGCGCTCCATGCGGCCGACCGGAAAAATTTGTTCTCGACATGCTTTGCTTACAAGTGTCATGACCGTTTTGCGGCCCCTTGGATCATCTAGTGTAGTTATGTAGCCTTTTGGCTTATTGAGCAAGACATAGCGTTTGGTGCCGGTAGTAATGGTTTGGCCATCGTATTGAACAACATCTCCGGGCTTCACTTTGTAGCCCATTTCAGTGACTATCACGCCATTAATTGAAACGACACCTGTATCTATCAAGACGTCCGCCTCTCTGCGAGAGCAAATTCCGGCATTTGATAAAAATTTATTGAGTCGAATGGCATCTTCACGAAAACTCGGCAGCGGATCTCCTTTTTTAACTTTGATTTTGTAATCGATGTATTTGCGTTTGTCACGGGCATTGACCTTTGGTGCATCTTTGGCAGCTGCAGTTTTAGGCTTGATGCCGGTGGCTTTGGGCTTGGTGCCCGTTTTCTTTAGAGTTTTCATTTAGCTACAAAGATACGCAAAAACGATTGGTTTATTGTGGCTCGTCAAGGAGCTGCTGCATATGTAAGAGCAAACGGTCCACCTCTTTTGGATTGGTGCCGTCGTAATATCCTCTGATCCGCAACTGCTTGTCTACGAGGACAAAATTATTGGTGTGAATAAAATCGCTACCTGCATCGCCAAGATTTTGCGCCTCAGCGGGTTTGAGTACAAAAAAGGAGCGGCGCGCCAAACGATACAATTCGGATTTGGCGCCAGTTAAAAAATGCCACTGACCAACTTTAGCCTGATGCGCCGTAGCGTAGCGCTTCATCTGGGCTACCGTATCGATTTCGGGGTCTACAGTAAAACTAAAGATACCAACTTGTGGCTGGTTAGCAAATTTGCGCTGCACGCGTTGCATTTGGGTATTCATGATAGGGCAAATGCTCTTGCAAGACGTAAAAAAATACTCAACCACACTTACTTTTCCCATCATGTCTTTCTGGCTTATCCACTGACTATCTTGGTTCTCAAAGCGAAATGTGCCCACCCGATGTCCTTTGCCAATACGCAGCATTTCTGGGTCAACCATTTCCTCCTGGACATCGACAGGATTTATTACAGGTAAAGGTTGTTCATGACGAGAGGGATTTAAATAGTAATAGCCAATGGGTAAAACCACCAACAGCAAGAGGCCAATAAACAACAAGCGTTTCATGCCGTAAAGTTAGGCATTCGAAAGACTATAAATCTTGATTTTGATCAGTTCTTTTCGATTTTCCAATGTACCTCTCAAAATGGTATAGGGGCGCTCAAATTGCTCAAGTGCTTCAAGATAAAGTTCAAATAACCGCTCGCGGTCGTGCGGGTTCTCTCTGAGCGGATCTGCTTCCCATGGAATATCTGGCGCACATAAAAAATAATGATCAAATTTTTGCTTGGCAAGCAGGTTTTGAATGGTTTGACTAACCGCAGCGTATTTCTCTAAAGACCAAATTTGAAAAACATGCATTTCGGTATCAGCTACAAAACCATTTTTGGGCCAAAGCTCTACCTGTTTTTGGGCCATGACCTCTAAATCTTTTTGGGTGTAACTTGGTTGATGGGCTAAATATATTCTTGCAAATTCATCAATATAGGCTAAAGAAAATTCCTGCGCACACCAAGTGGCTATGGTAGATTTACCACTAGACTCTGGGCCAGTAAAGGCTATGCGAAGAGGGCTTTTTTCCATTTACGCAATCCGTTAATTGCCAAAAGTAAATAAGCTAAATACAATGCGCAAGTATACCACCAGTGCTCATATGCAAACCAGATAGTGCCGACGACATTGACAACAATCCAGATGTGCCAGTTTTCTATAATTTTGCGCGTGGTAAGCCAAGTAGCTGTTAGTGAAAAAACGAAGAATTCTGTGTCTAAAAAAGAACGCCAATTGGGAGAGCTTGTGAATGAAATTAAAAAGATGAGGCCTAATAATATAGCCCCTAAAATCCAAATCCAGATCGATTTTCCTATTGAGCGAATGGGCAAGGATTCTTTTTGATCAGACCATGTAAAAAGCCCATAAAAACCTAAAATGATATATGCAATTTGTTGACTAAATAGTCCCCAAGTTTGCATGCGGTAAAAAAAAACGGCAAAAAAGAACGCACTCACGATGCCAAAAATCCAGCCGCTCGACCGTTGTGTTGCAATTAAAAAAACATAAATGAACCCAAGAATGGAAGCAACTAACTCGAGCAGCGGCGTTAAAAAATCAAAAGCGATCATATCGATAATATCAACGAACAATTAACACCTTAGCGACCTTACGCTCACCACCTTGATAATTGTTTGCTGTCCAGAAAAAATAAACCCCGGTTGGTACTTTCTCTCCGTTTAGGTTGAGTCCGTGCCAAGTGGCGGTACCGCCGTTGGATTGTGTCTTGTAAATGAGGTTGCCTGCAGCATCAGTAACCTTGACATCTGAGTCATAGCGCAAACCCTGAACTGTAATAGGACCAATGAAATCTGGTGTCACAGGATTTGGAAATACATTTAGTGACTCATAAGTTGGGTCCTCGTAAGTTGCATCAATTCGGAATGAAACCAGCCCTTTGTCTGTGACGATGTAGAGCTCTCCGGTTAAATGATTGAGTTCGATATCGTATATGGTGTTGGAAATCAAAGGAGAATTGTCTGTGTTGTATTGCGCAATGATTTCGGTGCCATCAGGCGAAAGCAGGACTAAACCAGCATTTGCGGTTGACATCCATTTACGGTTCCCTCCGTCGACTTCTATATCGGTAATGCTCGCGTCGCCAAGTACCTCTTCAAAGTTCCCTTCAAAAGGAATTTTAATGCGTTGTGCGTCATAATTACCTGGGCTAGCTTCAAATGCAGTATTGGCATTGTAGAGCACTACAAAGCCGGCGTCTGTGCCAATCCAGAGCTCGCCATCGAAATCTGCGGCTAAAGCAGTAATTTTATTAGAAGGCAGGTTGCCGAGGAGTTCTCCTGAGGTGAGCTGGACGCTTCGGTCATCTGAGGCGTCGTCTATGGTGCCTTGGTGTTGATAACCTACTAAGCCATTCGCATAAGTACCCATCCAAATGTTGCCCTGAAAGTCGATTTCCATTTTAGTGGTCATTTTATTCAAAAGAATTGTGTTTCCGGGCATAAATTCTTGCCATGTGCCGTCTGGTTTGAGACATTTAAGCGGTCTTGACGCATAGGCGTTTAGACACCATAAACGTTCTTTGTCGTCGTATTTGAGTGCAGAAACCAAGTGCCAGGTATTGCCGATGCTGGTTTGTTCTAAGGGCGAATTGGTTTTGTTGTAAGCAAGGGTGTCGGTTTCATTCATGACAACTAATGGGAAGCCCGAATAAGTAGCGCCTGCAATTTGTTTAGGATTTTTAGGATTTACAGCCGTAGCAATGAAATCCCAGGTGTTTTGGATGTCAATGGCGGACATTTTGTACATATCGACAAAACGCCATTGACTTTCTTCGAAGATATGAATGCCGTTTCTGGTGAAAGCAGGCGCAATTTCTGCTTCTAAGCGACCAGAGGCAACAGCCAATACGCCTTCTTGGCAATCCATTGCATAAACGAATGGATTGGCAAGGCCTTCTATCGGATAGCGTTTGCATGTGAATGGATTGATGTGTTCTTGCAAGCCCCATGCTTGGTCTGCACTCCAATAAGAGGATCCCAGTTTACAGACCCGAGAAGGGTTGATCCAGCGGTCCAGTAAACTAGCTGAATAAGAAGTGATTTGCTGACCTTGTTGATTGTAAATCAGAAAGCCGCCATCGGTAGAAATACAAAGTTCATTGGCAGCTATTTGTATGCTATTGATTTGGTAGCTAAACGGTTCGTTGATAACGTTGAGCAATGCATTATTAAAAAGTCGAAATACCGAATCTTGACCATACGCTTCGTTGGCCCGCAAAACCCATATTTGACCATTGTACTGAACGAGTTCTTCGTATAGGTTCTCTGTCTGGAAAGGAAAACGAAGATCGCGGTCCCATTGAGAGTAATCAGGCAAAGCCGGATTACTGCGCGAGCCTTTGACCATACCGGAAGGAGCCAAAGCAAAAATGGAGTCTTGTGTAAATGCGACGCCAACAATTGGTGAAATACCGTTGGTAGGATAATAGGTGTCTTTGATTTCTTCTTTGGCAGCGTCAATTAATACGATTGAAAAATCATTGGCGGCGTAGACGTAAGCGCCATTGCGAATAAATTGATTGATGCGTTTGGAGGCATTGACCTGTGCCAACTTGATTGCAGGGATATTGGTGACGGAGCCGGATTTCCATTTATCGATGTTGCCATTTTGGTAACCAATGTAAAGTGCCGCATCTTGCGTGTCGTAGTACAAACAAGAAATTTGAATATCGGATAAGCCATTGAGGGCTGTTTTGAGTACGCCTTCTTCAGTGTATGGGTTGTAAATGTATAGTCCGTTTTCGAGGGCTGTAAAAATACGCTCGCCGTCGGTAGTGATATCGATAGCTTTGGCACTAGCTACATGGAATTTCCATGTGCCCATTGGGATTTGCGCTCCAACCAATGAAGTAATAAACAAGATGATAAAAAAAATAAAATGTTTAAGCATCATTAGCGAGGTCTGATGGTATAGTAAGTGCTTGGATGATATAGGTTGGCCTTTGTTTGCTCTGCACAAAAAGCTTGCCTAAATAGATGCCTACAATCCCGATGAGTATCATTTGAATGCCGCCAATAAACAATACAGACGCGATTAAGGAAGTCCAGCCTGTAATGGCGGCATCGGTAAAGACAGCGATATATATAGCGTAACATCCGTATAAAAACGCAAGCAAAGCAAAAAAGAGGCCTAGGTAAATGGCAAAATACAGCGGTTTTGCGCTTGAGGAAGTAATACCGTTAATGGCAAAATGAAACATTTTGGCCAAAGAGTATTTGGTTTTACCGCTAAACCGTGCTGCTGGTTGGTAATCCAAGGCCACTTGTTTGAAACCAAGCGTAGGAATGAGCCCGCGCAAAAACAAATGGGATTCTTTGAAATTTTTGATGGTGTCGACAACCTTGCGATCAAGTAAGCGAAAATCGGCGGTGCCTTCTTCAATGGGAACTTCTGAAAGCCGATTGGCAAGCCAATAAAATGACTTTGCGCTAAGGTTTTTGAAAAAACCGATTTGCTGTTTGTCTTGGCGACGCGTATAGACAACTTGTGCGCCTTCTCTCCAAAGTTGGATCATGGTGGCAACAAGCGCCGGCGGGTGCTGTAGATCGGCGTCCAAACTTATAACAGCATTTCCTCTTGCGTGATCAAGACCAGCTTTTAGGGCGTACTGATGACCAAAATTACGGCTGAATTGAATGTAATGAATCTGGTTTTGAGTTGTTTGAAGCGCTTGAATGTTTGATAGTGTTTGGTCAGTGCTGCCGTCATCGATGAAAATAATTTCATAGGATGCAACGTTTTGAGCGGCCAATACCTCTTGCAACTGCGCTGCTAAAACCTGCACATTGCCCTCCTCATTATAGGTGGGGATCACAATTGAAATTTCTATTGGCGTCAAACGATTCATGCACAGCGAAATTAGTGAATAATCTGTTCTTTTCCTTAGGGTTTACACCTGAGTTAGGCTTTAATCGCGTCTCTTTTCCCTATATTTGCCTAAATTCTGTGAAATGTCCGCAAATGAACGTATCTCTACAGACAAAGCGCCAAAGCCGGTAGGTCTGTATCCACACGCACGCCGCGTGGGTAACTTGTTGTTTTTATCAGGAGTTGGACCTCGTGTTGCTGGTTCAGATGCCAACGACTCTTCTGTTCCTGGCCTCAAACTAGACCACAATGGCAACTTCATCGAATTCAACTTTGAAGCCCAGTGCAGAAGTGTATTTGACAATGTTAGAAATATCTTAGAGGCCTCAGGCTCATCTTGGGAACAACTCATCGATGTAACTGTTTTTTTGGTCAACATGAAACGTGATTTCCACACCTACAACAAGTTGTACGCCGAGTACTTTAAAGATAATTTACCTTGCAGAACTACCGTTGAGATCTCTTCATTGCCTACCCCTATTGCTATTGAACTCAAATGTATTGCAACTATTGAATCCTAATCTATGACAGCATTTATCATTCGTATCGCCCTAGCGCTCGTTGCTACCTCATTTAATGTCTACTTATTTGTTTCTGGACATTGGGGTTGGGGCATTTTCTTTATTTTCATCACAGCTTTGATCATACTTTCTTTCTTTAGAAATGAAAATATGATTCTCGCGCTCAACCAAATGCGCGTCGGTAACCAGGATAAAGCTAAGGTGTATATCAACAAAATTAGCCACCCACATTTGCTTCCAAGAAAACAACACGCCTATGTGCTTTACTTGAAAGCCGTATTGGGCGCTCAAGAGTTGGGCTTCAATGCCTCAGAACAACTATTGCGCAAAGCATTGGCACTAGGCTTGCGAACCAATGAAGACAACGCGGTCGCCAGAATGCATTTATCTGGCATTTGCGCGCAAACTGGTCGTCGTCAAGAAGCATTGAACCTCTTGGCAGATGCGAAAAAGTACGACAAAAACAGTATGCTCAAAGATCAAATCAAAATGTTGCAGCAGCAGCTACAAATGGCACCATCCAAAAATCAAATGCGGATGGCCCAAATGATGGGCGGGCGTAAGAAAACACCAAAAATGCGTTAAATGTCTTCCCCAAAAACGATTGCCCCTACTTGGCCAGACTACCAATTACTCGATGCAGGAGGCGGCAAAAAACTAGAGCGTTGGGGGGAAATTATAACCATTAGGCCTGATATCCAAGCTTATTTTCATAGCGGTAAGCCCTTTTCCGAGTGGCGCGCATTGGCGCATTGGGAATTTGTAGAAACCCCAGGTAAAAACGGACGTTGGAAAGCCCTTAAAACCGATGCGCCTACCGAATGGCAAATCACTTTCGGACGACTCAAGTTCATTCTTGGCACCTCGACCTTTAAACACGTCGGTCTCTTCCCAGAACAATCCGTTAATTGGACACATATCGATGCCAACCTCAAGCCAGAAAATAAATTTCTGAATTTATTTGCCTATACCGGTGCTGCAAGTTGTATGGCGCGCCTCAAAGGCGCGGATACTTTTCATATCGACTCATCCAAATCTGTCCTGAATTGGGCAAGTCAAAATATGGATGCCAGCCGTTTATTGAATATTCATTGGGTTTTGGAAGACGCCCTTAAATTTGCAGAAAGAGAGGCCAGAAGAGGGCATTTTTATGACTACATCATAATGGATCCGCCTGCTTGGGGGAATGGCCCCAAAGGTGAAAAATGGAAACTCGAGGACAAAATTGACCAACTTTTTGCTGCATGTGCGCAAATTCTGAACCCAACAGGACTGCTCACGCTGAATACATATTCTCCATCTATAGAGCCCTCCTTACTTGCAGAACTCGCAGAAATGTACTTTGAGGGCCGGCCTCATGAACAAAGCGGCTTGTACTTAGAAAGCCAAACCGAAAAATCGCTTTATTGCGGCGAGCTATTGCGCATTGGCCAAAATGAACTACAATAAATCATTAGCTAAATTCGCTAATTCCGAACGCTCCCCTTTTTCTAAACGCACATGTGCAAAAAGCGGCTGCCCTTGCAAACGGTCTATCAGGTACGCTAAACCATTGCTATTCTCGTCAAGATACGGCGTATCAATTTGGTGAACGTCGCCAGTAAAGACAATTTTAGTGTTCTCCCCTGCCCTTGTAATGATTGTTTTGACTTCATGGGGTGTTAGGTTTTGAGCTTCGTCAATGATGAACATAATATTACTCAAGCTACGGCCTCTAATGAACGCAAGTGGCGTAATGACAATGCGCTTGGTCTGCTCCATTTCCAAAATGGCCTTGTACTTCTTTTCATTTTCACCAAACTGCGACTTAATGAACTTGAGGTTATCCCAAAGCGGTTCCATGTAAGGCCCAATTTTATCATCGGCATCGCCAGGCAAAAAACCAATTTCTTTATTGGAAAGCGGAACCAAAGGCCTGGCTAAAATGACTTGATTGAATTTTTTGTTTTGCTCAAGTGCAGAGGCCAAGGCGAGCAGCGTTTTACCGGTGCCGGCAACCCCTTGCATAGCAACTAACTTGACATCTGGATTCAGTAAGGCATGAAAAGCAAACGCTTGTTCGGCATTTTTAGGCTTGATGCCATAGATAAACTCTTTTTCTATGCGTTCTATCTGGTCTGTATGGTGATTATAAAAAGCCAGCGAAGATGTTTTGCCGTTTTTGAGAATATAATAGCCATTGGTCACTTTTTTGTCGCCAAGTAAACCATTTTCTTCAATGCTACCACGGGTAAAAATTTCGCGGATGACTTCCGAATCTATGCCATCTACACCGTATTTGCCAACCGCTTGTATTTCGGAAGAGTCAACCTTACCAGTTTGGTAATCCTCGGCAGTCACGCCCAACGCCTTGGCCTTGATGCGCAAGTTGATATCTTTGGTAACTAAGATGATAATGCGCTTGGGCTCTAGCTCCATTAGGTGCAATGCTGCATTGATTATTTTGTGGTCATTTTTGCCCATGGCATAGACCTTTTCGGCGTTGAGGCCGGAAGGTTGTTCGTCCATGGCCACTTTGAATTTACCCAAACCTTTGCCAAGTGGTATCCATTCTTGTAAAGAGCCGCTTCCGGATAATTTATCAATAAAACGAATGACCTCTCTGGCAGAAAAATTCTTGGTGTCGTTGCCTATTTTGAATTTATCAAGCTCTTCTAATACCGTTATTGGAATGGCAACAAAATGTTCGTCGAAGTTAGTAATGGCATCGAAGTCGTGTAGTAAAACCGAAGTATCGAGCACAAATATTTTTTCCTTTTTTCTCATCCGCTTTTTTGTTTGAATGTACTGATTTTTCTCTTTGAAAAATCACTTGCGGTGAAAGTAAGTAGCTAATATAAAGTGATAGTTAAGCTTACTTAAAGAAGGATTTAAAGGCGCTGTCTAGGCTGGTGTATTTAAATGTGAAGCCGGCTTCTTTGATTTTTAAGTTGCTTGCGCGCAAATCCGTTAACACCAATATGGCGCGTTCTCCGAGCAAGATTTTGAGGATAAATGCGGGTACATTTGGCAAAAACAAAGGGCGCTTGAGCCATTTGGCCAAGCATTTGGTCATGTCAAGATTGGTATCGTTATTGCCAAGAGCATTGAATGTTCCTTCTAATTTTTGATCAAATGCACAAAGCATCAGTTTGCAAAGATCGTCGATGTGAATCCAGGGGCTGTATTGCTGTCCAGTGCTAACTGCAGCGCCTAGGCCAAAATAAACAGGCTGCTTCATGAGGTGTAATGAACCACCGTGGCGCGAGAGCACCATAGAAATGCGGAAAATCGATCCTTTTACTTGCTTGAGAACAAGTTGG
This sequence comes from Sphingomonadales bacterium, assembly GCA_016872115.1. Taxonomy (GTDB): domain Bacteria; phylum Bacteroidota; class Bacteroidia; order Flavobacteriales_D; family Crocinitomicaceae; genus UBA952. The sequence continues at coordinate 15,392 of VHBC01000013.1, read as the reverse complement.
TGCGCGGCCTCCCACTCTTTTACTACCAACGCCAAATAATCAGAACCATAAGGTTCGTCCTCGGTAAAAACCTTGCCCGGGATATTTTCATAACAATTGATTCCTGATGCACCGATGTAATATTTGAGGTTTGGCATTTGAGGTATCATGGAAGCCAAAAGTTGGGTGCTTTGCACACGAGATGCCAATATATCTGCTTTGCGTTTAGCTGTCCAACGACTTGATCCGATGTTTTCTCCGGCAAGATTGATCAGCACATCAATTTTGTGCAGCTTAGAGGTACTCATTTCTTGTGCCTGTGGCTTCCAAAAAATATGCCCGTGCTTGCGCGGTTTTCTGGTTAGCTTATAAACGCGAAAGCCGCGGTCTTTGAAATGCCGTGTTAGGTGGCTGCCTATCAGGCCAGAACCGCCTGCAATGAGTACCGTTGGCATGTCGTCTCTTACTGTGGACATGTGTTTTTTAATTCTTGGACAGATTCAGGAGCTGCTTCTTGTAACGCTTTACACAATTTATCCTTTTCGGTTAAAGCTGCTTTTAGTAAAAGTGAATCTTGACGAGAAGCATGCTCATTCCAAATCTTTGCCGCTAAGCGATTGACTTTTTGAGCTTGGTTCAGACAAGCGCATTGTGCGCTATCTGCCTGAGAACAGCCAAAAGTGACGGCGCAAAAGCAAAGCAAATAAATGGTTAATTTTAAATCGTTCATTAGAACAAAAGTAAAACTAATTCGTAGAAAGCCAGATGCGCCTTTTAACTTCTTTTATTTTTCTTTTGACTTTCACCCAAAATGCGCTTGCCCAAGATTGTGTAGACATTTTTGACGCCAAAAAACAACTTGTAGTTACAACAATGTTGTGTCCGAGCGCCATGATTGAGGATCTCACCCAATTACATAAGCATATCTTAGAAACACACCCCGATCCTACGTATTACGGTGAACTCAATGACCTAAGTAACGCCTTTCAAAATGCCAAAGCCAGCATGAGTCAACCACTGAGTGTTTTTGACTTCATGCTCGTCATTAATAAATATCTAAGCGTTTTAAAAGACTCACATTCTGGTATCAATCCAAAACAATTTCTTAATAGTGTCAATCCCAACAGACAAGTTTTACCTTTTTTTGTCGAACAAATTGATGGTCATTTTTTCATAAGTTCAGCCCATGATTCGAATTTCTTAATCGGTGCTGAATTGCTGCAAATTGATGGTTTCAAAGTTGCTCAATTATTTGACTTAGGTAAAGCCTTGAGCCTCAATGAAGGAGATGCAACAGCCGCTCGAGATGAAATTGCCAGTGAGTATATGAGTGTTGCCTATAATTTGCGCTCGATGAGTTTAAAAACCCCACGTATGGCAACAGTTACCTGCGTAGATTTAAAGGGAGACACCATTCAACAGACCATTCCCTTTACAGCTTCGTGGAAATACTTCTTGAGTACTTTATTCGAAGACAAGGAGGATAACGTCAACGTTATTTTTGATGAGCAAAATAATGGTATACTGACAATCAATTCCTTTGAGCCACTTTCTCTCAGTCATTTTAAAAAACAAATAGATGCTTTTTTCAGCGAGGTCAAACAACGTAATTGCCAAAACGTTTATATCGATCTAAGAAACAACTTGGGTGGTTTACTCAGGGCTGAAGAATACTTGTATAGCTATATCAATACAAACAAAACGCCTATTCAAACCAATTATTTATACAAGCGCAGTGATTACGACCGTTTTGCCCTACTTACCCCAATACAGCAAATGCAGTTTGTCAATAGGGCTAAAAACGTTTACCCAAACGGCCTCATTTCCAAAGAATATGATTTCTATAAGTTACCAAAAGGAGCTACACATACCATTCTTTACGATTATATTCCTCAGAACAACCTTGATTATGTATTTAAAGGCGATTGTAAACTCATACTTAATGAAAACTCGATGTCTGCCTCTGTTTTATTTGCCGGTTGGTTTAGACATATCCAACGTGGCGAAATATTAGGCGCTACCTGTATGGGTGGTATGGGCGGCACCTTTGGTAATCCGGCCGTAATTACATTAGCGCATTCGCAGATAGACGTCATGGTCTCTACGCTTAAATTTACGCCCCTACATGTCCAAGAACGCGTTCTAGCACCAATAGAGCCAGATGTGCCATTAAAAGCGACCAGGGAAGACATTTTGGAACGACGCGATCCATTTTTGCGCTATCTGAAAGGTTACCAAAAATAATAGCCCGCCCAAACTAAAATATAGCGTAACAATTTGCCGACGCCCATAAAAGCAAACGTAGGCAACCACGGCGCTCTAAAAAATCCGAGTGCTATTCCAATTAAATCACCTACTACAGGCAACCAACACAGCAGGGCCATTACACTACCATAACGGTGAATTTGTACTTGCCAACTTTGAATAGACTCGGGTTTTGCGCCTAACTTTTGCAACCACTTTGGATTCCCAAGATAACCGATGCCATAATTCAACCACGCGCCCATGGTATTGCCAGTTGTGGCAACCAAAATGCAAGCCCATGGTTCAAAACCATAAACAAGCATGCCGGTCAGGATGAGTTCTGATGCAACAGGCAATATCGTCGCGGCTAAGAAGCTGGCTAAAAACAAGCCTAAATATCCGTATTCAAAAGTCATGGTATAAAAAAAGCCGGTTGCCCGGCTTTTCAAATCTTTGGGTAAAGCTTAACGCTTAACGAATTTTTTAGTGAGTGCATGGCCGTTAGATGTGACACGCACGGTGTAAATACCTGCAGCCCATTGCTCTGAAGCTAAGGTAAGCTCTTGTGCACCTGCTGGCAATTGATTCAGGGTTGTATTTTGCATTACTTTACCCGAAACGTCTGTTACAACGACATTCACGTCTGCTGAATTTTGCAATTCAAAACGCAAAGTTGCAGCTGCAGCTGTAGGGTTAGGCATAACAACAGCCTGTGTGATTTCTGTTTGTTCTGCAACACTCAATATTGGATTGAAGTTCATGCGCACCATTGGTGTATTGGTAGTATAATACCAAGTGTTGTCCGCTAGATCAAGAAAAAACGAAGTTTGTGGTTCAGACTTACCTGCATTTGAAACACGAAGACCTGTAGTGAATGAACCCACAACAGCCAAATAGGTGGTCCCGGCGGTTACATCGATAAATGGCTCTAACTCCATGACAAGGATTGTGTTGAGGTTATTAGAAGCCAATACGAGTGGTGCTGATTCTGACTCAAACATGAAGTCACCTGTTGTAGGGTCTATAGAATAGAGTTTAACAAAAATTTCAGTGCCTACAGTTGCGCCAGAAGCGCCACCTGGCAAACGCACATTAATTGCCTTAAGTGTTGCATCTTGAAAAATATCAAAAAGGTTACCAACTTCAAAGCCATCGGTACCATTAGAGGTGCTTCCGGCAGGCGTGCCGTTATCACGGGCATAGATGAAGTCTGTGATTGCAAAATCGATATTTGCCATTGCGTTGTTTGCTGGAATGTCGTCTGTGGAGTCAGCGGTGACATTGCGAGTAATGGAGATATTTCCTGGTGTTGCAGATGGGGTATAGAAGGTGGTTAACTCGAGAGCAACTGTATCCAATGACGCAATACTTACTGGGGCCGAAGAACCTGTCCAAGCGCCATTATTAGCGTTGATGTTTAATTTTACATTGCTTTGCGTATTGATTCCGCCATTGAAAGCATCGGCAGCAAACTCGATTTCAGTTATTTGCTCATCAGGTATCTGGAAATATGGTAGGCCTAAAGACCCCCAGTATGAAGAGGTTACAGATAGGTCATTGGTTGGATTCGTCATGATTTTAACGTCATCAATGTACCATCCGTAGGTAACCCAAACGTTAGGATTTGTTCCTGAACCAGGAAAATTGGTAGTCCAAGAAAAACGCACCCATATTGGGCTTGGGTTAGCAGTAAGAAAAGTTGCTAAATTGATGATTTTGGTATCTGGGTTGGCATAAGCTGAACCGCCTGCAGCAGACAATACAGGCTTGTCTAAGTTGTTGCCAACTGTTACCCATGTGGTGCCATTTGTTGAAATTTGGATTTCTTGAAGGTCGTTGAAACGGGCGCCGTATTGCTGGAACTGCAATGAAACTTGGTTGCTCCCGCCAAGTGCAGCAATATCGATTGGTTGGGCAGTTGTGAGGGTGTAAGTTACCCCTAGTGCTTGCGTTCCTGGGGTCGCCGTTGGGTCGCCGTTTACGAGTTCCGCATAATTGCCGCCAGAGGTAGAAGTAATTCCATTATTAGACCACCAGCCATCATTGGTCGCATTGATATTCCAACCAAACTCAATACCGCTCTGACCAGAGTTGTCGATGGTCCAGTTGGCAGCATTGGTAAAGTTATCTGACCAAAGTGTAACGCCGAGGATTTTCTCGTCGGCCGGTGCTTTAGTTGTTTCTTTTGGGGCTTTTACAAGCTCCTGGAAAGTTTGAATGCGCGGTGCTTTTTGAGCATAGGCTACCGAAGCAATGGCGCTAACAAAGAGTAATAATTTTTTCATTGTCTAAAATTTAGGCTATAAATATAGTGAAATCTAAGCGTCTTTCAAAAAAGGCAAGCAATTTCTTCCATCTTGTAGGTGCTGATATACTAACTGAACAACGGACAAGCCTTCTTGTTCTGTAGGGGCAAGTAAAGAATTGCCAAACAAATCAATTGCTTGACTATGACCGTTATATACCAGCGCATTGCCATCAGTGCCTACCCGATTACATGCTAATACATAACATTGGTTTTCGATTGCTCTGGCACCAAGTAAAATATCCCAATGCTGAATGCGGGTTTGGGGCCAATTGGCCACATACAAGAGTAAATCATAAGCTGCCCTCCCTTTTTCATCGATGCGATTACGAATTAATTCAGGAAAGCGCACATCATAACAGATCTGTAGGTTAATGCGCCAACCTCTAAGTTCAACAATTGTTTCTGAATTACCAACCGTAAAATATTGATCTTCTCCTCCTAAGCCAAAAGACTTGCGTTTGTCATAGGTGTGAATCCGACCATCCGGACGCACAAAAACCCCTCTATTGAAATATTGGCCATCCTTGACCATCATAGAAGTATAAATAGCTATATCCAACTTACTTGAAAGATCCTGAAGGAACTTTATGCCCTCAGAATTAGACCAATCGTCCGCAATTGATACATCCATACTGAAGCCAGTATGAAACATTTCAGGAAGCAAGAGCAAATCCAGGTCCTTGGCGTCTTTCACAAAAGAATGTACGCGCTCATAGTTGGACGTTTTATCTTGCCAAACTTGATTGAATTGTAAAATGCCAACTTTTAAATCTTGCATAACCTATCGAGCGCTGATTGTAATGTTTCATTGGTTTTTGCATAACAAAAACGAATTAACTTGCGGTCTTCTCCGTTTGCGTTGAAAACTGAAAGCGGTATTGCTGCCACACCATGTTCTTTAGTTAATCTGATGCAAAAATCAGTATCTGGTTCGTCAGAAATTTGGGCATACGAAGCCACTTGAAAATAACTTCCTTGAGCAGCAAATAAATCAAACCTTGAGTTTTGTAAACCAGTTCTAAAGAAATCGCGCTTTTCTTGATAAAATGCGTTTAGTTGATTTACATCTACTGTTTGTAAGTATGCTGCCATGGCGGCTTGCGCGACACTATTTACTGAAAATACAAGGGATTGATGCACCTTATGAATCTCCTTCATCAAAGCAGAATTGCAAACAAGGTAACCAAGTTTCCAACCCGTAACATGAAAAGTTTTTCCAAAAGACGACACGATGATTGCGCGATTGCGCAATGCAGCCCGCTGATGTATGGATTGATGCTTTTCAAAAGCAATAAACTCGTAAACCTCGTCTGACAATAGCAATAATTGTGGATGTGCGGCCATTAATTTTTCCAAAGCGATGAAGTCGGCCTCCTCCCAAATGGTGCCACTCGGATTGTGCGGATTATTGATAATGAGCAACTTCGTTTGTGCATTGACATGCTCGTTGATCAGTTCCCAATTTGGCTTGAATGCCAAATTGAGGGGTAAACGTACAGGTTTAGCATCGCACAACAAGACAGGTGCTTCGTAGCAGTCATAACTTGGATCGAGAATGATGACCTCCTCACCACGATGTACTAATGCCTGAATCGCTGTAAAAATCGCTTGGGTAGCTCCTGCTGTCACTAAAGTTTCTTCGACGCCAATATTTCGTTGGTATTGTCTGTCAATCAGTGCAGCTATTTGTTCTTTTAGAGATACTAGACCTGCCATTGGAGCATACTGATGTGCAGTGCTCTGGACAGCCGCTATGAGCGCTTTTTGAAGCTGCGTATCGATTTCAAAATTGGGGAACCCCTGCGCTAAATTGATGGCGTTATATTCTTGCGCCATTGCAGACATGGTCGTAAAAATCGTAGTGCCTACATGTGGAAGTTTTGAATCCACAGATTGCTTATTGACCGGAAAGTAACTTTTTAGCTTGATCTAAACTAATGCGGTTCTTGTTGTTGAATGCAATCACAAATGCGCCCGGATAACCATTGCTGCGCAATTCGTTTTGTAATTTTACCGCTTCATCAAGTGTGCGCAAACCGGTACCCAAACAGTATTTAAATTGACGTTCGTGCTCGTATTCATAGACGTCTTCACGCTTGAATTTGGCTGTAGCGTTCGGAATCTGGGCTGCAGAAGATTCCACTTGTACACGGAAATGAACGCCTGCCATGTCTGTTGGATCTTCGAGGTCTTTGAGACGGAAATCAGCAGCACCTTCGTTTTTAATGACAAAATTAACATTGCCCCCTTCTGTTTGCGTACCGCCTTTTGGAGCCACTTTTGCAGAACCAGTAGTGATGTTCAATGACTTGATAATAAATTCCGTACGACGATTCAACTGGTTTTCTTCATCAGAACACTTGGAGCGAATGCGACCCTCACATGGGCAATCAACTTTCAGTTGGGTCTCGCCATAGCCTTTAAACGTAATGCGGTCAGGATTAGAAATACGCGCCTTGACGTAATTGGCTGCATTTACTGCACGACGATTGGAGAGATCTTGGTTATAGATTGCCGTGCCACGACAGTCAGTGTGGGAACCAAGTTCTACTTCAATTTTAGCATGCTTATTCATGAAGCGAACCACTTTGTCGAGTTCAATGATGGCATCAGGACGAAGATCAGCTTTGTCGAAGTCGTAGTAAATCGACTTGAGTCCAAGAAGCGCCGTGATTTCTTGTTCCAATGAAAGCGGCTCTAAAGTGAGGTCGATAAGAGAAGAAACCAGTACTCGGTTAGAATCTTTCACTACCAAATCGAAAGCTATTTCTTTAGATACGTACCCTTCTTTATCAAGGAATATCTTTAGTCTCATTTTTGTTTCTAGTGGAATACTATCCAACATTTGTGATAACAAGCCTATTTCATTGGTGTTGCCTGCAAAAAGAACTATTCCGGTAGAATCATCTACAATACGTATTGCAACATCTGAGACAGGCTCCCCAGTTTGTGCATCCGTAACAACGTAATCCAATGGCAGATCAACAAATTTCTCTTTTAAATTAAACGCGTATATATCGTCGGTAGCCCCGGCAGTTCCGCGATTAGAGGTAATGTAGCCATTTTTGTCATCCGTAAAAAAGATCGCGAGGTCGTCGTTGACAGAATTGAACGGAGCGCCTATATTCAATACCTCGAGGTTTTCCATCACAAATAGGTCATAGCCACCCGTTGATTTATGCCCTTGAGAAGTAAAATATAGTTTGTCCTTGTAAACAATTGGGAAAATGTCGTTTTTGTCGGTATTGACAAATCGAACAACTTCTTTCTGACCAAACTTTCCTTTGTCAAAAGTGCATTTGTAAATATCCATTCCACCTGAGCCGCCTGGCATATCTGAAGAAAAATACAACAACTTGTTCTTTTCATCATAAAAAGGATGTGTTACATTGTATTTGTCATTGTTGAATGGAATTGCAACAGGCTTTGACCACTCGTTATTCGCATTTTTTGTCGAATAATAAATAGTTAACTTTTCGTTTTTGTCAGAACCATGATTGTTCGTAAAAAACAATAAGTCTCCTTTTGCATTCGTGCTTATCGGCCCATCATAATAACAAGTATTGATCAACATCAAAGATTTCGTCTCCTCCGCCATAAGCGTTGGGTCTTTTAATTGACAGCCATTCACTTCATATAAATCTGAAAAAGGCTTTTTTGCAAATTCATCCATGTCGATATCCTCACAAGCGTTTTTTGCTGCAGACAAAACATATATTTTGTCGCCTAGTTTTCTTGTGGCAAAATCATCGTATGGCGTATTGAAACATGCAGGGGTAAGTGTAATATCGTATTGATCAAAGGATTTACTTCCTTGAGCAAAAGATACTAGACTTGCACAACATGTGGCAAGAAGAAAAAGAAACTGACGAAATACAGTCATTTAAATCAATTGAAAAAACGTGGACCTTGACAACGACTTGCGCTATTATTGAACTTATAACGCAAAGCAAGCTCATGTGATTGGATTGATACTGTATTCATATTACTTACAGGATAAGTATATGAATAACCAAGGTAAAATTTGCTGTTGAAGTCGTATCCTAAAATTGCACCAACTGCGCTATTCAATTGATAAGAAAGCCCAAAATCAAAACCTACTTTATGAGATAAAATCATGTTCATATCAAGTGTAAGGGGAAGGCCCTCCATATGACGTGCTACTGCATTTGGACGCAGCGTAAGTGCTGGGCCTAATTTGATATTGCCACCCATATAACCCACATAGCCACCTTTGGTGTCCACAAACATATTCATGTTGCGGTCTTTGAAATAAGTTTCGCCAACGCGTGGTTGAGAAAAACCTAAGTAAAAGTTTTTGTGGTACAATAAGAATCCAAAACCAGCATTGAACTGTAAACCTGTTGTCATATTGCTTAACATATCAGGGTCCATTGGAACGTTGGTATTCAAGTCCAACAAGTTTACAATTGTATTTCCAGCAATAGCTCGAAGTCCCATAGATAAACGCCAGTCTTTGTTCAATTTCAAATGGTAGGCACCATTTACAGCAAATTGAGTAGACTTAACGGGTCCTAATTCGTCCTGTAATAGGGTTACACCCAAACCAAAATTCTTGAGGATATTGAAATTACCAGACAAGGTCATGGTTTTCGGCGCGCCACGCAAGCCGGTCCATTGGGTATTTGCCAAAGTGGTGATATCGTTGTAAGAATTGGCTCCTGCCTGCGCTGGATTCAGCATAAGGGCATTGAACTGGTTCTGACGATAATTAGGGTCTTGTGCTTGTGATTGGAAACTCACAAGCACGACACCTAATGATAAGATAATGCTATTGATCTTTTTCATATCTATTTGTCTAAGACTTCTTATTGTTTAACACGGTTGATATAGACATAACCATTGAGTTGCTTACCACCATCAAGGTTGAGTATGTAGTAGTATGTACCATCCGGAACTGGCGTACCAGTGTTGAGAAGTGTACCATCCCAATCGTTATTGTATTGACTGCTATAGTGAACAAGTGTTCCGTAGCGGCTGTAAACTGTCATTTCTTTCGTATTGTACCCTTCTAGACCTGGAATTACCCATGTATCATTGAAGTTGTTTCCATTTGGTGTGAAGGCATCTGGAACAGATGGGCCAGCGTTAGATCCGCCACAAGCATCAGATGCCACTACAAGAACTAATACTTGAGCGCTGGTCTGATTGCCGCTGTTATCAGTAATAGTTACAGACACTAAGTTGTTTCCTACATTCGAGCAATCAAATTCAGATTGGCTAATAACTACTGATGCAATACCACAGTTATCGTATGAGCCATTATCTAAATCTTCAAATCCTACAGCAGAATATCCGTTAGCATCGAGAATTACTGTTGTGTTTGCAAGCAACACAACCGGTGCTGTTTCGTCTATTACAGTTACCGTCTGATCAACTGTTGTAACATTACCAGCTGCATCTGTTATTGTCCAAGTCACTGTTGTTGTGCCTAATGGATAAGTTGCAGGTGCATTGTTGGTGATTGTTAAGTTGTTTGTACAGTTGTCGGTAACGATTGGCGTACCAAGATTTACACCTGTGGCCTCACAGAAGTTATTTGAAGATACCGTAACATTAGCCGGAGTTAATGCCGTTGGAGCAGTTTGGTCAACAACGGTTACCAATTGAGTAGCTGTTGTGACGTTTCCTGATCCATCAGTCACTGTCCAAGTAACGGTTGTTATACCGATTGGGAAGATAGCCGGTGCATCGTTGGTTACTGAAGCTACACTACAGTTGTCTGAAGTAACTGGTGTACCAAGGGTCACACCTATAGCCTCACAGCCTAAGTTTGGTGTTACAGTCACGTTCAATGGGGCAGTAATTACTGGTGCCGTATTGTCACCGATAAATACGTTAACTGGAAGTGAAGTAGCTGAACATCCGTTGAGACCTGTTGCAGTAACTGTGTAAGCACCTGATTGTGTTGCAACAATAAATGGTGTTTGCGGTCCATTACTCCATTGGTAGTTTGCGGCATTCGATGCAAACAATACTACTGAACCACCTGGACATACGCTAGTTGCACCACTTGCAGTAATGGTAGGTGTTACTGGGTTGTTTAAGATGTTGATCTGAGCAACTGTTGAAGCCGTACAACCATTTACCGAAACGGTGTAAGTAATGGTCGTTGTGCCAGCGTTCAAACCAGTAACATTTCCTGCGCCATCGATGGTTGCAATGAAGTTGTTTGTAGATGTCCAAACACCACCAGGTGTAGCTGACGTGAGTGTCATGTTGCCACCTTCACACACTGAATTGGCACCATTGATCGAGGCAACTACAGGTACTGCATTGACAGTAACGTTTACAAGTGAAGATTGTGTTGTACAACCCGCTGCATTTGTTACAGTTACGAAGTAAGAACCAGATTGGTTGACTGTTGTAGAAGCTCCTTGATCACCGTTGCTCCATACATAGTTTGAACCTCCTGTTGCAGTCAAGGTCAATGAACCACCTTGGCAGAATACTGTTGGACCATTCGCCGTAACTGTTACCGCAGGATTCGCATTGAATACAACCGTTTCAGAAGCAGTTGAGGTACAACCTGCGGCACTTGTTACAGTAACTGTATAAGTGTTGGCAGCTGTTACGTTGATGCTTGGTGTAGTTGCGTTGTTACTCCAAGAGTAAGTAGCACCACCATTAGCAGTCAATGTTACTGTAGTACCAAGACAAGAAGTAGATCCAGAAGAAGTAATTGTTGCTACTGGTAGCGCGTTCACTGTCACAGTTATCGCATTACTTGTAGTCGAACAACCATCAACAGTAGTTCCAACTACAGTTACCACATCAGACGTGTTAACCGTAATTGAAGGTGTTGTAGCTCCTGTACTCCATGCGTACGTAGCCGCACCTGAGGCAGTCAAGGTTACTGAACCACCCGCACAGAATGTTGTTGGGCCATTTGCAGCTGCTGTTACAACAGGAAGGGCATTGACTGTTACAGGAATTGCTGCTGAAGTTGCTGTACAACCATTTGCATCTGTTACAGTTAATGAGTAAGAGCCTGTTGTGGAAGCAACATAAGTGTTATTTGATGCGCCAGCAATAGCGTTTGCGCCATTGTTCCATGCGTAGTTATACGTTGAGTTCAATGGTGAAATCAAAGTAACAGAACCACCCGCACAGAATGTAGTTGCACCAACATTTGCAATTGATACAGCTGGCAATGCATTTACTGTAACTGCTACTGGCGCAGAAGTTGCAGAACAACCATTTGCATTTGTAATAGTCACTGCATAGCTACCCGTTGTAGATACAGTTATTGACTGTGTTGATTCGCCTGTTGACCAAGCGTAGGTCATTCCAGCAGGAGCAGTAAGGGTTACAGAACCTCCCGCACAGAACGTTGTAGTACCACTCGCTGTTACGCTTGCAACTGGAAGTGCGTTGACAACCAATGCTTGGTTCACACTTGATGTACAGCCTGAAGCATTTGTGTAAGTGTATGTGATCGTTGCAGATCCTGCAGATACACCAGATACTGTTCCGTTTGCTGCCACAGTGGTAATTGCAACATCAGAAGAAGACCATGTTCCGCCAACCTGGGCATTTGCCAAAGTGGTCGTTGCGCCTTCACAAACTGAGGCTGTACCAGCAATAGGTGTAAGTGCTGTTGCTGTGTTCACATTGATTGTGAAGCTTACCGCATTTGAACAACCATTTGCATTGGTAACTGTGTAAGTAATAGTCGCTGATCCTGCAGAAACACCAGTAACCTGGCCATTTGCAGCAATTGTAGCAACCGCTGTGTTATTTGATGACCAGACACCGCCGATAGTGGTATTGGTAAGAGTTGTTGTCGAACCGGCACAAACAGCATTTGAACCAGCTATTGCTTGTACTGAAGGAATAGCCAATACCGTTATGCTCGTGTTAGCAGAAGTTGCCGTACAGCCATTACCATTCGTAATTGTAACACTGTAAGGTCCATCAACTGATGCGACAATAGTTTGAGTAGTCTCACCTGAGTTCCATAGGTATGAAGCTGCAGCTGGAGCCGAAAGTACTACTGAACCGCCAGCACAGAATGTTGTTGGTCCGTTAGCAGTTACTGTAGCTACTGGAGCAGGATTCATTGTTACAGAGAATGGTGCTGAAGTTGCAGAACAACCGTTAGCGTTTGTAACTGTAACCGTAAGTGTTTGCGAAGACGTTACATTCACTGATTGTGTAATTGCGCCGTTAGACCAAGCGTATGAAGCGCCGGTTGAAGCAACTAGTGTTACAGATCCACCTTGGCAGAATGCATTACCATTGAGCGAAGAGATATTCGCTACTGGAAGTGAATTCACGATTACAGAAGTTATCGCTGAAGTTGCTGCACATCCGTTTGCATTGGTTACAGTTACAGTTACATCTAATGTGTTGTTCACTGTAATTGATTGGGTAGTAGCACCCGTACTCCATAAATATGAAGAACCAGCGTTAGCAGTAAGCGTTACCGAACCGCCTTGACAGAATGTAGTCGGGCCGTTTGCAGTAATAACCGCAGCAGGTAATGCATTAACCGTAAAGTTAGTTGAGACACTATTTGTACAACCGTTTGCATTCGTGAATGTGTAAGTCAATGTAGTTGTTCCTGGATTAATTCCTGTTACTACCCCGGTAACAGCATTAATTGTTGCCACAGTGTTATTGGCTGTTGACCACAAACCACCCGCTTGTGCATTCGCAAGTGTTATTGTACCATTTTCACAAACTGATGTTGCACCTGTATTAGCAGCAAGAACAGGAAGCGGATTAACCGTAACTGTGGTTGCTGCAGAAGTTGCTGGACAGTTACTGTTTGTTGTAATAGTAACAGAGTAGCTTCCTGAAGTAGTTGCAACATAAGAGTTGGCGGTAGCACCTGTAATGGCTGTGCCATTCAAACGCCATTGGTAAGTATATGTCATACCCGCTGGAGCATTTGAAGCGAGCAATGTAACAGAACCACCTTGGCAGAATGTTGTAGCTCCTACGGTTGCAATTGCCGCAGTCGGTAATTGATTCACCGTTACTGTAACACTAGCAGTATTTGTACAACCATTGGCGTTGGTAATCGTGTATGAAACAACTGCTGTTCCTGCACTCACGCCTGTTACAAGTCCATTTGCCGCAACAGTAGCTACTGCAGTATTGGCAGAAGACCATACTGGGTTTGTAGCTGTTGTGCTAAGAAGGGTTGTGCCGCCGATACATACTGAAGACGTACCTGTGATCGCTGCTGTTGTAGGTAGTGGGTTAACCGTAACGACTGTTGGAGCCGAAGTTACCGAACATCCATTTGCATCTGTTACAGTCACGGTGTAAGAACCGGCCGTTGATACAGTTACAGTTTGGTTGTTGGTATTATTCGACCACTGATAAGAGTAACCAGTTCCAGCATTAGCTGTAAGAACTACAGATCCACCTTGACAGAATGTAGTTGAACCTGTGGCAGTAATAGTCGCTGTTGGGTTCGTGAAGACATTCACAGAAGTTGGCAATGATGTAGTCGAGCAACCTGCTGCACTCGTAACGGTTACCGTAATTGTTGCACTTGCCGTTACGTTGATGCTAGATGTAGTAGCGCCATTAGACCACAAGTAAGTGTTTCCTGCTACCACTGGACTTGCACTCAAGGTAACCGAACCTCCCTGACAGAAAGTAAGAGGGCCGTTAGCAAGAATGTTAGCAGTTGGTAGTGGGTTTACAGTTACTGAAGTTGCTGCTGAAGTTGCTGAACAACCAGATGCATTGGTCACTGTAACATAGTAAGATCCACCTGCAGTAACGGTAATTGATTGCGTTTGTGCACCATTTGACCATAGGTAACTGGCACCTGTGCTCGCGGTGAGCGTTACAGAACCACCTTGGCAGAATGTAGTTGCACCACCTGCAGTGATAGTTGCCGTTGCACCTGCGTTTACGTTAACGTCAGCAGATACACTAGTTACACAACCAGCTGCATTTGTTACTGTGTAGGTAACGGTAGCAAGTCCTGCAGAAACACCGGTTACCACACCTGTTGAAGAAACAGTTGCGATTGCTGTGTTTGATGAAGTCCAAACTCCTCCTGTTGTTGCACTTTCAAGTGTAGTTGATGCACCTGTACAAACATTTGTTGGACCAGTGATTGCAGCAACTACCGGAGCCGCATTGATTGTAAGCGTTCCGTTCACGAATGAAGTACCATTCCAGAAACCGCCACCGCCAGCGCTGTAGCCACCGTATTGGTAAGTACAACCATTGAGGCTATAACGGAATGCATAGTAGTAAGTTCCTGCTGGAAGACCAGTGAATGTACCCATGTATTCATCGTTGTTACCTACTTGCGTATTGAATGAAGCATTGAACCAGTTTGTCCAAGTTGCTGGGTTCGTGTTTTGTGTTGAGTAACCGAACTGAGCAGTAATACCCGCACCTTGACCAGCTGGAGGCGTAACTCCTAACTCATATACTTGTCCATATATAGTATAGTTTCCTCCTACACAGATAGCGCCCGAAGGAGGCCATTGTGTATTGGCCCAGTCAAGTTCTGTGAGGTTTACAATTGTTGCCGCAGAGGTAGCCACACATCCACTGCTCGAGGTAACAGTGACTGTGTAGCTGCCAGAACCTGTTGCAATGTATGTGTTTGAAGTGGCTCCTGCGATTGCAGTACCGTTCAAGTTCCATACATAAGTGTAAGTCATTCCTGCTGGTGCGCTAGGGCCCGCAAGTGTAACGCTTCCGCCTTGGCAAATCGTTGTTGAGCCAGAAGCTGCAATCGTTGCTGTTGGTAAGCTGTTCACTGTTACTGTTGTTGTAGCTGTGTTTGTACAACCTCCTACTGTTACTGTGTAAGTAATTGTAGTAGTACCTGCTGTTACACCGGTAACAACACCACCTG
>VHBC01000012.1 GCA_016872115.1 Sphingomonadales bacterium | reverse complement strand
TTAAGGGTTTTGTAGTTCGGGACGTTTTTGTGGCAGGAAGTAAGGATTAAAATGCTGAAAATCAGTATTAAAAAACGCATAATTTGTATATTAGAGAAAAAAAGATGAAGAATTTACTATTCAGTGCCATTTTTATGTTGCTTGTCAACCTTAGTTTCGGGCAAGTTAAGAAATTTTGTTACACCACTTACGCAGGTACTTACTCAATGTCTTTATATGATGACGGTTCCAAAAAAGCTGTTTATCAATTGTACAATACGGCAGGAGTTTTACAAAAAACGATGCAAGGCGAATGGATGCTCAGAGATGAAGGAATATATGGCCCTGCTTATATGCTTACCATAACTTGGACTGGTGCAAATGCAGGCATGGCTGAACTCAAGTATGTAGCGCAGTACGACGGCTACGGAAGTCTGCAGGGCATTATTGATTCACAAAATAGAACGTGGAATTCATGTAGGTAAATCTATGTGTTTTGTTAACTTTTCCAAATTTTCCCTAATTTGGAGCTCAGAGATTATACATTAAACCATCAAACTATGAAAAAACTATTGCTTTCTTTGTCTTTATTGACCTGCTTGGGTGCTGTTCAGGCCCAAACGATTACGGCAGATTTAAGTGTGAAGTATGCTTACAGCGCAACAGGTATGTTTAACAAATCAATTTCTGATTTGGGCGCTTCTCAAGATTATGATTTGGCATTTAGCTCGAATTATGGCCTTGCTGCCAATGTGAACTTTGGTAAAATTGGCGCGGGCGTCGAATTTCTTATGGGGAATTTCAAAGCAGGTTATCAAGGCGATCAGGCGCTTCTTGGAGGAGCCTATACCTCAAATGTTGACTTGAAAACGACACAAATCCCGATATACTTGCGCCTTGGCGAAACAAAAGGATCATTTGGAGAATTTGGTATTGTAATGAACAGTGTCAAAGGTGCTACTTATTCCAATAGCAACTACCTCATTGATCCAGCTGTTGATGTGACTAATCAATACCAAAACTTCATGGGCTATATGATTGGTGTAGGTGGCCGTTTTGGCTTATTAGATCTGCCAGTAATGGTGTCTGTAAGTGCGCGTATGATGTATAGTACGGCTGATGCAAAGGGCGTAGATGCATTAGGCTTTGATTTAGATTTGTATAATCCTGTCAACAAAACCAATGCAGCTTCACTTGGTTTACATGTTGGCGTTGTTTATTCTATTGACTAAAGTTATTTTTAGTGTACAAAAAAGGCGAGCTTTTGGGCTCGCCTTTTTTATTTATAATAGCTGTTTAAGGCTTCACAAGATGAACAAAGCCGTGGAGTGTGTAAAGTGTTTTTTCTTTGTTGTCGTATTCGTATTTTTCGCTTTTAGGCGTGGCCATATAGAAATACACGCCTTCTTCTAAAGCTTTACCGGTCATATCTGTGCCGTTCCAGTCATTGAGGTAGTTGTCTTTTTCGTAAATGAGATTTCCCCAACGGTTGAAAATTTGAATACTCACTTGGTCATAATCTTCCCAGTTTTTGATGATAAGCAGTTCATTGGTACCATCGTTATTGAGGGTCAATACATTTGGGACCACTAACGGACATTGGTTGTAAACGCGGATATTCGGGGAGGTAATTGTTTTGGCACATTGATCCATTACGTAAACCTGAAAATTATTGAGATTGGGCTCCAATATTCCAGGCTGTACATACACGGTGTCGTTGTTCGGGAAGGCCCCGGGCCCCCACACATAACTGTATGGTGAAATTCCGTTCTGAACATTACACCAAATGTTGGTACCTTGTCCGAAATCAGCACAAACATTCAGGGAGTCAACCGCTGTAATCGTCATTGGAATATAGTCAATGATATTTAAGGAGATGGAGGTTGTATCAAATGAGCCATCGCAAGGATTTGGTAAAATTACGTTGAAAAAGACGGTTTCTGTTCCTTCTAGGAGGCTGTCCAAGAAAGCTGAAATACCAATAGTATCGGAGGCTACGCCAGCTGGAATAACAAGTGTGTCATCGATGTAAGGGTAGTCGATACCGTTAGTTGCTGTTCCGCTTAAATTGATTTGAACTACAAGATTAGAGCTGAGGTCGGTACGCTTGACAATAAAACCTGCAAACCCGCAGTCTTCTATGAGTTGTGTTGGCCCCGTTACATCAACTTCTATCGGTATTTCTATTTGGCAGGCCACTACGCGGTAGCCGAAAGTCCTGATTTTGGTGTTGATGAGCACGCCATTGCGCCACTCTTTTACCGCTACTCCAACAACGTAGCTTCCAATTAGATTTGGAGTAAAGGTCATAAAACCCGTTGCAGGATTGATGGTGATATTGGATCCTGCACCAAAAGGTACTGTTTCTGTAAAGGTTGGGTTCCAGTTTACTGGCGTATATGGAGCAGGGTCTTCCGGATCTGGGACAATATTGGCTAGGCTTCCACCGAGCAAAGGTGCCATGAGTTCGTAACTGAGAGAGTCGCCATCGGGATCAAAAGCAGCATGATCAAAATTTAAAGTATTTTGAGAACATAAAACCAATGGAGGATAGTTGATGAAACGCGCACCCTGATTATGAACACCAACGAGCATCGAACCGGGAATAAAAGTCGTAAGCGTAATGCCATTATCGGCGGGATCAACAATGTTGTCTATGGCACCTGTCCAGCAACAGCGCTGGTAGGAGACATAATAACCCTGTGTTCCGAAAGGGAGAACCACTGTGTCAATATAAATGGCGCGCTCTACACAAATATCATTTGGTACTGTAACACAAGGGTCGTCGTAGACTACAGGAAGAATGTTCTGTGAAAAAGGGGCAATATAGCGCACTAAAAAAATAGAACCATCTGCATTGAAAATCGTATAGTTGAGTGGGTTATCAAAATCTGTTGCAGAGTTGCAATCTCGGTATATTTCTATAGTGATTTTATATTGGTTATTGCCAAGCGAATCGTAATAGATTTCACCTCCAATAATATGACTTGCCAGACTGTTAAAGCTCAAAAATAGACCTATGACAAAAGCAAATAGGGTAGTTGTTAGACGCATGCGTTTGAATTTTGTATATTCGTTGTGAATGTCAAAGTTAAGGTTGTTTTTTGTAATCTTCGGATTCTTTTTCAGTTTGCAGTTATTAGGGCAAAACGAAGAAGAGCTACGCCAAGAATTACAAAGTACAAAAAACAAGACGTTACAGCTACAAATTAGGTTGCGTCTCATCGATGCAATTTACGAGCGCAACCGCTTCGAATGGCACAAAGAAATCGAAGCATTGGTGCTCCAGCGAAACGCCTATGCAGGAAAACATAACCAAGCCCTTATTGCGCTTCTTGCAGCTGAAAATCAAATTTTTGTAGGCAATATTCAAGGTGCTAAGCGTATTTTTGAAGAGGAGCTTGCTTCATTTAATTTTAAGAATTCAAAAGCTGTTTGGAAAAAAAAACTTTTAGGTTGTTCTTTGTTCCCCGAAACAGTACAATATCATTATGCTACGTTGCGCAAAGAATTTGCCAATAAGTTGAAGCACCGCGATCAAACTGCTTTTTATTTGCAAATCGCCAAAAATTTTACCGCCTCATTCCAAAAGGATTCTGCCATTTGGGCCAGTAATGCGGCTTTACAACATGCTAAGCGCTCGGATAAAAAATGGGTCCTCATCGAGGCCATGCAACAACAAGCAGAGACCTACTGGAATTTCAATCTTTTTGAACAAGCGGTCCAGCGATCAATCACTTCACTACAACTTGCGGAGGAGGCTCAACTTGACTTCTTCAAACAAAGTCCATTGTTATTGATTGCCAATATTTCAATAGAAGTAAAGAATTTCAATCAAGCCTCAATCTATATCAAACTCGCGAAAGACCTCGCCAAAACAAATACGGATGAGCGTGCCCTTGCTTTTTCCAATTTTTTGTTGGCTCGATATTATTTGGGAATAAGTGCCTACAATTCTGCAAGTATTTATGCTGGATTGGCCTATAAATGGTTCAAAGAGGCGGGTAATATCAGTTATGAAAAAAAGGCGAGGTTACTCATGATTTCTGCCAATCAACTGACGGGCCAAAATGCAGAATTGGCTTACGCCTCACTTTTTGCTGATTTAAATAAAAAAACAGATCCTTATTTTGCGGCAGAATTATATTACGAATATGGTCAGTACCTGATGCGCTCACAAAAATTCAAGTTGGCCAAAACAGCTCTTGAATCTAGCCTGAACAGTTTGCCTAACGAAGCGCTTGTGCGTCCTAAAATTGCGAATGCATACAGTGAATTGGCGAATATAGCCCAGAAAACAGGCCAATTTACCGCCGCGTATCAATACCAACAAAAATACAGTAACTGGTTAGAAAACAGTCCGGTTTGGCGCAGTGCTGCGCGCATAGAAGAAATGGCTGCAGCCAATTTAAGAGAGGAGCGAGAACGCTTAATTGTCAATCAACAAGCCTCAATAGAGCGTGCCCAGAAAGAGCGCGAAATAATAGAGCTGCAAAAAGACCGCCAATTGTTTATATCCATCATTTTTATTGTTGCGATCATATTTGGTGTAGTGATTTTTGTTTTGCGAATGCAGCAAGTTAAAATCAAACAAGAACAACGTGAGGCAGAACTGTCTCAGACCTTGTTGCGCACCCAAATGAATCCGCATTTTGTTTTCAATGCCATGTCTGTAATTCAGAGCTATATTTATGAAAATGACCCAGAAAAATCATCGCAATTTTTGGTCAATTTCTCTCGCCTGATGCGTCTTATCCTAGAAAATTCACCCAAAGAATTCATTGCAATAGAACTCGAGAGAGAAATCTTGGATAAATATCTTGCCGCTCAAAAAATGCGTTTTGAAAACCGCTTCGATTATGAATTGAATATCAGCGATGACTTGATTTTCAATAAGGCAATGGTGTCTCCAATGATTACCCAACCTTTCATTGAAAATGCCATTGAACACGGACAATTACACACCGTTAAAGGAGGCAAGATAGTAGTGAATATGTATGACCATGAAAAACAGTTGGTCATTGAAATCCAAGACAACGGAGTGGGCAGAAAAAAATCAGCGCGTACTAAAAAATTGAAAACTCACAAAAGTATGGCGATTGATATAACGCGTGAACGCATCGCTATTCTCAATAAAAAGTATAAATTTAATGGTAGTTTGACCATTGATGACCTCAATAGCCAAACACAAACAGGGACATCCGTTGCGATGGTCTTGCCTTTAAAGTACGAATCCGAACAATAAACTACTACGTGCCATGAGTCGAAAAGTACTGATCATTGATGATGAAAAACCAACGCGGACCTTTATCCGTAAAATGTTAGAGTCATTTGACCTAAATCTGAGTGTCTACACCGACGGCGAAAATGTTGAGTCAGGAATTGAAGCCATTGAAGACATCAAGCCAGATATCGTTTTGCTCGATATTCAAATGCCTGATGGTAATGGATTTGACGTGCTCAAAAATGTGAAATTCAAACAATTTGAGGTCATTTTTATCACTGCTTTTCAAGAGTTTGCTGTCCAAGCAATAAAATTTTCAGCCCTTGATTACATTCTCAAACCTATCGATGCAGAGGAGCTACACACCGCTATTACCAATGCGCTTCAGCTCGTTGAGCATAAAAAAGACGACACCCAATTTACTACTTTACAACACAACATTCATCCGCAACACAAACGCAAGTTAGTGCTCAAAACGCAAGAGAGTATTTTTGTTATTGAGATCGACGATATCGTGCATTGTGAAGCAGATAAAAACTATACCTTTTTCTATCTGAACGACGGTAAAAAAATATTGGTTTCTAAAACCCTAAAAGACTACGACACCATGCTTGCTGGCTTTTCGTTTTTCAGGGTGCATCAGTCTCATTTGATCAACTTAAATTATGTCGAGCGCTACGACAAACACGATGGCGGATCGGTTATATTAAAAGACGGCTCCTCTATACCGTTATCGCCAGCAAAAAAAGACCAGTTCTTTAAAAGTCTTGACTTGCTCTAACCGAGCGCTTGTTTGAGGTCAGCAATAAGGTCTTCGGCATCCTCAATACCAACACTTAATCGGATCAATGAATCAATCACTCCGCTTTTTTCGCGCACCTCTTTTGGAATAGATGCATGTGTCATAGTGGCAGGGTGTCCGATTAATGATTCAACACCACCCAGAGATTCTGCAAGGGCGAAAATTCCGACCTTTTTGACCAAATTTAAAGCATCTTGAAGTTGATTGCCTTTAAGCGTGAAGGAAATCATGCCGCCAAAACCGCGCATTTGTGCTTTGGCCACCTGATGATTGGGGTGGTTTTCAAAACCAGGCCAATATACTTTGTCTACGTCAGGGTGAGTTGTGAGGTAATGGGCAATCTTTTCGCCGTTTTCACAATGTCGCTGCATGCGCAGATGCAAGGTTTTGATGCCGCGCAACACTAAAAATGAATCCATAGGAGCTGTAACTGCTCCTGAGGAATTTTGAATGCGGTACATTTCGGCAGCAAGTGCGTCATTGTTGCAAACCAATGCACCCATGATTACATCGGAGTGGCCACCCAAATATTTGGTTACAGAATGCATGACCATATCTGCACCTAAATCGAGCGGATTCTGCAGGTAAGGAGTTGCAAACGTGTTGTCAACACAAAGCATGGCACCGGCTTTTTTTGCAATTGCGGACATTGCTTTGATGTCGATAATGTTCATCATGGGGTTTGTTGGCGTCTCCACCCAAATGAGTTTGGTATTTTCATTGACCAATGCCGCAACGGCAGCAGGATCTTGCATGTCTACGAAGTGAAAAACCAGGCCATATTTTGCAAAAATGGTGTTGAAAATACGGTAAGATCCGCCATAGAGGTCGTTGGTTGAAATGATTTCATCTCCAGGATTTAGCATTTTAATGACACAATCAATGGCAGCTAAACCAGAACCAAAACAAGCGCCATGTTTACCATTTTCGATAGCTGCAATATTCTTTTCAAGTGCATGTCTAGTGGGGTTCAGGGTACGTGAGTACTCGTAACCTTTGTGATTACCCACGCCGTCTTGCACATAAGTGGAGGTTTGATAAATAGGAGTCATGATGGCTCCAGTTGAAGCATCTGGATGTACACCTGCGTGAATGGCTTTGGTTGCAAATTTCATTGATCGATGTTTTTTTGGCAAAATTAATAGAATCCTTTAAGGGAGTCCCAATTCAACTGCAGGATTCCAATAAACTTTTTCAAAATTTTGAATTTGATTTTCGATGACCACGATGCCTTCATTTTCAAGTTGCCTTTGCATTTGGTTTGGCTCCTCAAAATGGTGCTTCCCTGTCAAAATCCCCTTTCTGTTCACTACCCGATGCGCTGGAATATCAGGCATGCTATGGCTTGCATTCATGGCCCAGCCAACCATTCGAGCACCTTGCTTGGCACCAAGATAATTGGCAATAGCACCATAACTTGTGACTCTGCCAACAGGAATCATTTTGACAACCTCATATACATCGGCAAAGAAATCTTTATTTTTTGCGTTTAAATTTTGCTGCATCAATCAAAGATATGAAACAAAAAAAGCCACCGCTTAGGGTGGCTTTAGTATTTTATCTGAACTGTTGTTTATTTGTCACAACAATCTTTTTTATCTTTTGAGCATTTGTCGGCTCCACCGATCCATTTGCCATCATTACCGTAATGTGCCATACAAATTGCTTTCTCTTCAGCAGAGCATCCTTTTTCGTCACAAATTTTTGCACATTCATCTTTGGTCATTGATGCACATGCATTCATGTCACATTTCATGTCTGAATTATCTTGACAACTTGTTTCACATTTTTGAACCACACGTGGTTTAGCATCTTGGATTTTTTCACCCATGATAGGTGCAATTACCAAACCAACCAAACAAGTTAATTTGATCAAGATGTTCATCGATGGACCAGAAGTGTCTTTGAATGGGTCACCAACGGTATCTCCAGTTACAGCTGCTTTATGGGCATCAGAACCTTTGTATGTCATTTCTCCGTTAATGATAACACCTGCTTCGAAAGATTTTTTAGCGTTGTCCCACGCGCCACCTGCATTGTTTTGGAAGATTGCCCATAGAACACCAGATACGGCAACACCAGCCATATAACCACCGAGTACTTCGGCAGCCATTTCCCAGTTACCAGAAATAAAACCAGTTCCTAAGCCAATAACAATTGGAGTTAAAATAGTGAGTGCTCCTGGTAGCATCATTTCACGAAGCGCTGCTTTGGTAGAGATTTCTACGCATTTGCCGTATTCTGGCTGCCCAGTACCTTCCATAATTCCGGGGATTTCGCGGAACTGACGTCGCACTTCGTTGACCATGTCCATGGCCGCACTACCCACTGATTTCATGGCAAGCGCCGAGAAAACAACTGGAATCATGCCACCGATAAATAATGCTGCAAGTACTGGCGCTTTGAAAATGTTGATACCATTAATACCTGTAAAGGTCACATATGCTGCGAATAAAGCAAGTGCCGTAAGTGCAGCAGAGGCAATGGCAAAGCCTTTACCCACAGCTGCAGTTGTATTACCAACTGAATCAAGAACGTCAGTACGCTGACGAACTTCCTTAGGAAGCTCACTCATTTCGGCTACACCACCTGCGTTATCTGCGATTGGTCCGAAAGCGTCAATTGCTAATTGCATAGCAGTTGTTGCCATCATGGCAGATGCAGCAATGGCAACACCGTAGAAACCTGCTAATGCGTATGAACCCCAAATAGCTGCTGCAAATAAAATAACAGAAGAGAAGGTAGAGATCATTCCCGTTGCCAAACCTGCGATAATATTGGTTGCGGCACCAGTGGATGAATTTTGAACAATTCCCAATACTGGTTTTTTACCTAATGCAGTATAATACTCTGTAAAGAAAGAAATCAAATAGCCTACTGAAAGACCTACAAGCGTTGCGTAGAATACATGACGTGAAGGAATGGCTACTGCATCTTCAATACCAAAAAACTTCATATTGATAGTTTCAGGAAGCATCCATTGAACGAGGAACCAACCAGCAACAGCAGAAAGAATGATCGAGGTGATGTTACCAATGTTCAATGCTTTTTGAACTTCGTTTTCTTTTGCATCGTTTGATGAAATGCGAACGAGGAATGTTCCAATGATCGAGGCAATGATACCTACACCGGCAATCATGATCGGAAGTAAGATTGGGCCCATTCCGTTAAAAGCACTAAGCTCTTGGCCATTTTCAGCCATATCTTTGATGATGTAATTACCGAGTACCATTGAGGCAAGTACGGTTGCTACATATGAACCAAAAAGGTCAGCACCCATTCCTGCTACGTCACCAACATTATCACCAACGTTATCTGCAATAGTAGCTGGATTGCGCGGGTCATCTTCTGGAATACCTGCCTCCACTTTTCCAACGAGGTCAGCACCTACGTCTGCAGCTTTAGTGTAAATACCACCACCAACACGTGCAAACAAGGCAATAGATTCAGCACCAAGAGAGAATCCGGCAAGGGCTTCTAGAACCATGGTCATATTTTCGTAGTTCCAATGGCCACCTTTTATAAAGTAAGAAAGGAAGAACATGAAAAACAAAGACAAACCAAGTACAGCTAGTCCGGCAACACCTAGACCCATAACGGTTCCACCACCAAAAGAAACTTTGAGCGCATTTGGCAAGGATGTTTTAGCAGCTTCAGTGGTACGTACGTTTGCGTCTGTTGCAACGCGCATACCGATGTTCCCAGCGATAGCAGAGAAAATAGCACCAACAATAAATGCAGGAACAATGAGCCAATGTGTTGTATCAACAACTGTCGATATGCCAAACAAGGCAATTGATGCTAGCACAACGAAAATAGCGAGTAAACGGTACTCAGCTGATAAAAATGCCATTGCACCTTCTTTTATGCTCTTGGCAATTGTTAGCATTTTTTCGTCTCCGGCCGGTTGTTTTTTCACCCATGCCATTTTAACGAGCATAAACAAGAGCCCGATAAGAGACAATCCAATTGGAATGTAAATTGCGTTCATAAATTAATTTTAAATTGAAAATTAGGGGCAAAAGTAGAGTTTTCCGTCTAGGAAAGCAAATACGGATTTAAAAATTAAGGGTTACATAATGTCCCCCTTTTTTTAAAACGAAAAAGGCCCGAATTTTCGGGCCTTTCCTATGGTGATATTTAATTAACTATTGCTTTGTATAGGTGGCAACACAAGATCCTGTTCCGCCGATAAGTGGGATTGTATTGTCGTAAGTATAGTTGATGGTGATGAGGTTAGCTTGGTTATTAATGCTGCCCACGCCGGAGAAGGTTACTTGACCGAGAGTGACGTCAATCATTTGGTTTGGCACGTTAATGTTATTGCCATTAATGGTTGCATTGGCAGTACCACCTACTAAATTGAACATGTTATCAATAACCAATTCGTTGGCGCTAGCACCTGCTGTTATGCTTGGGTCTGTAGTGAGTGGGAAAGCGTTGCCGCAATCGCTGGTTACTGCCCAAGTGACTAACCAATTGCCTTGGCCGATATTTACATTTACTGTACGGGTTGCAGTGGCTGATCCGTTTTCATTTGTAGCGGTGTAGGTGACTAAGTATGTCCCTTTTGTTGTGGCATCTACTTGGCTATTGGTCAAAACATTGACTGTGCTGCCATCTTTATTGGTGGCTGTGGCACCAGCGTCAGTATAGTTGTCGCCTACATTTATATTTTCAGGGTTGTTGCCGTTTACTGTAATTGTTGGTATGTATTTACAAGTTCCGTCGTCTTTTTTGGCTTCGGCATTGTAATTGACGGCATTTTGGTCCATACAGCCTTTTTTCTTACATCCTGTGCTGGTACCAAGTAGGAGTGCTGAAGCAGCGATAATTGAGAGGTAGGTTTTCATAATTTTTTGGTTTTAGTGTATCGAAGATAAATAAGTTTAGCTCATTGACCAAAAACGCACAGAAAAAATTTTTATTGTTTAAAAAAAACGGCGCTCCGAAGAGCGCCGCTTTCCAACCAAACGATAGGTCTAGTCTTGTAGCACGTCAGCTTGACCATTCGGCGCCACAAGTACACTTTTTATTTTTTCTTCGAGTTCTTCCATGAGCTCTGGATTGTCTAGGATAAGTGCTTTAATGGCGTCTCTACCTTGTCCGAGTTTTGTTTCTCCGTACGAAAACCAAGAACCACTTTTTTTGAGAATATTGAGATCTACTCCGAGGTCAATGATTTCACCTACTTTAGAAATACCTTCTCCATACATAATGTCGAATTCTGCTTTTCTAAAAGGCGGGGCAACTTTATTCTTGACCACTTTTACTTTTACGCGGTTACCGATGACGTCTTCACCATCTTTAAGTTGCGTTGCGCGGCGGATATCGATACGAATAGAAGAGTAGAATTTAAGGGCATTACCTCCTGTAGTGGTTTCTGGATTGCCAAACATGACACCGATTTTATCGCGGAGTTGATTGATGAAAATACAACAGCATCCGGCTTTATTAATGGATCCGGTAAGTTTGCGTAGCGCCTTGGACATGAGGCGTGCTTGCAGACCCATTTGGGAATCACCCATTTCGCCTTCGATTTCAGCTTTTGGTGTAAGAGCTGCAACGGAGTCAATAACGATCAAATCAATTGCGCCAGAGCGAATGAGGTTATCGGCAATTTCGAGTGCTTGCTCGCCGTTGTCTGGTTGAGATATCAATAAATTAGAGATATCGACACCTAATTTTTGAGCGTAAAATTGGTCGAAGGCGTGTTCGGCATCTATAAAAGCTGCTATTCCACCTTGTTTTTGCACTTCTGCAATTGCGTGGATGGCTAAGGTTGTTTTACCTGAAGATTCTGGACCGTAGATTTCAACAACGCGCCCTTTCGGGTAGCCATTGATACCAAGAGCGAGGTCAAGGGTTAAAGAGCCAGTAGGAATCACTTCTACTTGTTCTACAGGCGCGTCTCCGAGTTTCATAACGGATCCTTTACCAAAAGTTTTGTCAAGCTTCTCCATGGTCAGCTGGAGCGCTTTAAGTTTGTCGAGGTTTTGTTCTTTAGACATATCGTTTGTTGTTGTGAGCGAGGCTCGGTGAATAATTTTTACAAAGTTGCAGTGAGTAGATCGTAAACAATTTACGTTCTGTTAAAAACAAGCCAAAACTTCGTTGGCGTGGTCTTTGGTGTTGGGTTTTTCAATTACTTTAATGAGTGTGCCGCTTTGATCGAATAAGAAAGTCATGCGGTGGATTCCGTCGTAAACACGGCCCATAAATTTTTTTGGACCCCAAACACCAAATTGTTGGATAATTGATTTTTCTGGATCTGAAATGAGTGGAAAGTTCAATTCGAATTTATTGACGAATTTAGTGTGTGAGGCTACGCTGTCAGCACTAATTCCAATAACTTGGATTTGAGCGGCTAAAAGCGCTTCTTGGCCGTCGCGAATACTACAGGCCTGAGCAGTGCAACCAGGGGTGTCGTCTTTGGGGTAAAAATAAATGACGACATTTTTGCCAAGTAGCGTTTGGCTATCGATTGAATTACCGTTTTGGTCAGTTCCGATAAAGGATGGAAGCTTGCTTCCGAGGGCTAGAGGAGTCATAATGTTTAAAAAATAATCGGTTAAACGATGAAAAACTAATCAAAAGTAAAAACTATTCATCAATAACAAAACTTTCCTCGCAAAAAAGTTTTACGCTTGTCCGTATTTTAACAGACGAAAAAGAAAAACGCACCAAGAAATGATGCTAATTGAACCACCGAGAGGTGTGATAGGCCCTAAAAATCGAAGTGAATGTTCGCCTAAATAATACTGACCGAGCACCAATCCGTAAATCGAAAAGGAAAAAAGGAACATGCCGATGAGCATAGCCCATAATAGACGTTTGATATCAAAGCCAAACCGATTGTAATTGAGTGCAAGAATCAAGACGCCCATCGATAAAAAGCCTTGGTAGCGAACGCCCACCTCGAAAGTCTGTAATTGTTCCGTGGGTAAAATTACTTTAAGCGCATGCGCACCAAAAGCACCAAAAACAATTGACAGCATTAAAAATAGGCCAGCAAAAAAGGCAGTTTGTTTTTCCATATTGCGAAATTGTAAAAAAAAGCCAAACCAAACGTATCTTTGTCCTCATGAAAAGCATTGTCTTTTTCCTTTTTGTTGGAATGATCGCAGCGTGTGCAAGGCCAAAGTCTACAGCTTACGACTACGTTCAATACAACCGTTTTGATTTGAGCCCTTATGATATCAATGCGCAAATGATGTTGCCCAATGCGAGTGCAGGAATTGGCACATCATTGAAGCCAAGCATGAATTATGAAATTGGTGGTTTCAAATGGAAACTTGATATCGGTCGAAATTTCACTTTACTCATTGAGGATTACGGGGATTATTCTTTTCGCTTCGTGGAATTCAAGCGTAAACTCTTGAAGCCAAATAAGTTTTTTGAAATCGAAATCGTGAAACAAACAAAAGACGTTCTCATCTTTCGACGTAAAGTAAAGGGTGAATTCGTTTCTACAAAGAATGCGCGCTTTTATATATACAGCGTGAAAAAAATTGGTGAAAACTATTACGAAATCATGAATCGTGAACAAGGTGACTCTAAAAGGGTTATAGATTTCATGTACCATTCGATCCAATCTTTAAAATCAAAGCATGCAAATTGACAGAGCAGCCATATTAGATGTATTAGGAAAAATCACGGAGCCCGATCTAAAAAATGATTTGGTGAGTCTAAATTTAATTGAGTCGCTCGAGCTCGACGGTGCGCATATTCGCTTAAGCGTTCGGATTTCTAATCCTGCCTTACATGCCAGAAAACGCATGCAAGAAGCAATCGAATTCAATTTAAGGCGTGTTTTTGGTCAACAACTTCAAATTAGCTGTCAAATTCAGGGCCTCGATGCAGAAAGTCGTTCGGCGCGCCGCAAGATTTTACCTGACGTCAAGCACATTATTGCAATTGCTTCAGGAAAAGGCGGCGTTGGTAAGTCTACCATTACAGCGAACTTAGCAGGCGGTCTGGCTAAAAAAGGATACAAGGTAGGTATTGTCGATGCCGACATACACGGTCCATCTATGCCAACCATGTTTGACCTCGTTGGCGCGCGCCCAAAAATGACCGACGTAAATGGCCAATCACTCATTGCTCCAATTGAGTCCAATGGTATTCAAATATTATCAATCGGATTTTTTACCAGTCAAGACGACGCTGTAGTTTGGCGAGGCCCAATGGCTTCAAAAGCACTGACTCAGTTGTTTACTGATGCCCATTGGGGTGAGCTCGATTTTCTTCTTGTTGATTTACCTCCGGGCACAAGCGACATACATTTGTCCTTGATGCAAACTGTTCCTCTAGATGGAGTAGTCATTGTCTCGACGCCTCAAGAAGTAGCGCTTGCCGATGCACGCCGAGGCATACAAATGTTCCGCCTCGATTCGTTCAAAGTGCCAATCGTCGGAATTGTTGAAAATATGGCTTATTTTACCCCAGCCGAGCTTCCAGAGAATAAATATTATATTTTCGGCCGCGATGGCGCGCGCAATTTAGCACAAGGTATGCAAGTGCCTTTCTTGGGGAGCATTCCACTAGTTCAAGGTGTTTGCGAAGCTGGCGACGCAGGCAGGCCTGCTGTTTTTCAGCAAAATACGCAAACAACCAAGGCATTTGACGAATTAGTTCATAACTTTGAAACCGAATTAAACGCCATTCTCGCAATGCGCAAATAGCCGACATGACGAACAAAAAACAACTCCAAACCAAGGTCCTAGAAGCCTTAGAACAATTGCGTCCGTTTTTACATGCCGACGGCGGAGACATGGAACTCGTCGACATCACAGACGACGCCATAGTTCAAGTGCGTCTTCTGGGTTCATGCAGTGATTGCTCAATGTCCAAAATGACGCTCAAAGGAGGTCTTGAAGAGGCGCTTAAAATGGCGGCTCCTGAATTAAAAGGTGTAGTTGCGGTCTAATTCCATGAAAGTTCGCTTTTTAGTTGTTGGTAAAACAGCCTTTGAAGACCTCAAAATAGGCGAACTCCGTTACGAACAGCGCCTTGTACACTATTGTACGTTTGAACGTCTCGAATTACCAGACGTAAAAAACCCGAAAGCACTTAGTCAAGTCCAAATCAAAGAAAAAGAAGGCGAAGCTATTCTTTCAAAACTCAAAGCAACCGATTATGTTGTCTTGCTCGACGAAAATGGAAAGTCGTTTTCGTCGGTCAATTTTGCCAATTGGCTTAGTCAAAAACAAATGCAACACACCGGCACATTGGTTTTCATTATCGGAGGAGCCTTTGGATTTAGTTCAGAGGTTTATGAGCGTGCGCAATTCAAGTTGTCTTTATCCGAAATGACCTTCTCTCACCAAATGGTGCGCATGATTTTCTTGGAGCAACTCTACAGAGCATTCAGTATTTTAAAAGGAGAACCTTATCACCATGCCTGAATCGCTCTTTTTGCATGAATTAAAATTCTTGAAACCCGCAGGGACTAGCAGGGGTGTCTTGTATACAAAACCTTCTTGGATTTATCAGCTGTCGCTTTCAAACGGCCAATTTGCGCAGACTGAGTTTCCCGTCATTCCTGGACTCTCGCCGGAATATATTGATCATATTCAGTACGAGCAAGCATTAACACGCTTTCTCAGTTTAGCTAAAGTAAATTTTAAGGCCTGGTCGAAAGTAGATTTTTTGGAGGATAAAGAATACCAACATTTTATTTCTGAATGGCGGTCGTATCCATCTTTTATCTTCGGACTAGAGTTGTTGTTGTTCGCTATTCAAGCCAACGGCTCATCGGTCTTGTTTAATACCCCATTTACCGATTCTGCAACTTCTATTCCAATTAATGGCTTGGTTTGGATGGGTAATTTAAACGATATGCGTCAGCAAGCGCAACAAAAAATAACTGAAGGATTTCAGACAGTCAAACTCAAAATAGGTGCGCTAGATTGGCAGCAAGAATTGAGTTTAATTGAAGAACTGCGCTCAGCTGCTCCTTCGGACATACTCACCCTTCGAGTAGATGCGAACGGTGCTTTCACTGCGGCACAAGCGCAAGAGGTGCTTTCTGAATTAGCCCGTTTAGAAGTTCATAGCATTGAACAACCAATTGCAGCCGGTCAACGAAATGACATGGCTCAACTCACAGCGCTTCATTTGGTACCCATTGCATTGGATGAAGAATTAATCGGTATACAAGGCGAGGCACAAAAAGCAGCATTATTGGATCAAATAAAACCACAGTATATCATCCTAAAACCGAGCTTACATGGCGGTTTTTCTGGTGTAAAAGAATGGATAGCGCTTGCAGAAGAACGCCAAATTGGTTGGTGGTTAACAAGTGCATTGGAGAGCGCTATTGGACTAAGTGCAATTGTGCAGTTTGGTTCCTTGTATGCGCTTGATTTACCCCAAGGATTTGGGACGGGAGGTCTTTACAGCAATAATTTTGAATCTAGATTAGCCATTGAGAAAGGCCATATTTTTTGGCTCAACGACTTACACAAGGACTGATTTCAGTACAGTTTTGGTAGACC
Organism: Sphingomonadales bacterium; assembly: GCA_016872115.1. Taxonomy (GTDB): domain Bacteria; phylum Bacteroidota; class Bacteroidia; order Flavobacteriales_D; family Crocinitomicaceae; genus UBA952. Next base: position 40,939 of record VHBC01000012.1, on the reverse strand, counting down.
ATATCATGTAAAATGAGCTGTGCAGCCAAAGCCAACTGCGTATAGTTCTGAGAATTATTCCCAAAACCAGCTGCGCTATTTTGCCACATGGCTTTAATTAGTTCTTGAGATCCTTCTGTGGGTTGAATTTTATCGACAACCGCAGCAACATTCAAAGCACCGGCATGATAAACATGCAATACAAACAGCCTAAACCACAAATCGGTTTCATTATAAGTCAGCCCATGTCTGTCTAAAATCTTTTTTGCTTCTGGAATACAAATGTGGCGGATGAGTTGAGCTGCACCATAAGCGGAACGATCAAAATCTTTGCGCTCGTCAATAGTACTGTTCACCGTTAAACCCATTAAACGCGCAACGCCTGGCATCAGTTGAAATGCGCCGTAGGCACCAGTTGCCGATTTGCGCATAAGTGCAGGGCTTTCAATGAGTAAAATTGATTGCGCATACCAAGGATCAACGCCATACCGTTCAAAAGCAGCCACACCCTTGTCTAAGCTCGGGTAGACCTCAGCAAAACGGTAAAAGTCATTCTTCCCCGTTGTTACATATATTCTGGTATCGCTCGGTAGCCCATTAGCTTCACGCAGCGCCTGACGGGTTTGGTTTTTTTGTTCCTCAGTCTGTGCATTCCAATCTCGAATAGACATTTTGTCTAGCACTTGGCGATTTGCTGCCACGTTAATGAGGCAGGAGTCCGGAGAAAGGAGCATAATTTTTTTCCAAAACTGCGGTTGGGGTAGTTGGTCCCAACGGTCCTCAAAAAGTGCTTCGGCGTGCATAATTGTTTGCGAGCCAGAAGCCTGAACAACCTTGATTTTGTCAGCCTCCCAATTTTCGAGTGGCTGCGCCGAAACGAATTGTTGACCTAGGATAAAAATAAAAATAGTGAAGAGGCGCTTGATTTTCATTTTCTAAAAATACGAAGAACCCATTTTCTTGAAATGGTTACAATGATATAGTTTACACAATAAACTGTTGAAATTGTTTAAATTGTTTAAATTTGACTGTATGCAGATTGTTTATCGGATATTTAGTCTCCCACTTATTTTCTTGGTTCGCATTTATCAATGGGTGATTTCGCCAATTTTTCCGCCGAGTTGCAGATATACGCCTACTTGCTCCGCATATATGGTGGAGGCTTTGCAAACTTGGGGCCCAATCAAAGGCACATACTTAGGTTTAAAGCGGATTTCTAGCTGCCATCCGCGAGGTGGTTTTGGCTATGATCCCGTACCTAAACCTGATTCGGAAGCGTCCCGCGCTGCTTCAGAACACGGTAATAATTCAGAAAAGTAGCGTAGTCTTTGGCTTCTGCCAAGCGCTCTTCAGCTTGGTGAATGGCTTGGGTCTTAAAGCCATTTTCAAGAAACACAAACCATTCCCACAAGCGTTCTACAGCGGCACTTCTTTTGTTGGGGAAATCTGAAGCATGAATACTGCAATAAAAATGTAGTGCTTTTTTAGCTCTAGTTAGTAATACGTTGAGTCTTCTGCCACTTTGAGATTGCACCATTGGCCCAAGCCTAAGGCTAAATAGGCCTTCTTCATTTTTAGCAAAACCAAAACTGATCAACAATAAATCGCATTCTTCGCCTTGCACTTCTTCAAGAGGCAAGAAAAATGCACTTCGTTCAGAAATGCGTTCCTCTAGGAGCATTTGTTCTGATGCATTCAATTGTCGGTATATACAATCGAGCTGCGCTTCCGAAAAGGCGACGACGCCAAAAGAGCGTGCATCTGTGAGCAAGGAGCGCAACTGTTTTGCAACGGCTTTGGCCTCAGTTACGTTCTGTTGTTTTGCGTAGACCCCATCTGGAACGAAATGCTTAAAAATGCCATTTTGAGATTCGGCCAAAGAGGGCCAAGCTAGCAGCTCATTGTTGTAGAATTTTTGATTGGAAAACGCAATTAATGCTGGATCTTCACTTCTGTAATGATGACGTAAATGACGTCTTGGCAAATAAAATGCTGCCTGATGAAGCAGGTCAACAACGCCTTCTGTACTTTGTCCAAAGTAGGATTGGGGCCGCATCTGTTGGGGATCGCCGGCGACGACAATTTGCTTTACCCGTTGTAAGGCCCCCACTGCATGACTCAACGGTAACTGGCTAGCTTCATCGAAAATACCAATATCAAAAAGATTGATTTGGAGGGGCAGTGTTTTTGCTAATGCCGTTGGAGACGACATCCAGATGGGAAAAATGACGCGCAGCCATTCTTGCGCTGGCCCTTCAAATAGCGTCCGGATAGCTTGTTGCTGGCGACTTTTTGCCATTTCTTTAACAAGTATCGCTTTGCCTTTGCGCAATAGCTTGCGTCGTTCTTTTTCATTGGCGTTTAGGCGATGAAGCGGCTGTTCAAGTAGTGCTTGAAGTTGGTCAAAACTTCGTTGTTGTAGGCTGCAAATTTCCTGCGTATTCTTTTTCCAAATCGCCTCCTCAATTTCTAAATCCTCATTGAAAAATTGATGTAAGTTAGTGTTGTGTTCGTTGAAAACAAATGGGTAATGAAACCGTAAATCGGACCAAAATTCGTGGCAAATAGTTTTGTATAAAACTGCTGGTTGATCTGCTAATGGCCAAAGTTCTGGAGAAATCTGTTGAATAAGCTCATGTACCTTCCCCCAGTTTGAATACGCGGCATCTATGCGCTCTTCAAGCAAATTAAAGTCTAGGGTCTCAGACCTAAATAATTGTTGCTGGAGCTGTTGGAATTGATGTGCTGTTTTGTGTAAGTTACGGTATTGTTCCATTTCTTTTGGGCTCAATGAGCAATACCAAGACCAAATGTCTTTGTTATGCTGCTTGAGCAAACTTGTCACCACGCCCAGCTCGCTCTCAAGGTCTAAAACGCCAAGCGCATGAAATTGATTGTGGATTTGATGAATTTGTTCCTCGATGCGCCAACATTTTAGAAGGTCTTTTTCTAACTCATTGAGTTCAAGATTGGCAGTCCGCAACCATGATTTTTCGAGTTTGCGCCATTTTCTTTTTTGTAGCCAGTTGGTTTCAATAGCCGCTTTTTTGAGTGCCGTCCATTCTATTGGTGTTGGAATTTGCATCCAAACTTTTAAAGCGTTGTACTGTTTTTCTCTTTCTTTTTGGAGCTGCTGAAAACGCTCTATTTTTTTGAGTAAAGCAGTCGTATTTGCATCGAGTAGGGCGCTGTAATTTTGATAAACTTTCGCCTCGTATTGTATGCAGCGCAGGCATTTTTCTACGAATGCAACTAATGTATTTAGGTTATTTATTTGAAAAGGCTGTAGTTTAATTAGCAAGGATTTCCATTCTTGGTAGCGTTCCAAATTTTCACTAATGGTTGCATTTTGCCATACTGGGGAGAGCATTGGTAAAGCATTGGAAATTTCGGTTGGTAAGCTTTTTAGGGCATCTTTAGCAGTCAGCCAATGCAGCCAGCGTTGCGTAGCTTCCGATGAATTTTTAGGGCGAAGCTCAAATTGGTTAAAAAGATGGTTGAGCGGCAAATTCGAAAGTTGTTCTAACTCTTGTCTCTGCTGCCAATAACGTGCTGCCTTGAAATGGCCTTGCATGTAGTCGTTTTTATCGGTGAATTGTTTTTGTAATAATTGTTCAAACTGAAATTGTAGCTTTTTGTAAAAGTTATTTAAACCCTCTTTCTCGTTGATCAACACACAAAAATGTTGCAAACCAGCATCCGTTAACTTACCCAACAACACCTCTAAAGCTATCGTTTTTTCGGCAAGTATCAGCGCATTTTGACCGCTTTTGAGTACGCTACTCACTAAATTGCTCAAAACGACGGATTTTCCGGTTCCTGGTGGGCCATAGATGACTTCCGATCCTTTTGTTGCTTGGTTAATTGCCGCAAATTGGTCTGGATCTAGTGGGCTAATTTGTGTGATTTCAAAGCTGTCCTGAACATCCCTTGCTTGGTCGGTGTCGCCGATGATTTCTCGGATGGCAGAACTAAATGTCGTTGCTTGAAGAAGTCCTTCCCATTCTTTGCGCAATTCATAGCGCTGCGGGTGCAAATTAGCAAAACCAATTTCTGTTGAATAGTTTGTAAAAAATCCAGTATCTAATAATGCGTTGATGATGGCATCTCGCTGGAGATTTTCGTCCAATTTTACTGCTCTCTGCTTGAGTAACAAACTGATATATGGATTGATAAACGCTGACGCCTCGAGCTCGATAAGCTGCTGCTGGTGTTTGATATTTTTACAGGTCGTTAAAAAAACGGGTGTCTGAATGGTCTTTTCTCCTTTTTGCCAACTCAATAAACCCTCGAATTGAACAAGTGGCACTACACCTCTTTCTCGTTCAATGCGCTTGAGTTCTCTGAGAATAATTTTACTTCTGGGTTCGTTGTACCAAAGCGCTTTTGGCTCATTTATGAATTGTTCAGGTTGCAGGTTGATAAGCGGGTCATTTGGCCGGAGCAAGAACAACTCAGCTTCCCATGTTTGTAGAAATTCATGAACCAATTCAGACATACCGCTAAATTAGCATCTCTCTATCGAATAAAAAACCTAAATTTGAGTAACTTATCAAATTATGAAACAACTCATTTTCAGTTTAGCGCTGCTCTTCCCGGCCTATTTTCAAGCCCAAATTACGCTCACAGTAGCAGATTTTGCTGACGCAGGGGACTCAGTTCGATTGAGTCAAGCCAATCCGTTTACCATAGATTTACAAAGCACTGGACCCAACAGCACCTGGGATTTCTCTCAATTAAGCGCTCAAAGTCAAACGCTTGTAGATTACAACCCCATTGGTTTTGGTTCGCTATTAATTTTAGCCACTTTTGGCCCAATTGCCCCAACGCCGTACAAAGCCACCTACTTCAATCTTACCAACGACTTGCCAATAGATCAATTTTCAGCTTTTTTGCCGGTTGAACTCTCCAATCTGAGCCAATATACCCGGCGCACCAGCTCCCAGATCAATAGCATCGGTTATTCAATTGATGTACAGGGGCAAGGCGTACCGTTCAAGTCCGACACCGTTGAAACCAGATACGAATTACCACTCACTTTTAATGATACTTGGACATCTCGGGGCTATACATATGTAGATTTAAACCCAGCTATCGACATCAAATTTATTCAGCACCGCGAGCGCAATTCTGTCGTAGATGGTTGGGGCACGGTAATAACACCGCTTGGCACTTTTCCAGCATTGCGCATCAAACATGAAATTTTAGAAAATGATTCTATTTATCAAACTTTTTTCGGAACAGGTTCTTGGATTGCCCCACCAGCATTCACTACTACCGAATACGAATGGTGGACTACCGGTAAAAACGATTGTTTAGTCCGTGCAACTGCAGGTGGTTTTGGTCAAAACCAAGGTACAACTATTGAGTACCAAGATATCTATTTAGGTCTTGATGCCGGGTTAGATCATCCTGAGATTGCCATTTCTTTTTACCCAAATCCAGCGCAAGAATGGTGTTATTTTGAAAGTTCTCAGCCTTTTGATTACATCGAATTGATGGATATGAGCGGCAAAATAATGTTGACCCATCAAAATGCAGCACTCAAAGGTTTTTTTGATATCTCTACATTACCAAACGGCACCTACACTGTACTGATTCATAGTTCTCAAGGAAACGCATTCAGAAAGCTCGTTAAACTTTAATACCTTTGCCACGGCAAATCAGTCTATCGCTTTTCATTTGAAAAGAGGAAAGTCCGGGCAGCAAAGAGCAACGTACTTCCTAACGGGAAGGGTTGCAACCAGCGACGGTTGCAATACAGCAAGTGCCACAGAAAAAAAACTACCTTGGCTCGCCAAGGAAAAGGTGAAAAGGTGAGGTAAGAGCTCACCGCAACTGCAGCAATGCATTTGGCAGGGTAAACCTTACGTGCTGAAAGACCAAATATACCGAGGCCTGCGCAAGCAGAACGAGTTGCTCGCTCGTCTCGGAGGGTAGGTCGCTCGACACTACATGTGAATGTAGTGCTAGATAAATGATAGACACCAACGCTGCGTGCAGCAATTGGTACAGAACCCGGCTTATGATTTGCCATTTTTTATTTTTGTCACCATGACACAACTCGTTTCAAGCATTGAGCAGGCGCTTTACACTGTCCGCGACCCGCATCGCGTAGTGCAAATGGAGGCCTATATGAAAAACCATTTTTCATTTTTAGGCGTGATGTCTGGCTCAAGAAAAACTATTTTCAAACAATTTAAACCGCAACTTCAACAACTCAGTGCGCAACAAACTTGGGAATTTCTTTACGAATGCTGGGCCAACTCTGCTCGGGAAGTGCAATATATCGGCATCGATCACCTCCTTACTTTTTACAATAAAAATGCGAATTCCTCAGATGGAAAGCACTTTACTTATTTACTCACCAATCAAACATGGTGGGATTCCCTCGACCTATTGGCCACACATGCCGTAGGACACTATGCCAGACAATATCCAGTCGCGTTTGCGACTTTAGCCAAAGAATGGGAAACTTCTTCCAATTTTTGGCTACACCGAACCTTGCTCATCTATCAACTTAAATATAAGCAGCAAACGGATTTAGCGCTACTACAATATTATATCAATGCTTTTAAGTGGAACAAAGAATTCTTTATTCAAAAAGCAATTGGTTGGTCTTTGCGCGAAGTTTCGAAATGGAACCCCGATTGGGTAAAAGAAGTTGTATCGAAAGAGCATCTTCGAGGGTTGGCTAAAAGAGAGGCACTTAAATACGTCCCAAACTATAGTATTTAATCTAATACCGAGAGAATTTGTATTTTCACGACCATGAAAGCAGTGCACGTATTTATTTTATTCGGTTTATTTTTTACGACTACGCTTTTGGCGCAGTTCGGTCCAGATAACGGTCTAAAAACTTCTGAGCCAAAATTCATTTTGCTCCAGCATGCGACCATTATGGTTAAACCAGGTCAGACACTTGAAGATGCCGATCTGCTCATACAAGAAGGAAAAATAATCCAAGTTGGTAAAAACATCAAAAAAGATGGCGCCGTATGCCAAGACTATACAGGCAAAGTATTGGTTCCAGCATTCATCGATGTCTATTCCAGTGTGGGACTTGATCCTATTAGCTTCAAGAATAATGGTTGGCGTCCACAATTAGAAAGCAATAAAGAAGGGGCTTATTACTGGAACGAAGCCATCCATCCAGAGCTCAATGCGGCGAGCACCTATAAATTTGCTGAGTCCCCTTCCTTGCAATTGCAGCAAGCTGGATTCGGTTTCGCGCTAACGCATCATATGGACGGCATTGTACGTGGTGGAGCAGCATTGGTTGCGCTAGGTCAAGGCGATATCCACAAGCAAATTATTCGTGCAAAAGCGGCTCAGGTATATTCTTTTTCAAAGGGGGGCAGTCAGCAAACTTATCCGTCTTCTCAAATGGGATCTATTGCGCTTTTACGCCAAGCACTTTACGATCAAAAGTACTATCAAGCAAACCAAGCTAATTTACCCTTTTCTGTTTCGCTTTCCGAATGGCAAGCGCTTCAAACACTTCCTACGTTTTTTAAAACCGAGGACAAATGGGAAATCCTCCGAGCTCAAAAAATTGCCAATGAATTCAAAAGCAATTTTATTTATGTTGGTTCTGGTAATGAATATGCAATAGCCGATATTATAAGCACAGCTAAGGTCAAATTGGTTTTGCCACTGACATTTCCAGAAGCTTATGATGTCAATGATCCGTATTTAGCCCGAGAAATTCCTCTTTCGGATCTCAAACATTGGGAGCTCGCTCCAAGCAACGCACAACTTTTACAAAAAGCAGGGATTCCAATTGCCTTCACTTCATTCGGTCTTAAAAATGCCGAACAATTTTGGACTGCGCTCCGCAAAACGATTTCACGCGGCTTGCCTGGGCAAGAGGCTTTTGCAGCACTGACCATCAATCCAGCAAGTTGGCTAGGGCTCGACCAACAAATTGGCACACTCGAGGCAGGAAAATGGGCAAGTTTTTCGGTCTTTACTGCAGATCCTTTTCAATTCGAAGCGGAGTTACTTGAGGCCTGGAATTTAGGAGAGGCCACTTATTTAAAAACGCCCTCTCGCAGTCATATTATCGGAACCTATTCGCTTCAATTGCCAGATGCCACCTATGAATTAACCGTTACCGGCACCAATGACAAACCACAAGGAAAAGTACAGTATAAAACACAAACAGATACCCTCAGTACCAAAGCAACCCTCATACTCAAACAAGCAGACCTTTCCATACAATTTGTTTCATTACATACCAATCCAAAACAACTGATCCAACTACATGGCAAGGCCATAAAAAGTGGAATGATACTCGAAGGCGATGGTACAGATGCCAATGGCAAATGGTTTCATTGGAGCGGAATTCAACAGCTAACCTCACCGAAAGCGGCACCCATTGCCATCAAAGCTGACACTACTTTATATGGCCACGTCTGGTTTCCAAACATGGCTTTTGGTGCAACCCAAAGGCTAGCCTCACAGACCATTCTATTTAAAAATGCCACCGTTTGGACCAACGAAAAAGAAGGCATCCTAAAAGGAGCCGATGTTCTGGTTGTCGATGGAAAAATCAAGCAAGTCAGTCGTCAAAATATTAATGTGCCAAACGGATCTCGGGTGGTAGACGCAACAGGTCTGCACCTCACTTCAGGTATCATCGATGAGCACTCCCACATTGCCATTTCGAAAGGTGTCAACGAAGGTGGGCAAGCCATATCCGCTGAGGTAAGCATTGCCGACGTCGTTGATCCCGATGACATCGATATTTATCGCCAATTGGCAGGAGGTGTAACGGCTGCCCAACTTTTACACGGTTCTGCAAATCCGATTGGCGGTCAATCTGCCTTGATCAAACTCAAGTGGGGAGTCACCCCCGACGACATGCTCATTGACAACGCACCCAAATTCATTAAGTGCGCGTTGGGTGAAAACGTCAAACAAGCCAATTGGGGCGATTTCAATACGGTGCGTTTTCCACAAACTAGAATGGGCGTTGAGCAGGTTTTTTACGATGGTTTTTATCGTGCCAAAGCGTATCAAGCCGAGTGGACCGCCTACCGTTCCGGGCTCACAAAAGTGGCCCCAAGAGTGGATTTAGAACTTGAAGTTTTGTCAGAGATCTTGCGTTCTGAGCGCTTCATTACTTGTCATTCTTACATTCAATCCGAGATCAATATGTTAATGCACGTTGCAGATTCGATGGGCTTCAGGGTCAATACGTTTACCCATATATTAGAAGGCTATAAAGTGGCAGACAAAATGCGCAAACACGGCGTCGCTGGCTCTACTTTCTCAGACTGGTGGGCGTACAAATTTGAAGTCAACGATGCTATTCCATACAACGCTGCACTGATGACAGAGCAAGGTGTGTTGGTGTGCATTAATTCAGACGACGCCGAAATGGGTCGTAGACTCAACCAAGAAGCCGCCAAAACCATAAAATATGGAGGTCTTTCAGAAGAAGAAGCTTGGAAACTCGTAACGCTGAATCCAGCTAAAATTTTACATCTTGACGATCAAATGGGCAGCATCAAACAAGGCAAAGCCGCCGATTTAGTGCTTTGGACAGCCAATCCTTTGAGCATTGAGGCGCGGGTCAACATGACGCTCATTGATGGCGTCGTCTACTACGACGAAGCAATTCAGACCCAAAAAATGGAACCAGCCATTGCCCAAGAAAGAGTTCGTATTCTGAGTCTTATGCTTGCTGCAAACGAAAGAGGAGAGCCCGCCAAAACCCCACAAAAGAAAACCAAGAAACACTATCATTGTGATACGCTTGGCGAAGAAGCAACAGCAACTGAAAACGCCCATTGATATGAAAGGATATATTTTATTATTGGCAATTTTTATGAGCACACAATTGAGTGCGCAACGCATTTTATTGCTTCACGGAACGGCGCACATCGGTAACGGACAAGTACTAGAAACTGCGGCAATTGGCGTTGTCAATGACCGCATCGCTTTTGTAAAAAATTCCTTGACCCAAACATTTGCAAAAGAAGATTGGGATACCATCATTAATTGCAACGGCCAGCATTTTTATCCTGGATTGGTATCGGCAAATAACACACTTGGACTCACAGAAATCGATGCGGTTCGGGCCACCCGCGATTTCAATGACGTCGGTGACTGGAATCCGCATGTGCGCACCCAAATTGCTTATAACGTCGAGTCTAAGGTGGTAGAAACCGTTCGAACCAATGGCGTCTTACTTGTACAGGCTACCCCGCGCGGAGGTTGGATTTCTGGTAGTTCAGCGGTTATGAAACTCAGTGGCTGGAACTGGGAAGACGCTACAGTTTTGGCCGATGACGGCATACACCTCAATTGGCCTGCAGACCCTAAGAATTATTTGGCTCAAAAACGCGAAATCGAGCAATTTTTTGAATTGTCCAAAACGTATGCCTTGGACCGCGACGAACAAATCACTGATTTGAGGCTAGAAGCCATGAAAGCCTGTTTTGTTGGGCAAAAAAGAGTGTACATTCATGCCGAGAGCATTCAGCAAATTACAGATGTTATTGATTTTGCTGCAGCATTTCAAGTAAAGTACCCAGTTATTGTTGGTGGGCGAGATGCACACTTGGTAGGAGCCAAGCTCAAAGACGCCAAGATTCCAGTTATGCTTTCACGAATTCACAGCTTACCCACTCGGGAGGATGACCTCACTTTTTTACCCTATCAGTTACCTTTCTTACTCAAAACGCAAGGTATTAAATTTTGCATTCAGAACGACGGCGATATGCAGCCCATGAATACCAGAAATCTACCTTTTCAGGCAGGTACTACAATGGCTTATGGTTTAACTGAAGAAGATGCGTTGCAAAGTATCTCCTTGAGCGTTTGCCAAATTATGGGCATAGATAAAGATTATGGTAGTTTAGAAGCGGGTAAAAAAGCCACATTTTTTGTATCGAAAGGTCCAGCCTTAGATATGCGCACCAATCAATTGACCCATATTTTAGTAGATGGCCAGTTTATTTCTACTTCTAATTTTCAAGAGCAGCTCTATTTGAAGTACAGGAAAAAGTACAATATTCAAAAAGTTTCCAATTAATTTGGTGTAACTTTTGCTGAGGTCAATCGTCTTAGCGCTGTTTTATGACTGTTCAGCAATACAACCAATGTGTCAAAGAGTTTGCCGATCGGCTCTACCGATTTGCACTTAAAAACGTATCTGATTCAGATCTTGCCCAAGATTTTGTTCAAGATGCGTTTGAGCGTCTTTGGATGCGTGTTGATACCGTCGATTACCAGCGTGTGAAGTCCTATCTTTTTAGAACTATTGTCAATTTTCAGATTGACCGCGCGCGTCGTCAAAAATTGCAGCAACAGCACCTCAGTGGTTTGCCAGACCCGGTTCAAACCCAAGGGGTACATCACGACGTTCAAAAATGTATCGACGAAGGTGTAGCAAAGCTTTCAGAAATACAGCGCATGGTCCTTACCCTCAGAGACTACGAGGGCTACAGCTACCAAGAAATTGCAGAACTTACTGATATTTCGGTAGATCAGGTTAAGGTATATATTTTTAGAGCACGTCGATTTTTAAAACAGTATATCGGAAAAATGGAGGTATTGATATGAAACCCAATGAAGCACATATTGCCCATTTAATTTTGGCTTTTCAAGATGGAACCATTACAAGTTCTGAAAAAGCACAACTTGATGCACTCATTTTGGCCTATCCTGAGTATGCCCAAGATTTGGCAGGTATTCAGCTGCCAATAAACACAGATGTCGCATACTCCGGGCCTTCTTTAGCATACCCGCAATTTGAAAAGCTCACAGTTTATGCAACAGAAGATGGTCATCCTTATGAGAAGCTCGCAATTGCTCAATTAGAGGGTTTGCTCACCAACGAAGAAGCTTTATTAGACAAGAGCTTGGCTCAAGACCAACTTTATCACGACATCAAGCAAAAAGTTAAACTTACCAAGCTCACACCCAACGCAAAAATCGTTTATCCTTATCAAGCAGGTTTGTTAAAAGAGGCAAAAGTACGTTCTCTGCCACTCAAAAAATACTTGTATTGGACGAGTGCTGCTGCGGCAGTCTTCATTTCGGTTCTTTCAGTTCAGCAAAACGCACCTGATCCCTATTCCAAGCAACAAAATAACCACGCTCTGGTCGGCAAAAAAGAATCAACTACCATTGTAGTCGAACAAACAAGCCAAGCCAAGACTGTACCAAATTCAATCAATAAGCAGGTTGTTATATCACATCCGCACATTGTTGGTTCGGAGCCCCGCGACTGCATTGTTGCTGTTCAAGATCCGAAAGTAAATGATTTGCAGTATGTATATAGTAAGTCCGAGGTTTGTTATAAAAATAAGGAATATGATCAAGACCTTTCTACAACATCTGAGAATACTGTTCTTCCTGCCCCAAATCAAACTCCGTTACCAACATTCAGAAAAGAACCAATTACTGTCAAAGCATTTCTGATTCAAAAAACCAACGAGCGTTTGTTTGGAACAACAGCACCAACTGCAGATCTTCGCTACGAAACCATGGCGCGCTACGCTAGCCAAACAATTGGCTTACCTGTACGCTATGAAGTTGAATCGGGCGCTGCAGCGGATAAAATTATCTTTCAACTGGGTCCAATTAGTATTGAGCGCAGCCGGACTAAAAAATAATTTGAGCTATTTTGTAACAAAGCGTTTTAACTTCCGTCATAAGGTCAAAATCAAAAAAAAATGAAAATTAAATTACTTACCGCTTTCTTATTTTCAGGTTTAGCACTTTTTGCGCAGCAAAATAAAACCAAGAAAATTGTTAAAATTCAAGGCAATGACACCACTATCATCATGATCAATAGCCGCATTGATCAAATGGATTCATTGTTGACTGAAGAAATGAAAAACATCTATATCAACGATTCGTCAATAAAGCGTGTGGATGTGTTTATTGATACGACCATAGTAGGCGATGCACTCATTGGTAGTCCGTCGGATACCACTCAAATAAAAATTGGCAACATGAAAATTGTCATTTTAGAGTCAAAAGATCTCAAAGCCATGGATGGTGAAACGCCTAAAGGTCAGCGAAAAATCATCATCGATGAAAAAGTCATCATTGAAAACGACGACGAACGCATCGTACTCAACGACGGCAAAGATTCTTACTCATTTGAAAAAGGAGACGAAAATTGGAATAACATGGATAACGACGACTGTTCAGGAGATGGTAATCCCATTTGGGCTGGTATCGGCATCAATGCCAATGGTTTTCTCAAACCAGACAAGCAATTCCCAACTACCAATGAACTAGGATTTTTAACGCTAGACCCTGCTAAAAGTATCGGACTCCAAGTCAATTTTGCTGAAAAACGCTTTCCAATTTTAAAAGATTATTTAGGTGTGGTTACTGGCTTAGGTTTTCAATGGAACCGTTACGCGCTCGAGGGAGCTTACGATCTAACTGTTGTTAATGATACTTTAGTTGGCGTGAATACAGGTTTGAACTATTCTAAAAATGTCCTCACCTCAACCTATCTTCAAGCCCCATTACTCTTGCAGATTTCTACAAATAAAAATCCAAATGCCGCTTGGAATATTTCAGCAGGCGTTGTTGGTGGTATTCGTATAGATGCGCGTCAGGTTCAAAAATGGGAGTCTGATGGCAAAAAGAACAAAGACAAAACCAAAGATGATTTCCAATTCAACCCGTTTCAAGCAAGCCTCATGGCAACTGTCGGTTACGGCGATTGGAGTTTATACGTAACCTATGGCCTATCAGACGTCTTTAACGAAGGAGCAGCTCTGAAGGCGCGTGGTGTGAATGCCGGAATTTTACTCTCGTTTTAAAGACCTCCCCATCACCAAAAGAAACGATGCACCTAACCGTGCATCGTTTCTTTTTTACCATAACTAGCCATGAGTTCTGCCTCATAAGCCAAAAAGTCTTTCCAGGCCTTATCAACATCTATTCCTTGTCCGTATTTGCGAGCAAAGGCCAAAAAGGTCGTGTAATGCCGCGCCTCACTTTCCATGAGTTCTCTGTAGAATTTGCGAAGGTCGGCATCGTCAATTTCCTCTGAAAGGATTTTAAATCGTTCACAACTGCGGGCTTCAATCATTGCGGCAAAAAGCATTTTATTGACAAAAACACCTTCCGGGGTGCTATTCACTTTGCCGCGCTTTAAATAAAGCGCAAGGTCATTGACATAAGGGTCCTTTCTTTCAAATCCGAGTTGCAAGCCACGGTCCTTTAATTTTTGATGAACCAACTCAAAATGTTCCATTTCTTCTTTGCAAATGGCACTCATTGCTTCGACTAAATCGGTGTATTGCGGGTATTGTACAATCATAGATATCGCATTGCTTGCTGCTTTTTGTTCGCAATAGGCGTGGTCTACTAGAATTTCTTCAATATTTTTTTCTACGATACGCACCCAGCGCGGGTCGGTGGCCATTTGGAGTCCGAGCATTGTTTTATTTTTTGACAAAAATACCAAAGTCTGTTCGAATCAAACAAGGATGAAATGCAAGCGCAATGCTTATATTTGCCTTACCGAATCAACAAAATGTCAAAATCAAAGCAAAAAGAGCTCAGTTGGCGTGCCTTTGAACTTATGTGCACCGCTAAAACTATGGCTGAAAAATACGAGGCTAATAAAGAGATCACGTCTAAATACGTGCATGCTACATCTCGTGGCCACGAAGCCATTCAACTTGCTGTAGGGATGCAACTTAAAGCCCAAGATTGGGTTGCTCCGTACTATCGTGACGACAGCCTATTGCTCGGAATCGGCATGAAGCCAGAAGAACTTATGCTGCAAGTCTTTGCCAAAAAAGATGATCCTTTTTCGAGTGGTCGCACTTATTATTCGCATCCATCATTGAATCGCCCAGATTTACCAAAAATTCCGCATCAATCTTCTGCAACGGGTATGCAGGCAATTCCCACTACAGGTGTTGCCATGGGGATTCAATACAAAGAAAAAACAGGGCTTGCTGATTGGGCTGCGCAAGACGCACCAGTTGTAGTTTGTTCTCTTGGTGATGCTTCCTGTACTGAGGGCGAGGTTTCTGAAGCCTTTCAAATGGCAGCTCTCAAGCAGTATCCAATTATTTATTTGGTTCAAGACAACGGATGGGATATTTCAGCTAATGCCAAAGAAACAAGGGCTCAAGATATCTCTGAACACATTAAGGGATTTCACGGCATTGAAGGGCTTACCATTGACGGGACTGATTTCTGGGGCTGTTACCAAGTAGTGGAGCAAGTTATCGACACGGTACGTTCAGAACGCCGTCCTTTTTTGATACATGCCAAGGTTCCTTTACTGGGTCATCACACCTCTGGCGTTCGCAAAGAATGGTACCGCGACGACCTCGAAGAAGCGGCAAAGGCAGACCCTTATCCAAAACTAAGAGCCGCATTAGAGCAGCAGAACGTACGACTAGCCGAATTTATTAATTTGGAAGCGAAAATTCGCAAAGAAGTTGATGCGGCCTATCAAAGCGCGCTCAATGCGCCTGATCCAGACTCAAATAGTATACAAGATCATATTTTTGCGCCAACACCTATTATTGAAGAAGTAGGCGAGCGCGCCCCAGCGGGCAAAAAGAAAACCGTCATGGTTGACTCCGCTCTTTTTGCCATGCGTGAAATCATGGAAGCGCATCCTGAGGCCCTGCTTTATGGCCAAGACGTTGGCGGTAGACTAGGAGGGGTTTTTCGAGAGGCAGCCACTTTAGCCCAAACTTTCGGTGACGATCGCGTTTTCAATACACCAATCCAAGAAGCATATATTATCGGTTCAACTGTTGGGATGTCGGCAGTAGGACTGAAGCCCATTGTAGAGGTTCAGTTTGCCGATTACATTTGGCCAGGACTCAATCAATTATTTACTGAGGTTTCTCGATCTAACTATCTTTCCTATGGAAAGTGGCCTGTAAGTTGTGTTATCCGCGTACCCATCGGCGCCTACGGTTCTGGAGGTCCATATCATTCCTCAAGTGTCGAGTCGGTTTTGGCAAATATCCGTGGGATCAAAGTTGTTTATCCTTCCTCTGGTGCCGACTTAAAAGGACTTTTAAAGGCAGCGTATTACGACCCTAATCCAGTCGTTATTTTAGAGCACAAAGGTTTATATTGGTCCAAAATACCGGGCACCGAAGGCGCCATGAGCATCGAGCCAAGCGCAGATTACATGATTCCAATCGGCAAAGCACGTATCGTTCAAGAAGCCGCTGCCTCAAAAATTCAAACGGGCAACTCCATTGGGATCATTACCTACGGAAGAGGTGTTTATTGGAGTACAGAAGCAGCTACACAATTCCCCGATCAAGTCGAAATCTTAGATTTGCGCAGTATCAATCCGCTCGATATCGACAGTATAGAGGCACTTACGAAGCGCCATGGTAAAATTTTAATAGTTACAGAGGAGACCACCGAAAATAGTTTTTCTTTAGGAATCGCCGGAAGGTTGCAAAAAAGTTGTTTCGGACAGCTAGATGCACCCATCCAAATAGTCGCATCGATAGATGCACCTGCCGTCCCTCTTAACTCCGCACTAGAAGCGGCAATGTTACCAAATGCACAAAAAGTGGCTGAGGCCATTTCAATTTTAATTAATTACTGAACATGGAATTCAAAGAAATAATTGGCGCCGTTGCTCAATTTCACGATGCATTTGGCATACAAAATAACCAATTGCCAACTTCAACATTGAGCGTTGCCGACGTACAACTTCGTTATGACCTCATGAAAGAAGAAAACGAGGAGTACCTCGAGGCCGCTAAGAATGGCGATATCGTTGAAATTACCGACGCCCTTGGCGATCAACTTTATATTTTATGTGGCACCATTCTTCGCCATGGACTTCAGTATAAAATCGAGGAGGTTTTTGAAGAAATTCAGCGCTCAAACATGAGCAAACTAGACGCCGATGGAAAGCCAATTTACCGCGCTGATGGAAAAGTACTCAAATCCGAACTTTACTTTAAGCCTGATATCGCTAAAATACTTTCCAAATGACCGATCTGTCCATTTATTTTCAGCCGAATACTGCGGCTTTCTCTTTTGAAGCAAATCAACTCGGCTCCGTTATTGCGTCTTATGTGGCGACCTTCCCTGAGCTCAAGGGCCCTGGTTGTGCACTGCTTTCTGTTCCCGAATTCCGTGGAGCCAACAACACCAATCATGCAATTTCGGCATTCCGTAGCCTGTTTTACAGCTTGCATCCGGAAGCCAATTGGAAATTACCAATCTATGATTTAGGTTCAATAGAACCGGGCGCGACCATCCAAGACACCTATTTTGCGCTTGCTAATGTCGTCAGTGAGTTGGTAAAAAATCAAATTATCCCGATTGTCGTTGGTGGTAGTCAAGATCTTACTATGGCTTTGTATCAAGGTTATGAAAAATTAGAACAGCTCGTCAATACCTGCGCAATCGATCGCAGTATCGACATAGGCAGTGCCGACGAAGCATTGCATTCAAAAAATTACTTGGGCCACATGCTCGTTCAGCGCCCTTGTTATCTTTTTAATCATGCCGCTATTGGTCTCCAACAACCCTATGCTCCGGCGGCTGAATTTAATCTCTTCGAAAAATTATTCTTTGATACTTGTCGTCTAGGTGAATTCAATCAAGATTTTCGCCTTGCAGAGCCCCATTTGCGCAATGCCGATATAATCAGCATTGATTTGCAAGCAATAAAAGCTGCAGACATAGGCAGTACTACTGGAGCTCCAAACGGATTTACAGCTGCCCAATTTTGTCAAGTCTGTAAGTACGCTGGAATTTCAGACAAAGTAACCTCAATCGGATTTTTCACGGAGGAAACGCTCGGTCAGGTCGGTACCTCACTTTTAGCTGAAGGTATTTGGTACTTTCTTCAAGGTTATTTTGCAAGAGTAGGGGATTTTCCATTCGGAAGTAAAGCGGATTACACCAAATTTACCGTCTTCATGGATGAAGTATCACGAGAACTCATTTTCTATAAAAGCAATAAGTCGGCACGTTGGTGGATGGAAGTTCCATACCCGCCGCAAAGCGGTTCTCGATTTGAGCGCCATCATATGGTGCCATGCAACAAGTCAGACTATGATAATGCCATGAAAAATGAACTCCCAGATTTGTGGTGGAAGACTTATCAAAAACTAGGTTGATCTTTTTATTAAAAAAAGCCTTTTATTTTCCATTAGAATTCTTTACTTTAGCACCTTAAATTGTCGTATTCTATGAAAATAGGACAGTTTTTTATATGCTAAACTACGCTTATGCTATTGAATAACAGACTACTAACTGCTGCTTTTTCTGTTTTGTTGTTTACTTCCTACGCACAACAAGACAAGCTTGTCACGCATTTTATGTTTGACAAAATGAGCATCAACCCAGGTAAAACCGGTATTGACATGTACAATGGCTTTTGTGCCACATCCATCTATCGCAATCAATGGGATAAAGTAAACGGTGCGCCAAACTCTGCTGTGTTAAATTTAGAAGGGAATTTATCGCGTTTTTTCCCAGGTGGTGTTGGTGTTAATTTTTACCACGATGCCATTGGTTTTTCGCGTCAAAATACAGTATTACTTAATTACTCGTATCCTGTTCAAATCGGAAGAACCGGTATTTTAGGTGTTGGTGTTGGTTTGGGCATCATGAACTACGGCATGGATCCAGTTTGGGTTCCGCCAACAACAACCAATGACCCTTCCTTACCAACAGGTTTTGCGGCAACCGCGTTCGATGCGAATTTCGGGCTCTACTTCCAGGCAAAAAATTACTACGCAGGCTTTTCAACTACCCACCTTTCTGAGTCAGATTTAGCTGCAGACCCAACGAATTTGGCTTTGTCTTTTCAAACGGCTCGTCATTACTACCTAATGGGGGGTTATATTTTCAAAGACGCGTTCGGTACCGGTAATAACATCGATGCGCAAATGCTTGTTCGCACAGACCTTATTAAGTTTTCAGTTGATTTCAATGCGCGCTACATGATGGACCTCGGCGGTAATCCTGCCTACGGTGGCCTCACATTCCGCACTTCAGATGCCATTGCACTCATGGCAGGCTATTCACCAATTCCAAACTTCCAAGTTGGCTATTCTTATGATATCAACATAAATAAATTGGCTAGCATTTCAAGAGGCTCTCACGAAATGATGGTTAAATATTGTTATTTCTTGCCGCCGCCTCCAAAAACGAAAGCAAGACACCCTCGTTGGTTATAAGAGGAAAAAATGTAACCATTTATATCGTTCTTACGTTATACCCGAAATTAAACCTGTAGCAAGTTATTTGGGAGTAGGTCAGAACCAAAAACAAACGAATGAAAAAGTATTTAAGTTTTCTCTTTGTTCTTAGCTTCATGTACGCTTGTAGTGACATCGAAGGTAATTTAGTAGGTGTGAGTGGTAGAGACACCTGGTATCCAGACGTCCTCGGACCTGGCAAAGTTCCACTTGGAATGGTTTACGTTCCATCCGGTGCTTATCAGGCCGGTGAAGACGATGAAGACATCATGGGTTGGCACACCGCGCGCAAGCGCACGGTGTCTGTTCCTGCTTTCTACATGGACGCAACCGAAATTTCTAACAACGAATATCGCCAATTTGTACACTGGGTGCGTGATTCCATTGCACGTGAAAAACTTTATCGCCGTAGTTACGACGAAGAAGCTGAGCGTTGGATCAACATCCCTGATAACTTCTTCAAAGAACCATATCGCAGCCTCATGGATATGGGTTCTGACGTTCAAGGTGGTAACACGCCATTCCAGCTCTACATGGATTCAACCAATAATGCAGAGGTGGACAAAACCATCATGACCATGTTGGGCAACTACGACAAATCCAAAGGAAAAGGTAAAAAATTGGTCAATGGTTTTCAATATGACCAAAAAAAGTACGGAATAACAAACGGCCCAGATGAAAAATACGACGTCGTCATGTCTGACGACGACCTTCGTGGCATTTTTCAAATGTACAGTGGTGCCGCCAAGAAAAACGCGCCAGACAAAACAAGTGCAAAAGGCGCTTCTACTAAAACCAAGTACAATCAAGGTGGTCGCGTAGAAAACCGCAAATACTTCACTTTAAATTGGTTAGAGCCAGTTGATTACGAAGATCCAGAAATAGCATTTATGTTATCAGACATGTATTTGTCAGAATCTGAGCGTTTCTACAACCGCAGAGAAATTGACACCCGTCTTCTGTATTTTGATTATTATTGGATTGACTACAAAGAGGCAGCTCGTCGTGGTAAAGTGATTACCAAATCTATCGATGCGCGCAAAACTTATGCATATGATAGTCTGGATAAAGAGGCGCCTAACACGCTCTACCAGCGCTCACGTCGCGAGCCACTTAACAAAGACTACAAATCAAATGATTTGCACCGTTCAGCCCTCATGACCATGGATCAAAATACCAACAAAGTTTGGGTTGACACAACTATTGAAACTGAACAGTGGTCTGAGTTTAGCAAAATCAATGACACCAACTCATTGCGTGGTACTATTCTTCAAAATCCAGGTCAAGATTTGGATTTAGGTTATACCAACAGCAAAGGTGCTCACAATGCCATCCGTGGTCACTCCGATCGTTCGCGCTTTATAATCAAAGAACGTATTAATATTTATCCGGATACGCTTTGCTGGGTTCGTGATTTCACCTACGCAAATCACTCAGCCATGACACAAAACTACTTCTGGAACACAGCCTATGACAACTACCCAGTTGTAGGTGTTACTTGGTCTCAAGCAAAAGCATTCTCTGTATGGAGAACACAAATTTTCCATTCTTGGTTACAAGCCAACGGTGATTTATTCGTAAACGACTTCCGTTTACCTTCTGAATCAGAGTGGGAGCGCGGCGCAAGAGGTGACCTCGATATGTCACAATATCCATGGGGTGGTCCATATATCCGAAATGCCAGTGGCTGTTTCTTGGCAAACTTCAAGCCAATGCGTGGTCGCTACTTCGAAGATGGTGGTTTTTACACAGTAAAAGTTTACTCATACAATCCGAATGGTTTTGGTTTGTACTGTATGGCAGGTAACGTTGCCGAATGGTGCTCAACTGCCTACGACGAATCTACCTACGAATTTGCTCACGACATGGCCCAAGATTTCGAATACGACGCCAAAGATGGTGATGCACCGGTCAAAAAACGCAAAGTATTGCGTGGAGGATCTTGGAAAGACATCGGCTACTATCTAATGAATGCAACTCGCACTTATGAATACCAAGATACAGCCAAAAGTTATATCGGTTTCCGTAACACCATGACCCATTTAGGTCGCGGTGGTAAAGACATCGAACAAGAAAATGGTGAAGAGATTCAAACAGATATTATCCTAAACTAAACTATAAATCAATTAATTAATTAATTCTTAAAAACAAAAATTATGAGTGGTAATGGTGGATTTTTTGCTTCGCGCAGATATAGGCTTATTGTTAAGTATGTAACAGGTTACGGAGCATCGGTAGTAATCTTAGGTGCCTTATTCAAAATCATGCACTGGCCTGGTGCTGATCAAATGCTTATTGTAGGTCTTATCACAGAATCATTGATCTTTGCATTTATTGCGATGGAACCATTGCATGAAGAGCTTGATTGGACGCGCGTTTTCCCTGAATTAGGCGTTGAAGAAAATAATGACGAAAACCGTTTATTGCCACTTTTGAAAAAAGGTGGATTGGGTGGCGGAGGTGCTGCTGATCATCTTGCTAAAGAACTCGACAAAGCAGGTATCGACCAAGCCTTACTTTCAAAATTGAAAGATGGCATGTCTAATCTTGCAGACAACGCCAAATCTTTGGGAGCAGTTTCTACAGCAGTAGGCGCTACAGATTCTTATGTTAAGAGCTTAGAGAATGCATCTGAAGGATTAAGCAAATTGACTGAGCAGTACGCTGCTTCTGCTAGTGCTATTGCTGGAATTACTGGTGAAGGTCTAGGTAATTTTGGTGTAGAAATGCAGAAATTAGGTCAAAATCTTGGTGCCCTCAATAACGTTTACGAGCTTCAGTTGAAATCTTCTCAAGACTACCTTGAGAGCATGAATCAAATGAGCGTTCTTCAAGACAATATCAAGGCTATTATGGCTGACCTCGCTGCATCTGCTAAGGATACAGCCTCTTACCGTGAAAACATGGCAATGTTGTCTCAAAATCTTACTGATTTGAACAACGTATATGGTAACATGTTGCGTGCAATGAGAGGTTAATCCCTTTCTTTAATTCCGTATTTATTTTATTAATAACACATTAAAAATTAAAGAAAATGGCAGGTGGTAAGGAAACCCCAAGACAGAAGATGATTGGTCTCATGTACTTGGTACTAACCGCGCTTCTTGCGTTGAACGTGTCTAAACAAATCCTCGATGCATTCGTAGCGATTGAAGACAACATCCAACGTGGTAGTGTTACGCAATACGAACGTGGTGAGAACGCAAAAGGTGCACTTATTGAAGAACTTTCTTCAATTACTAAAGACGAAAATGGACGTGCAAAAGCTGAAAAAATCAAGAAATATCTTGGCATGATTGAGAAAATCGACAAAAATGTCGGTGAGTTCATCAAATATGTAGATGATCTCAAACTTGAAATGATTGGTATTGTTGAAGGCCCTGAAAAGATTAAAACAGAAAAGCCGAACGACAAAGAGAGTATTCTTTGGAAAAAATACAACCCAAGCACTCCTTTGTTGCCAGCGCGTTTATATTTACAAGCTATTCAACAAAAAGAAAACTTTGATGTGCCTATGCACGAAATCGTGGGTTCTGAAATCGCAGACATTGACCCAACAAAAAAGGGTAAGAAACTTTGGGAATTGTACAAAGGACTTCGTAAATCAATTGTAGAAATTTCAGGTAATTACCGCGAAGATGATAAGAAGAATTGGAAACTCAAAGTGAAAGAAATCAATTCTTACAAAGATTTCCAAGACCTAGAGAAACAAATCAAGAAAATGTTCAAAGCGCCAGGCAACAAAGTAAATCCTGAGGACATGGAAGCATTACTCTCAATTTACCAAGAATTGACCAAACAAGAGTTTGCAGATCATCATGAAGCAAAGAATATTCATTGGTTGGGTCGAACTTTTGATCACGCGCCATTAGTGGGTGCGCTTGCCTCTTTGAGTTCTATGCAGAACGAAATCTTAGCGGCTCGTGCAAAAGCTGTCAACCTTTTGAAATCGAGGGTAACCACAGGAGAATTCTCTTTCAATAAAATTCAGCAATTAGTAAGTGGCCCTGGTGTGGCTACAGCCGGAGAAGAAATCGAATTACTTGTGACCATGGCGGCTTATGACTCTGACAAGAATCCAGTTGTAACCTCTGGTTCTGGTAATGTTGAAGTTAAAGATGGTGTTGGCCGAATCAAAATGAAAGCAGGAATGTCAGACATGAATGTTAAAGGTACAGTTACTATCGTCAATAAATCAGGTACTCCCTATACTCGTGACTGGGAATGGAAAGTTGCCATTGTCAAAGCGCAAGGTTCAATTTCTTTGCCTGAAATGAGTGTACTCTACAAAGGTTGGAACAACAAAGTGGTTCCTGTAGTTGCAGGTGCTGTAAGTTCTTCTATCTCTGTAGAAGGTGGTACAGCCACAAAAGCCTCATGGACCGACGCAGAGGGTAACAAATATGATGGTTACTACGTCAACGTTACCGGTACTTCAAAATTTGTGAACATTGCGCTGAGTGGCAAAGACAAGGACGGAAAATCCAAGTCATTTGGTAAATTCAAATACAAAGTGAAACCATTCCCGAAAGCACAGCTTCAAGGTACAACCATCTCCAAAACCACAGGTTTCAAGGCAGTTGTTTCTCTTGGTCCTGACTCACCGTTTACAGGTGTAAGCTTTACGGTAATTGGAGGTTCAGTAATTATGGGTAACGATGAAATTCCATTCAACGGTGACCGTGTACCAGCAGCAGCTATTGCTAAAATGAAAGCAGGTAAGCGCGTTGCAATTGACGTTAGCTACAAAAGAACAGGCGGAAGCCTTGAGCTCGCCTCAGGTGTCTTGAAGGTTGTTCCTTAAATAAGGATTTAAACAAAGGATTATGAAAAATGTATTGTTGGTATTATTGAGTGTGGCTACGGTAGTGGTTAACGCACAAGACCGTCCGCAGCGCGGCCCCTACAACACACTTCCCGGCGGAGTAGTTGATGGTGTTGCTATTCAAGATGAAGTACCAGTACGTGCTAAGGTAGAGTATGAATACGTTCGTGCAAGTGATGTCGCTTGGCAAAAACGTGTATTCTCTCGCATCGATGCTCGTGAGAAAATGAACCACGACATTTTTCTTCCTTACGATGCTTTTGATGGTGACCTCGCTTCTGGTTCTTTATATCGTCCATCAAATGCAAGTGAAATCGACGACCCAACTTGGAACAAAGATCAGCGTCGTTGGTCACTTTGGACCATCATGATGCGTCATATTTTTCTTGGTGATTTGACCGTTTATCGCGTGGCAAGTGAATTCTACCCTGATGCCGAAGATGGTTACAGTTTGAAATACCCAATTCAACGTCAAGGACAAAACGATTACTTTGAAGTGAAGAAGTACCGCAACGATGTAAATGCGCTTTTAGCTTCAGGTGGTTTAGGTCCAAAATTGCGTATTTATCGTCCGCTTTCTGAAGACACCATGGATGTCATCAAAACGGCTCAAACGCTTACCGAGTATCTTGATAGTTTGCGCTCAGATCCAGACTACGAAGAGCTTTTTGGTATTGACCAAACTAAACTTCAAGAGTGGTGGAACTTTGCAACAGTTAACTCACCAGTGCGTAAAGAAGCCATCTCTATGTTTGTTCCTTCAAACAACATTGTGGCATTCCACATCAAAGAAGACTGGTATTTTGACAAAGAACGTTCTATCCTTGACAAACGCATCATTTCTATTGCTCCTGTAGCCCGCTACACCTTCAACGAACCTGAAGAAGGTGAATTACCGACTAGAGGTGAACTCTTGATCTACGATCAACTCGGAAAACCTTATTTGTTCAGTTCTTTAACAAATGTTTTCGAAGAACATGAAGGTCGCGTAGAGGAACGCGAAATGTTCTGGTTGTATTTTGATGAGTTGCGCAATGTGATTATCAACTACTATGTATATAACGATAAAAACGATGCCCAATGGATGTCTTTTGATGACCTCTTTTGGAAGCGCAAGTTTGCGTCAACAATCTATCGCGTTTCCGATAAGTTTGACCGCGAACTCGAAGACTATAAATTTGGTGTCGATGCACTCTATGAGTCAGAAAGAATTAAAGAAAGAATCAGAGATTGGGAACACGATCTCTGGCATTTCTAAAATTTAAATAATTCTAAAAGCCTCGCTGTAAAGCGGGGCTTTTTTCGTTTATTTTTGTATCGTGAAATGGATAGGTAACCGGATCAGTTTTAATGATCAGAAAGACAAAACAACGATCGTAATTGATCCTTCCAAAAATGTTTGGATTTCAGCCATCATGGGCGCTTGGCTCGGTATGTGGTATGCCATAGGAGCTACGGTCATATGGGCACTAAACGTAATGAAACTCAAACAACAGGAGCAGTTGATACTCTGGATTTTTTTAGTTTTTTGGTTGTACTATGCTTGGCGTGTAACAATGAGTTTTTTATGGAATCTTCGCGGTCAAGAATACATTAAAATAGACCAAGATGCTTTTTATTTGAAGAAGGCGCTTCGCCATTTTGGTAAAACAACGCCCTACTATTTTGAGAACATAAAGAATTTTAAGTTTGAAATTCCAAAGCAAGGAAGTTTTCAAGATATATGGGAAAATTCACCATGGATCAACGGCGGTGAACGCTTTGAATTCGACTATTTTCATCAAAAAATCCGTTTTGGAAGAAAACTCACCGAAAAAGAAGCTAGGTTATTATTTCAATTGATATCAAAAAAAATTAAAGCATAATGTACGGTAAGATACAGTCCTTTTTAGCAGAGGAATTAAAGCAAATTGAAGCAAACGGTTTGCTAAAAAAAGAACGCGTCATCGTAACGCCTCAAGGAGCTAATGTGCAAGTGAGTACAGGAGAAGATGTCGTGATCATGTGTGCAAACAACTACCTCGGACTCTCTTCTCATCCCGAAGTTGTTCAGGCAGCCAAAGATGCGCTAGATACACACGGTTATGGTATGTCTTCAGTGCGCTTTATTTGTGGCACGCAAGACATTCATAAAACGTTGGAACGTAAAATTGCTGAATTCTACGGTACAGAAGACACGATTCTATATGCAGCCGCATTTGATGCCAACGGAGGAGTATTTGAACCACTTTTTACCGAAGAAGATGCCATTATCTCAGATGAATTGAATCATGCATCTATTATCGATGGCATTCGTCTTTGCAAAGCAGCCCGCTACCGCTACAAGCATTCTAATATGGCCGATTTAGAAACCCAGCTCCAGGCAGCACAGGCACAGCGGCATCGCATAATTGTAACGGATGGTGTATTCTCCATGGATGGTGACCTCGCCAAAATGGATGAGATTTGTGCACTTGCTAAAAAGTATGATGCGTTAGTCATGACCGATGAATGTCATTCTGCTGGTTTCGTCGGTAAAACGGGACGCGGCGTACCAGAATATTTTGGTGTGATGGATCAAGTAGATATCATTACCGGTACGCTAGGCAAAGCTTTAGGTGGTGCCATGGGTGGATATACTACTGGTAAAAAAGAAATTATTGAAATGCTGCGTCAAAGATCAAGACCTTATCTTTTCTCTAATTCTTTGTCTCCAGCTATTGTTGGGGCTTCTATTAAAGTTTTCGATTTGCTGAGTGCAACTACTGAATTACGCGACCGCTTAGAAGCAAACACCACTTATTTCAAAGAACGAATTACAGCCGCTGGATTTGATATCAAGCCAGGGGGTTCGCCAATTGTTCCAATCATGCTTTACGATGCAGCACTTTCTCAAGAATTTGCAAATCGTTTATTGAATGAGGGTGTTTATGCAATCGGCTTCTTTTATCCTGTAGTGGCTAAAGGGCAAGCACGCATTCGCACACAAATCTCTGCTGCACATACGCAAGCTGATTTAGACAAAGCAATTGCTGCATTTATCAAAGTCGGCAAAGAACTAAAGGTTATCTAGTTCTCTTTTTCTTCATAACCAGCGCATAGCATAATTTTTCTTATATCTGTCATATGGCAAATTTGGGAAAAATTGTTGCTGTCTTGCTGTTGTTGCTATTTGTGACAAAAGCCGTGGCGGCCAATGTTTTTCCTTTGGTCAAAAATTTCCAAGAAGAACTTACTTTAGATGAAAATCAAGAAAGTGAAGAATCTGACGACCTACCTTGAATTTGCGTAATTTCGCAACATGGAATTACTCATTATTATTTTCTTAGTGCTCATCAATGGTGTCTTTTCTATGTCTGAAATGGCATTGGTGAGCTCCAAGAAATACAAGCTTGAAAAATCCAGTAAAAGAGGAAACAAGAAAGCAAGAAAAGCACTGGCGCTCTCAGAACATCCTACACGGTTTCTTTCCACGGTTCAAATTGGCATCACGCTTATTGGAATTTTATTGGGGGTATATTCTGGAGAAAATTTAACCAATGATTTTATGGCTATTTTGGAAAAAAGTGCATTTCTCAAGCCATATAGTCAAGAGCTAGCTACAGGAATTATCGTCGTGCTGATTACCTATTTTTCTATTGTACTCGGAGAGCTCGTTCCGAAAAGAATTGGTATGGCTTTCCCTGAGAAAATCATTACATATATGGCTGGGCCTATGCAGCTTCTGGCAATGATTACTGGGCCTTTTGTTTGGTTACTTACTGTTACCAACAACTTATTAGTAAGAATTTTAGGCCTAAATGACTCCTCTGATCAAGCTGTTTCAGAGGAAGAAATTAAATCAATTTTAAAGGAAAGTGCCCAAGGAGGTGAAATCCAAGATATTGAGCAATCTATAGTAGAACGCGTTTTTGAATTAGGCGACCGCAAAGTAAAGTCATTAATGACACACCGCAGTGAAGTCGTTTTTTTTAAGGAAGAAGAGACTTGGCAACAAATTCGTCAAAAAATCAATGAAGAAAAGCATTCGGCATACCCTGTATCAACCACTACAGATCTTGACGATATTACCGGAATCATATTGTTAAAAGATTTATTTGGCGGACATACAGAACAAGATTTCAAGGTGATAGATTACCTGAAAGAACCGATTTATTTCAATGAAAATACCAGCGCCTACCAAGTTCTTGAATCTTTTAAAAATGAGGGAAACCATTACGGTATAGTTGTAGATGAATACGGCTCTGTTCAAGGAATCATCACCATGGACGACATGCTTGATGCTTTAGTTGGCGAAGCCACAGAGCATTACCACGATGAATATCGAATTGTCCAGCGCTCCGCTAACTCGTGGTTGGTTGACGGTCAATATTCCATTTTTGATTTTGAAAAGTATTTTGATGTACTAGTGACCGATGAACAAAATACCTATTCTACTGTGGCAGGCCTTTTTATTTCGCATAAAAATGAAATCCCTGAAGTGGGAGATGTGCTTGTTTTAGATCAATTGCAACTAGAGATTGTCGATAAGGACGGCCCGAGAATAGATAAACTGCTTGTAACTTTACTAGCAGACTAGAAGGAGTGGTCTCGCCAGGAATCGAACCTGGATCAAACGTTTAGGAAACGCTTATTCTATCCGTTGAACTACGAGACCAATTGTTGAAGTTCTTGCCACAGAAGCTTGGCTGCGTGGTCCCAATTGAAGTCCTTGACGCGTTGTTGCCCAGCCTTGATTAATTGGGATTGCAAAGCTACATCATTTTTGATTTTTTGCATCCCAGTTGCGATGTCTTCAACATCAAAAGGGTCTGCATAATGAGCAGCATCAGCAGCAATTTCAGGTAAACAGCTTTGATTTCCGGCTAAAATTGGCGTTTCGCTTGCCATAGCTTCTGCAAGTGGCATGCCGAAACCTTCAAAATAGGGAATATAGATAAATGCTTCAGCAGACGCCATGATCTCTGCCAAAGATTGGGTTTTTAAATGCCCCATGAAGTGTATTCGATGATCGAGTTCAGGCTTGATTTTAAATGCTTGGTTGTTCCACATACTGGCGCCAACAATAACGAGGTCGGTGTCAGTGTTTTTTTGTGCAAACCGTTCAAACGCTTGTAAGAGCCGATGTAAATTTTTGCGCGGGTGTAAAGAACCGACAAATAAGAAATAGGGCTTTGCCAATTTGTGTTTGAGGTGCACATTTTGCTTTTCCTCCTTACTTAACGGACGGTATAAATCACTAACGCCGTTATAAATCACTTTTATTTTTTCTTGCGGAATATGGTAGGTCGATACAATATCTTCTTTAGTAGTTTGTGATACCGTAATGATTTTATGGGCAGTTTTGGAAAAATAAGGGAAGTATCTATTGTAATACCAAGCAACCCATTTTGGTAAATCTTTCGGAAAATGCGCGAAATTTAAGTCGTGAATTGTTGCCAATATGGGTGTGGAAATACCTAATGGAAACATGCCGTCGGGTGTCCAAAAAACATCTAGTTGGTCTTTTTTTAAAGCCTTTTTTAATCGCCATTGAAACCAGATGATGTACAAAAAAGGATGCCGTGTCGGAGGGAAAACACTTTTGCAAATAACATTCGAACCAAATTGAAATTGAGGATCAATGGGTCGGTCAAAATACAAGATAAAGGTGTGTTCTGGCTGCGCTTTTGTGATGCGCGTGACCAATTCTAGCGTGTAGTTGCCAAATCCTTCCATTTTTTGGCCAAGTAATGACCGCGTATTGATCCCGATGCGCATCTTAGAACTCGAGTATATAATTGGTGTTTTTTTCTTGGCCTATTGTTGTTTGTGTACCATGACCACAATAAACGACAGTTTGCTCAGGAAATTTGAACATGACATCAAAAATGCTCTTTTTTAGGGTTTCTAGGTCACCTCCGGGTAAATCCACACGTCCAAAACTACCATTGAACAAGACGTCACCATTGATCAGAAATCCCTGCTCATTATAAAAAACGACATGCCCTTTGGAATGTCCGGGTGTATGGAAAACTTTGAAAGTAAGCGCTCCAAATTGAAGGGTTTGTTGGTCGAATAAAAGCTGACTTGGGATCTCTACTTCCTTGTAATTTTCAAAACCATAGAGGTGTGCGTAGTTTTTGACGGATTCCCAAGTAAAGTGGTCGTCGGGATGCAGATAGGACGGCGCACCAAACTGTTTTTGACAAAAAGAGGCACCTAAAATATGATCGATGTGCGCATGGGTGAAAAGCGTGGCATGTACCTTCAGTTCGTTGATTTGAACATATTCAAATAGGATAGCTTCTTCTTGACGTGCGTAGCAACCAGGGTCGAAAATAACGGCGTCACGACCGTTATGCACAACATATGTATTTTCCTGAAATGCGTTGAAAGTGAAAGCTTGTACCTGAATAGACATATTCAAAGTTACGTCAAAAGTATTTTAGCGCAATAAGTTGACGTGTCCGGTCAGCACTTCTTTATAATTTTTGTAATCGGTATAAGTAATTTTCCAAGTATAGGTACCTTCTTGGCAGGGTCTAAAATTATAGGTGCCATCCCAGTAATCTTTAAGGTCGGTAAATTGATAAATTAGTTCACCCCAGCGGTCGTAAATACTTACCTCAACCTCTAGATAATTGCCGCCAATGACTCTAAAGTACTGATTAAACATATCGCCGTCAGGTGTAAAAGTGTTGGGAACATAAAAGAAAGGGTCAAAAAAGATGTTCACCTGACTTTGTGCTGTACAGCCGTTTTGATCTGTAAAATAGACGCTGTAAATAGCGTTTTGATTTGGATTCACCGTTGTGGATTGACATGTTGGGCAAGAAACTTCGTCTGGTGGAGACCAGAGAAAAGCGCCAGGACCTGATGGGTCGGCAGTAAGTTGAATAGCATCACCTTGTACAGCAAAGATATCTGGTCCGGCATTGACAAATGCGGGTTGGAATAAATTGACTTGTACAAAAGCTGAGTCTTGACAGCCCTGCGCGTCGGTTCCAATTACTAAATAAGTAGTATTGTAAGGCGGCAATACACTGACTTGTGCTCCGTTGGCACTCGAGCCATTTGCACTTGGGCTCCATTCGTAGTAAAGCGCACCACTAGCCCAAAGATTGGCTGGCCGTCCCGGACAAACTATGGTGTCGTTTCCAGCCCAAATTTGCGCGGTGAGGATACTTACCCAAACAGAATCGGTTGCTGTACCACAACTGTTGGTCACGTCCACAAAATAATATTGAGGTTGTATAGGATTGATTTGAACCGTTTGGTTATTTGCCCCAATTAGATTATTACTTGGGTACCAAAAATAAGTGCTGCCTCCGGCTGCAGTTAGCGGCATTGATGAACCATAGCAGAGTGCAACGCTATCGATGAGTTGTGGAACCGGTGGATTATTGAAAACACTAATAGTAATAGAATCTTGAGCCGTACAGCCGTTTGATGAAGTAACTGTTGCTGTATAAGTAATATTATTTTGAGGTGTAGCTATTACACTAGTCCCTGTTGTGGTATTTAAAAAAGACCCTGGAGACCAATTGATATTTCCTGTGGCTGTGGCATCAATGGTCACACTTTCACCGATACAAATGGTGGTGTCGTTGGGTAGGCTAATAGTTGGTGCACTTACATTAACAGTGACTTGTAGGGTGTCCGAGCCACAAGAATCTGAGACAATTACGGAGAAGGTCGTTGTGGTAAATAAAGTAGCCGTTGGTGTGGGGCTGTTTGGATTATCAAGGACATTGGCGGGTGACCAACTGTAGTTATTGCCACCATATGCCTCGAGCTGGTAGGAATCACCAGGGCAGATACTATTATTTGGTTGAATTGCACCAGCTGTAAATGAGCCGATATTTATAGTAACCGTTACAGAGTCTGGTGTGAAACAACCGGTAGAATCGAAAGCAACTAATAAGACGTCGTAGGTTCCGGGTGTGGTATAGGCATGGATGGGTTCATATGCTGAGGAGGTTGTGCCGTCGCCAAAATCCCAGAAAAATGCGTTGGCATTTAGTGAATTATTGTCGAAAAACACACTTTGAGGAATACAAATAAGCGGTGCTGGCTGAGCAGCTATGGCCTCTATGGTACTCAGTTCAAATTTAAAACACGCAAGGTTGCAATTGGAGCTAGGATTACTTGGCGACCAAACACCTGGCGTGCTGGTAAAACCAAAATCATTGCCGCCGCAGCCTCCACATACGGCGTGGTAAATTCTGCCTTGGTTGTCAAAACGAGAGGTACCGCCGTCAACATGGTTAGAACTGCTAGCGACCCCTCCCATAAACGTGGCGTATTTCAGTGAGTTGGCATTTTGATCAAGCACTGCGATATAGAAGTTTGAACCGTTTGTATTGAGCTGAAAAGCGTCGAGGGTGACAGGGAAATTATTTGTTGTAGAAAATGCCGCCTGACCATAGAGTTGATTGAGTTGACCTCCCCAACCTGCTAGGTAGATATCGTAACAATCAGAAATAAGAAAGGCGGTTGGGGATAATTCGACATTTCCTGTTCCAGCACCGATCATGGTGGTCCAGTTGGTGACGGAAAGGTCTTGCGCGTACTTTCGCAAGAACTGACCAGAATTAGCATTGCCATAGCATCCGGGCGTAATGGCCCATGCAGATTCTGATTGTCCGTAAACATAAACAGCGTTGTCGATGTCTGTTCGAATAAAGTACGTTTGGTCGTATTCCGCTTGACCCATGTAGGTGCCAGACTGCATAGCGCCACTTGCTGCATTGATTCGCAGTGCATAGCCATCAGCACTCCCGCCGTTGAAAGTAAGATCGTGTCCTCCTGTAATTGCCAAAGAGCTAGAGGTGGTGCCTCCTGCTACATAGACACTTCCGTTTGACCCAATAGTAATTGAATTACCGGATTCTGTACCACTGCCACCAAAATAACTGCTCCACATGAGTTGTGATAACCCAGGATTCATTTTAAAGACAACTGCATCTTGCGGTCCATTCAAAAGCGTTTGGAAGCCATTTGCCGTTGGGAAGTTAGTGGAAGTAGTTGTGCTCGAGACATATACATTTTGGTTGGCATCTAGCACGATTTCGCCTCTAAATTGGTCGCCGTAATTGTAAAATAAACTTGCTGCATTGAGGCCGTCAGTACTGCTACCTCCTACATAGGTTGAAGACAATAAAGCCGTTCCGTTCGGATTGAAGCGCGCAATATAGATATCAGAACCATTGAATTCCAAAGAGTTTTGAAGTTGGTAAGGACCACCATTGAATGAGTTATCGTAAGACGAACCCGCCATAGGGAAATTGGTCGAGGAGGTAACGCCATAAACATAGAGCTCGCCATTTGGCGCACAGACGATACTGTGCGGTGTCTCGTTACCAGATCCACCGAGGTATGTTGAGTAAAGTAATGCTGTTCCGGTAGCGTTGAATTTGGTGATACCGACGTCCATTGGAAAAGTACCAGTTCCGCTGTTGTAAGTTGCATCGTAGGCGCCAGTAGTACTTGGGTAGCCCGAACCAAAAACAATGCCGCCACCAAAAAGGTTTCCATTGAAATCTGGCGTGGCCGTAAAGCCCCAGTTGTCTACAGGTGAACCCGTAAAGGTGGAGAATGTTAAACTTGGATCAATGTAGAGTTCAAAGTTGGGATTATAAGTTGCATCTACTTCAAAAGAAATGGTATGGTTGTCGATAATAAAATGAATTGGAACCTCTACTTTTTTGTCTGAGCCGATTAAATTCCAAGCTTTTGGTGCACTATAAGTGATTTCACCAAATGAATGTGTGAGGTGCAGTAACCCCTTGGAATCAATAAAAATAGAATCGGCGCCTTCTATATGAAAATCGAATTGGTGAATATCAGCATTTGGATTTAGCTGTAAATGAAAAGCAAATTGTTGCCCATCGATGAGGTATTTGACGCTGCCATTTTCAAAATAGTCTGGGGCATTTATTTCAGATGTACCTCTGATATTACTTTTCCATTTGCTTTGATCAGAACCAAGAAAGTAATTGTGATAATGTTGGCTAGAATCCTGCGCATTGTATGCCGTTTTCTGCGCATGAATAAAATGGTGTTTGATGGCGTGGTAAGTAGTGTGTGTGTCGTGCGTTGAGGCTGAATGCGCATCTTCGGTATGATCGTGTAGGGTCGCGTTCGTTAAAAAGTAGGTAAGACCGGATTCTTCGACATACAAGCGGCCTGTTGATAGCGGCAAATTGAACAAAATACGCTCATCCCATTGCCCTTTGTTGGGATACAACCAAAGTCCTTGAGCCAATGCAGATTGGAAGCAAGCAAGAAGTACGATTATACGTAATAGGTTCATCAGTTGAGTAAATTTAACACTTAATGAAGCATTCTCAAAATTTATTAAACTATCATAAAACGAGAAGGTTGCCAATGAGCAATTAAAAAAATTGTATTTAGTCAAAAATTACTGTTTCTTTGTCAAACTTATTTGCAGACCTATGAAAACAATCTCCTTTTTGCTCCTCTTTTTTGCAACAATCATGTCCAATCTTGTTTTTGCTCAA
Source organism: Sphingomonadales bacterium (assembly GCA_016872115.1). Taxonomy (GTDB): domain Bacteria; phylum Bacteroidota; class Bacteroidia; order Flavobacteriales_D; family Crocinitomicaceae; genus UBA952. Next base: position 6,452 of record VHBC01000012.1, on the reverse strand, counting down.
GATTATTCCCGACTGAAGGTATTTGGCAGCAATGACGAACTTTCAAAATTGGCTAATCTAGGTGTAGCCGTGGATCACGGCATACGAAAAGAAGGTGTGTTTTTTATATCTGATTTTTCGAAAGAAGAGCGTCAAATCATGGATGCCTATCAATTCAACTATGAAGTTCTGATCGAGGACGTACAAGCATATTATATCGAGCAACTTCAACAACCTGCGTCAAAAGAAACGCAAAATCTTAAAAATACGATCTGTTCAGGCACAGGAAGTGGCGGTTCTGGTTTTAGCCCAACCATGCCCACGCACTTCAATTTAGGTACAATGGGAGGTTACCTGAAATACGAAGAAATGCTTGCAGAACTAGATGAAATGGTGGCAACTTATCCTAATTTGATCACTGCAAAGGCGCCAATTTCGACATATGTTACAGCTCAAAATAGACCGCTATATTATGTCCGCATTTCGGATAACCCAACAATCGATGAGAGTGGTGAGCCAAAAGTATTATACACGGCTATTCATCACGCCCGTGAACCAATGAGTTTGATGGAAACCATCTTTTTTATGTGGTACGTGCTCGAAAATTACAATAACAATCCTGAACTCACCTACATTGTGGATCATATGCAATTGTATTTTGTGCCATGCATTAATCCTGACGGATACGTATATAACCAGACAACAAATCCGAACGGTGGCGGTATGTGGCGAAAGAACCGTCGTCTGAATTCGGGTGGGTCATACGGAGTTGACTTGAACCGAAACTACAGCTATGGCTGGGGAACAACAGGCACTTCATTTACGCAGTCTAACGATACTTATTGTGGAACAGCTGCATTCTCTGAACCAGAAACACAAGCCATGCGTTGGTTGGTCCAAAACAATAAATTTGTTACCGCGTTTAACGCACACACTTACGCAGAAGACATTCTTTTCCCGATAGGCACCACCACTGCTGAATTTGCCGATCACCACGATTATTTTCAAGAGTATACCAACAAAATGGTAGCGTTTAATGGTTACGGTGCTATTAAAAGTTCTGCTTTGTATCCCGCATCAGGAGATTCTGATGATTATATGTATAAGGTCGATATTGGTGTGGGCGTCAAAGACACCATGTTTGTGCATACACCAGAAGTTGGCACTGCATTTTGGCAACCCTCAGCACAAATTGTTCCTACCTGTCAAGAAATGGTTTATCCGAACCTTATCTTGGCACATGTTGCAGGTGTTTATGTCCTGACAACCGACCAAGACCCAACAAACATTGCAACCATAACCGGCAATTTTAATCACCAAGCCAGAAGATTAGGACGTGAAAATGGCCCTGTTACGGTTAGCATTGTCCCCCTTCAGAACATTGTTTCGGTAGGCGCACCAGTGGTTCATAATTTGGCGATCCAACAAAATGGCAATGGTGCTATCGCGTATACGCTCAACCCTGCCATCCAATTTGGCGACCAAATCAAGTATATTTTACAAACCGACAACGGATTTTGGATTAAAAAAGACACCATTACCAAAGTATATGGTTCACTCACTTTGCAGGTCACCGAAAACGCGACCGCGTCAACTAATTGGACGGGCAACTGGAACACTACTACATCCACTTTTGTTTCTTCTCCGCGTTCGTTTACCGATACACCAACCGGAAACTACGTCAATAATGCAAACACAACCTATACCTACGTTCCAACAATTGACTTGAGCAATGCCACAGCAGCCAAACTAACTTTTTGGGCCAAATGGGATATCGAAGCAGATTATGACTATGTCCAATTGCAAGTTTCTACAGACAACGGTGCAACTTGGGTGGGTCAATGTGGTTTGTATACCGTTCCTGGCACTACAGGCAATGGTAGTGTTCAACCCAATAACCAACCAGTTTGGGAAGGTGTACAAAGTACTTGGGTACAAGAAGAAATTCAACTCAGTGATTATCTTGGACAAGTCATCAAGGTGCGTTTCCAATTGAAATCCGATGCGGCTACCCGAAAAGACGGCTTCTATTTTGATGACTTTTCAATTTATTACAACGAGGCTGGTCCAACTGTAGCTCCTGTGGCACAGTTCCAGACGCCAACAAACCTTTGTAGTGGAAATATCGTTTCGTTTACAGATTTATCACAGAATCTTCCGACCTCTTGGGCTTGGGATTTCGGCGACGGTTTTACCTCTATAGAACAAAATCCTACACATGTTTTTGTGCCAGGAACATACACCGTGACCCTCACCGTTACAAATGCCGCTGGCTCAAGTACCTCCACACAACAAGTTGTTGTTAATACAACTCCGGTGGTTGGCCTTTCCATTGAAGATACTGACATGGTATTATGCGTGGAGGACGGTGCTATTCCATTAACGGTCACGCCGCAAGGCGCTTCGGTTAGTGGATTAGGTGTCTCTGGTCTGTCTTTTGACCCAACTGGCCTCAGCTTAGGAAATCTCACCCTCACTGCGAGCTATACAGATGCAGTCAACGGTTGCACTGGAAATGCAGAAATAACCGTTATTTTGGAAAGCTGTGCATTTTTAAATGAAACGGATAAACAAGCTTTAATTGTTTATCCAAATCCGACAACGGGTCAACTCTTCGTAAGCAATCTGAGTATCGGAAGTCAATTAGTGATTTATGATGCACAAGGTAAGATAGTTGCACAATTTATTGCCAATGACGCAACGCTAAACATAGATTTATCAATTTGTGAGGGCGTCTATTACCTCGACACTACATTTGTCGACACGAAACAACGTGCAAAAATCGTTGTATTGGGTCAATAGAGCTGAATAAACGAAGCAATTTTATCGATGTAGTTTTGGTAGCCGGCAATGAACGGTGTGTTTTCATGCTCACCACCGGTGACTAGAAAAGCATCCTTATATCCTGATGTTTTGTTGTCATAAACTGGCTGACCATGACTCTTGACAGTCAAAAAACTGTCATCTTGACCGTGAATCCAAAGTAAAGGGATGCTAATTTTCTTGATTTCTGTTGCGTTGTCTATTTGCAAATCAACCAAGAACGAGCCGGGCATCGAAAGCAGCGCCGCATCTTGGATCATGACCTCTGCCGATGCAAATGGTGCTTCTAATATGAGTTTACTTGGAGAAAGCGGATAGTCTTGCGGATGTGCTGCCACTTCGCAAGCAGCGGCTGATCCCAATGAAAATCCAAAAATGACAAAGCGATCGTCTTGAAGGCCTTGCGCTTTGAGCCACTCCATTGCTCTTCTGGTGCTGCGGTACATATTTTCCTCGCTTGCTTTGCCCTCAGAAAGACCAAAGCTTGGGTAATCGAACATGAGTACGCCATAGCGCCCTAGGCCTCCTGCATTGGCATACAGTTTCTGGCGCGGCCAATAAAAGTCGAGGTGGTCTTTGTTGCCATGGCAATATAAAATCACGGTATCGGTGCTGATTTGGTTGAGGTCTCCGATATAAATGGCGCTCATTTTGGCCGTTCCTTCTTCGAGTTCAACATTCCATTCTAACTGATGAATCATTGAAGGAGGTACGCCAAATGCGCCATTGAGTTCCAAACTCACCTCACCTTGATAGGCATCGAGTTGGTAATTTTCAATCTGACTGGGATTAAATAAAAAGCCGTCTAGTCTTTTGCGGCAAGCAACAGAAATCAAGAGCAAAATGCCGATAAGTAAAATATTTTTCATGATTATAAATGATAAGTAATACCAAAATAAAGTCCTGTGGCACCTCGGTTTTGAAGCAAACTTGGGTAGGGAACCACAATATTTTCATTTGATGAAAGCGGCGCCAAAATTTTCACTTCTGCTTGATAACTCCATTTTGGCCTGATCCATTGATGCCCAATTTGTAGGTTAGGAATCCAGAGTTGTTCGTTGGGTCTTCCTTGCGACTCTACCCGATAAAAATCGAACCAATTTGAGATGCCGATATAGGCAAAGTTATAATTTCGGTGATATACCGTACACATTTTGTCGAGTTGTTCGGGTTTCCATTGGCGGCCATACTTGAAGTAATAATTGGCATCGAGTTGGGGCCAAATACGGTTAGCTCCTGTATAAAAATCGATCAAAACATTGGTGTTGAGTTGGCCTGAAACTCCCATTCGGTCGGTACTCCAGAGTTTTTGAGAAGCACCAAGTTCAAACTGCCCAACCCCGAATGCCAAAGAGGTCAGGTGGAGGTTCCCAAAAACGGTAGTTTGGTTGCTCAGGCCACGGCCATAGCCAATAGAGCTAAATGGAATAGGGATGACACCAATGCCCGGAACTTTTGCCAAAGGGCCACCAAAATGCCCGCTTAAAACTTGCTCGCCCTTTTGAAGTGGTTCTACAAATCGAGCTGGCGCGCAGGACCATAAAAAAGCGATGCTGCTCAGAAGAATAAGTAATGTACGCATTGTCAAATATAAAAAGATTAACCATCCAAATTCCTTACCTTTGTCATATGTCTGGTTCGAGCTATGGTCAAATTTTCAAACTCACCACTTTTGGCGAGTCTCATGGCATTGCCATTGGTGGCATTATTGAAGGATTCCCTTCGAATTTCCCGATAGATTTATCAAAGATACAACAGGCGCTCAACGAACGCCGACCAGGTCAAAATGACCTCGTTACGCCGCGGCAAGAAAGCGACGAAGTCGAGTTTTTATCCGGCATTTTTGAAGGAAGGAGCACCGGTAGCCCAATAGCTTTTTTAATTCGTAACCAAGACCAACAATCTAAAGATTATCAAGCCCTCAAAGAAGTATTTAGACCTTCACATGCCGATTTTACCTATCAGCAAAAGTATGGCAACAGAGACCACCGCGGCGGTGGTCGCAGTAGTGCGCGTGAAACCGCCTGCAGGGTAGTTGCCGGAGCTATCGCAGCTCAACTCCTTGAACAATTAGGGGTGGCGTGTAGCTGTTATGTGGATCAAATTGGACCTTTTCAAATGAAAAATACTAACTGGTTCGACAAACAACAAATAGAAGCGTCTTTGGTCCGTTGCCCGCAAAGCAAGTTGTCCGATGAAATCCAAAATTATTTGTCCGAATTACAAAAAGATGGCGATACCACTGGTGGCGCTATTCGCTGTATTTTAAAAGGCGTACCCGCCGGATGGGGAGAGCCCGTCTTTGATAAACTCCATGCGGAATTCGCAAAAGCTATGCTTTCTATCAACGCGGTTAAAGGTTTTGAAATCGGTAGCGGATTCAACGCCATTGCCATGAAAGGTTCGGAGCACAATGACCAGTTCAATGCAGACGGTTCTACCCAAACCAATTACTCAGGTGGCATTCAAGGCGGCATATCTAACGGCATGCCAATTGATTTTCGAGTCGCTTTTAAACCAGTAGCGAGTATCAAAAAAGAGCAGGATGTGCTCCAAAAAGAAGGAGGCCTTACACCGCTTTCTATTGGTGGCCGACACGACGCTTGTGTGGTTCCACGCGCTGTTCCAATTGTTTGGGCCATGGCGCACATCGTGCTGCTCGATTTTTATTTACGTCAACAACACAATACTTTATTTTCATGATCCAACGTATTCAGACCGTTTATTTTATTTTGGTGATGCTACTGCTTTCTGCATTGTTATCAGGTGTAGAAATTTTTGGTTTCCCCACTGCAGAAAATTATTTTTCTTATTCGGTTTATGGCGTCCAACGCTTTAAAGATGTCTCCCTATTGAGTAAAGCGGAAAATATACAAGGTTCGGTGCTGTTTTATTTTGTCATCGCTTTCGTCCTCTTTAACTACTACGTCATGATGAATTATAAAAACCTCAAAAAGCAGTATCGCTTGGCGCGTTTGGCCTTGTTGATCTACTTAGTAGGTCTTTTATTTGTCTTGTTAGTTGGCAGTCTGGGTCTACTAGTGCCTGGTGCTCTTTCGATTGAACTTGGCTGGGGTTATTATCTCAGTATTGTTGGGTTGCCGTTTAGTTACTTTGCTTTTAAAGGCGTCAAAAAAGACAAAGAAATTCTTGAATCTTTAGACCGCCTACGTTAACATGAATTTTCTTTCAGTCGAACAACTCACCAAATCATATGGTGAGCGTATTTTATTTTCTGATCTCACCTTTGGTATAGAGCAAGGGCAAAAAGCTGCAATTGTAGCCAAAAACGGAGCGGGCAAATCCACACTTTTGCGCTGTTTGTTGGGTTTTGAACCTGCAGATAACGGTTCGGTTACTTTTCGCAAAGAACTCCGAATTGCCTTCATGGAGCAAACCGAAGACCTTAACCCCGAACTTAGTGTGCTTGATGCGGTCCTCGACCACGACCTCCCAGAAATTCAGCTCATCAAGGCTTACGCCGATGCATTGGCTGCAAACGACGAAGCCAAACTTGGCGAACTATACCAAGCACTCACCGAACACCAAGCTTGGGATCTCGAAGTGAAAGTCCAACAAATTATGTCTGTCCTCAAACTCAGTGGCATTACACAAAAAGTTGGCCAACTATCAGGCGGGCAAAAAAAACG
>VHBC01000011.1 GCA_016872115.1 Sphingomonadales bacterium | reverse complement strand
TGTATCGGAAAGTAACTTTCTATCATTGTTACTATCGTATAACCTAAGTAAATATTATTGGTGTTGAATTATTGTAAGAATTGTTATATTTGATTGATTTAAATAATGTCAAAATCATACAGTATGTGGTATAAATATCAATTGCTATTAACGATGTTTCTGTTACTCTCTGTTAGAGCAACGATGGCCCAAAACCTCGTAGTAACATTAAACAATTCTACCACTATTAATTTTCCAATAGCTTCTATTCAAAGCATTAAATTTGGGGCCAACACCATGATTTTGACAGAATTTAACGGAACTGTTAATAGTTGGAATATCCCTGATATAAATAACTACGCCTTCACCCCTTCTGGGCCGGGAGTCAATGAAATTATGTCGTCCTTGGTGAAAATTTTCACCGTTTTTCCAAATCCTTCCTCTGGTAATATAAATGTCCAGTTCCAAACCGAGGATGCATCCTACATTACCATGGAAATTCTGGATCAAGAAGGCAGAAGATTGTCTGAAATTTATTCGGGAAATCATCAAGGATTGCACACCTATACTTGGAATGCTGAACTCGCTAAAGGTGTTTTTTATTGCCGCATCAGCTCTAAAAATTACACGATTACTAAACCCTTTAGTATAAGTCTTTAAATATCTCATGAAGAATTCACTCCTTACTTTAATCATTTTTATGGCCTACCTGTCATATGGCCAAACCGTACAAAATGTCAATAAGACAAGCGGTACCGTTTCTATGCCTATCGCCCAAATTGACAGCATCCGTTTTAATACGCTTACCAATCAAATGGAAATCATTCAAACCAATGGATCCGCGGAAAATCACGTTATCCTTGATATAATCAATGTTACATTTTCTGGGGATTGGGCAGGAGTCGTATCCGCATTGAATTGTGAAAATTCTACAATAACGGGCACGCTTTTAAGCGGTATCGCATCGAACGGAGTTGCCATTTCCATACCTTATACAGGTGGTAACGGAGGTGCTTACAGCGCCCAAAATATTCCATCGACCGGAGTTTTAGGCCTAACAGCCTCTTTGGCAGCAGGTACGTTTGCAAATGGAAGCGGTAACCTCATGCTGAACATCAGTGGGACCCCTCTATCAAGCGGTACAGCCATTTTTGTACTCGCCGTGGGTGAGCAAAATTGTACCCTGACTTTAAATGTATCGGGTTGGGAAACTCAATATCCTCCGAATAGCGTATTTTGTTTTTCAGGAGGCACGGCTGTTGTTGATATTACCAATCCTACCACTGGGCAAATTTGGATGGATCGCAGCCTGGGAGCAAGACAAGCTGCTTCCTCGAGCGTTGATCAAAACGCTCACGGGGATTTATACCAATGGGGAAGAAGGGGGGATGGTCACCAATGTCGTAACTCCCCTACCACAGCAATTTTAAGTTCAATGAGTCAACCGTCACACGGGGACTTTATTTTATCTCCCGGTGCGCCTTTTAACTGGGTAACCCCGCAGAATAATAATCTTTGGCAGGGAGTCAGTGGATTTAACAATCCTTGTCCTATCGGATATCGCCTACCCACCGAAACGGAATTGAATAATGAACGGTTAAGTTGGAGCAGTAACAACAGTGTTGGTGCGTTGGCTTCCCCTCTCAAATGGACGATGGGCGGCGTTCGCAGTCATATCAACGGACAAATTTATGCAGAGAATGAATTGGGAGGAAGTTGGACGAGTACCATAATAGGCCCCGATTCACGTCTGCTGAACTTTGTTGCTAATGATGCAAGTATGGGGGGTAGTGTTCGTGCTTTTGGTCTTGCAGTTCGCTGTATAAAAAATTAAACGCGGTTTTTCCTCTTGTTGGTTATGCCTTATTGCCCCCTACTTTGCCGATAAATAGAAATCAAATACCATGAGAATCGTATTTCTGTTACTTGAGTTGGAGTGGCAACAACAGCAGTGGGGCATTTGCCTAACCGCTTAAATTGATTAGGGCGGGTCGTCGCGTTACGAATGGATCGCTCAGCGTTGTCGGCACGGAGGGCCAGTATTGGAGTAGCACGGTGTGGGTTGGGGATTCGTACTGCCTGTACTTCGAAAGCAGCTATGCCGTCGTGACTGGCTTCAGCCGAGGGCACGGCTTATCAGTCCGTTGCGTAAAGAATTAATGGAATGGAACGTGGGATGGAGATTTATTAACCCGAGTTAAATTTTGCTTGAAAATAGAGGGTGCTTAGAATTAAATTACTTTTAGGATATTTCATGCTGGGGGTTCTCGTTCAGGCCCAAACCCTCACCGCTACCTTTCCTTCCATGGCGGGAGAACTCGTACGTTTTGGGACCTTTCAAGGTATTCAATCGCGCACCCTCGACAGCGTTAGGGTAGGGGCAAACGGCACCTTTTCGTTTTCCTTTAAAACCGATAAGCCTGCCATTGGCTATCTCATCACGGCCGAGAATAAACCCTATTTTTTAATCCTCGATAAAAACGAGCGCATTCGTTTGCAAGGCGGTCACCTCAGCTATTTCGAAAGTGTACAAATCCTTGAGGGCCAGCAAAACCAAGCTTTCACCACCTACGCAGTGCAACATCCCCGGCGCGAACAAGCGCTTAGTGCTTGGGGTTATTTGGAAAAGATTTACACCCTTGACAGCCTCTTTTCCATTCAAGCGGTTCCCTCTCAGGCCATCCAATCCGAAAAGGTTCGCATCAAACAAGAAGATCAAGCCTACCTCGAGGCACTGAATCCTTCGTGGTACGTGCGTTGGTACTTGCCCATGCGAAGTTTGGTGAGCGACGTTTCCATCATTGCCCAATACCGTACTGAGGAAATTCCAGCAACCATCACCGCCTTTCGAACACTCGATTACACCGACGAACGCCTCTACCGCAGCGGCTTACTCAAAGATGCCATCGAAAGCCATTTCTGGCTCTTAGAGAATTCTGGTCGTTCCTTGGATTCGGTGTATTTAGCAATGAAGGTTTCCATAGACTCCATGATGCTGCATCTCGTAAAAAACGAATCCCGCTTGAACGAAGTCACGGATTACCTCTTCGACCTCCTCGAACGTCACTCCTTGTTTCAGGCCTCGGAATACCTCGCCTTAAAGGTCTTGAACGAGAGCCGTTGCACCCTCAATTCCGACTTGGCAAAACAGCTCGAAACCTACCGCGCCATGAAAAAAGGGAACATCGCACCCGACATGGAATTTAAGGGTAATTTGAAGACGTCTGTTCCAAAACTCAAGAAACTATCGGAACTAAAAAGTACGTACACCTTGGTGGTTTTTGGAGCTAGTTGGTGTGAAACCTGCAAGGAAGAGGTTCCCAAAATTGCCAAATTGTATCCAAAATGGAAAGGGAAAGGGGTAGATGTTGTTTACATTTCCTTGGACGAGACCCAAGAAGCCTTTGAGCAATTCGTACAAACTTTTCCCTTTAGCTCCTACTGCGATTACGGCAAATGGGACAGCCCCCTTGCAGTATCGTACTATGTTTTTGCAACCCCCACCATGTTTTTACTGGACGCCAAGCGGGAAATTCTGCTTCGTCCCAATTCCACCAGTCAAATGGATGCGTGGGTGGATTATTTTTTAAGATGACTGAATTCGAAATCAACCATGAATCTCACAACCGTTGGTGATTTATGATTTCCTGTTACTTTTAATAAAACGATAAGTCAGTTGGCATCCATAAGGTTTCCTTTTTCTTGTACTCTGCCTTTTCATATTTAGATCTACATTGCGCCATAAAAACTTTTAGTTTTTTTACACTTTTCAAACAACGGGGCTCAACTACCTGCTTACTTTTTGTATCGGTAAATAATTCCCTACCTTCGCAACCTAAATTTTAGTGTTATGAAAATGCGTTTTTTCGTCCTCTTTTGCATCGCTATTTTTTCCTTGAAGCCCGTTTTGGCAGAGGAAGGCATGCTTATTCCGTCTTTGATTGCTGCTTTTGAAAACGACATGAAAGCCAAGGGCATGAAGCTGAGTGCAGCGGATATTTATAGTGTGAACAGCACAAGTATCAAGGATGCCATTTTTCAGTTTGGAGGCGGTTGTACGGCAGAGCTTGTTTCAGATAAAGGATTGCTATTGACCAATCACCATTGTGGCTATGGCCAGATTCAGGCGCATAGTTCACTTGAGCACGACTACCTCAAGAATGGTTTTTGGGCGAAAAATTATGCAGAAGAGCTACCCAACCCAGGTTTAACGGCCATGCGTATAGTGCGCATAGAAGATGTTACCGCCGCAGTTTTGGCTGGGGCATCTTCAAAATCGGATCAAACTATCATTGCAGCGAATATCAAAAAATTAGTTGCAGCGGCTATTGCCGGAACTCATTTCGAGGCTGAGATCAAGCCATTTAACTATGGTAATGATTACTATTTGATGGTGAAAGAAACTTTTACCGATATCCGTTTTGTAGGCACGCCGCCAAATTCCATCGGCAAGTTTGGTGGCGACACCGACAACTGGGTTTGGCCGCGCCATACCGGTGATTTTTCGGTTTTCAGAATCTATGCAGGTAAAGACAACAAACCTGCGGCATATGCTGCAGATAATCAACCATACAAGCCATTACATTATTTACCGATTTCTTTTCAAAACCGTCAAGAAGGCGACTTCACGATGGTCTATGGTTTTCCGGGCACCACCGAACAACACGTAGTTTCAGAATACCTAAAGTTCATCATCGAGAAAGAACGCCCGTCGCGCATCGAAATGCGCAATCAGTCTTTGGCTGTTATTGACGCCGGCATGAAGGCTTCTGACCTCACTCGAATTCAGTATGCAGCTAAGCAAGCAAGTATTGCCAATGCTTGGAAAAAATGGATCGGCCAAGTCGAGGGCTTGGAAAATCTGGGTGCCATTGAAATCAAATTAGCCGAAGAGACGCGCTATAAAGCCATGGCGAGTAGTAAGCCCGAATGGGCCAAATACGCTTCGGCGCTGGAAACGCTCAATGGCTTAATGGCCAAAGGAACATTAACAGAATACAAGTATGCTATCGGAGTAGAATATTTTTCAGTTGGCCCTGAGTATTTTAAGTTAGTGAGAGGCATTGAAGATTTGCTCTTAAATCATGCAAAATACGGCGCCAACAATGAACTTCCTAAAGTATTGGAAAAACTCCAAACCACGGCTGATGGCTTCTTTAAAAATTACAATGCAGGAGTAGATCGCCAGATATTTTTGGCACTAACCAAGTTGTATCTCACTTATTCGGTGCAAAGTTTGAAAGGTTCCTCAGTTGAAGAACTAACCAACCTCATTTACACCAAATCGATATTTACCGATGAATCGCGTTTTAAGGCATTTTTGAGTGGTTTTTCGGCAAAATCAGTCAAAAAAATCGAAAAAGACCCCGGTTTTGTGCATTTTAATCAATTTTTCACGCCATTCAGAAATGACGTGGTGCCTGCTTACAAGAGTTTTCAGGCTGAGGTCAATAAATGGATGCAGGTATACGTAGATGGCAAATATGTCATGTTCCCACTTCACAAACACTGGCCCGACGCCAACTCTACTTTGCGCATTACCTACGGCCAATTAGAAGGCTCGGCACCAACCGATGGCATGCGCTACACCGAACACACCACCTTAGACGGCATTATAGCCAAATACAATATGGGCAACCCCGATTTTGAATTGCTGCCGCGCATGCTCGAACTGCACGCCGCTAAAAATTACGGCCCTTATGCGCAAGGCGACGAACTCTGGGTTTGTTTTACCGGCTCTAACCACACCACAGGTGGCAACTCTGGCTCGCCAGTTTTGGACAAAAATGGCTACCTCATGGGCCTCAATTTTGACCGCAGTTGGGAGAGCACCATGAGTGACTACCTCTTTGACCCTGATCGTTGCCGCAATATCGTAGTTGATATTCGCTACGTGCTTTGGGTAATGGATGTCTATTCTGGCGCCAAACACTTAGTCGATGAAATGACCTTAATGAAAGAATAAATCTATATTTGCTTTTTATTTCAATTTCTTGTTGCTTGACCCATGAACAAACTACTCTTAAGCGCACTACTCAGTTTTTTTGTAAGTTCCGTATTTGCCAATAAAACCTACATTGGTCCCTTATCTAAAAAAATCGAAGGATTTCTTGTTGATTACAAAACTAAGGCTGAAGTAGAAGAGGTCGAAGTAGAACTTACCTCTTTGGTAACGGGCAAGGTTTATACAGCAGAAACCGACGAGAATGGCAAGTTTACATTCCTTAACGTACCTATTGGTAAATCGAAATTGCGCTTAATTGACAAAGATTACCGTGCGATAACCTTAAAAGTATTCCAGACCAACGAAAAGGAGCACCTTATTCATTACACATTCAGCCAAGAAGAACCTTTTACGGCTCAATTAAAAGTTTCTTGGATGTTCAATTGGGGAGATATCCAAGGAAAAGAACATTATTGGTCTCACATGGCAGCACGTGTCATTCTTGTTATTTACGGTTTGTGCTTGGTGCTCATCTTCTTCTATAGTGTCATTCAATTGAGTTTGGCATTTGCTTATTTGAAGAATAAAAAGAAGCAACAAAATCGTGTTGCCCCAGACTTTGATTTAGCAAACGCACCTAAAGTAACGGTTCAGTTGCCCATGTTCAACGAGATGTACGTGGCAGAACGCATCATAGAAACGGTGGCCCAAATGGACTACCCACGCGACAAATTCCAAATCCAGGTTCTTGACGACTCCACCGACGAAACCAAAGACATCATTGCCAACAAATGCGCTGAGGTAGCTGCACGTGGCATTAACATTCAGCATGTGCACCGCGTTGACCGCACAGGTTATAAGGCTGGGGCTTTAGATGCCGCTATGGACAAAGTCGAGGGCGAGTTCATTGCTATTTTCGATGCCGATTTTGTCCCGAGTCAAGATTTCTTGTTGCGCACAATTCCTTATTTCAATTCAGATAAAGTAGGTGTAGTACAAACGCGATGGGGTCACCTCAACAAAGATTACTCTTTGCTCACCGAATTACAGGCTTTTGGTCTGAATGGACACTTTGCCATTGAGCAAGGCGGCCGCAATGCCAGTGGCCATTACATTAACTTCAACGGAACAGCAGGTGTTTGGCGCCGCGCCACAATCGATGATGCTGGTGGTTGGGAACACGACACCATCACCGAAGACCTCGACCTTAGTTACCGCGCCCAAATGAAAGGCTGGCGTTTCGTTTACCTCGAAGAAGTGGAGTCGCCTGCAGAGCTGCCCATTACAATGTCTGCTTTGAAAAGTCAGCAACACCGCTGGATGAAAGGTGGCGCAGAAGTATTTATCAAAATGTGGAAGCGTTTGGCCACTACTAAAGGGCTCAAAATCGGAGACCGCGTTCATGGTTTGGCGCATTTGTTCAATTCATCGGTTTTCGTATTTATCTTGATTTTGTCTTTACTGAGCTTGCCTGTTTTACATATCAAAGATTCGTTCTCTGACCTGAACATCTATATCAAATTTGGTATGTACTTCTTCTCAAGCACCATCTTCTTGGCATTTTATTATTGGAATGCCTTCCGCGACAAAAAAGGAAATTTCTTTGGTGATTTCTTCCGTTTCTTAGGGCGTTTTGTTCAATTTTTAACGGTTTCTATGGCTTTGGGCCTTAGCAATGCAGTTGCAGTAATTGAAGGATACCTCGGCATCAAGAGTTCTTTTGTTCGAACGCCAAAATTTAACGTAGCTAAGAAAGACGAATTCAAAGGAAATAAGTACGACAAAAAGAGCTTGTCTATAATCAATATTCTAGAAGGCACTTTTATGGTTGTCTTTGGTTTTACCGCTGTAAATCGTGCGATTTACGGAGATTTAGGCATGGTGCCGTTTCATTTGATGCTGACTATAGGTTACGGTATTATTTTCTTTAATACGCTCAAAGAAAACCGCAGTCAACAAGCTTAGAGCTTTATTCTTTGACGATACCTATGCTTTCGAGTTTGGTTTCGTATTTACCACTTCTAAATTGAAAAGTACTACGGTAACTACTGCCTTTGCAGACGTAAGAACCGATGACGGTACCTGCACCATCTGCGGATTTGGTGTTTTTGTACCTAAAGACGAACGTGCCTCTGGGATTTTTTTGAAAAAAACTTTGTAAAATCATTTCGGCTTGCGCCAACGGATATGCACCATCTGAGCCAGGGACTTGAAGTAGAATTTTATCTTTACCTAATTGAACAAGTGCGTGTGCGTCGTTGGTTTCCATGCCTCGCTGGATGGTTGCATAGGGAATATCTCCGCTGAGCCCAAACGAGATGAGTAAAGTTGTCAAGAAACCATAAAACATATTCATGCCGCAAACTTAGCAAAAATGATGCCGTAAATTTGGCTAAATTTGTAATAATTAGTCGCAAAATGAAAGCTCAACAAGACCAACTTCACATTTATAACAGTCTCAAAGGTGAAAAAGAACCCTTTATTCCTATAAAAGCAGGTAAAGTTGGCATGTATGTGTGTGGTCCAACACTCTACAGCGAGCCACACATGGGCAACATGCGAACCTTCATCAATTTCGACCTCATCTACCGCTACCTCTTGCATTTGGGCTTTGAGGTAAAATATGTCCGTAACGTCACAGATGCTGGCCACATTACCAACTCTGCTGGTCAAGAGGTAGATAGCATTGGCGAAGCTGCCAAAGCCGAACAACTACAATCACTAGAAATAGTTTATAAATACGCGCTCAAATTTCAAGAACTTCAGCGTATATATAACCTATTATCGCCGAGCATAGAACCTACCGCAACCCAGCATATCCAAGAACAAATCGAAATCATCGAACAAATTTTGGACAATGGCTACGCCTACGAAGTCAATGGATCGGTCTATTTTGATACACGCCGCTATATGCAAGACTTCCATTACGGCATTTTAAGCGGCCGTAAGGTGGATGAACTAGAAAACGAGACCCGGGTGTTAAATGCCCAAGATGAGAAACGTTTTTTTGCGGATTTTGCGCTTTGGAAAAGGGCCAATCCCGACGACATGCAAATTTGGCGCTCCCCTTGGGGCAACGGTAATCCGGGTTGGCACATTGAATGTACAGCCATGAGCACCAAATACTTAGGTAAGCAGTTTGATATTCACGGCGGTGGCATGGACCTAAAATTTCCGCACCACGAGGATGAAATTGCCCAAAGTTGTGGCTCGTTTGGTTGTAATCCAGCGCGCTACTGGATGCATGCCAACATGCTCAATGTGAATGGTCAAAAAATGTCAAAATCTTTTGGCAATTATTTTTTACCCAAGCAAATCTTAGAGGGCTCTACTGGGTTATTTGAAAAAGCCTATTCGGCTAATGTCGTGCGCTTCTTTATGATGCAAGCACATTACCGCAGTAATTTAGATTTTACCCAAGAAGCACTCAACGCAGCCGAAAAAGGTTATGCTCGTTTGATGGAAGGCCTTAAAACCTTGAATCAAATACCTACTTCAAGTTCATCATTTGATATAGATGCACTCATAGCGTCTTTTTATAAAGCCATGAATGATGATTTCAATGCGCCTATTTTAGTAGCTAATTTGTTTGAAGCCGTGAAACAAATCAATCTCATCAACGATGGCAAAGCAAGCATTTCTATCCAGGATAAAATGCGCTTAAAAGCCACGTTAGAGGCATTTATTTATGACGTTTTAGGTCTGACTCCAGAAAATACAGTTGGCGAAACGCGCTTAGCTCCGGTAATGGATTTGGTCTTGGATTTACGCCAACAGGCGCGCACAAATAAAGATTGGACAACCTCGGATCAAATCCGAGATGGTTTAGCAAAAGCGGGAATAGTAGTCAAAGACGTCAAAGACGGCACCACTTGGTCCTAGATTGTGGTCTAAATTAGGCCTGGAGTTTGGCCCTAACGCCATCCCAAAGTTGGTAGCGTTTTTCTAATGCCACCAAAGATACCTCAGTTGCTTCTTGCCACTTGACTAAATCAGTACCACAAATTTCTTCCATCATTTTTAATGAAATAGGCCCGTGGTCTCCGCCGTCTACCTCAATATGCCTTTCGAGATAGTACAGTAATTTGTCAATATTGGTCTGACCTTGATTTTGCATTTCGCGCAAAATTTGAATGAACATCTCGGGAATCAGGTCTTCGCGTCCGAAAGTAAAGAGTGCGGCTATTTTATGTAGTTGACGGCTATTAATGATTTCAAAGGTATAGCGTACAAAAGCACGGGTTTCTTCGCGGATGTCCAATTGATAGAGCGCTTCGTCGAGGCTTTTGCCATAATATAACCATTCGGTGAGTTGGTGAATGGGTAAGGTGTTCGCACCAATTTGTTGCATGGCTTCAAGATACATTTCGAAGTGGCTCAGCACTTTACCATTGCTGTCTAGGTCAGATTCTTCGCCGAGTACAATTTCATTGATAAAGCGGCGGGTTACTGGAGAGCCTTTGGGTGCCCACGGAACTTCAACACAAGTGAGTGCGCGCTGCAATGCTTTGAGCAGGCTCATGAAGTCCCAAACAGCAAAAATATGTTGCTCCATAAAGCATTGAAAGTCTTCAATACTATTGATTTGGCCATACATAGGATGCGCGATCAATTCTGCTCTTTTGGAGGTCAGTGCGGCTTGAAGTTTTGCGATTTGTGGTTCCATATGTTAGCAACAATTGAGTCGAAACTTAGTTGAGTTTGAGGCCTAATTCTTTTAATTGTGCATCGTTTAGCGGAGAAGGCGCATCGATCATGGTGTCGCGGCCTGCATTGTTTTTAGGGAATGCAATGTAGTCTCGGATAGACTCAGAACCACCCATGGTTGCAACCAAGCGATCGAGCCCAAAAGCCAAGCCACCGTGCGGAGGCGCCCCGTATTCGAAAGCAGACATCAAAAAGCCAAATTGGGCTTGTGCCTCTTCTTTGCTAAAACCGAGTAAGTCAAACATGCGCGACTGCAAAGCGCGGTCGTGGATGCGAATAGAACCTCCGCCGAGCTCGACGCCGTTCATGGCGAGGTCGTATGCATTGGCGCGCACTTTTCCTGGATCGGTATCGATGAGGTGTAGGTCTTCTGGTTTTGGCGAAGTGAAAGGGTGGTGCATGGCGTGGTAACGGCCACTTTCTTCATCCCACTCAAGTAACGGGAAATCAAGTACCCAAAGCGGCTTGAATTCGTCGGGCTTGCGCAAACCAAGTTGAGTGCCAAGATGCAAGCGCAATTCGTTGAGTTGCTTGCGCGTTTTGTGTAGTTCTCCGGATAGGAGTAAAATCAAATCACCGGGAGCTGCATTGGCTTGTGTAGCCATTGCTTTTAAGTCTTCTTCTGAATAAAACTTATCCACGCTCGACTTGAGTGTTCCGTCGGCGTTGTATTTGATGAAAACCAAGCCCTTGGCACCAATTTGCGGGCGCTTGACCCATTCGGTCAATTCGTCGAGTTGCTTGCGGGTGTATTCGCTGCATCCTGCGGTGTTGATACCAAGTACACACTCGGCGCTATTGAAAACAACAAAATCATTTTGTTGGGCAAGTTGAGTGAGGTCGACGAATTCCATTCCAAAGCGGATATCGGGTTTGTCTGACCCATAGCGCTCCATGGCTTCTGCGTAGGTCATGCGTGGAAACGCACCTTCGAACTTAACTCCTCTGACCGTTTCAAAAAGGTGTTTGATCAGGCCTTCAAACATATCTAGGATATCGTTTTGCTCTACAAACGCCATTTCACAGTCGATTTGCGTAAACTCTGGTTGGCGGTCTGAGCGCAGGTCTTCGTCGCGGAAACATTTGACGATTTGGTAATAGCGGTCAAAACCACTTACCATAAGTAATTGCTTAAATGTTTGCGGAGACTGAGGAAGTGCGTAGAATTGGCCTTCGTTCATGCGGCTCGGCACCACAAAGTCTCGGGCACCTTCTGGTGTAGATTTAATGAGTACAGGTGTTTCTACATCGAGAAAAGCTTTAGAATCTAGGTATTTTCTGGTTTCAAGTGCTACCTGATTGCGCAAGCGCAGTTTTTCCAAGACAGGATTGCGTCGCAGATCGAGGTAGCGGTATTGCATGCGAATTTCATCGCCGCCGTCGGTGTCGTCTTCAATGGTAAAAGGCGGGAGCTTCGAGGCATTTAGAACTGACAAATTGTTGACGTTGATTTCGATCTCGCCAGTAGGGATATTTTTATTTTTACTACTGCGTTCAATGACTTCGCCCTCTATTTGAATCACGAACTCACGGCCTAACTTACGGGCTTGTTCGCAAAGTTCGGCATTGACTTCCATGTTAAACGCCAATTGGGTCAGGCCATAGCGGTCCCGAAGATCGATGAAGGTCATGCCGCCGAGGTCTCTGGAGCGCTGCATCCAGCCTGCTAGCGTTACTTTTGTTCCGACGTGTTCTAATCTTAATTCTCCGCAAGTGTGTGAGCGATACATAGCCTTTGATTTTGAAGAAACAAAGGTAAGCAATCTCGGTTAAAAGCCGTTTCTGCGGAGGTAAGAAGTATCGACCAAAGCATAAAAAAAAGCCAGGAGTTGTTCTTTTTCTTTCTGACTGAGCTCAAAAGCCGTAATTTCTTTGTTTTGAAGTGGATGTTTGGCGCCGCCTCTCTGGTAATGAGCAAGGACAGCATCCATTGTTTGAAGACTGCCATCGTGCATGTAGGGAAAGGTAAGCGGCAGGTTGCGCAAACTTGGGATCTTGAATTTGCCGATGTCGCTAGAGTCGTGATGAATACGAAAGCGGCCCTGGTCTGTTTTACCGTTATAATCCGCGTATAGCCCATTGTTGGCTGCTTCGAAGGTGGTAAAATAGGGTGCAGGATGACACTTTGTACAATATAATTCCTCAGAAAAAAGTTTCCAGCCCGCCTTTTGGTTGGCTGTCATGGCGCTATGGTTGCCAGCTATGAACTGATCAAATGGCGCATTCATGGAAAGTAAGCTTCGTTCAAAAGCCGAAATACTGCGCGTGAGGACCCACGCATCGAAATCGCGTCCGTAAATAGCTTGTGCTGCCGCTTGATATTCCGGAATTTGGCGCAATTGTTTGATGAGGTTCTTCATATTGTGCCCCATTTCTACGGGCTCTTGAATTGGGACAATAACTTGCAGCTCAAGCGTTTGCAAGTGTGCATCGAACATGGCTGTTTTTAAAAATGCCGCATTGAGTATGCTCGGTGCGTTGCGCTCGCTGAGTTGACTGTTGATGCCAAGGCTTTTTGCCAAGTTATCGGTAAAAGCTTTTCTCGGGTTATGACAAGTTGCACACGAAACAGTTCCGTCTAAAGACAAGCGTTTGTCAAAAAAGAGTTGACGACCGAGCGCTATTTTTGCATTTGTTTGTGGATTGTCTTTAGGCGCTGGAACAGATATACTGAGGTTGAGGTCTTGAATGTTTGCGCAGCGCAAAACAAAGAACCCGATGAGCAATGTAAAGGCAATACTTCCGAAGCGCCACATGATTTAGGGTTTTACAAAGCGCAGCGTTTGCTGCAGGCCGTTGCTAATAGTAAGGGTTAAAAGATAGCTTCCGGAGCTGAGCTGCTCGAGTGAAATTTGTGCTGTGGGCTCTTGACCGTGGCTATCTTGAATTTTTTGCCCGGTGCTTGAGAAAAGTTGATAACCGTTCACGTAAAGTTCATTTTTACTGTGAAGGACAAGCACATTTGGTGTTTGACTCCAAGAAATCATTTGGCTGTTATTTTCACTTAAACCGGCATTGGCTGCAAGTGTAAACACTTCTTGACTATTGACATTTTGGAGAATGGTTAGGTTTGGACCAGCTTGACCATGAACTACGCCGATATTTGAAAGGGCAATTTGATTAAGCCAGCGGTCTACATGACAATTTAAGTTGAGGTCTATTTGAGCTACAGTATTGGTTTGAAGGGTGTTTAGACGCACATTTTGTTGGTTGTTGTCGCCGAGGTTATGCAATTCAAAGTAGGCATTCGGAATGTTGTCGTTATTGCTATCTGCGTTGCCGCCCACAATCATGTGCATGTAGCCAAAAGACCAACCCCAATACATCGAAGGACTTTGAAAGCTTAATGGATGCGTTTCGGGGTAAGTAGAAATGTCTTGAGCTAAGGCGCCATCTTGGGTATTGTAGCGTTTTGGAACACCAACAGTAAAGTTGATAGAATCGATTTGGTTTACATTTAGGTAGCCTAAATATAAGCTGTTCTGAGTAGGCGTCACTAACCAGATATCGGTAGGCAAATTGGTTTGCTGTCCGTTGTCATGAAAAAGAATGACATCAGAGAGGTAATAGTTGAAGTGTTCAATTTCGACTACTACGCCGTCGTTACCGATGTAAGTTTGGTTTAAAACAAAAGGCTGCGTGCCAAAAACGGGTTGGATGTTCAAGAAAATATTTTTTTGCGCACTTGAACTGAGCACAAAAAGAACGCTTAAAATCAAGGCAAATATTTTCATACAATCGGTTTGGTAAAAATATACAAAACTTCTTCTTTCATGAGGCGAAAGCGAAGGATGTCTTCTTGGCTATAATTGGCGTTTAAATCAAAGGAAGTTACCTCAAAACCAACGCGTTCCAAATAGGTTGGGTAGTCGCGCCCAAAAAGTCGGACGTGGTCTTTTTGCCAATAATGTTTTTCGCGGTCTGCTTCGGATATAATGGTTGGATCTTCGTATGTGGTTTCTCGAGAGAAATCTTGCGGAACTTGCATAATGGCCCAGCCACCGGGCTTGAGCACCCTGAAGAGTTCAGACATACATTGAATTGGGTCTGCAACATGTTCCATGACATGGTTACAAAACACGACGTCAAAACGGTTGTTTTCGAGCGGGATTTGGTGGAGGTCAAAATGGAGGTCTGCAATAGGTGAAACGAGGTCTGCAGTGAGGTAGTTTAAGTTTGGTTGAGCCTTGAAACGATCGATAAAACATTGCTCTGGAGCCATATGCAAAACGCTGAGATCAGGTTTTGAAAAGAAGTCAGAATGGTTTTTGAGATAAAGCCACATTAGGCGATGGCGTTCGAGTGTAAGGTCATAAGGGCAGAGAACGTTCTCGCGGTGAGCCACTTCAGAACCGTAAGATAAAAATTTAGAAAATGATTTTCCGCAAACTGGGCAATGAACGGCGTCGCCTTTGTACAAGGCAGGTGCAAAAAGGCGGAAGACGTAACTGAGCCGAATGAGCAGCGGTCGCGGTAATTTGTTAAGTAGGAATTTATATAGTTTCTTCACTTTTCAAAGGTAACCTTTTAAAGAGAGAATATCGTTAATTTTGCTAGAAATCCTGACATGAAAAAGCTGCTCCTAATCACTTGTTTTCACTTGTTTATGCAACAACAACACACTGCACAAGAACCAATTGCCCCGCGCAAAGATCAAATTTTAGAAAAACACGGCCATCAGCGCAATGACCCCTATTATTGGATGCGCGAGCGCGATTCCCAGCCCGTTCTAGATTACCTCAATGCCGAAAACGCATATGCCAAAGCATACTTTAAGGCATTAGACCCCTTAGTTACGGAACTTCTTAATGAATTTGAACAGCGGATTGACCCAAATGAAACCAGCGCTCCTTTCATTTTGAACGCTTATCGCTATCAAATTCGCAGTGTAGAAGGTTTGGATTATCAGCAAATCTACCGCTACGAGATGGACGGCAAGGCTGTTTTGTTTTTTGATGAAAACGAACGCGCAAAAGGAAAAACATTTTATGAGCTTGCAAGTTGGTCACCTTCACCAAATAATCAGGTTTTAGCGGTTTGCGAGGATTTCAAAGGCCGTCGCAAATACGAAGTCCGGTTTAGAACGAATGGGAAATACCTCAAGGACGTACTCACCGAAACCAGTGGTGGTTTGGTATGGGCTAACGATAACAAAACCATTTATTATTCCAAAAAAGACCCAGAAACACTCCGTGAGTATCAAATTTTTCGCCATACACTGGGCACCCCTCAAAGCGCTGACGAGCTTATCTTTGAAGAAAAAGACGATAAATTCAGCGTAGGTATCGGCAAAACCCTTACGAGCAAATACATTCAAATTTACAGTTACAGTTCTACAACCTCTGAAGTACAGCTCTTAGATGCCGATAATCCAAAGGCACAAGCCCAAGTTTTTTTGCCGCGCAAAGCAGGTCATATTTATGAGGTTGAACACCACGAAAATGGATTTTATATTTTAAGCAATGACAACGCCATTAATAACCGTGTATTGTTTTCAAAAAACAAGCCTTCTGAACTTTCTGCATGTCAAGAAATCGTGGCACACGACCCAAAGGTACTCATCGAAGGACTCAGCGTTTTCAAAGATTATTTATTGCTTGAAGAACGCAATAACGGCCTACTCAAACTTAAATTAAAAGGAGTAGCTGATGGTAAAGAAAGTTATATTTCGGTTGAAGGTGAAACCTATTTTTTAGGCTTGGCCCTCAACGATAACTATGCAGCAACGGAGTTGTATTATACGTATAATTCCATGACAACACCTTCAAGGGTTTATGCCTACAACCTAAAAAGTGGACAGCAAAATATCTTTTTTGAAAAGAAATTACGCGACCCAAAGTTTGATCCTGCTGCTTATATTTCAAAGCGTGTTTGGGCCACCGCCAACGACGGCACCCAAATCCCGGTGAGCATCATGTACAAAAAAGGCACGGATTTGAGCAAAGCTCCCTTATTGCTCTATGGATACGGTTCTTACGGTTACACCATCCCAGATATTTTTAGTCCGACAAGATTATCCTTAGTGGACCGCGGTTTTGTATTTGCAACAGCGCATATCAGAGGGTGTAAATACATGGGCGAATCTTGGTATCAAGACGGCAAATTTGACAAGAAGATCAACACCTTTACCGATTTCATCAATGCGGCTGAATACCTTGGCCATATGGGGTATTGCGATCCAGCGCATATCTATGCGAACGGTGGCAGTGCAGGCGGTTTATTGATGGGCGCAGTCGCCAACATGGCCCCGTATTTATTCAAAGGTATCGTATCAGAGGTGCCTTTTGTTGACGTAGTCACCACCATGCTCGATGAAACCATTCCGCTCACAACCGGTGAATATGAAGAATGGGGAAATCCAAATGACCCTTATTACTATTATTATTTGTTGAAGTACTCTCCATATGATAATTTGCACCCCATGGATTACCCAGCCATTTATATCACTTCCGGATACCATGACTCTCAGGTACAATATTGGGAGCCTGCAAAGTATGTAGCGAAACTACGTACGCTCAGAACAAACGATAACGCGCTTATTTTTGATTGCAACATGGATGCCGGTCACGGTGGCGGTTCAGGACGCAGCGTCGAAAGATTGGAACGTGCCAAAGTTTATGCATTTATTTTAGGGCTTGAGCAAGGACTTACTCATTAGTATTAGTTTCGTTGCTTGCCTTACAATTATAAAGGCACAACAACCTGTTCTTGAGAGTTTCAAGGAAAAGCCAATCATTTATGCCGATTTGGGTTATAACGTCAATCCATTTCAAATAACCTACCCATTTTCAGCAGGGCAAAACACGCTTGCTTATAAAAATAATTTTAGTCCGTTCTTGGCGTTTGGTTTTGCCTATAAATGGTTCCATTTGCGCTTGGGTTTTCCTGTGATAGGTAATTTACGTTCTCCAAGTAAGTACGGCAAGACTACACAATATAATTTTGCCTATGACCTTACTTTTAAGAGGATCTGGTACGATTTCGAGTTCAAATCAACATTTGGCTACGCGCTCAAGAATCCAAATCTCATTTTCCCCGAGGCTTATTCTATCAATGGCATGCTCAATGCTTGGTATTTCCGCAATTCAGACTTCCAAATGAACGGTTTACTCGGTAAACGAGCGCACTATAATCAGGAGATTTTAACTTGGTATCTCAAAGGAACGCTGAATTATTTTGGCTCCGCAAATCGAAATGGCGGACTCATCCCGGAAGATTTTCAGGACCAACAACCGATAACTACGCTAACCGAACTCAAGGCCTTCGATTTTGGCGCCGCGCCTGGTCTGGCGTATGTCAACAGAAAAAATAACTGGCAAATTGGTGGTTGGGCTGGACTGGGCCCAGTTTTGCAGATAAAGGGTTATGCGACACCTGAATTTTCAAAAGCAAACATTGGCATTGCACCAAGGTATGATTTAAGAATTATGGGAGGATATTCATCGGACGAAAAATTCTTTTTTATTGTAACCGATTTTGACAACAAAAGTTTGCGTTTTGACGATTTCCAATATCGGCAAATTTATTTTGCATGGAAGTTCGTGGCGGGTTATCGATTTCCAGGAAAAAGAAAGGC
Organism: Sphingomonadales bacterium; assembly: GCA_016872115.1. Classification (GTDB taxonomy): domain Bacteria; phylum Bacteroidota; class Bacteroidia; order Flavobacteriales_D; family Crocinitomicaceae; genus UBA952. The sequence goes on along the minus strand of VHBC01000011.1, from coordinate 49,340 downwards.
TAATTAAATGGAAAATACGAAATGGTTTGCCCCCCGTAGGTAATCTTTAATTCGATGTTTTTAGGCGCATCTTTTAATTGAATGGAAATATCTTTTCCGAGTATGTTTTCTCCTTGTAATTTTGCGACTTCGGATATAAATTGAGTTTGTTCAATTCCTTTTATCCAAGCGCTTACATGAACCTCTCCATTCCCATTGAGCTGTACCAAATAGTTGTCATTGGAAACAGGAATGAGGCTTACAAATCCTTGTTCTTTATGCAACGCTTTTTTGGGGTAGATAAGCGGTATTTTCTTTTTGAGCACTTCTTTTTCCATTGAAATCCAGCCATTGTCCTTTAGGTTAATTTGCGGAAACTCGCTCATTTTTTTGGCCGCAGATTGTTCTAGTTTCCAAACCCTGACGTAGTCTACTTGGTAGTCAGCTGGGAATTTTGTTTTGCTATTGGGTCCGGGATTGAAGGGATAGTTTTCTCTTGCAACCGCTAAATTGACAATGACGTTCATGGGGGTAGAAAAATCTCCGTCAAAATGTGAGACTGGTAAACCATTCACAAAATAAGTTAGTGAATTAGGTAGCCAAACGCCTGAGTAAATCACGGTGTCATTTACAACCGGATTTTTCATGCGGATCCAGCCGCCCCAATCTTTTTTGATTCCGATATTGTTTTTAACGTAATCTTTGCGTTCGGGAAGGTGAATATCTACATGCACGTCGTTACTGCGTTCACCTTTACATTCCATAATGTCAATTTCGTCTTTCCCATTTTGTCCAAAGAGCCAGAATGCCGGCCAAAGTCCTTTGCCCTGAGGAATAACTGCACGACACTCAAAATAACCGTAACGAAAGGTATCGATACTCCAGATGCACGAAGTCAGGTAATCTAGGTAAACCGAGTCGTTCTTGATATTTAAGCCCAGTTCTTTGGCTTGCTCTTGGTTGATCATCCAATTAGGAACTTGTGTTTTTTGGTTAAATTCTTTAGCGCCTAAATGCAGCCAACCATTTTTTTGAGTAAGCATTTCAGGTACGGCCCATTGGCTTTGGTCTAGTAGCAGACCACCCCAAGGGTAGCGCGGATACCATTTACTTTGATCAACTTCTTGTGAGCTGAATTCATCTCCAAAATGGTAATGCCATTGCAGAACTGTATCTGTTTTGAATTGGAAAAGTGCCGGTTTGATTTGGGCGTGGGTGCAAAAGGCAATAAGCAGAAATAAAAGAATATTGAATTTCATTTTGGCGCTCAATATTTGATGAATACATTTTTGGCTTCGGTGAAAAAACGCAAAGCTTCCCAACCGCCTTCGCGGCCTACGCCAGAGGCCTTGACACCTCCAAAAGGCGTGCGCAAATCCCTAACCAACCAAGCATTTACCCAAACGATACCGGCCTGAATTAAATCTGCTACGCGATGCGCGCGTTTCAGATCTGAGGTCCAGACAGTTGCCGCTAAACCATATTGTGTTGAATTGGCCATGGTGAGTGCTTCCTCTTCAGTATCAAAAGGTGTGATGGTCACTACTGGCCCAAATATTTCTTCTTGATTGGTGCGGCAATTATAGGCTAAACCTTCAATGATGGTTGGTTCGATATAGTATCCTTCTGCATGTACACCTGGTAAAATTTTACGTTTACCGCCACACAAAATGCTGCCACCTTCTTCTTTGGCGAGCTCGATATAACTGAGTATTTTTTCCATGTGTGGTTTAGAAACTACCGCACCGAGTTTGGCCTCTGGATCTTCGGGAAAGGAAACTTTACTTTTAGAAACAGCCGCTACGAATGCTTCTTTAAAAGTTTCGTAGATGGAACGTTCAATAAATATGCGGGAGCCGCATAGGCAAATTTGCCCTTGATTGGCAAACGAAGAACGAATGGTGGTGCTCAAGGCTTCTTTAAAGTCACAGTCGGCAAAAATGATATTCGGATTTTTGCCACCGAGCTCCAAAGACAACTTTTTAAACATTGGCCCCGCAGTTCTAGCAATGTATTCTCCCGTTTTGGTACCACCTGTAAAAGAAATTGCTTTTATTTTTGGATGCTTGACAATAGCATCGCCAACATTTGGGCCGGTTCCATGAAGGATGTTCAAAACGCCGTCCGGCATGCCTGCTTCTTTGGCAATTTTACCCAACATATAGGCAGTGTACGGCGTTACTTCTGAGGGTTTGGCTACCACGCAATTTCCTGCAGCCAAAGCAGGTGCTATTTTCCAAGAGAAAAGGTAAAGTGGTAAATTCCAAGGAGAAATACAGCCAACTACGCCAATCGGTTTGCGGGTTGTGTAATTGAGTCCAACACCTTCCATTTGATGAGATTCCGAAGCAAAATGTTCGATTGCGGTGGCAAAAAAATGAAAGTTAGAAACTGCTCGTGGGATGTCTACGTGTTGCGCTAGGCTAATGGGTTTGCCGTTGTCTTTGGACTCGGCCGTCACAAATGCAGCCATATTGGCCTCAATGCCTTCGGAAAGCTTGCGCAATATAGCCGCCCGGGCTTCTATTCCCATAGAGGACCACAGTGGAAACGCGGCCTCTGCTGCCTGAACAGCTAATTCTACATCTTGCGCATCGGAGTCGGGGATCAATGAATAGACTTTTCCTGTGGCTGGCTCGAAGTTATCGATGTAATTGCCATTCTGCGGCGCCATATAAGCACCATTGATGAAGTTGCTCAATTTTTTCATACTACACAAAGGTAAGCATATCAACGAGAGGTTTTGATACCTTTGTATTATGGAAATTAAAGAAGCGCAAGCTAAAGTAGATCATTGGATCCAAACCTTAGGTGTTCGTTATTTCAATGAATTGACCAATATGGCGGTTTTGATGGAAGAAGTTGGCGAATTAGCCAGAATCATGGCAAGGCGTTACGGCGAGCAGTCAGAAAAAGAAAGCGATCAGAATAAGGATCTTGGCGATGAAATGGCAGACATTCTTTTTGTATTATGTTGCTTGGCCAACCAAACAGGCATCGACTTAGATGCGGCCTTGGAAAAAAACCTCGAAAAGAAAACCAAACGCGATGCTAACCGTCATCTCGACAACCCTAAACTGCAATCTTAACCATGGAAAGTATTCAAAAAGCATTGCAACCTGTTCCTTACTTATTGGTTAATGCATTCCCCGAACAATATCAAGAGGCGCTTTGGCCTGTGATTGATGCCGCCGTACCCCAGCCAGAGGAAGGTTCGCCGCGCGCAATTGTTCTATGCACCAACGACGAGCAAGCCAGAGCCATTCACGCACAATTTGTAAAATTGGCAAAAATCAAAGACCTCACCGTAGACCTCGTTGTCGAAAAAGGAAATAAACTACAACAGCGCAACGATCTTTTTGATGGCACCGAGATCATTGTAGGCACCACACGGCGAATGGCCGAACTCTATTTTCAAAATGGCTACTATATCAAAAAACTTAAATTGTTTATAGTATTGGGTCTTGAAGAACAAATGCGTGCTGGTCACAAAGGATACATCGTGCGTTTGACTGAAAGCTTACCCAAATGTAAATCCTTATTTTTTGCTACCCATCCAGACGAAGAGCGCGCTCAATCTTACTTGAATGAGTTTTATCCGAACATTCGGCTTCTTGATTTGTCTGAAAAAGCATGAGACCAAACGTAAATCTGGTTGAACTCAGACCAGAAGTACATAGAGAGGTGATGGAAATTTCGCCGATAGAAAAATTCCAAAATGAGGTATTACGCCCTATTTTGAAATTTCAACATGAATTGCTTTTGGCAGAATGGCAAGTGAATCCTTTATTTAAACAGATCAAAGAAAGTCCAAATCCCGAGCAACAACGAAAACTTTTAAGCGCGGTTTTTTCTAAAAATACCTCGCTCTTTCAAAGACTCATCGGAATGGTGGTTGGGATGTTCACAACTGAAGAGTACGATTACTATTTGGCAGAGAAAGTTGTTATTGATAAAAGATTAAAAGAACTGCTGCTAACACGTTTTCTATCTTACTGATTTTCTTTACACCATATCGAATGCCACCACAAAAATGGGCTCTATGGGCTCAAACTGGCCTCTGAACACGACGTCAACTTCGGCTACGCCAATGAGTCGATGCAACAAGCCCCAATTGAATTTTTGCTTCGCTTTTTGATAGAGTCCATCTCTGGTGTCGTTCCACCAAAGCATGGAATGCAACTTTTTTTGTGCAAGTATTGCTTCGAACAGCCGTTCTACATCTTTGATGTTCCCCGATGGATTGCAGACGACATCAGGTACCAGAAAAGTGTGTGCTTTGGGCTGGATTAATTTATTGAGTAAGGGGATATAGGGTAATAAACGAACTTGTAAAGCACCAAATTTTCCAGGTAACCTTTTGATTTCCCACCGCACCATATGAAATTGAGCAAACGCTAACCGGTTTCCCTCTGGATCAAAGATGGAATAAGCTGTTCCGTTTTCAAAAAAGTGTGTAAAATAAGCGGTGTAATGGCCGTAATGCTTTTCAATGGTTTCAAAAAGCACTTGATTCATGCGTTCTTCTTTTAAAGTTAGGTCTCGTTTAGGCCAAATCCTGCTAAAACTTTGGGTAGCTAACTTGGCTTTGGTTTGAAAGCCAAAGGTTTCACTCATCCATTTGCTACGGACATTTTTTGCATCGATATACGCGTAGCAAAAATTTTGCGCTCCCGGAAAACGCGATGTAATATCTTCAAAAATACCTGCGATGTCTTTTTTGATTTGCGATTTCGGATTCATTCGGGCCTTTCCTTTCGATTGAAAGCGTTGATCAAAAGTAAAATACCTTAGGTATAGCCCGAACGGGCGTTTACAAAAAGTGATGTTGGCCAATAATTGTTGATTTCTGCGCAATGAAAAGCTCAGCGGATGATCGGTATGCCCGACGCTTTGCGCTACATCGAGGTGCTTGTATTTGGCTCCATTCGTCCCGAGAACGGTATTTTCAAACAAATGAATTAGATCGGGACTTATGCTTTCAGCTTGTTCAAATTGCATATCCGAATATACGATTAAAGTAATTTATGGAGCCAGTTAAGTAAGTCCGTTTGTTGCGGAGCGCGCAGTACATAAGTGACATTGATGCCGTTTTTGAGGAGTTCGCGTTCGGTAGAACTGCCCCAAGCTACCACTTTGGCGTCTTCTGCAATCGTGTTGTATTTTGCAAATGCAATGACATTGCTCGGTGATGAAAAAATATAGATGTCTTTATTTTCCACCGGCTGCGGCAAAAAATGAGTTTGATATATTGGAAAAACTATTTTCTCCTGATTTGGTATCATTGAGGCGTAGGTGCCAATGGAAATTTGGCTACTCGGAAAACAAGCAATGCGGTTTTTTCTCCATTCATTAAAACGTCGTGCTTCAAGTTCAGGTTGGTCAGATTGTTGTGCAATAAAAGCGATTTCTTTTTTGAATTTTTCGGCAACTTTTTGAGCGGTCTCAACACCAGCGCAGGCAATTTGTGCGGTTGAATCGCATTTTGCAAAGAAGTATTCTGCTGCCCGAATACTTGCCAAAAAAAGGATGTCGTATGCAGGTGGACATTCAAAGGGCAAGGCACTAAATTCAATTAGTGACTTCGCTTCGAGCACACCATTTTTATGGAGGTGTTGTAGGCCTTCGTTGAGGTCGTGGGCATCTTTAGAAATAAAGATTTGGACCATGTTATTGTAAAGCAGCAGTGATTTCAGAAATACTGGCGCCGTGCTCGAATTGATAAAATTGCGCTGGCGTTGCGGCATTGGCTGCGTGCGCGGCATAGATTTTATCAGGGCCAAAGTAAACGCCAAGTGGCAATTGGCAACCACCTTGGAGCTGTTGTAAAACACCGCGTTCTAGTGCTATTTGTGCAGCCACTTCAGGGTGATTCAATTGACTAACAATAGCTTGTGTAGCGCTGTCGTTATGTCTAATTTGCAAACCGAGAACACCTTGTGCGGGTGCCGGAATAAAAGCTGTTGGGTCTAACACTAACGTATGTAAATCAGCAGTATCGAGTTTGAGGCGGCTCACACCGGCATTAGCCAATAAGATAGCATCATATTGACCGTTTCGGAGTTTGTCGATGCGTGTTGGTACATTCCCTCTGAGTTCTTCAATTTGTAAATCTGGTCGCAATGCTTTGATAATGGATTTACGGCGTGCCGAAGAGGTGCCGATAGTAGCGCCAAGTTGAAGTCCCCATAACTGATTGGGGTCTTGTGCAACTTTGCGCATCAGCAAGAGCTCTGAAGGATCTTCACGGTACGAAACTGCTCCAATGCAAAGTCCATTAGGCTGAGTAGTTTCTAAGTCTTTGTGGGAGTGCACGGCCAAGTCAATTTCATTATTGAGTAAGGCGGCTTCGATTTCTTTGGTGAAAAACCCTTTGCCCTCTAATTTGTCAAAGCTGAGGTCTTGGATGCGGTCTCCTTGGGTAACTATAATTTGAATTGCGACTTCACAGTCGAGTGCTTCTAACTGAGCCTTTACAAAATGTGCTTGCCAAAGCGCGAGGTCACTACCGCGGGTTCCGATGCGGATGAGGGGTTTAATCGGCATGATTGAGAATAATTTCTTTGGCTAATTTCATGGGGCCACTGATGTATTTTTTCTCTAAGTAGCTCACGACCTTATCCAACACTTCTTTGGCCTGAGGATCGAGTGTTTCGAGTTCCTCTTTGAATATTTCTGCATAGGCAGTAGCACGCAATTCTTTAACTCGGGCCGGAACTTCTCTCATAGCGAGCTCCACTTTGCGCTCGCGGAGTAAATGTTGAAATTCAAAACGTGCATTGGCTATAATTTCTTCGACTTGTTGGAGTTCTTTGGAGCGCTCTTTTACGTTTTCGTTGGAAATGCGTTGAAGGTATTCGATAGAGAGGTATTTTACGGCGTATTGGTTGAGGATTTGCGCATCGAGGTCTTGTGGAATGGCGAGGTCAATCACAATTTTCTCTTGGGTTTCGCCATTGAGTAAATCTGCATAAAGCGCGGCGTCAATAATTGTACCTTCGGCTGCAGTACAAGTGATGAGTACATCGAAACCGTTTGAATAGCTTTTTAAGTCATTCAAAGCATGGGCATTTCCGCGAATCTCAGCGGCTAATGTTTCTGCATTTTCAATGGAACGGTTAACTACCTCAAAATTTTTAAAGCCGTGTTTTTTGAGAAAACGGGCCATTGTGGTATTCGTAACGCCCGCCCCGATAATTAAAATTCTGGCATCTAAAGGGATGTGCAGTTGCTTGAGGTATTGATAAGCCAAAGAAACTACTGATACAGGTTTGGTGGCAATACTTGTTTCAGTATATACTTGTTTAGCTGTTTCAATGACTTTTTTCATTAGCAAACGCAGCAGATCTCCAGTTAAACCAAGGGCGTGGCAATATTCGTAGGCCAAACGCACTTGGGTAATGATTTCTCTTTCACCAATGATCATGGAATCGATAGAAGAAGCAACTGATAGCGCGTGCTGAACAGCCGTAGTTCCGCTATAGACCTCAGCTTTGCGAGCAAACTCCTCGAGTTGGATAGGCACTAACTTTGGATAAAGTGTTTGGAGTAGTCTCATTAATAAGGGCGTATCGAGGTCTTGTTCGTTGACAAAAGTGAGTTCTACACGATTACAGGTCGTGAGAAACATGAGTTCTTTGAGCCCGAGTGCTGCTTTGAGATGCTCGAGTTGTAGGACTTGAGCTTCCTTTTCAATGTGCAACAAACCAATTTTGTTGACATCTAGTTGCCTGTGCGTGAATGCAATAATATGGAGTTGTTGCAACAAGGGGAGCGTTTATGGTGCAAATTTACTTCCGGCAAGGGTCACATTTGTCATTGAATTGTCATTATGGCTAATTTAGAATGGGTTCAAATAGCTTGATTTGAGGTATTTTTAACGCATGAGAACAAACTACAAGGCCTTGCTCTTTGATCTTGGTGGTGTATTGATTGATATAAATTACCATGCCACTGAGGTGGCATTCGAAAAGCTCGGTGTAACTGACTTTAAGGAACGCTACACCCAATTTGCTCAAAATGAACTTTTTGATCGTTTGGAGTGCGGCCAAATATCAGCACAACATTTTATCAATTTGTTGCTGCCGTATACGGCTCCGGGCACTACTCCTAATGAGGTTGTTGCCGCATGGAATGCCATGATTGGTGCGTTTTCAGTTGAAAAAATAGCGCTGTTAAATCGATTATCTCAGACGCTGCCGTTGTTCATGCTTAGCAACACAAATGAGTTGCATTGGACACCTGTTCAAAAAGCTTGGAATCGGTCAAGCAAACAAGAAATGGAAGTGTATTTTCAAACCATTTTCCTTTCGCACCAAATTGGTAAACGGAAACCGACACCAGAAACGTTTAGTTGGGTTTGTGAGCAAATAGGGTTCGAACCTAAAGATGTGCTTTTTATAGACGATAGCCCTCAGCATATAAATGGCGCCAAAGCCGCAGGGTTACAAACATTTTTTTACGAAGATGCCGCGTCTTTTTATGCGCTTTTTTCCTGACAAAGTTCGACGAGCATTCCGCCACTCGATTTTGGATGTAGAAAAGCAATTCTTTTGTTGTCAGCACCATCCTTAGGACTTTGATGGATCAATTCAAAACCAGCTAATTGCAAGCGTTTCAATTCGGCATCGATATCGGCCACGTCAAATGCAACATGATGAAATCCGGGACCATTTTTTTGTAAGAACTTAGCAATTGGCGATTCTAGCTTGCTAGCCTCTAGCAGCTCAATTTTTGATTCACCGACTTTAAAAAATGCGGTTTTTACGCCTTCAGAGGAAACCTCTTCTTGTTTGTAGCATTTGGTATTGAGTAGCGCCTCATATAGTGGAATAGCGGTCGAGAGGTCATTAACGGCAATACCGAGGTGTTCTATACGCTTCATTTATTCGTCGGTTTTGATGAATTTTTCGGTTTTGTTATCGTAATTGATAAAATAAACGCCATTTACAATATTTCGGCAATCAACACTGCTGCTGTAGCCGATCTTTAACAAATTACCATAGGCATCGTAAATTTCATACTTGGTTTTAATGGCTTGCCCTTTTGCTTTGAAAGTGATGTTCGTATGAACTTTGGTTGGGCTAAATGTTACTGTAGTAACTTGCGAATTGAAGCCAGCACTTTTTGATACTCTCGGCTTGCCAGAACTATCTGTTTGGCTGACCCTAACCGTATTTTTGCCCGAATGCGGCGTAAGCTGAAATTGATAATTGTTGGGCCCTTTGCTACCCTTTCCTTTTACCTGTCCGACTTCGACCCAACGACCCCACTTGAATTGTTCAACACTAAAATCCAGTACAGCTTGTTCGTTGGTGGTAGTCCACTTCACCAAACCATCTTTTTGGGCAGTGATAGAGGTGCAATCAAAAGTGCTGTTAGGCAACAAAATAATGGGATTTAAAAACCTTGGCTCACATCCTGGCGCATGTTCGAGTACAACAAATACTTCTGCGCCTTTTTTGAGATGAAAAAGGGTAAAATCAATTTCAAAATGAGAAGTTTGGATCATAGCGGGTAAAATTTCTCCGTTAACCAATACCTTGCTAATACAAAAGCCAAAACCATCTGCCATTGGCGGATTATTGACCAGTAAATTTTTTTCTTGGTAGGTACCCTCCAAAGACAATAATTCTACTTGCGCAAAAAGACAAAATTTAATCGCAAAAAACATCAAAAAAAGTATCCTGCGGTGCATAGCGAAGCTTTTTATACAAATATAGTACGATTCAAGCGCTTTCGATTAATTTTGTGAAATGGTCAATACCACCTACGATTACATCAAAGCACTGCACCTTATTTTTATGGTGAGTTGGTTTGCAGGCCTTTTTTATATGGTCCGACTTTTTATTTACTTTCGGGAGGCTACCGATAAATCCCAAAACGAACAAAATATTTTACAGTCTCAATTTGTTATCATGATGCAACGGTTGTGGTGGATCATCACTACCCCAGCCATGATTCTCACTGTCGTTTTTGGCATTTGGATGTTGACACTAAACTCCAGTTACTTATTATACGCACCATGGATGCATCTCAAACTAGGCTTCGTTTTTCTTTTGATTTTATACCATTTCTATTCGCAGCAAATGCTGCGTCAATGCGAGGCAGGAATGCTGAATTGGTCTTCAAATCAGTTGCGGATTTGGAATGAAGTAGCCACATTATTTTTAGTTAGTATTGTCTTCATAGCGGTGCTCAAAGGTCAGCTCAACTGGATCAAGGGCACCATAGGATTTTTTGCGGTGGGCGTGCTGCTCATGTTGGGCATCAAACTATACAAGAAATTGCGCAAAACTCAAGCCTGAATTATTCAAAAATTAAATTGTTTCTTTTAGAAAGTTTGAGTATATTTGCAAAAATTTTTCGCAAACACGCAAACTTAAATTCTAATGCAGCAGGTTGGTAAGGTTTCCTCTCTTTTCAAAATCATCATTTTCGCTCTGTCATTCCTTGTTTATCAACCTCTTGCGAACGCTGCAAAAGAAGAAAGTTTCAATGTTAGCGAAATGATTATGCATCACATTAACGATGCACATGAGTGGCACATCGCTGGCCCAGAACATGGAGGTATCAGCTTATATCTTCCTGTGATTCTCCTTGACAACGGTTTAAAAACTTTTAGCTCAAAATACTTTTATCATGGTAAAAAGTGCGAGGTAATTTCAAAGGATGGCACCACAGTTCATTACATGGAAGGTGTTGGTCCGGCAAAAGGATACGCTCTATACCACGAAGAAATATACAAGTTAGAGAAAACCAACAATTCAAAAGGTCAGTCGGTGTACATTTTGAAATTTCATGGTGAACATCCGGAAAATTCGCCTACACTAGATTTTTCCATTACGAAAAATGTAGCTTCTTTATTTATTGGCGCTCTGCTTATCATCATCTTGATGTTAAGAATGGCAAGGTTTTACCGAAAAAATGGAGCCGTAGCTCCAAGCGGAATAGCAAAATTTCTCGAACCGCTCATTGTTGTCATTAGAGATGACATTGCGCAAGAGAACATTGGCCATGGTAAACATCACAAATATGTTCCATACCTAATAACAATCTTTTTCTTTATCTGGATAAATAATCTTTTGGGTCTTGTGCCAATATTCCCAGGCGGAGCTAACTTAACAGGAAATATTACCATTACTTTTTTTCTAGCATTATGTACTTTGTTTCTGACATTATTTTCTTCAAATAAGAATTATTGGAAACATATTTTTGCTACGCCAGGTGTTCCTATCGCATTGATGCCTATCATGATTCCTATTGAAATTGTAGGTATTTTCACAAAGCCTTTTGCGCTAATGATTCGTTTGTTCGCCAATATCACCGCTGGACATATTATCATTTTGGCTTTGATTTCCATTATTTTCATCAATAAACACATTGCTTGGGGCGCCTTATCGGTCCCTATGGCACTTTTCATTTCCTGTTTGGAAATGTTGGTCGCAGTTTTGCAAGCGTATCTTTTCGCATTGCTTTCTGCGTTATTCATAGGTGCAGCTGTCGAAGAGGCACATCATTAATTAGTAATTTCTAAATATACATAGTATGATTTATGGTAGTATAGCAGCAATCGGTTCAGGACTCGCAGTTTTAGGCGCTGGTATTGGCATTGGCTTAATCGGTGGTAAAGCAGTTGAGGGAATCGCGAGAAATCCTGAGGTCTCAGGAAAAATCACAACAACTATGATTATCGCCGCAGCGCTTATTGAAGGTGTTGCACTTTTCGGCGTTGTAATCGGTTTGTTAGGAGCTGCAAAGTAAGCAAGTTTTCTACCCAGACGGTTGGTTTGGGTAGAAACTTTTTTTAATCGTCAAAAAAGCATCTGAAATGAATTTAGTAACACCAGATTTAGGTTTATTATTTTGGACAGGGTTGGTATTTTGTTTGCTGTTGTTTGTGCTTACAAAATACGCTTGGAAGCCTATTCTCAACGCAGTCAATACCCGTGAGCAAAAGATTACTGAAGCGCTTAAATTAGCCGAGAAAACCAAAGCTGAAATGCAAGTACTCAAGGCCGAAAACGACCAAATTTTGAAGGCTGCTCGTACTGAGCGCGATCAAATTTTGAAAGAAGCTAAAGAAGCTGCAAACGGCATGATAGAGGAAGCCAAAGGCAAAGCTAAAGTCGAAGCTGCAAAACTCGTTGAGTCTGCCCGTCAGAACATCAACAGCGAGAAAGCGGCAGCCATGGCAGAGCTTAAAAATCATGTGGCTAGTTTGTCTTTACAAATCGCTGAAAAAGTAGTTCGTCAAGAACTGAGTTCAGACGACAAGCAAAAAGCATTGGCCAACCAGCTTGCTGGTGAAATCAAAATGAACTAATCCATGAAGTCAAATAAATCAGCTGTTCGATATGCCAAAGCTCTTTTAGAGTTGGCTACTGAGCACAATAAAATTGAGCAAATAGAAGCAGACATGCTCCAATTGCTTCAAGTCGCTGATGAAGCCCATGACTTTCAAGTTTTCTTGAATTCACCCTTGATCAACATCGACAAAAAAGTTGCCGTGATCAAGCAAATTTTTAAAGATTTCAGTCAATCGACCATCGATTTTCTGACGCTTGTTACCAACAATGGTCGTGAATCAGTTATGCTTGACATCGCTAAGCAATTTATTGCACAACTCAAAGCACAACGCGGAATAGTTCCTATCACAATCATTAGTGCGCAAAAACTCGAAGAAGGCACTAAGACAGCTATTCTCACCAAGGTTTCGGCAGCAATTTCTGGAACAGCGGATGTCACAGAAGAAATAGATCCAACACTAATTGGCGGCTTCATTGTAAGAATGGGTGACCACCAAATCGACGCCTCTGTTGCAAGTCAACTCAAGCGTCTCAAACAACAAATCGTATAATCGTCAACAGACAATAAAAATAAGTACACATGGCAGATATTAAACCAGCAGAAGTTTCGGCAATATTGAGAGAGCAGCTCTCAGGTTTCCGCTCAGAAGCTGAATTGCAAGAAGTAGGAACGGTACTTCAGGTAGGAGATGGTATTGCACGCATCTACGGAATGAACGGCGTACAATACGGCGAACTCATTGAATTTGATGGTGGCATGCAAGGTATTGCACTCAACCTCGAAGAAGACAACGTAGGAGCGGTATTGCTTGGTCGTTCCTCTAGTGTAAAAGAAGGTGACACCGTTCGCCGTCTTGGTAAAATTGCTTCTGTAAAAGTTGGCGATGGCATGGTCGGCCGTGTTGTTGACACTCTCGGTCAGCCAATCGATGGTAAGGGTCCAATCCAAGGCGACCTATACGAAATGCCAATTGAGCGCAAAGCACCAGGAGTAATTTTCCGTCAGCCGGTAAGCGAGCCACTTCAAACCGGTATAAAAGCAGTAGATGCCATGATTCCAATTGGTCGTGGCCAGCGTGAGCTCATCATCGGTGACCGCCAAACTGGAAAAACAACAGTTGCCATCGATACCATCATCAACCAACGCGAGTTCTACGACCGCGGTGAGCCTGTATATTGTATCTATGTTGCAATTGGCCAAAAAGGATCTACAGTTGCTGGTATTGTAAAAAAATTAGAAGATGCCGGCGCAATGGCCTACACTACGGTAGTTGCCGCTAATGCATCGGACCCTGCACCAATGCAATTCTATGCACCAATGACAGGTGCGGCAATCGGTGAGTATTTCCGCGACTGCGGTAATCCGGCGCTCATCGTTTATGATGACCTTTCAAAACAAGCTGTTGCATACCGCGAGGTATCGCTTCTTTTGCGTCGTCCGCCAGGACGCGAGGCTTACCCTGGTGACGTATTTTATCTGCACTCTCGCTTACTCGAGCGCGCGTCTAAAGTTATCGCCGATGACAGCATTGCTTCCCAAATGAATGACCTTCCTGCCTCTTTGAAAGACAAAGTTCGAGGTGGTGGGTCGCTTACAGCACTTCCTATTATCGAAACACAAGCGGGTGACGTTTCTGCGTATATTCCAACCAACGTAATCTCGATTACAGACGGACAAATCTTTTTGGAGTCTGACTTGTTTAACTCAGGTATTCGTCCTGCAATTAACGTAGGTATCTCTGTATCTCGTGTTGGTGGCTCTGCACAGATCAAATCCATGAAAAAAGTAGCGGGTACATTAAAGCTTGACCAAGCGCAATATCGTGAACTCGAGGCTTTTGCTAAGTTTGGTTCTGATCTAGATGCAGCTACCAAAGCCGTTCTCGATAAAGGTGCACGCAACGTGGAAATCTTAAAGCAACGCGAAGGAGATCCATTCCCTGTAGAAAAGCAAATTGCGATTATCTACGCCGGTGTAAAAGGCCTTATGCAACCAGTACCAGTAAACAAAATCAAGGAATTCGAAAAAGATTACTTAACAGTACTAAAAGCAAATCATGGCGATGCACTTGTGGCGCTTAAAGCAGGTAAATACACAGACGAAATTGAAGCTGTATTGACCAAAACAGCCAAAGAAGTAGCAGCTAAATTTGCTTCATAATTGCCAATAATTTAGGATTACAATGGCGAATCTAAAAGAAATACGTAACCGCATCAGTTCAGTCGGATCCACAATGCAGATTACTTCTGCCATGAAAATGGTTTCTGCTGCCAAATTGAAACGCGCCCAAGATGCCGTCACGCAAATGCGCCCATATGCGGGCAAATTGCGCGAAATCCTCGAAAATTTAAGTACAAGTCTTGATCTATCAGAAAATGCCTATGCAGTACAGCGCGAGGCAAACAAAATTCTGATTGTTGGCATTACCTCTAACCGCGGACTCTGCGGTGGTTTCAATAACAACATCATAAAAAGAGTAGGTTCATTAATTGCCGAAGATTACGCCGGAAAAGAAGTTTCTGTTTTATGTCTTGGAAAGAAAATCAAAGATGTTTATAAGAGAACACCTTATTTCTACGCCAACGAGACAATAGAGCAAATGGAAGACATCTATGCCGATTTGCGTTTTGAATTGGTAGCTCAGGTAGCAGAAGAAATTATGGCACAGTTTATCAATAAGTCTTTTGATAAAGTCGTATTGGTATACAACCGATTTGTGAATGCAGCAACCCAGAACATTGAAACAGAACAATTTTTACCAATTGTACCTACTGTCAGTGATTCAGAGGCTGGAGACTACATCTTTGAACCTTCTAAAATGGAGATTGTCGAAGATTTGCTTCCAAAGTCAATGAAGTTGCAGCTTTACAAAGCAATCAGAGATTCTTTTGCAGCAGAGCACGGTGCCCGCATGACAGCCATGCACAAAGCTACCGACAACGCAAAAGAACTTCAAAAGAACCTCAAATTAAGTTACAATAAAGCCCGTCAAGCTGCAATTACCAATGAAATCCTCGAGATTGTTGGTGGAGCAGAAGCACTTAACGGCTAAAAAAACCGATTTAATAGAATGAAAAAGAGCGCTGAAAGGCGCTCTTTTTTTGTTTAAAGGGTTTTGGTAAAATGTGAAAGAATTGGGTTTTCTTCGCTTTCTTTCGCGCTTAATAATTCCAATTGAAACGTGCTGCTATGCGCTTGTGAACATAGGCGAGTACTTCTTCATTTTTGACATAAGCCAGCACGTCTTCCATGAAAGCCTGTAGCAATAGATTCTTGGCGGCGGCCTCACTCAGGCCCCTGGCGCGTAGGTAAAATAGTGCGTTTTCGTCTAGTTGGCCTGTTGTTGAGCCATGAGAACACTTGACGTCGTCGGCGTAGATTTCAAGTTCTGGTTTGGAATTGATACTTGCATTTTCAGAGAGCAGCACATTGGCATTGCTTTGATACGCATTCGTTTTTTGGGCGTCTTTTCTGACGAAAACCTTGCCATTGAAAACAGCGGTAGCTTTATCGGTGGCAACCCCTTTGTAAGTTTCAAAGGATTCACAATTGGCCACGCGGTGGTCAATGGTCGTATAATTGGCGACATGTTGCTCTTCTTTGAGCCAGTAAGCACCATTCAAATAAGTTTGTGCATGTTCACCCTGAATAATTACCTGTGCGTCGTTGCGCACAAAACTTCCGCAGAGTGTAATGGTATTGATTTCAAAATGGGAGCGTTCTGCTTGTTTGGCGCGGTCTTCATTGAAATCAAAATGTCCAACATTGGTGTCTTGAATTTTGAAAATTTTGACGCGTGCATCTTTTGCGATATTGTATTGAAAGTGCGTATGGGCAAAACTGCTGTGCCCTTCTGTATTTTTAGAAATAAAATAAACAGCTACTTCTGAATTCTTTTCAAAACTGAAATGATGACGGTAAAAAGTTTTGCCCCCACTATTTATTTGCAAAATTTGCAGCGGTTTGTCTAAGGTGATATTTTGACGAATATGAATCGAAATACCAAGGGAGGCATGAAGAATATTCAGCGCGCCGAAAATATCATAAAAAGCAGCCTCATTGAAAGGAATTTGGGTTTCTGCTATTAATGAAACCTCGATACCCGATGGAAGATTCTTGGGTATTTGGATGTTGTCATGGTTAATGACAATTGTATAAGCGTCTATTAAAATTTTTGACTGCGCTATTTGCACTTCGTTTACGCTTTGCGCCGCAGAAAATGCTGCATTTGCTAATTTGGCAAGTCGGGTGTATTTGAATCGTTCGGAGCGGGTTGTGGGAAAGTCTTGTCCAGCTAAAAATTCGTGAGCCGCGTCTTTGAGCGCATTTGGCGCAAGTGCAGTTTCATTTAGATCTTCAACAAAAAGAGAAAGCTTATTGAGCGTGCCGGTTTCCATATTATAAACTTTCTTTAATCCAGTCGTAACCGCGTTCTTCGAGCTCTAAAGCCAATTCTTTTGGCCCTGATTTGACAATGCGTCCGTCGTAAAGAACATGCACCATATCTGGAATAATGTAGTCGAGTAGGCGCTGGTAATGGGTAATGACGATACTTGCGTTTTCAGGCGATTTAAGTGCATTGACGCCTTGCGATACAATGCGCAGTGCATCGATATCTAAACCGGAATCTGTTTCGTCTAGGACAGCCAATTTGGGATTGAGCATGGCCATCTGAAAAATTTCATTGCGTTTTTTCTCCCCACCAGAAAATCCTTCGTTCACTGAGCGCGATGCAAGCTTTGGATCGATTTCCACAAGCGCAGATTTTTCGCGAACAAGCGCCATAAAATCTTTTGCAGAAATAGGATCTTGGCCATGATAAGCACGCTTTTCGTTAAGGGCGGTGCGCAAGAAGTTGACATTGCTCACGCCTGGGATCTCAACTGGGTACTGAAAGGCCAAGAAAAGACCTTCGCGGGCGCGGTCTTCGGTAGAAAGTTCTAGCAAATCTTTGTCGAGAAAGGAAACGTTTCCTGCAGTGATTTCATAGTCTTCGCGGCCAGCTAAAACAGAGGCAAGTGTACTTTTACCTGCTCCGTTGGGCCCCATTATGGCATGTACTTCGCCTGCATTTACAGTGAGGTTGAGTCCTTTAAGGATTTCCTTCCCATTAATGCTAGCGTGTAAGTTTTCGATTTTTATCATTGGGTTGAGTGTCTTCTAAATATGATTAACCTACGCTACCTTCTAGACTGATGGCGAGTAGTTTTTGTGCCTCGACGGCAAACTCCATTGGGAGTTGGTTGAGAACTTCTTTACAGTAGCCATTGACGATGAGGCTGATTGCTTTTTCTTCACTTATACCGCGTTGCATGCAGTAAAACAGTTGGTCTTCGCCAATTTTGGAGGTTGTTGCTTCGTGCTCAATTTTGGCCGTTGGGTTTTTGCATTCGATGTAAGGGAAGGTATGCGCGCCGCATTCGTCGGTCATCAGAAGAGAGTCACATTGAGAAAAGTTACGCGCATGGTGTGCGCTTTTGTTTATTTGAACCAAACCGCGGTAAGAATTTTGTGATCTCCCTGCAGAAATACCTTTGGAAATAATGGTTGACTTCGTGTGCTTACCTAAATGAACCATTTTCGTGCCGGTATCGGCTTGTTGCAAATTATTGGTGACGGCAACCGAATAAAATTCTCCGATTGAATGGTCTCCTTTGAGGATGCACGATGGATATTTCCAAGTTACTGCAGAACCTGTTTCGACTTGTGTCCAAGAAATTTTGGAATTGGTTTCACACAACCCGCGTTTGGTTACAAAGTTAAACACGCCTCCTTTTCCATCTTTATCTCCGGGATACCAGTTCTGTACGGTAGAATATTTGATTTCCGCATCTTGTAGGGCGATAAGTTCTACAACGGCTGCGTGCAATTGATTTTCATCGCGCTGAGGCGCAGTACAGCCCTCGAGGTACGAAACATACGCACCTTCATCTGCAACAACTAGTGTGCGTTCAAATTGACCAGTACCTCCTGCATTGATTCGAAAATAAGTCGAAAGTTCCATAGGGCAACGAACACCCTTTGGTATATAGCAAAAAGACCCGTCAGTGAAGACCGCACTGTTTAATGCAGCATAGAAGTTGTCCGTATTTGGAACAACGGTGCCCATATATTTCTGAACGAGTTCTGGGTGTTCTTGAACTGCATCAGAAAAAGAACAAAATATGATGCCGAGCTCGCTGAGCTTTTCTTTGAAAGAGGTTGCTACAGATACGGAATCCATGACAAAATCAACAGCTACGCCTGTGAGACGTTGTTGTTCTTCCATGGAAATTCCGAGTTTTTTCATGGTTTCCTTAAGCTCCGGTTCGACGTCATCCCAAGACTCGTATTTTTTGGTTTGTTTAGGAGCAGAGTAATAGGAGATTGCTTGGAAATCTGGTTTTTGATATTGAACATGGGCCCATTCAGGCTCTGTCATTTGTTGCCAAATTGCAAAAGATTTTAGACGGTAGTCAAGTAACCACCTCGGTTCATTTTTTTTGGTCGAAATGAGTCGAATGATGTCCTCGTTGAGGCCAACAGGCACGGTATCGGACTCGATATCCGTGACAAAACCAAATTTGTATTCTTGGTTTTCGAGGTCCTGTGCAAGTTCGTTTTCGGTATAGTTCGACATAATTATACAGAAAAGGATTCACCGCAGCCGCAAGTGCGGTCTGCATTTGGGTTTTGGAAAACAAAACCTTTGCCGTTGAGCCCGCCGGAAAAGTCGAGTGTGGTACCCACAAGGTAGAGGTAGCTTTTTTTATCTACTACAACCTTAACACCATTGTTTTCGAAGCCCATATCTCCTTCTTTTTCTTCATTGTCGAAGGTGAGTTGGTACATGAGTCCTGAGCATCCGCCCCCTTGAACACCTACACGAATAAAAAACCCGTCTTTTTGTTCGTCTTCCATGAGGCGAAGCGCCTGTTTTTTGGCTGCGTCTGTTACAGTTAACATGTCGTTTTTATTTAGATTAATTATAAATAAAACACTTTATTTGCTGCAAATTTACCACATTAATGGTATTGCATCCAAGTTTTCAAACAAAGAAATTACAGGCTTGTTTGGGTTTATGCTTAATTTTAGCTTGTGAAAATCATATTCATTTCTCTTGTAACGCTATGTTTAGTTGTAAATCAGGCATTTAGCCAACAGCTGAACCAGCAGTTCAAAACCAAGTACGTCTATATCTTAGTGATTGACGGTCCACGTTATACTGAAACCTATGGCGAACCAAATTGTAAATACAGCCCTATTTTATGTGATTCACTTAAAAATGAAGGTGCGTTTTACGCGCAATTCAAAAATAATGGCCCCACTTTTACTGTGCCTGGCCATACCGCAATCGTAACTGGTAACTACCAACGCATGTCAAACGCAGGAACAGCTCTTCCGAAACAACCCAATATTTTTCAATATTTCTTGAAGGCTAGCGGCAAAGATTCTTCGGCTGCGTATGTCGTAGCGAGTAAGGGTAAACTAGATGTTCTTGTCAATACGTCGCATAAAAAGTGGAACAATCAATATTTGGCTGAAACCTATTGTGGACCTAATGGAAATGGCTTGGGTTATGGCCGAGACGACAAAACATTTGCAAAAGTGACCGAATTGGTGCAGTCTACTCAACCCCCGCAACTCATGCTGATCAACTTATTGGCGGTTGATGTCTATGGACATGCCAATAATTGGGATAAATACCTTGAGTCTATTACGCAGTCAGATCTTTATGCAGCTAAGCTATGGGAAATGATCCAGTCAAATCCGGTATTGCGCGATCAAACAACATTACTGATTACCAATGACCACGGCCGCCACTCAGAAGGCGTGCGCTCTGGCTTTGTCAACCATGGTTGTTGGTGCGAGGGCTGCCGCCATATTTCATTGTTGGTCTTGGGTCCAGACACACCAAAAGGGATTGTCGTCACACAAAAAGCAGACATGCTCGACATCTCTAAGACCATTTCTGAAATCATGCATTTTGAAATGCCAACCAGCAAAGGTAAATTCTTGAGAGCGGCTTTTCCTTTACAATAGCTTACTATCAAAATAACTGATCGAGCAGTTGATCATCGACTATATTAGGCAGCGTCACTTTGAGCAGCGGTTCTGCTTCCATGGCGCGTTTGATGGCGAAAATGGCGTTTTCGTTTCTTGCCCAATTGCGGCGGGCAATACCATTATTGACATCCCAGTGCAGCATGCTCTTGAGGTTGCGCTGTGCTTGCGCTGAACCGTCTAGCAACATGCCAAAACCGCCATTGATGACCTCTCCCCAGCCAACACCGCCGCCATTATGAATACTGACCCAGGTAGCCCCTCTAAAACTATCTCCAATGACATTCTGAATGGCCATATCTGCTGTAAAACGGGAACCATCGTAAATATTGGAGGTTTCGCGGTACGGCGAATCGGTTCCTGAGACGTCGTGATGGTCTCTACCTAAAATAACAGGTCCAATTTCACCATTGGCAATTGCATCATTGAAAGCGGCAGCAATGCGCATGCGTCCTTCGGCATCGGCATACAGAATGCGCGCCTGAGAACCCACCACAAGCTCGTTTTCTTGTGCCCCTTTAATCCATTGGATGTTGTCTGCCATTTGTTGTTGAATTTCTTCTGGGCAGTTCGCCATCATTTCTTCAAGGACAGCACAAGCAATAGAATCTGTTTTTTCTAAATCTTTGGGATCGCCACTTGCGCAGACCCAACGAAAAGGGCCAAAACCAAAGTCAAAACACATGGGTCCAAGAATATCTTGGATGTAGGAGGGGTATTTGAAGTCAATGTGGTTTTCAGCCATAACATCGCCGCCTGCACGCGCAGATTCTAACAAAAATGCATTGCCGTAGTCAAAGAAATAGGTCCCTCTCGTAGTGTGTTTATTGACAGCTGCGGCATGTCTTCTGAGGCTTTCTTGTACGTGTGATTTGAACTGCTCAGGGTCTTTGGCCATCATCTCATTGGCCTCGTCGAAACTGAGCCCTGCTGGGTAATAACCTCCGGCCCAAGGGTTGTGTAGCGAAGTTTGATCAGATCCTAAATCGATATGGACACCCTCTTTATCAAATTTTTCCCAAACATCGACCACATTACCAAGATAAGCTATCGAAACCACTTCTCTGTTGACTTGCGCTTTTTGTACTCTTTGAACGAGTTGATCTAGGTCTGAAATGATTTCATCCACCCACCCTTGAGAATGGCGCGTAGTGACCGCTTTCGGGTTCACTTCTGCTGTAATAGAAATGACACCCGCTATATTGCCAGCTTTTGGTTGTGCACCAGACATACCGCCGAGTCCGGCAGTCAAGAAAACTTTCCCTTTGATGTCGTCTCTGGTTTTTGCTAAGCGGCGAACTGCGTTTAAAACGGTAATGGTCGTTCCATGTACAATTCCTTGCGGACCAATATACATGTATGAACCAGCGGTCATTTGTCCATATTGAGTGACCCCAAGGGCATTGAATTTTTCCCAGTCGTCGGGTTTAGAGTAATTGGGGATCATCATGCCGTTGGTGACGACAACACGCGGGGCATTAGTGTGTGAAGGAAAAAGCCCAAGTGGGTGCCCTGAATACATTACCAAGGTTTGCTCATCATTCATTTCTGAGAGATACTTCATGACCAAACGGTATTGAATCCAGTTTTGAAAAACAGCGCCATTACCTCCGTAAGTGATGAGTTCAAGTGGATGCTGTGCAACCCGGTGATCCAAGTTATTTTGGATCATGAGCATAATTGCCTTTGCTTGTTCTGAATGGCCAGGATACTCGGATATAGGCCGCGCAAAGATGGGATGCTCCGGCATCAAGCGGTACATATATATGCGACCGTATGTTTTTAATTCCTGTGCAAATTCAGGCGCTAAAATGGCGTGAACTTCCTTAGGAAAATAGCGTAAAGCATTGGCAATTGCCAGTTTTTTCTCAGAGTTGCTGAGGATTTCTTTGCGCTTGGGCGCATGATTTACTGCTGGTTCCCAGGGTTTTGGATTTGGTAGAACAGAAGGAATACCTTGTTTGATTTCGTCGGCAAAACTGATCATGTTTATGATTTTGCCACAAAAATAAGCAATGTTAGTACTTCAACACGACAAATCCGTGTTTTTGAAGTTCAATGCCTCCATCTAGTACTGCATCAATGCGATAAAAGTAAGTGCCTTCTTCAACGGTGTCACCTGCTTGGGTTTTGCCGTACCATTTATCGGCGGGATTCGTGTATTCAAAAATCACATTCCCCCATCGATTCAAAATAGCACAATTGAAAGATGCAATGCCTTCATAATTGACATAAAATGCTTCGTTGCCATTCGTAGATGAGAGTACCACAACGTTTGGCGCTGTAATATCACAAGGTTTATAGGTAATTTGAGCTGTATCGGAAATGGTGTTGCATGCATTTTGGGCCGTATAAATGTAATTGCCGGCTTCTGTTGCCAGTCTCGGCACTTCTGTACTGCCGTCCCACCATTGCCCGTAAATCGGTGGGCTGTAGCCATTTTGTAGTGGCGGGGTATTGATAACATATGGATTGAGCCATAAACTTGCACCCTGACATATTGCAGAGTCAAAAATGGTTGCGTAGACGTACGGCATGAATTCAATGCTCGACGAAACAGTATCCTGACAAGCGTTGTCCACGTAAAATACTGGATAAACCCCTCCCATATTATAGGTCATAATTTGAGGGTTGTCGACCAAATTACTCGGTATAAAATGAACAGCTGTATCGAGTGCATACCATTGGCCGCCGGCATAAGCACTGGTGTTGCCAACAAAATAGTTATAGTGACAAATGGCAGTATCAGAGAAAATCGCTGGGCGTGGCAATACGATGAACGAAACGGTGGTGTCGTACTGACAGCCAAAGTTATCGGTGATGCCGTAAGTGTAGTTGGTAATACCGGGGGTACTCGGTTGAATGACGATAAGCGTATCGTTTTGACCCGAGATAATAGTAGGGTCACTTGCCCAAGCTTCGGTAACCACATAGTTTTGGTAGCCTTCGCTTTCAGGATATAAAGAGGCGTTAAAATAAATTCCCCAAGAAAAGATGTAGCCGTCGTCAATTCCCTGATTGTCTTGGACTGAAATAGTCCAGTTGCCATTGATAGGGCAGCCTGCAAACTGATTAAAGTCACCATCCGGAAGATAAACTCCATTGGGATTCATAGATGGGAAGCCGTAGTCGTTAATTATTATATTTCCAGCTGCGTTTTCTGCGCAAATGGTATTGAAAGTATTGCTTGTTGTTGAAAAGCAGTAGGTCCAGACCGGTGAGCCAGGATTGCCACCATCTATGTTGGTGTCGTTACCTAAAAAGGTGCCAATGCCATTGCCACAACCACCAGGCACGAGTTCGGTCCAACCAAATGGCGTTTGATTATAGGCATTCATAAGAGAAACGGTAGTTCCATTCGGACACGTGAGTGCGATTTCAAGGTCGCCGATATAGGAGTGTTCGATATCCAAACAAATTTGATCGATATCCGCTCCTGTGGTGATGACGGCGGTAGAGTCAAACCCGGACATTGGAATGTTGGTTTGATACATTTGGCCAGCTCCGTCGGGAAGGAAAGTGAGGCCAGCAAAAGTGCCTCCAATTTGAAAAGTCCCTCCAGGAATATCAATGCCAACGGTATCTTGGGGGGTAACACCACCAATGAGGTAAGAATTTTGACCCAAACAAACGGTGTCTTCTAAAGGGCCTGTGCCGGCAAAAATTGGCGGCACTGAAACGCGAACTTTGAAGTTGGTATGTATGGTTTGGGGAAATTGATCTGTAATGGCGAGGTCTACATAGTAGCCAGTGCTGCTGGTGGGAGTAAACCAAATTTGACTACCGGTGAATTGACCCACGCCGCCGATGGTCCAAGTAAAAGTACAGTTGTTAGAGTTTTGGGAATATCCGGTATTGGCATTTTCGAGTGAATACGGAAAAGAAGGCAGCGCCTTGAGCAGCACGCTGTCCCCAGGGCAGAGGTCTACATAACCAGTATCCAACGGATTCATAATGTTAGTTCCGCTACCGTTTTTTAGTGCTTCTACATGAGGAACAATTGGTTGCGGCGGATTGCCACAAGCAACATTAGCAACCCAGCCTGTCCCTTCGTTGGCGCCATTTGAACGGAACCGAAGCGTAAGACAACCTGTTGGGTTGTTCCATGAGGCTTGTGCAAAAAGCCCAACTGGGTTGGTGCCACTGTTATAGGCACCAATGAGTGGTGCCGCTGTAGTCGGACCGTCGTAGATATAGAGCGTATCTGTTGGGTGAACATTCCACTCGAAACCTATATTGGTTGCAAACGCAATAGAAACTTTAGAACCTTGATTGGGGTCTGGGCACAAAACAAGTGTTTCGTCCATGTTGGGAGTGTAATTACCCACACCGTCAATAAAGTTTGTACCACCCGTTGGAACAATACCGGCACAGTTGAGTGGGTTGCCTTGGTTGTAGTCTGGGCCTGTAAGGGTAAGGGTTACTTGCGCTTGAACAGAAGAAATGAACCCAAATAGGAAAAGAGTTGAGCGTAGAATTAGTTTCATTTTTTCTGATTTTGCATTTCTAATGAAAGGATATTTTTCGACTTGACCACCAATATTTTATTGGTGTTGGCAACTAAGTAGTATTGCGTTTTATCTAAAATACGAATGCTGTAATTGGTAAACACGATTGGTTCTGGATATTGGGGCAAAAGCAAATCAAAAACCGGAAATTGACTTATATCTTTTCCTTGGGGTGCGTCTATTAAATAGCAAGCATGCGTAAGTGCGTACTCGTAAAGCGGCAAGGAGTTAGAAGCTTTGAATTCAGCAATTTCCTCTTTGGAATAAGTTTTGCTAAGCTGGGATTCGAGGTTTTGCGACCAAGATTGGAGGCTCAAGAAGGCAAAAAGAAAGGTGTAAAGTAGTTTCATAAATATAGAATTCGATTGAAGACGCAAAAACCCGTTGAAAAGTTGCATCAAATGTTCAAAGTTTTAAAACGAAGTCTAAGTTAATAAAACGTAGCTTTGTAGGACCAAAAGCACAACAATTTATCATGGAAAACAACGCATTGGCAGCAATTGCCTCCCAAGTCAGAAGAGATATCGTTAGAATGGTTTCGGCCGTGAACTCAGGTCATCCTGGGGGTTCTCTTGGCTGCACTGATTTTCTAACGTACCTCTATTTTGAGCAGATGCAGCATAACCCTGCATTTGACATGGATGGCAAAAACGAAGACCTTTTCTTTCTTTCTAACGGCCACATTTCTCCAGTGTGGTACAGTGTATTGGCAAGAGCAGGTTATTTTCCTGCCGCAGAACTTGGCACTTTCAGAAAATTAGGCACACGTTTACAAGGGCACCCCTCTACTGATAAAAATTTACCTGGTGTGCGCATGGCTTCCGGATCTCTCGGACAAGGTTTGTCTGTGGGGGTTGGTGCCGCACAAATTAAAAAACTCAATCAAGACCCAACTTTAGTTTACACCCTTCATGGCGATGGTGAATTGCAAGAAGGACAAATTTGGGAAGCCGCCATGTATGCGGCAGCCAATAAAGTAGACAACATCATCGCAACCATTGACGCCAACGGCCGTCAAATTGATGGTGACGTCGATGAAGTATTATCACTAGGCGACCTCGCTCAAAAATGGCACGCATTTGGTTGGGATGTCTTACATATGAACGGCCACGATTTTGATAGCATTCGCAGCACCATGCAACAAGCCAAATCCATGACAGGAAAAGGTAAGCCGGTGGTCATTATTATGAAAACAGAAATGGGCCAAGGTGTAGATTACATGATGGGTTCGCACAAATGGCATGGTGTAGCGCCAAACGCCGAGCAATTGCAAGTGGCCCTCGATCAACTCGAAGAAACCTTAGGCGACTACTAGTGAAAGCAATAGGGTGCTTCATATTACTGACTTGTTTTAGTTTAGGCTGGACCCAAACCACTACGCGCATACTCTTTATATTGGATGCCTCAAATTCCATGAATCTGGACTGGAATAACCAAACCCGAATGTCCGCCGCCAAAGAAGTCTTGATCAAAAGCATCGAAAGCTTGCGCGGCGTCCCAGACCTCGAACTCGCCTTGCGCGTTTACGGCCATCAGTCAAATGTCACCAACACTTATCAAGATTGCCAAGACACCAAATTAGAAGTGGCTTTTGGTCCGGCCAATATTGATGCCATCAAAACCAAAATCAAAGGATTACAAGCAAAGGGGGCAACGCCAATAGCACGCTCCTTAGAGGCTGCGGCTGCAGATTTTCCTGATACACTAGCCCGCAATTTTATTATCCTCATCACTGATGGCCTCGAATCTTGTGACAACGATCCTTGCTTGGTAGCCAGAAAACTCAGAGATAAGGGCGTCAAAGTCACACCTTTTGTGATTGGTCTTGGCATGGACCTCAGTTACCTCGACAAATTTGAGTGTATCGGCAGTTACACCGACGCCGAAAGCAAAGCTGCATTTGAAAATGTATTATCTAATATTTTGTCTAAAGCGCTACTCAACACAACTGTTCAAATCAATCTGAATACTGTAGATGGTAAACCATTAGAAACCAACGTCAGTATGTTTTTATATGAAGCGGGTACCTCTAATTTAAAGTATACTTATATGCATACTCTGAATCGGAAAAATTTACCAGATACTTTAGTTCTAGATCCTTCCATCAAATACGATTTACGAGTGGCAACCTTGCCGTCAATTGCCAAAAACAATATCGCAATTGTACCGCACACCCATAACACCATTCAAGTACCTGCTGGGCAAGGACAACTCACAATCACCTCAGTGAAAAGCCCAGAAGGCAGTCGCATTGAATCCAGAATTATTCAAATTCCTGGAACGTCTACTTTACACGTTCAACAACTCGGCGAAATCCAAAAGTATTTGGTTGGAACCTATCAATTAGAGATCTTGACCATACCGCGTATTTACAAGGAAGTCAAAATCGAACAATCCAAGCTCACAAGTATTGATATTCCTGCGGCAGGGCAATTTATATATCAAGTACCAAAAGGAATTGTTGCTCAGCTTTTTTACGAGCGCAACCCCGGTCAATGGGAGTGGGTTCTCGATTTGCCATATAACCAAAACAAAGGCACCATTAAATTACAGCCCGGTGTCTACAAGGTCATCTACCGTGAAAAAGACCAACGGTCAAGTACCTATACAAAAGAAAAAAAGTTCAATATTACCTCTTTAAAAGTCACGAATTTAAGTTTATAAAAATGGAATTTGAAGTACTCGGAAACAAAGACACGCGTTCAGGATATGGAGAAGGCTTAGCCGTATTGGGCGAGCAAAATCCAAATGTAGTTGCCCTCTGTGCGGATTTAACAGGCTCGCTCAAAATGGATGCCTTTCAAAAAGCGCACCCTGATCGTTTTTTCCAAACGGGTATTGCCGAAGCCAATATGATTGGTTTGGCTGCCGGTATGACTATCGGTGGGAAAATCCCATTTACAGGTACTTTTGCCAATTTTTCAACCGGACGTGTTTACGACCAAATTCGTCAGTCTGTGGCTTATTCCAAGAAAAACGTCAAAATTTGTGCTTCGCATGCAGGCCTTACGCTCGGAGAAGATGGCGCCACACACCAAGTGTTGGAAGATATCGGCATGATGCGCATGTTGCCCAACATGACGGTAATTGTGCCAGCTGACTTCAATCAAACCAAGCAAGCTACTATTGCCATCGCAGCGCACGAAGGCCCCGTCTACTTGCGCTTTGGCCGCCCTGTAATGCCAATCTTTGTAAAACCTGATGCCGAATTTGTGATTGGCAAAGCTGATGTTTTGGCAGAAGGAGTAGACGTCACCATCATTGCTTGCGGTCACATGGTATGGAAATCAATAGAGGCGCTTAAAGAACTGCGCGAAATCGGTATATCGGCAGAACTCATCAATATGCATACAATTAAGCCGCTAGATGAAGCTGCAATCCTTAAATCGATTGCCAAAACTGGCTGTGTAGTTACTGCCGAGGAGCATATGATGAATGGTGGTTTGGGCGAGGCCGTTTCTCAGGTCTTGAGCAGAAACAACCCTGTGCCTCAAGAATATGTAGCAGTCAACGACACATTCGGTGAATCCGGAACACCCATGGAACTCATGACCAAATACCACATTGATACACCAGACGTCGTAGCAGCTGTAAAAAGAGCTATCGCGAGAAAACCATACATCATTTAATTAGAAAAGCAAGGCTTCTTCTATACTTTGAACTGGTATATGACAAACGCCATACTCACATACAGAGATGGCGTTTGTTTCATATTCCTTCGATATTGGTAATTCTTGGTGGTAGGAAAGTAAACAATTGCTTTGAACCGTTGACTTAAAGACTTCCATTGGCTGGCTATCATTCAAAACATGCCAGTGTTTTTGTGCATGTAATTCTCGGCACAGCAATAAGCCCCAATTGGAGTAGCCTGAACCATAGGTTTCCATTCCGTCGTAAACATTTCGTAACATTTGTCTAGCACTTTCTGTCCAATTTTGGTTGTCAAAATAAATACCCATAGTAAGAAATGCATTGGCCATGACCGAATTACTCGATGGTATGACGTTATCATGCAACTCCATGTTGCGGCTAATCAGCTGAGCGTCTGTCGGAGTAAAAAAGCACATTTTGCTTTTGGGGTGTTGAAATTCAGATGCCACTTTTTCGGTTAGGGTTTTTGCAAAATACAGGTAGTTTAACTTTCCTGTTGCTTGATATGCAAGGGTTAGCGCTTCTATGGTATGTGCGTAATCTTCTAAAAATGCGACAACATATCGCTGTTTGTTTGTATTGACCCTAAACAATTGTTTGCCATCCCATTGTGTTGATTCTATACAATTTAGAATTTTCAAGGCGCGCAGTAAAAATACGTCCTCTCCAAAGACGCGAAATGCTTCAAGGAGTCCTTTGGCAGCCATTGCATTCCAGCTGACTAAAATTTTATAATCCAAACCCGGACGTATCCTTTGAGCGCGCGCACTAAGCAATACAGCATTCATCTTTGTTTTAAATGCCAGCCAATTGGCCAATTCTAGTCCTTCTTTTTGAGCAAATGCAACATCTGTTTCTTTGCGAAGTGGAATGTATTTATCTTCTTCCCAAAAACCGAGCTGATTGACGTTATAATATCTTTTGACAAGTGGTGCATCTTTGCCAAAAAGCAGGTCTATTTCTGTTGAGCTCCAACAGTAAAATTTTCCTTCCTCGCCTTCGCTATCTGCATCAAGCGCGCAGTAATAAGCACCCGATTCTGATAGGAGTTCGCGCTCCAAAAATTCAAATGTTTGAAAGATGAGGTCTTTATAATGTGCTGTCTTGAAATGCTGATAAGCATGGGCATAAAGCCCGATGAGTTGTGCGTTGTCGTAGAGCATTTTTTCAAAATGCGGAACTTTCCAAAGCACATCTACGCTGTATCGCGTGAAACCACCACCAATTTGATCATAAATACCGCCAAATGCCATTTTATCGAGGGTCAATTGAACTTGTTTCTCAATTTTGAGCTCGTCAAAAAGCTGTGCATAGCGGAGTAAAAAAAGCCAATTATTCGGTAATGGAAATTTCGGCGCTTTGTTGGTGCCTCCTTCAAAAGCATCAAATGTTCTTGCCCAGCGCACCACCATTTCGTAAAGCCTTTCCGCACTCAAAGCCGAAATTTCTTGCGGCACGTCAATTAGTTCTGCTTGTTGAATACCTTCGTGTAGTTGTCGTGCATAATCAATGGCTTTGGGTCGGTCATGGGAGTAGGTATGCACAAGTGATTTCAAAATATGCATCCATTGTTCTTTCGGGAAATACGTGCCGCCATAAATGGGCCTGCCGTCGGGCAAGGTAAAACAGTTGAGCGGCCAACCGCCTCTTTGGGTCATGAGCTGAACAGCGGTCATGTAAATTTGATCAACATCAGGCCTTTCTTCTCGGTCTACCTTTACATTGATGAAGTGCGCGTTCATTATTGCAGCTACTTCTTCGTCTTTAAAACACTCGTGCTCCATTACATGGCACCAATGACAAGCAGAATAACCCACACTGATCAAAAGCAGTTTATCCTCAGCTTTTGCTCGCTCAAAAATGTCTTCAGACCATGCTACCCAATGAACAGGGTTATTGGCATGTTGTAACAAGTAGGGTGAACTTTCGTTGCTGAGTTGGTTGGTCATATGCTTAATATTTGCCTAAAGATGAACTATATTTGCCCAAGATATTGATTCGTGCAACAAATACGCCCATACAAAGTTCTTCTTTTTTTAATATTGGTTTTGTCACTTTTGTGCATTCCGAGTGTTTTTTTACCTAAAAACGGGGTGCAATGGCTCGGAATCCATTGGCGCTTTCTACCAATTGAAAAGGTATGGGTAGGTAAAAAACAAGTCAAGAAAAATATTGAGAAAATTGTTTCGGCCGTTGATACCTCGGATATCAACGCTGGCCCTAAACATTCAGGCAGAAGTTCAGGGCAAGCAGGTTTGCCAGAAGGCGGGGCATTGGCTGCCGTAACCGCCAATCCACTCATCTTGAGTCAAAGTGCAGAAGCGCGAATGGCGCATTTTTTTGAAGTGCTTCAGAATGCCGCTTCAGGTCAAAAAATTAGCATTTTTCATTATGGGGATTCTCAAATTGAAGGCGACCGTATGACTGGTTATATAAGACAGCGCATTCAGCAGCAATTTGGTGGAATTGGGCCTGGGCTTATTCCAGCATATAATGTCTACGCGACCCAAAGTTTCAAGCAAAGCGTTTCGCCAAATTTCAAGCGCTATACCTCTTTTTGGCCACCAAAAATGAGTTCGCGTCGCTATGGAGCTATGCTCTCCTCAGCAACATTTACCGACGGCGCAACAGAATTAAAAACACCGGTAGAGGCCTGGATTGAGATCGCACCTTCTGCAGCTGCCTTTGCTAGGGCACGCTCTTACAGTCAAGTCAAGTGCTTTTATAATAGTTGCTACAAACCATGCAGTGTCAAAGTATATCAAAATGATAAACTGATTCATGAAGATTCATTAATTGCAGATGGCGCTCCCCATGTTTTGCCGCTCAGCTTTGAGCAGAATCCAGGAAAATTGCGTTATGTGTTTTCCTCGACAAAAAGTCCGGTATTTTCAGGTTTTAGCCTAGAGGGAGATGTTGGCGTACAAGTGAATAACGTAGCCATGCGCGGTTCTTCTGGGCACGATCTCAGCTCTTCAGATGCCACCCTGTTTGCTCAAATGCATCGCGAAGCCAATACCAAATTGTTCATTTTACAATTCGGCGGCAATTCCGTACACACATTCCGAGATAGCAGTAGTGTGCGTTATTATGTATCCTCTCTTAAAAACCGTATCAACTACATACAGAAGTTAGTTCCGGACGCGGCTATTATCCTGATTGGCCCAAGCGATATGTCAAGGTTAAACGATGGCGTTTTTGAGACTTACCCTCTCTTACCGTATACTGTTGATCGGATGCAAAAAATGTGTTTGGACAACGGTGTGGCTTTCTGGAATTTATATGCGACAATGGGCGGCTTCAATTCAATGCCGGCATGGGTCTCACAAGGTTTAGCAGGTAAAGATTACGTCCATTTTACACCCCGGGGTGCGAGTATCGCATCACAGTACTTTTTTGAAGCCTTTGGAGCTGCTTATTCAAATTGGCTGAGTAAAAAAGGAGGTCAAGAATGAAAAGCACTTTGCTTGTTTTGATTTTCCCTTTGTTGATTTTTGGACAAACAAAGCCATTCTGCACCAGTGATTCTTTGAGCCCTACAGAACTCGAAATTGCTGAAAAATATCCGTTCATTGCAGTTCAATGTAATCAATTCCAATTTTTTAGCGCACAAAGTCTAAATTGGTCATATTTAGATTCAGCGCTTTCAGAAATGATTGCCTCGAAAAAAGGCAAGCTCAATTTTTATCACATTGGCGGTTCCCATTTGCAAGCGGACATCTACACGCACGATTTCAGAACTTTCTTACAAACCAATTGGCCCGGGTTAAGCGGTGAGCGGGGCTTGGTTTTTCCTTTTAATTTAGCACACACCAATAATCCTTCAAATTACAATTTTAGCTCTCCAAACACATGGAAAGGCTACCGTAGTGTCAATCAAGGTCCAGAAGATCTGGACTATGGTCTAAGTGGGGCAGCAATAACATGTTCAGATTCTTTGATAGTCATCAATTTCAAGCATTTACGCACTGCAGCCAAGCCGCCATTTGATCGCTTGAGAATTTATCATAATACTGGCGCATTTCCCTACGACTTCAATTTCGGCGATCAAGAGTTGTTGGTAACAGCCTTAAATCACTATCCAAACTTAGGTTATACCGAGGTTGCATTTTCAGATCATTTGGATTCCTTGGATTTACTTTTTGTAAAAAATAGTTTAGATCCATTTACGATGGAACTTTATGGCTTTGAGTTTCTTAACGATTTACCCGGAATAAGTTATACTGCCATTGGCATCAACGGGGCAAGCTTACCAACTTATTTGGCGAACAGGAATTTCAGTAGAGATCTTCAATTGAGCCCGCCTGATTTATTTATTTTTTCGGTAGGCACCAACGATGCGCACTGTTCTTATGATGCCTTCGACCCACAACAATACAAGTCAAATCTTGAAAAGATGATTATTCAGGTCTTACAAAGTAATCCAAATTGTGCCATTTTACTGACTATTCCCAATGACGATTACTACCAACGCAAATACCCCAATCGGAATACCGAAAGACAGCGTGAAGTCATTTTTCAATTGGCAGCTCAATACCAAACAGGAGTTTGGGATTTTTATGGCATCATGGGCGAGCTCGGCTCTTCTAAAACCTGGAAAAATGCGGGCCTTATGCAATCTGATTATGTCCATTTTACGGCAACGGGTTATCACTTGAAAGGCACTTTGCTCATTGAAGCCTTTAAAAAGAACTTGCCAAATTCAATAATGCAAATCAAATGAACCGCATCAACGAACTTTTTTCATGGCAGCAACAAGAGAGTTTGGTTTTTAACCGTCTTGATTTCTGGCTGTTTTTTCTCGCTGTAATGGCTTTATTTGTACTTATCCACAAACGCTTTCTTTTGCGTAGTATTTTTCTGACAGGTGTCAGTTTATTTTTTTATTATAAGACCTCAGGCAATTTTGTTTTGCTTTTGGCCACCATGCTCCTGATCAATTATTTACTTGGCTTAGGTGTTCAAGAGAGAGAGGGCTCTAGAGCAAACAAAGCTTGGCTCATTTTAGGTCTGACTTTAAATTTACTGGGGCTTTTCTATTTCAAGTACGCTTACTTTTTCACGGAGGCTTTCAATGCACAATTTGGAACAGATTTTAACGTTGTGAACCAATTTGCTGTCATTGGTAATGAGTGGTTTGGGAAAGGAAGTTTTGTCGATAAAATTTTGGTTCCCATTGGTGTGTCCTTCTTCACTTTTCACAACATCTCCTATCTTGTAGATATCTCTAGAAAGGAAATCAAGGCCTCAACTAATTTTTTCGATTACGCATTTTACGTGACCTATTTCCCTCACCTTATTCTCGGTCCAATTATACGGGCCAGGGATTTCATCCCTCAAATTCATCAACCTTTTGAACTGAACAAACTTGCCTTTTCCGGTGCGCTTTGGATGATCGGTAAAGGCCTGCTTAAAAAATTGGTTTTTGCCGATTACATTGCAGTTCATTTCATCGATAAAGTACTAGACGCACCTGAGGCCTATCCTGGTTTTGTAGGTATGTTGGCCATGTTTGGCTATTCTCTACAGATTTATGCTGACTTTTCAGGCTACACCGATATGGCCATTGGCGTATCGAGGTTAATGGGCTTTACATTGCTTGAAAACTTTAATTCACCGTATAAGTCAGTTTCAGTTGCTGACTTTTGGCGACGTTGGCACAAATCTTTAGGGGCATGGCTTCGCGACTATCTCTACATACCACTTGGTGGTAATCAAAAAGGATCCATTGGCACAGCGGTCATGACGGCTGTTATTCTTGGTTTTTTATTTTTTATTACAGGTTGGGTAGAATTATGGTATGTCTATGGTGGTTTACTTGTTATTTATCTGATTTTATGGCAACTGTGGCCAGCGTTCAAAACATTTGCCGTTCGAGACCTCAATTTATTAATTACTATGATTGTTGGTGGTTTATGGCACGGAGCCAGCCAAAATTTTGTAATCTGGGGGGCCATGAACGGTGCGGCTTTGGTGCTTTATAATTATTGGAAACGCATAAGTCCTTACCAAAACAACACCTCCTGGCCTATCCGTTCATGGCGCATTTTTTTCACACTTTCGTTTATTACGTTTACCCGAATTTGGTTTCGACTATCGGAGCCTGACCAGCCGCTAGAATACCTCAATCATATTGCGCAGCATTTTGATTGGTCTATACAAGTTTGGTGGAAAGTTTGGAATAACTTCCAAGCGGTATTTTATTTGATCCTACTTGGTTATCTCGCACATTGGCTGCCACAAAACTGGAAAGATAAAACGGTATTATTTTTCTCTAAATGGCCCTTTCCACTGCAGGCTCTCACCTTTGCTTTTTGTGTTTTTATCATGTATCAGGCTGTTTCTGATACATTCAAAGCGTTTGTTTACTTTCAATTTTAGAAATACTTGAACAAATACTTGCTCAAATACTTGACATAGGGGGTCTTGATGTTGTATCTTTGCGCTCCCTTTCTAAACGAGGGCTAAAAGATTGTCCTATGAGTAAAATGAAATTGTCAGATTTTGACTTCCACCTTCCCGAAGAATTAATTGCAAATTATCCTAAAGAAAACCGAGACGAATGCCGTCTTATGGTTGTGCACCGTTCAACGGGCCTCATAGAACACAAAATGTTTTGCGACGTCATCGATTATTTTGAAGAGGGCGATGTCATGATCCGTAATAACACGCGTGTTTTTCCAGCACGCATGTACGGAAACAAAGAAAAAACTGGTGCAAAAATCGAGGTTTTTTTACTTCGTGAACTCAACAGAGAAAGTTTACTTTGGGATGTGCTCGTCGATCCTGCTCGCAAGATTCGCATTGGCAACAAGCTCTATTTTGGAGAAGATGATTCTCTTGTTGCAGAGGTCATTGACAACACCACATCAAGAGGTCGTACTTTGCGTTTTCTTTTTGACGGACCTTATGAAGAATTCAAAGCAAAAATCACCGAGTTAGGCGAGACACCGCTTCCAAAATACATCAAAAGAGAAGTAGAACCCGAAGACGAAGAGCGTTACCAAACCGTTTTTGCGAGCGTAGAAGGCGCCGTTGCAGCGCCAACAGCTGGCTTACACTTTTCAAAACAACTGCTCAAGCGTTTAGAGTTAGAAGGAATTATTTTTGCAGAACTTACGCTGCACGTTGGCCTTGGTACTTTCCGTTCGGTGGAGGTTGAAGACCTTACCAAACACAAAATGGATTCAGAACAAGTCATTATTCCAGAAGCGGCAGTAAACATAGTCAATGACGCTAAGCGCCAAAAGCGCAAAGTTTGTGCTATTGGCACCACTTCAATGCGTTCCATTGAATCTTCGGTATCCACAGAAGGCTATCTAAAACCTTACGATGGCTGGACCAATAAGTTTATTTTTCCTCCATACGAATTCAGTATTGCTGACTGTCTAATCACTAATTTCCACACACCGCTCTCTACGTTACTCATGATGATTTCAGCCTTTATGGGACATGAACTCATGCACAAGGCTTACGAAGAAGCGGTCAAAGAAAAATATAGATTCTATTCTTACGGTGACGCCATGCTCATTCTCTAATGCAGCTGCACAAAGAACTCCACTCTTTTCCTATTGACCAACCAACGGTGGTCACAATCGGTACTTTCGATGGCTTACATTTAGGCCATCAAAAAATATTGTCCTCTGTTTGCCAAGTAGCGAAAGAGCTAGGCCATGCATCGGTTTTACTCACCTTTCATCCTCACCCTCGCAAAGTACTTTTTCCATCAGAACCCTTAGGACTCATCCAAACCCAAGAGGAGAAAATGGCACGCCTAGAAGCACTTGGTTTAGATCATGTTGTAGTATTAGAATTCAACGAACAATTTGCCCAGCAATCGGCCGCCGCGTTCGTCGAGAATATCCTCATTAAGGGCTTGAATGCCCAAAGGGTAATCATTGGCTACGACCACCAATTTGGCCATGACCGACAAGGTAATTTAGCATTCTTGCGAACTTACGAAGCAAAAGGAAGCTTTACGGTTACAGAAATTCCTGTTGAGCAAATCGATGCTGTGTACATCAGCTCTTCAAAAATCAGAAAAGCAATTGCTGCGGGTCAAATCCAACAAGCCAACACTTACCTCGGTCAACCTTATCAGGTCTCGGGTTTTGTATCGAGGGGGCTGCAAAATGGCCGAAATATTGGTTATCCTACTGCAAATGTAGCGCTCACCGAAACAGAAAAAATCCTGCCCGCCGATGGCGTCTATGGTGTATCTACAGAATATAAAGGACGTAAGTTATATGGCATGATGAATATCGGTTGGCGCCCAACCATTCAGGAGACCAAAACCGTCAAAAAAATTGAAGTACATTTTTTTGATTTCCATGAAGACATCTACGAAGCCTACTTGGCTTTATCCCTACATGTGCACATCCGTCCCGAACATAAATTTGAAAATCTCAACGCACTCAAAGCCCAACTCCAACAAGATGAGCAATTAGTCCGTTCTTATTTTCGATTACTTTAGTTTTTGAGTACTTGCCGTTGTTGAGTGGCCCCGCTCTGTTTCTGGATTGTCACCAAATAAAGCCCATTTGATAAATGGGCCAATGAAATAGAAACGCTATTGGCGTTTGGTTCCAAACGCATTTGCAATTGCCCAAGAGCGTCGTAAATTGCCAATTGTAGGATATTTTCATTGCTTTGAATTTCAATAGCTTGACTGCATGGATTAGGCCAAATAGAAAATAGGCTCGGTTGTTGGTCGTGAAGGTTATTTGTGCTTTGATCGTAAAACAAGACATTATCGATAAACACAACCCCGGTTCCGACAGGTTCTCCTGATAAAATGAGTTGCGAGAAGTGACTGAGGCTATTTAGGTTACTGAATTGCGAAAGCGGAATTTCTAAGGTATTCCAAGTCTGAGCAATGGGCTGAAAACTCAGTTCGCTTTCGCTGTCGTCGCCACCTGCATATTGTCCATTATTGCCAAAATCGACCAATTTGACTTTAAACGGATTCATATTTGCCGTCCAGTAATCGAGGCGCATATGCGTCATGCCACTGAGGTCAAGCTGATTGGCACCTAAGGTTTCAATGCCTGTAAAATTCATAGCTGAATAGCGCTTGGTATCATTTCCTTGAATTTGTAAGTCTGTAAGTTGCGCGCTTGACCATGGGGCTTGCCAAGTATCTACGGTAACGTTTACATAAGGATTGCTAAATAGAGAAATCACACTAGCCGCCGGATAAGTTGGCGTAGGT
The DNA here is from genome assembly GCA_016872115.1 of Sphingomonadales bacterium. GTDB lineage: Bacteria > Bacteroidota > Bacteroidia > Flavobacteriales_D > Crocinitomicaceae > UBA952. The sequence goes on along the minus strand of VHBC01000011.1, from coordinate 11,639 downwards.
GCAGGTACCATAGGTGCAGTATTTTGACTGCCATCTTGATTCGAGAATTTGATGTTATCGATGTAACATATGTTGTTGTCGGAGCGTTGTCCGAAATCGGGAAAAACAATAATTTGATCAATTCCAATTGATGAAGGCGCACTCAATACATTAGTAAAATCAAAGGTCAGTTCTTCCCATTGATCAACAACGCTATTACTGATTAAAATTTCTCCAGTAGAAGCACCTGAAGGCGTGGCAAATTTGAGTCCTACTGGGCTGATTACCGATTTATATACCATCATTTTTATTTGACAATTGGCTGAGGTTAAGTTAAATACACCAATCCCTTGCCCGTGTACGGATTCAAAACCTGCCCAAGGAGCCCCGTTGACTAAAGCTGTAAATTTGCAGACCGTTGCAGAAATATTGATACCACTTTGATTGGGGTTACTGACAATTTCTAAAGGTGGGTTGTTGCCATTTTCAAAGGTAGTCCAAGCCCAATTAGCGCCAAAACCGTTGGGTTCAAAATCTATTGGGCCAGCTTGTGAAAATCCAAAATGAGCGCAAAATAAAAAAGGTAGGGTAAGTAGGAATTTCATAGTGTATTTTTCTGGGTTAAGATATGGTTAAATGTACAATAAATACTGACAACCGAACGTATTATTTTTTTTCTACCTTAGTCTGATGTTCCGATTCCTTTTTCTTTATTTCTTGTTGTTTGGCGTCATAAACTTGACAAACGCCCAATTAATTAAATGGGAAGATGCGCTAAAGATGGATGCTGGCCAAGTAAAATACTTAGATTGTGCTGGCCTCAAGTGGGATAGCTTGCCAACCGAAATCTTCCGATTCACAGAATTGAAGTCCATCAATCTTTCTAAAAATAAATTCAAAGAGTTGCCTGTAAATTTCAAGCAATTTCAAAATTTGGAAGTGCTCGATTTAGGTCGCAACAAATTCGAGGTTTTTCCTTTAGTACTTTGTCAAATGACCCAACTGAAGGTTTTGCATTTAGACCGAAATGCGATTACATTGATTCCTGAACAAATCGCCGCATTGCAAAAATTAGAAATACTCGATTTATATGCCAACGGCATTGAGCAGTTCGGTGAAGGCATTTTTTTGTTGCCTCAATTGAAAGAACTCAATATTGAAGGTGTTATGTACGGAACTATTTTTGCCAAACAATTGAGCTCTCGGCTACCAAACACCAAAGTTCTAATTGATCCGCCATGTAAGTGTTTGGATTAGTATCTTTGTTTATGCACTATTTGCGTTCAATTTCTTTGTGGCTACTCAATCATCCGCAATATGTCTTGGGACTTTTTGGACTTTTAGCGCTTTTGCTCTTTTGGTCCAAAAAAAAATGGCGTCGCAAAAGACCTTATTTGCCTTGGCTGTTGGTTCTTACTTTTGTGGCCTATGTTTTTGTATTTATTCGCTATTACGACCGTCTCGACCTTTTTAGACCTGTCTTGCGCAATAATACCGCAGAAACACTAGCAGAGACCTCCCTTGCCGATGACCGCAATTTTTGTTTTGGCATCGATGTTTCACAATACCAAGGAAACATTAATTGGGACGAAGTCTTGCTCACCAAACACCCATTGCGCTTTGTGGTTGCCAGAGCCACAATGGGCCGCAACGGCCATGACTCACAATTTAGCAGAAATTGGCAGGAAATTGATCGCTGCGGCTTCAAACGCGGCGCTTATCATTATTACCGTCCTTCAGAAAATTCTGCCGAGCAAGCAGCCCATTTCATTGCAAATGTGCGACTTAATAAAGGCGACTTACCGCCCGTTTTGGATGTGGAACATATGTCAATTTTTGGTCCAGCAAATTTGCGAAAGGGTGTTCAAAACTGGTTGCGTATTGTAGAGCAACACTACCATTGTAAGCCCATCGTATATACGGGGCGTTTCTTTTACGAGCGCTATTTAAAAGGAAGCATCGATGGTTACCCTTTGTGGATTGCTTCTTATGGACCCCATCACAAAGTGTCGCATATTTCATGGTTCATGTATCAATTTTCTGAGAAAATGGTGGTTCATGGCATTGAATCGTATGTAGATGGTAATTTCTTTAAAGGGGAAATAACGAAACTTCGTAACTTCGGCTTATGATTCTTCTTTCGCTGCTGTTTAAGTTAGGTGTTCGTTTCGCCATTTTTAATTTTATTTGGTTTTTCTTAGAGTTACTCCATAAAATGTTGACCGGAATGCGCCCTCCCTTTTTGGCAGAATTCTATCTAATCAAAGCGATGAAATATGCGCTGCTTGTCGGCATAACTTTTACTTATTGCCTTGATTTTGCGCCTATCCAACCAACCTACGTTTTAGATTGGCAGAAATTAGTTCCTGGTGGCCTGATACTCATGCTCTATTTACTAGGTCGTTTTCAAAAACAACAAGAACAACTTCAGCTCTTTGCCAGATTTCAGATGCCCATGCAGCAGCGGCCCTATTCAGTGAAATTAGAGCTGTCTTTATTGCTCTTTGCTGCACTGGTTTTTGTCTTGTTGTATTTTAATCCGCACTTGACAGAAATCGCTTTATTACAATGGTTCGAAAAGAATATCCTGAGCTTAGAAAAAGCTTTTTTGCTTGGATTTATTTTTCAAGTATTGGGTTTTTTCTTTGTCATTGGCGTTTTTGTTCGACTGCTAAATGCTTTCAGGCCAAAACCGCCTCAACAAAATAGCACACCGCAAGACCCCGATCAATTTACCGATTACGAAGAAGTTTCCGACCAACACCTTGAGTAAAGCGCTATTACATACCGACCAAACTTTACCTAAGGCATATAAACTGTGTAGCCTGAAAAAAATCGAGGAGCTCTATGCCAATGGGAAATTAATCAAAGTATTTCCGTTGCGTATTTGCTACCTCTTGGAAGAAAAAACCAATGCTCCCGATGAAGTTTTATTTCAAGTACTGTTTTCCGCTCCCAAACGCCGCTTCAAGCATGCCCATGACCGCAATTACATCAAGCGCATCATGCGTGAGGTATTGCGTAAAAACAAATTAACGCTGCTCAATGCCTTGACACAGCAAAATAAAAAACTACTATTTTCGTTAACTTTTCTTGCCGATGAACGTCCGACGTATCAAATTTTGGAACAAAAGTTGCGTAAGGCACTAGACCTCTTGATAAAAGAAATTAACCCATGAAACACTTCAAACAGCTTAGTATTTTTCTAACTTTTTTATTTAGTCTCCATTTTGGATTTGCCCAAAACAATTCTTTTGAAACGCTCAAAAGTCTTGAAATCATGGATCAAATTTACGAGCATCTTGAATTGTACTTTGTGGACGAAACCAAAAACGGTCAACTCGCAAAGACTGGTATAGATGCCATGCTCAAAGAGCTCGATCCATACACGGTATATTACCATGAATCAAATATCGAAGATTACCGCCTCATGACAACCGGACAATATGGCGGCATTGGTGCTTTGATTCGTAAAATGGGCGATTACAGCTTTATTGCCGAGCCCTACGAAGGTAAACCAGCACAGGTTGCGGGCCTCAAAGCGGGAGACAAGATCATTAGCATTGACGGCAAAAGCATGGCAAAAAAATCCACAGAAGAAGTCTCCGACGCGCTTAAAGGCCCAAAAGGAACTGCTTTTGATCTGGTTATTGAAAGAGAGGGGGAGGGCAAGAAAAGCTTCAAGATCACCCGTGATGAGATTAAATTGCCAGACGTGCCTTATTTTGGAATGCTTCAGAACAAAGTAGGTTATGTCAAGCTCAATTCATTTACACAAACCGCGGCTGCCGATGTAAAAAGTGCCATTGAAAAGTTGCAGGCCCAGGGCATGCAAGAATTGGTACTCGATTTACGTGGCAATGGTGGTGGATTGTTGATAGAAGCAGTTAAAATCGTTAACTTTTTTGTGCCCAAAAACGAAGTAGTTGTCATAACTAAAGGCCGTGTTCCTGAAGAGAACCGCACGTACAAAACCCTAGACGAACCATTTGCGCCCAATATGCCGTTGGTGGTGCTCATAGACGGTGGCTCTGCGTCGGCCTCTGAGATTTTAGCCGGCAGTTTACAAGATTTAGACAGAGCAGTTATTTTAGGCGAAACCAGTTTTGGTAAAGGATTGGTTCAACGCACTTATGACTTAAAATACGGCTCAAAGATTAAAATCACCATTGCCAAATACTACACGCCTTCGGGTCGTTGCGTACAGCGTTTAGAATATTACGACAAAGAAAATGGCGAAAAACCAAAAGAGGTAGCCGATTCATTACTCAAGACCTTCCAAACCAAAAACGGCCGCCCTGTTATTGATGGCCGCGGTATAGAACCCGATATTGAAGTTGCCTACGAAGATCTTAGCCGCCTTTCTGCCATGTTATTGGTAAAAAATCATATTTTCAATTATGCCACCCAATATGCAGCGGCAAATCCAAGTATTGCCGCTGCAGGTAGTTTTCATTTGAGCCCAGCCGAATACGCAAAATTTAAGTCATATGTGATGGCCCAAACCAACTTTGACTACACCACGGCCTCAGAAGAGGCTTTGCGAAAAATGAAAGAAACAGCCGAAAAAGAAGGCTATTTTCAAGATATATCTGCTCAATACGACCAAATGCTCGAAAAAGTAACGCCATCCAAAGAACGAGACCTCGATAAATTCAAGCAGGAAATTTCGGAACTCCTTGAAGACGAGATTATTTCTCGTTATTACTACCAAGAAGGGCGCTCCAAACAACAACTAAATGCCGATCCGGTAGTTCAAAAAGGCGTTGAAGTCTTGCAAAATGTAAGTCAGTACAATACTATTTTGAAAAAATAAGCGTTACTCAACTATGTTGCAACGCTGGTTCGGACCCAAAGCCCATGTAAGGCTTCATTACTTTACCCTATTGCTTTTTGTGGTGGGCATGGTTTGCAGCAAATTTTTGATGTCCATGGGTTTGCTTTTTGGCAGCCTCAATCTTATACTCGAAGCTGATTTCAAATCGTATTACAGGCGTTTGGCTGAAAACCGTTTAGTCCATTTGCTTCTATTGTTTTACGGGGGCTTTTGGCTCAGTTTATTTTGGACCGATAATTGGTCCGAGGGCTTTGACCAACTCCGAAGGCTAACCAGTTTATTGTTGATACCAGTTATTATTGCTGCTAGACCTTTACCTGTGCACAACAAAATAGAAGGTTTGTGGAGTTTCTTTCTCGGTGCACTTCTCTTGAGTTCATTTGTGAACAACGTTTCTTTTCATTTTTTTGCCAAAGAACTGCAGCTCATTGATATCCGAGAAATGTCTTTATTTGGCTCCCATATCCGTTATGGAATCCTCATAGGTTTTGGATTGTCATTGGCTTTGTTTCGAATGCGCAAAAACCCATGGTACGGCTTGCTTGCTCTTTGGTTTTTCTACTACACTTTTGATAGCCAAGCGCTGTCAGGTGTTCTTACGGTTGTGGTGGTTTTATCGAGTCATATATTTCATGTCCTTACACAAAAAAGAAAAATTGGCTGGCTAATTGGCATTGGGTCGTTGACCGTTTTGCTGGTTTGCGCTTTGATTTATTATTTAGCCCAACCTATAGCGCCTCGGGAAACATGCCCGCCCAATGAAAGCACCATGAAGAAAGCTTGGGAGCTTCGTTCAGAACTTCCTTTTGAAGGTCAGGATTTACGCGGCCAGGATCTTTCAACAACGCTACAGCGCTTTGTCATGAGTAAAAATGGTTGTGCAGCAGCGAGCGGCGTAGCGCAACTATCAAAACAAGAGATCCATTTTGTAGAGCTAGGTTTTGCTGATGTCAGGGAGGCACAGGGCGGCTTACCAGCTCGACTTTTTGGTTTACGGTACCAATTGCATCACAGCAACAACCCCAATGATCATTCTTTATTAGAACGTCTAGAGTATTGGAAGAATGCAACATCGTTAATAGCCGATTACTGGTTTTTGGGTGTAGGCATTGGCGATCTCGAACAAGAGATGTTAGATCGCTATGAACAACGCGCATCGCAATTAAGACCTGATCGCCGCTTGCGCCCACACAATTATTACCTCACTACGTGGCTCAACTTAGGCATTTTGGGTTTACTTCTCTTTAGTTGGATCATGCTGCTTTTTATCAAGCAGCAACTGCAGTACAAGCAATTGCAAGGTTTTATCATTGGCTTAAGTATATTACTTTCACTTTTAATTGAAGATGGTTTAGAAACACAAATGGGCCTTACTATTTTTGCGTTTTTCTTTGCCTTCTACTCCCGAAGGGTTGCCCAATAAACGTTTCTCTGAAAAATTGAGTAACTTCGCATACCATGTCCATAGAAGTTAAAAATCTATATAAATACTACGGCGAGCAAGCAGCGGTCCGCGATGTCAGTTTTTCGGTCAAAAAAGGTGAAATCGTTGCTTTTTTAGGGCCAAATGGTGCGGGAAAATCGACCACCATGAAAATTATGACCGGTTTCATGCCGGCAAGTGAAGGAGAAGTCGAAATCTGTGGGATTAAAGTAGATATCGATAAACTAGAAACCCGCCGTCTTATTGGCTATTTACCTGAAAACAATCCGCTATATACCGATATGTATGTCCGTGAATACCTCGAGTTTGTCGGGCGCATTTACAAAATCAAAAATTTAAAGGCGCGTGTTGCCGAAATGATTACCGCAGTAGGTCTAGACGTAGAACAGCACAAAAAAATCGGCGCACTTTCAAAAGGTTATCGCCAGCGTGTCGGTTTGGCTCAGGCCATCATCCACGACCCAGAGGTTTTGATTTTAGACGAGCCCACCACTGGTCTAGATCCCAATCAGTTAGTAGAAATCCGAGAACTCATTAGAAGTATCGGCAAAGAAAAGACTGTGATCTTATCTACGCACATTATGCAAGAAGTCGAGGCTATCTGTGACCGCGTTATCATTATATCCAAAGGCCAAATCGTTGCCGACGACAACGCCAAATCGCTCCAACAAGAGCCCGAGCACCAAACCGTCTATATAGAATTTGATGCGAAAGTCTCAAAGGCCCAACTTGCTAAAATCCCAGGAGTAAGTAAAGTAGAGGCCCTTGAAAATGGCTGGCTTATCGAGTCCGTTACACTAGAAGATCTCAGAAAAGCCGTTGCACAATACGCACAAAAAGAAAATTGGCTGATCCTTACGTTGCGCGTGGATCAAAAATCATTAGAAGAAGTATTTAAAGAATTAACCAAATAAAATGCCCAGCAACTTTATAGCAGAACTCCAATGGCGCGGCATGATACACGACATCATGCCCGGAACCGAAGAAGCACTTCTTAAAAAAGTTTCCGCTGGTTATATTGGCTTCGACCCAACGGCAGACTCGCTACATGTAGGACATTTGGTTCAAATTATGACGCTTGTTCATTTTCAGCGAGCCGGCCACAAACCGTATGCGCTAGTTGGTGGTGCTACCGGAATGGTTGGTGACCCATCAGGCAAGAGCCAAGAGCGCAATTTGCTCGACGCTGAGACCTTAAATCACAATGTGGCTTGTGTGCGCAAGCAACTAGAGGCATTCCTCGATTTCAATTGCGGAGACAACGCCGCAGAAATGGTCAACAATTATGATTGGTTCAAAAACATGTCGTTTTTGGATTTCATCCGAGATGTAGGTAAGCACATTTCTGTGAATTACATGATGGCCAAAGATTCTGTCAAGAAGCGCTTGGAAACCGGCATGTCTTTTACAGAGTTCTCATACCAATTAGTTCAAGGCTACGATTTCTATTACCTCAATCAGCACCACAACTGCATTCTTCAGCTGGGCGGTTCAGACCAATGGGGTAATATTGTTACGGGTACGGAGCTCATTCGACGCAAATCTGGTGGCGAAGCCTATGCAGTTACGACACCACTCATCAAAAAAGCCGACGGTACTAAATTCGGTAAAACCGAGAGTGGTTCTGTTTGGCTCGATCCAGAAAAAACAAGCCCTTACGCATTTTATCAGTTTTGGCTGAATGCTTCAGATGCTGACGCCGCTAACTATATTCGGATTTTTACCCTTCGCAGCAAGGATGAAATCGAAAATTTAGAATCTCAGCACGCCGAGGCACCTCATTTGCGCGTCTTACAAAAAGCAATTGCCGAGGATATCACCACGCGTGTACACGGCCCTGAAGCGCTCCAAACAGCTATTGCTGCAAGCAATATTTTATTTGGAAAATCTACAGCTGACGACCTTCGCTCGCTTTCTGAAAAAGATTTTTTTGCCGTATTTGAAGGCGTACCACAAGCCACAATTTCTAAAGAAGATTTTGCCAATGGTCTTTCCATTGTGGAGGCATTGGCTGCTAAAACTGGCTTCTTAAGTTCTAACGGTGAGGCCCGCCGCGAACTCAAAGCAAACGCCATTTCAGTCAACAAAGAAAAAGTCGGCGAGGACTTCGTTCTAACCCCAGCACACCTCATCAATGGCCGCTACGCACTTCTTGGCAAGGGCAAGAAAAACAATTACATTTTATTAGTTGAGGCCTAATTTGGCACAAACTTTGTCCTGGAGCTCCCAAACCAATCACTATGAAGCGTTTTTACCCCCGATTTTTAGCCCTTGGTATGCTCCTTGTGCTATTAAGCAGTTCTTCCAAAGAATCATTTCCGGTAGTTGAAAACGATGCTTTTGGCATCGGAGAAAAATTACGCTACCGCTTGAGTTACGGCATCATTGATGCCGGAGAGGTTACGCTTTACCTCAAATGGACGGACCGAAAAGGTCACGGAAGGCCTTTGTATCATGCTATTGGGAAAGGTTATTCCATCAATTCCTTTGACCACGTTTTTAAGGTAGACGATACCTATGAAACCTATTTAGATCAGCGCAGCATTATGCCTTGGTTTTTTAAAAGACGCGTCGATGAAGGCGGTTATAAAATCAGTCAGGATTACACATTTCATCATCAAAATGAAACCGTTGTAACCAACAAGGGAAAAACTTTTCAAATCCCGATGGGAACTCAAGACATGATTTCCGCATTTTATTTTGCACGCACACTTCAATTTAAAGGCGCATCTAAAGGCAAGACCTTTAGTTTCCCTGTATTCATGGACAATGAAATTTTTCAGTTGAAAATTAAATACCTTGGTGACCAAGTTATAACAACCGATAAAGGAAAGTTTAAGTGCCATAAATTTGTGCCGTTAGTGCAAACCGGCCGTTATTTCAAAGATGAGGAAGACGTGGTATTTTGGGTGACAGCCGATGACAACAAACTACCGGTTTTGGTAAAGGCAAAACTGCCTGTTGGCACCGTTCGGCTACATATTGTTGGCTATACCAATTTGAGAAATAAAATGGATGCAAAGCGTTGATTACCTCAAAACCTCCAAACGTTTTGTCTGAGAACCAATTTTCAAGAGATACATTCCGTTTGTCAGTTCTTGTAAATTAAATTGCATTTCTTTTTTGGAGATGATTGCCTCGAAGATTTTTCTTCCGAATGCAAAGTACATGACCATACAATGACCAATTTGTTCTAGATAAAATCAATAAAAATAAGTTTGTGCGCCCGTTCCGTTAAGCGTAACAGCACCACCATTGCAGGCATATAAATCTGGCCCAGCACTAAGTGTGGTTAGTGTATTGCTCGCGGTGAAAAGGTCATTGATTTCACAAGCCGTTAAACAACGGTTCCAAATCCCGACATCGTCAATTTTACCATTGAAATAATTTCCACTCACGCCGCGTCCGATATAGAGTGGTAACGTTGCGCTTGTTACGCCAGTATGGTTGAAGGTTCTTGTGGCTACTGCAATATTATCTTTGTAGAGTATCGTGGCACCAGCGTTGTAGAAGGCCAGCCACCAGAACGTAGCTCGGAATTTGAGCAAATACAGAAAGGCTCAAACTTAAAAAAAGGGCTACAATAAATTTCATTGCAAATGGTTTAGTATGTCGGAAATTAAGGAATATTCTATTAAGTTTACACAATGAAATCATTGCTCTTTCTTTGCTTTTGTTTTTGTTTTTTAAATGTGAACGCTCAGTTTAAAACGCTTCATTTGAAGTCAGGTTCGGCTTATCGGTATACTAAATTGCACTTTGTCTCGGATGATACCCTTTTTTTCAGATCCAAAACAGATAAGATTGATTATAAGGTAGCAATTGCAGATCTTAGTTCTAGTTTCTATTTGCCCTATGGACAATACCACCATTACAATAGAAAGTCAAAAAATTTAAAGCTCTTGAAAATAGCAATGGGTGTTGGTATCGGCCTTATGGTAGGCGGAGCCGGCGCAGCATTTTTAATAGACACTGATTTTGTCGTATTGTACGCTATCGTTTGTGCTTCACCAGGTGCGCTCACGTATATAATTGCTAAAAGTGTGCACAACCAAAAGAAAATACATCAAGAGTCCTTACTTGCTCAATAATGGTGTCAAATTGAATGACAAAAAAAACCTACAGCTTAACCCAATTAGTTGAAAGCATTAGAAGTGTCATCAACAATTCATACGGTGAAAACACCTACTGGGTCAGTTGTGAATTGGTTAAAGTAAATATCAAAGCAGGGCACTATTATTTAGAACTTGCTGATACCCAAAATGACATTCATTCAGCTCAAATGCGTGCAGTCATTTGGCGAACGCAAGTACTTGCATTACAAACTAATTTTGGAGCTGAATTCCACCAGTTAGTGCAAAATGGCAACCGCATTTTATTCCGAGTATCTGTTGCATTTCATGAAATTTATGGACTGTCGTTAACTGTTCATGACCTCGACCCTGCATTTACTTATGGTGAAATCGAGCGCAAAAAAAAGCAGACCATAGAACAACTACAGAAAGAGGGGCTATTTGATTTACAGAAACAACTCAAGTTGCCACTGATTGTCAAAAAGCTAGTTTTAGTTGGTTCTCCTGATACTTCTGGCTACCGCGATTTTTTGAGCGAAATGTGCGGTAATCCGATTTTCAGAAATTTTACAATTAAAGAAATTGCGACAAGTGTTCAAGGCGACAAAGCGCTTACTGAAATTTGTGCCGCACTTCAAGAGGCCGACTCCTATGCTGCCGATGCTATTGTGCTGATTCGCGGTGGCGGAAGTAAAATGGACTTAAATGTTTTTAATGATTATCAAATTTGTAAAACCATTGCACAACTGCACCTTCCACTCATTACTGGAATTGGTCACGAAACCGATGAGGTGGTTGCCGATATGGTAGCGCATACCCGGCAAATTACGCCCACTGCAGTAGCCAAATTTCTTTATGTGAAGGTTGGCGCCTTTCGTTCAGATCTACAGACCGGCCTGGACCGCGTTTTGACCCAAGCGCTAACCCAACTTGCATTGGCTACCGAAAAATTTACCAATACCAATCAATACCTAACCCATTATTTTCAAAATATAATAACCGCTTACCGTACTGATTTACAAGAACAACTCCACGGCGTACAATTGCATGCCACCGATTGTATCGCTGTACAAAAAGGGATCCTAGAATTAACTCTAAATCGTGGGGTCGTAGCTGCAATTAATCAGGTACGAGTCATCAAAGAATTGGAAGTTCCGGCAATATTGGAACGCGTCATAATCAGCGCAAAAAATCAAATTACCTTGGCGCAGCTCCATTTGAATGGTCTCGATGAAAAATTGGAATTCCTCAATCCGCTAAAGCTTTTAGAGGTCGGCTATACGATTAGTAGCATCGGTGAAGTTGA
>VHBC01000010.1 GCA_016872115.1 Sphingomonadales bacterium | reverse complement strand
AATGCTGGCTAAGAGACCCAAACTTGTGGTGGTGGTGGCTTGCGCAATAAATACAGCATCAAAATGCAGGTTGTTGTTTTGGGCAACTGCTTCTGTGTAAATTTCGGTACACCCCAATATACCTTCGGGGTTGGCGCCTCCTTCTGGAATAACCCAGGTGGGTTTGTCTTGAAGTGGAAAAAGGCCTGATTCGTATTTGCTTTCTTTAAAATCTGACCTATTGATAAAATTTAATTTCATGCCGAGTTGGTGGCACTGGTGTAAAATGGTATTGCTTTTCGCATTCAACTCATCTCCCCTAATCCAACCTACAATAGGGATATTCAATTCTTTAGCCGCTGCTGCACTTGCCAATAAATGATTTGAGTAGGCCCCGCCGAAAGTGAGCAATTGTTGCGCGCCGGCATTTTTTGCTGCTTTAAAATTGCCCTCGAGTTTGCGCAATTTATTGCCCGAAATGAAAGGATCAATTAAATCGTCGCGTTTGACGAACAATTGTACTTCAAGTTTGTTAGCGTGTGGTAGGTAGAAGGGTTCTAATTTGGAACGACTTTTTAACTTTGCAAACCACAGCGACATATCAGTACTCATGAGCGAAGATTTTTCTGGATTTTCAAAAAAAAGTCATTTAAACGACGAAGATTACTATTTATCGGAAGAGGGCTATATTGTTTTTACCGAACAGTACCATTTGAAGCGCGGCTATTGTTGCAAAAGCGGCTGCAAACATTGCCCTTACAGTTACGACCCTAAAACTGGGCGCATTGCCGAGTACCCAAAAGATTAATCGATACCCAAATTCGGAAAACGTCCTTTGTAAGATCTGAGGATGTCTTTGATTTGTTGGATATCGGCATCGGCATCTCCCGAAGGCCAAACTAAACTATGAAAACCACCGGTTTTACTTGGGAAATCAATATACGCTACATAGATCGGCACCTTGGCTTTTTCGGCAACGTAGTAAAATCCTTTTTTCCAGTTGGGGTTGTAACTTCGTGTTCCTTCGGGTGAAAATACCATGTACATCGTTTCGTTTTCTTCAAAATAGCGCACTGCGGTATCCGTGAGGTTATTTTTCTCACTGCGGTTTACCGGAATACCACCAATTGCTTTTAAAAACCAACCCAAAGGCCCCCAAAAAAGTTCTTTTTTGATAAGGTAGCGTCCGTTGACGCCGTACTGATAGAAAGCCAAACGACCCAAAATAAAATCCCAATTAGAGGTGTGCGGACCAACAACAACCACGCATTTTTTAATTCCTGCCGGTGGGTTCGGATCAATTTTCCAGCCGATTATCCAAAAAATAAATTTTGCAACGAACTTCATGCCCTAAAGATAAACAATTCATCTTTCATTTATCTTTACACCGTGAAGCGCATCAAAGAGGTTCTGATTGGTTTGTTTGTCATACTTGTACTCTACGCAAGTTACGCGCTGCTCCCTTTTTTAAATTTTCAAAAAACACAAACTGCGCAAATACCTGTTTTCAAGGGTCAAGTCTTGCAAATTGCCCTGATTCCGCTGCAAGTTGTGCAAAGCTGGGTACTCGAACAACAGCTTGAGTCTAAGGATCCGGCTGTTCAAGAAACCCTAAAGCGTTTTGCCCAACAATTCAAAAGCAAACCCGACAAAATTCTTTCCACCTTTGAATTGAATCTCAAAGGCGCTGTTGCCTATTACTTTGTTGACCAACCAGGCCAACAACTCTCCTTCTTTTTTATTCCCGGAACCAGCGCACAGCGCGGTTGGCTTTCCGATACCTACTTTAGTATAGATCAAGGCTTATTTATATTTACCAATAGCCTTTCTTTGGATGAAAAAACGGCATTTACCAAAACGTGTCAAAATTTGCAGTTTAAAAAACAAACCTTTGAGGCGCGTGCACATCATTTTGAATTGCGCAATCAAACCTATACGCTCCGGTGGGAAGAGCATGCTTTTGAGTTGGAATTACCAATGGGAATTCAGGATGCCAAAACCATTTTAAACCCCAAGGGCTTTCATGTCAGTTGCCCTATTGCTTTTAGCAACTTGCCTGCGAAATACCGATTCTTTGAAAATATCAATGCATGTTCAGTAAATTATTACGGCGCTAAACTCAACACCAAACAAGCGCTTGCTTTGGAGTTCGAAGCCTTACTTTCATTTAATCGGCCCACTCAGATCAAAGACTTTCTTCATGAAGCTAAAAAGGTATTCCCGGATTGGAATTGGCAAAACAACTTTGTGCGTGTCAACGATGCCGTATATGCCCTCAAACCAGAAGGAAGGAAGCAACTTTATATTTGTAGTAGCCCCAAAAAACATATTCAAAATGGCGCAATAGCCAAACAAGAAAGTGCTTCGCCCGTTGTCATTAGCGGAGACCCTACCCTTCTTACCAAATTAGACAACGCAGGCTGGGCTGCAGCAATACTCGAACTTTTTCCGATTTATAGAGGATTATCTGATTTTTCTGCCCGAACCGCCAAAGTAAGTACACAACGCCGTCACATTCGTTGGAAACTTAAAAAAGACTATTTTGCCGCCGGAGAATTCCTCAAACTATTGGGCACAGCCAGCGAATAAATAAAAACCCCGCTGCGAACAACGGGGCTTTTCCACTCAGTATTACTAAACCTATCTATCGAATAAAGAGCAGTTCTCTGAATTTCGGCAATGGCCATAGTTCGTCTTCGACAAGCAATTCTAATTTATCGGCGTGGTAGCGGATTTCATCAAAATGAACTTTGACTTGATCACAGTATGCCAAAGCTTTGGCCTCTGCACTTTCAATTTTATTGGCCACCTTGCGCTGCGCAAGCATTGCGTCTGAAGCTTCTTTCATTTTGTTGAGATGCAACGACACCTTTTCTAGTAATTCGATTTGCGCTTTTGCAGCACTTCTGCCCGCTTTATCGCCAAGCACACTTATGAGGCCTTGTACGTTTTGAATGAGTTTATTTTGATATTCTACAGCGGCTGGGATGAAATTATTCTGAACGAGGTCTCCCATGAGGCGTGATTCAATTTGAATTTTCAAGATGTAGTTTTCAAATTCAATTTCAGCTCGTGCTTCAAGTTCTCTTGGGGTAAGTACCTCCATTTCGTTGAACAGTTGCTCCACTTTCTTATTGTGCCAAACTTGCAATGCACGTGGGGTATCTTTGAGGTTGGAAAGCCCACGTTTTTCAGCTTCTTTTACCCATTCGTCGCCATAGCCATTGCCTTCAAAACGAATTTTTTTAGAGGCTTTAATCAATACTTGTAACTCTTTGAGGATGGCTTCGTCCTTGCCTTCCCCTTTTTCAATGCGCTTGTCAACGGCAATTTTGAAGAGACGCAATTGTTTGGCCATAATCGTATTGAGTGCAATCATGGCAGAACCACAGTTGGCTGATGAGCCCACCGCGCGGAATTCAAATTTATTGCCGGTGAAAGCGAAAGGCGAGGTGCGGTTACGATCGGTGTTGTCTAGTAAGATCTGCGGAATTTTACCGATATTGAGTTTGAGCTCTGTTTTATCTTGTGGTGTCATCTTACCAGCCTTGATGTTTTTCTCTAGGTCGTCGAGCAATTGCGAAAGCTGGGTTCCGATGAAGGTTGAGATAATGGCAGGCGGAGCTTCGTTGGCCCCCAAACGGTGATCGTTGGCTGCTGAAGCTATTGCTGCTCTGAGCAAATCTGCGTTGTCGTGGATAGCGGCAATTGTATTCACAAAGAAGGTCAAGAATTGCAAATTGGATTTTGGATTCTTGCCAGGTGCAAGAAGGTTGACACCCGTATTACTACTCAAAGACCAGTTGTTGTGCTTACCAGAACCGTTGACTCCTGCGAAAGGTTTTTCGTGCAACAAAACGCGGAAGTTGTGTTTACGCGCAATTTTCTCCATGAGGTCCATGAGTAAGAGGTTGTGGTCGTTGGCCAAATTACACTCTTCAAAGATAGGTGCACACTCGAACTGGTTGGGCGCTACTTCGTTGTGACGCGTAGTAACAGGAATGCCTAACAATAAAGACTCCACCTCGAACTCACGCATGAACGCGTTCACGCGCTCTGGAATTGAACCAAAGTAGTGGTCTTCGAGCTGTTGGCCTTTTGCAGGCGCATGGCCAAACAAAGCACGACCCGTAAGCATGAGATCAGGGCGCGCATTGAATAAAGCAGAATCAATTAAGAAATATTCTTGCTCCCAACCTAGGGTGGCGATTACTTTATTGACATTTTTATCGAAGTACTGACACACCTCAACCGCAGCTTGGTCAACGGCATGCAAGGCCTTGAGCAAAGGCATTTTGTAGTCAAGAGATTCTCCTGTGTAGGAAATAAAAATGGTAGGAATGCAAAGGGTTTTGCCGATCACGAAGGCCGGTGATGATGGATCCCAAGCGGTGTAGCCACGCGCTTCAAAAGTATTGCGGATACCGCCATTTGGAAAAGAAGATGCGTCTGGCTCTTGCTGCACTAGCATATTGCCATCAAAGCGCTCAATAGCTTTTCCTGGACCAATTGGTTTTAAAAAGGCATCGTGCTTTTCAGCAGTAGTGCCAGTAAGTGGCTGAAACCAGTGCGTGTAGTGGGTGGCTCCTTTTGAGATGGCCCAATCTTTCATGGCGCTCGCTACTTGGTCAGCGTATTTACGGTCTAAACGCGTGCCATTTTGGATGGCTTCTAACATAAACTTATAGGTGTCAGACGGAAGGTACTCGCGCATGACATCTTGGTGAAAAACATTTTGTCCGAAGAGATCCGAAAGTTTGCCATTGAACTCAATGTGCTTTGGTTCACGGTGCAATACATCTTGGTATGCGTTTAGTCGTTTTGTAGCCATATTTATAAATTTTTTACAAATGTATTCATTTTTTAGGGGGTGTTTCTCTTTTTTTTACTCTTTTTTTCAACAATACCCCCTAAAAATTATAAATGAATTAAAAAATATTGAAAAATCAATTTTATAAAATGGAATTTTGAAATTTGCATATGCACTTGAATTGGCTACAAACACAACTTCAAAAAGAACTGCCCGGCGAGCAGGCCCACGCACCCTATCTTAAATACAGGCGTTTTTTTGAAGCAGCCGATAAAGCGAGTGCCCAAGAAGCCGCTGTGGGCATTCATCTTTTCGAGAAAAATGAGCAATGTTATTTTTATTTGATTGAGCGCAGCACCTACGAAGGACAACACAGCGGGCAAATGGCTTTTCCAGGAGGAAAGAAAGATCCAGCAGACCAACACCTCGAACTAACGGCAAGAAGAGAAAGCGAAGAAGAATTAGGAATCAAGCAACAACTTGGCACTACGGCCAAACAACTCACCGCAGTTTGGATACCTGTTTCAGGTTTCATCGTTACGCCTTTCGTATTTGTTCACGAGCAAGAGCCCATATTACAAATAAATACAAGAGAGGTGGCCCATGTAGAAACAATCAAGGTGCTTGATTTACTAGATGAAAAAAATATCCAAAACAGAGATATCCTACTCCCCAACAACCAACGGCTCGAGGGACATCCTTGCTTTATTTTAAATGAAAAGATTATTTGGGGCGCTACGGCTCTGATGTTGAATGAGTTGCGGATGATATTGGGGTAAGACAAGGCCCAAAAAACAGAAAGAGGAACAAACGCTATTTGTTCCTCTTTCTACTAAACCATGCTAAAACTATAAAACTAAAACTACAACTATGAACTGTAATCTTGGTGCAAAGATACGGCGAGTTTTGGTCTGTGCAAGAATCAATGTGTGAATTTTTTGTTAAATTTTATAAGCGCGGGTCATTTCTCTTTTTCCGGGAGGGCCAGGTAAGGAAAGCACCTCAAAACCAATTGCTTTTAAATCTCGTCTGAACTGCCCTTGGGCGCAGTAGGTTACGAGCACGCCACCTTTATTGAGCGCTGTAAATAATTTTTCAAAAATGGCTTTGTTCCACATCTCGGCTTGTGCTCTTGGCCCAAAAGCATCAAAATAAATCAAATCAAAAAGCGCTTTAGGCTGCCAGTCTTGAATGCTGTTCTTCACTTTGGTAAGCGTAAAATTGGAGTTGAGTGCAAGCGGTTCTTCCCAAGAAGCCGCCATCAATTCATAGTAAATTGCTTTTTCTTCGGGCTTTTGAAAATAAGATAGTTGGCGCCAAATGGCTTCTTCAACCGGGAAAGCTTCGATTCCGGTATATTGGACACTGGACTGATGTTCATGAGCAAACTGCGCACTTAAAAAAGCATTTAATCCCGTTCCGAAACCAACTTCTAATATTTGGATGGATTTGTTTTTTGAAGCCAAAGGCTTTAATCCATTGGCAATAAACACATGAAGCGCTTCTTGGACACTGCCATGCCTGGAGTGATAGGTTTCATCTAGCTCAGGGACATACAAAGTTGGCGAACCATCTGCCGTGAGGCGAATTTCTCTTTTCATTTATTTTTTTCTGATCAAGTACAAGCCGTCGCGAATGGGCAACAAGACCCTCTCAACTCTTGGGTCCTGACTGATTTTAAGGTTGAGTTCGCGCAGCAAAACACTGTCTTTGTCTTGGTGTTTGTCGTCGAGTACCTTTCCCGACCACAAAACGTTGTCGATCAATATAAAACCACCCGGACGCAGTTTTTCTAACGCCTGCTCATAATACAACGGATACTGTTGTTTATCGGCATCGATGAAAATCAAATCAAAAGAGATAGCTAGTGAAGGAATCAATTGAGCGGCATCGCCAATTTGATAATCAATTTGAGCAGCAAACGCGGAAGCAGCAAAATAGCCACGCACGCGCATTTCTAATTCTTCATTGACGTCAATGGTAAGGAGCTTCCCGTCTGGCCTCAGGCCTTCTGCCAAGCACAGTGCCGAATAGCCCGTGTAAGTACCGATTTCAAGAATGTTTGTGGGCTGCAACAACTGCGAGAGCATACTGAGCACGCGCCCCTGAAAATGGCCACTAAGCATCCGTGGCTGCAAAACTTCTAGATGCGTTTCGCGGTTAATTTTGGCCAATAGTGCCGATTCTTCTGAGCTATGTTGCGTCACATAAGCTTGTAATTGTGCAGAAATGAATTCCATGGATAGTTTCTATTTGCACAAAGATAGGTGAAGCTCGGCGCATTTTTCTAAATTTGTAACTTCAGATAATTCAAATGACTGTATCCGCAATTCGACAACAATTTTTCGACTTTTTTCAAAGCAAAGGACATCAAATCGTCTCTTCGGCGCCAATGGTCGTCAAAAACGACCCTACCTTGATGTTCACCAATGCTGGTATGAACCAATTCAAGGACTTTTTCTTGGGTTACCAGACGCCTAATGAGCGCAGGGTGGCCAATTCTCAAAAATGCTTGCGCGTTTCCGGAAAACACAACGATCTCGAAGAAGTCGGTGTGGATACCTATCACCACACCATGTTTGAAATGTTGGGCAACTGGTCTTTTGGCGATTACTTCAAAGAAGAGACTATTGGTTGGGCTTGGGAACTCCTCACGGAAGTTTATCGGATCCCAAAAGAGCAATTATACGTAACTGTTTTTGAAGGCGACACAAAAGATGGCGTACCACAAGACCAAGAAAGCCGCGACATCTGGAAAAAATACATCGCCGAAGACCGCATCATTCTCGCCTCCAAAAAAGACAACTTCTGGGAAATGGGCGACACCGGCCCTTGTGGCCCTTGTACCGAAATACACGTTGATTTGCGCAGTCCAGAAGAACGCGCCACAGGCGATGGTAAAGCGTTGGTAAATGCAGACCACCCGCAAGTCATTGAAATCTGGAACAACGTTTTTATGGAGTTCAACCGCAAAGCCGATGGTAGCCTGGAAGCGCTTCCATCCAAACACGTCGACACCGGTATGGGCCTTGAGCGCTTGGCCATGGCGCTGCAAGGCAAGCAATCAAATTACGACACCGATCTCTTTCAGACCCTAATTCAGTTTATTGCCAGCGAAGCCGGTGTTCCGTACGGTCAAAAAGAAGAGACCGATATTGCGTTGCGCGTCATTGCCGATCACATCCGCGCAATTGCATTCTCTATTGCCGATGGCCAGCTGCCGGCCAACAACGGCGCAGGCTATGTCATTCGCCGTATTTTGCGCAGAGCCGTTCGCTACGGTTACCAAACCCTTGGGCTTAAAGAGCCTTTCTTGTGCGAGCTAGCACAAGTGCTCACCGAACTCATGGGCAACCCTTACACCGAACTCATTGCACAAAAAGAACTTATTTATAAAGTCATCAAAGAAGAAGAACTCAGTTTCTTCAGAACACTTGAACTCGGAATCAAACGCATCGAGGATCTCATCGGACAAGTTAAATCTTCCGGTAGAAATCAAATTACAGGCGCTGCTGCCTTTGAACTTTATGACACCTACGGTTTTCCACTAGACCTCACCTCCCTGATTGCCAGAGAAAACGGACTCAGCATAGATGAAAAAGGCTTTGAGCAAGAGCTTCAGATTCAAAAAGAGCGTTCCAGAGCCGCCACCAGCATAGAAACCGACGACTGGATGCAAGTGCATCCGGATGTCAACACAACGTTTATTGGCTATGACCAAAAAGCGGCCGCTGTCCAAATCATCAAATACCGACGCGTTAGTCAAAAAGGCAAAGTTTTTTTCCAACTCGTATTGGATCAAACGCCTTTTTATCCCGAAGGTGGCGGTCAAATTGGCGATAGCGGTGTGCTTTTCAATAACACCGATCGCATTGTTATTTTCGACACCAAAAAAGAAAATAACCTCATTGTGCATCTCGCCACCACCTTACCCACAGATTTAACCGGGACTTTTGAGGCACAAATCGACTTGGCCAAGCAACAACATACCGCCAAAAATCACAGTGCTACACACCTACTCCACCACGCCCTGCGCAGTGTCTTGGGCACGCACGTCGAACAAAAAGGATCTTTGGTTTCCGACAATGCGTTGCGTTTTGATTTCTCGCATTTTTCGAAAGTGACCCATGAACAACTTGCTGCGATTGAAGCACAAGTAAATTCCGTAATTGCCGCAGCTCAGCCGCTCATTGAAAACCGCGCCCTCGATATCGAAAGCGCAAAGCAAAAAGGAGCCATGGCACTCTTCGGCGAAAAATATGGCGATACCGTTCGGGTTATTGAATTTGGACCATCAATTGAATTGTGTGGTGGTATCCACGTTCCAAATACCAATCAAATTGGTGTTTTCAAACTAGTTTCAGAAAGTGCAGTAGCAGCCGGAATTCGCCGTATTGAGGCCATTACAGGTATGGCAGCCATGGACTACTACAAGCAAAAGGCCGCTCAACTCGAACAAATCGAAGAATTACTTAAGAAACCTAAAGAAATTGTCAAGGCCATTGAAGCTTTGCAGCAAAACAACAACGCCCTACAAAAAGAACTCGAGCGCTTTGCTAAATTACAAGCGCAGCAACTCAAAAATGAATTGAAAAAGGAAGTCAAAGCAGTCAACGGCTATCATTTATTGATAAAAGAAATCAATACAGACGCCGCTAGCGCCAAAGACATCCTCTTTCAATTGCGTCAAGAATTTCAGCCTTTTGTCGGCATTTTAGCCAATAAAGAAAACGATAAATGCGGACTCACGCTCTTGCTAGATGAAACACTAGCTGCTCAAAACAATTGGAACGCAGCCCAATGGATTCGTGAAACAGCTAGCCTGATTCAAGGTGGAGGTGGTGGCCAAGCTTCTTTTGCGAGTGCCGGTGGTAAAAACGCTGCCGGATTGGGCGCTGCACTTGCCGCTCTTCAAAACAAACTCAGTGGCCAATAAAAAAATCCTGATCATCACTTATTACTGGCCTCCGAGCGGAGGCACAGGCGTGCAGCGCTGGTTGCATTTTAGCCGTTATTTAGAAGAGTTGGGTTGGGAACCCATCATTTACACTCCAGCTAATCCCGAAGCGCCAGTCCAAGACGAAGCCTTACTGAAGCTGATTGGTCCCAAAACCAAAATACGCAAACAACCCATCTGGGAGCCCACCCAACTATATAAAAACCTAAGCGGCCAAAAAGGAAAGCAACTGCATACTGGCTTCTTGACGCAAGAAGGCCAAAAAACGAGTTCATGGCTGCAGCGTTTAGCGATGTGGTTGCGTGCCAATATCTTTATTCCCGATGCCAAAATGGCCTGGATACGTCCGTCTGTACGTTTTCTTACCAAAGAATTACAAAAACAGCCGGTAGCTGCCATCATTTCTACAGGTCCGCCCCACTCTTTGCACTTGATTGCCCGCCAACTAAAACGACGCACGGGTACAAAATGGTTGGCCGATTTCAGAGACCCCTGGACGCAAATAGATTGGTTTGAGCAACTTCCTTTAAGTCGTCTTGGCTTGCGCCAACATCAAAAATTGGAAGCCAGTATTTTTAAAGAAGCTGACGAACTCATTGTAGTGAGTCGTGATATGCAAACCCAAATGCACAAATTAGCGGGGCGTCTTCCCAAACTGATTTCCAATGGCTTTGCACCTGAAGATTTCAGTTGTTTCGAACACAAGCCGGACCCGAATTTTACCATTTTGCATACGGGCTCAATCAACAAAGACCGCAACCCTAGCGCTGTTTGGCAAAGTTTGGGTGCGTATACCAAAGCCCATCCTGATTTTGCAGCCAAACTGCGCATACGCCTCATCGGTGCACTAGATGCAAGTGTCAAACAAGACCTTCAGGCCGAGGGTTTACTTCCTTACACGGATTTCCAGGATTTCATACCACACGAACACGTTATCGAGGCACTTTCATGTTGCAGTCTGCTGCTGCTTCCGCTCAATAATGTCAAGAGTCAGAAAGGAATTGTGACCGGAAAATTATTTGAATACCTTGCTAGCCAACAACCCATTTTGGCAATTGGCCCTGCCGATGGCGATGCCGCAGCTATTTTAGCAACACAAGCAGGAACGCAAATCATCGATTTTGACACTCCGGTTCCTTGGGCGCAAATCATCGCTTCCTGCAAAGACAAACCCCAAAGAACTGCCAGCTTACTGCCGTATTCCAGAAAAGAACTCGCCAACCAATTTGCCGCTTTAATCCAATGATGAACGCCGTCGAATTTTTCCTGCTTGACCTCTTTGGTTCTTGGACCTTCGCCAAGTTTTTACCTTATGCGGTTCTTTTGCTTTTAGGCGGTCTTGCGGCATGGTACTTAAAAAAAATGCGCAGCAGGTTATGGATAAAACTTAGCTTCATGCTATTGGTCGCTGCTTTACCTTTCGCAACCTATTTTTTCTTCTATCCGATTTACCAACCTGATCTTTTTGACCAAACCTACAAACCTGGCGCCTTCGTGAAAGTTCAGACTGCCAAAGCAATGCTTGCCGTGGTTGTTTTACCTGGCTGCCCCTATTGCGAAGGATCTATCAAAACAATGAACCAACTTCAAGCGCAAAACCCAAAGCTAAAAATCGTGTATTATTTGGTATCCGATGACAGCACGGCCAAGGCTTCCTATGAAAAACAACTCGACAAACGCATTGGCGTTGTCTATGAAAAAAATGCCATGCGCTGGATGTTAGCCGCAGAAGGTGTTTTTCCGAGTTATTTGCTCTATGATCACAAGCAGCTAAAGGCGGCTTGGCACAACACTACTTTTGGAGTTCGGGCGCTTGATTATTTGCGCGCTTATAAGTAAGCCAGAGCGCCAAAGCAAAACCGAGTAAAAGCAACCCAGAACCGAGCATCGAAAGCGTAGTTCCTACTTGCACACTAACCGGCTCAAATTTCCATGTGACTTGATGAGTGCCAGCCGGCACAACCACCGCACGCAATAAGTAATTTGCACGTAGTGTTTCTACAGGCTTTTTACCATCAATATAACAATTCCAGCCCGCAGGGTAATAGATTTCACTGAAGACAGCTAGTTGTTTGGTTTTCGAATTTGAACGATAAGCCAGTTCTGAAGGATCGTATTTGGTAAGTTCAATACTTGAAGTTGAGTCCGCTTTTAAACCAACTACCATGTTTGCATATTCGCTAGAAACAATTGCTCGTGTTTTACTATTTTGAAATGCTTTAGAACCCGAAGCTAGAATTTCTTCATTGGCATTCTTAACCAATTTGACGTCGGAAACAAACCAAGCAGGACCATTTGCATTGGTATTGCGCAAAGCAGGTTGGTCTGGTTTGGTAATGATGTATTTTGTATTGAGCATATTGAGGTATTCTGCCTCGCCACTGAGTGCGATTTCAGACACACTTAGTGTATCAAAAATTTGCTGCGCTTGCTCTTGGCTAATATCGGCAGGAAGCGCTAGTGTTCGGAACTTCTCATTTTTTGCCTGATTCACGGCAGCACTCAAGGCTTGGGCAGCAGCTGGGAAATGGAAATCGACAAATTCTTGATAGCGCTTTAGTTTGGCGCCATGGTAACCACCTAAACTTTTGTGAAAAAAGCTGGTGTTGGTCTCGGCCATAGTGCCATTGGTGTTGAGCACGCGATAGTTACTTGAAAGATTAAGCGCGCCGAATGCAGCATAAGCGCTTAAGGTGTTTTCGTCGGTGAGGTTCTTGTAATAGTCGAAATCTGCGTATGCGGTACGTAATTTTTGAGCAAGAGTAGCATTTGGGTTTTCACGGTTCAGGATACTCATATCGGCAGGTGAAACAGCATAAGGCACGCTTGCTTCATCCAATGTTTGGTAAGAAGCATAGCTGCCGGTGCTGTCGTCGTTGTTAAGGTAGCGCTTGGCAACACTCATCTGATCGCCGAGCACCAAAACACCGGTAATAGCCAACAATATGATGCGGTTGATCTGTGTGCGGATAAACAATACGACGATGCCAAGGCCCAATAAAACCAAAAACAACGAACGTTGCATATCTGCTTTGTAGATGTCAATTCGGGTATCGACCAACGCCTGACGCAAGCCTTGGTAGTAGGCAGTTTGGCTGGCATCTTTGGCCTGGTTAGAAGCTTCGTTGAATTGTTTGATTTCGTCTGGACTCAAAAATGTACCTGAAATACTTGGCGTCATTAGAAGTACAACCCCTGTTAAGGCTATAGCACCCATGGCACCGTACCAGTATTTCTTTTGACCCCAAAGACCTTCGTTTTTAAGTAATTTGTCGACAAACAATAAACCCATGGCTGGAATCATGATTTGGAACAAAACGAGCAGCATTTTGGAATCCCTAAATTTATTGTACATCGGGAACTGATGAATGAAGAAATCATTGAACGCATTCATTTGATTGGATGCCAAATAGAGCACCAAGATGCTGAGCACTATAAATGGCCAACGCAATACATCTTTAACAAAAATCAGCCCCAAAATAAAAAATACAAGCATCACTACACCAAAATAAAAAGCACCACCGCTCATGCGCTGACCTCCCCAATAATGGTTCATTTGCCCTACTTGCTCGGCATAAGTAGGATCTGTATTGGCTAGTGCATCGGGGTCGTTGCCAATGAGATCGCCTTTACCGCCTTTGGCATTTGGCGCATAAATAGAGAGTAATTCGCGCTTGCCGTAATTATATTCGAGAATGTAGTCTTCATTGAGGCCTTCTTTGGCTTGTGTGCTGCCCATTTTTGGCTTGATAGTGAGTTCTGAACTACCACGCGTAGTGGCTTTACTGTATTCTAAGGTAGTGCTGAGAAGGCTGGCATTGGAAAGCAACGCCAATGCGCTTGCAACTGCCAAGCCAGCGATGGAGAAAAGTAGCGTTTTGATTTCTTTGGCCAAGCCCAAACGCAACGTTTCGGCAATGGCTACCGCACCCAGAATAAAAGCCAAGTAGTAGGTCATCTGTAAGTGATTGGCTGTAATATTCAGACCTAAGAACAAAGCAAAAACGGCCGAACCCAATAACCAACGACCCCTAAAAGCCAAAATGAGCCCACCAAGCGCCGGGGCCATATACGCAATTGAATTGACTTTTGACATATGTCCTGCTCCCAAATAAAGAATATTAATTGTGGAGAAACCGTAGCATAAAGCACCAATCATTGAAAGCCAAGGATTGATGCGCAAGCACAGACCTAAAATATAGAAGCCGAGCATGGAAATAAAAAGAATTCCGACCGGACGCGGCAAGCCTAATTTGATGAATTGGTCTACTTTGGTAAGCCAATTGGCGTTGTGCTCCACCGAAATTTGGTAAGCCGGCATGCCGGAAAACATGGCGTTGGTCCAGTAAGGTTGTTTGTTGTCGTTGGCCAGCTTGTAGTCAAAAATTTCTTTCGACATGCCTTGGAACTGTCTGATATCACTTTGTTTGAGTGCATAACCGTCGTAAAGTGGCGCAAAATAGACAGAAGGCAATACCACAAACAGAACAACAGCAATAAGATGAGGAAGAATGGATTTAAGCGAAAATTTCATATGCTAAATTTGGTTGAATTTACAAATTAATGGCTTGGGTTGGCATAGCGCAGGACATCGGCTTGGGTGATACACTGGTCTGATAAAATGACCAAGCGTTCGATGATGTTGCGCAATTCCCGGATATTACCTGTCCAATTGAGTTGTTGAAGTGCAGCAACAGCTGGGCCTTCGATGGCTTTGGTGACGATACCGTGGTCCTGACAAACTAAATTTAAAAAATGTTCTATCAGCAGTGGGATGTCTTCACGGCGTTCATTGAGCGACGGAACGTGAATGAGAATGACAGCCAAGCGATGAAAGAGGTCTTCTCTGAAGCGCCCCGCAGTGATTTCTTCGCGGAGATCCTTGTTCGTAGCAGCCACTACCCTACAATCTACTTTAATGTCTTTTTCTCCACCTACGCGTTGAATCACGTTCTCTTGAAGCGCACGCAGCACTTTGGCTTGGGCAGATAGAGACATATCGCCAATTTCATCTAAGAACAAAGTGCCACCTGAAGCCAATTCAAATTTACCTTTTCGGTCTTTGACAGCTGAAGTAAAAGCGCCTTTTTCATGTCCAAATAATTCGCTTTCAATGAGTTCAGCTGGAATTGCCGCACAATTGACCTCTATGAAAGGCATTTTTGTGCGTTCAGAAAGTTGGTGCAACGAACGAGCCACTAATTCTTTACCTGTGCCGTTTGAGCCCGTAACCAATACGCGGGCGTCTGAAGGAGCCACTTTTTCTATCATGGCTTTGATCTCCATAATTGCCGGGCTTTCGCCTATGATGGAAGATCCTTTAATTTTCTTGACAACTTGCTTGAGTTGCTTGGTTTCTTGAACCAAAATATTGCGGTCTTTGACTTGTCTTAACAACACCAAAATGCGATTCAGGTCAAGGGGTTTTTCTATGAAATCAAAGGCGCCTTTTTTGATACAGGCTACTGCTGTTTCAACGGTACCATGGCCAGAAATCATGATGATAGGTGCTTCGATTCCTTGGCTTTGAATGGCGTCTAGCAGTTCGAGACCATCCATTTGCGGCATTTTGACATCTGAAAAAATCAAGTCAAAAGTCTGGTCTTTAAGATACTGCAGCGCCTGTGTGCCATTTTCGGCTTCGGTCACCTGACAGTCTTCAAACTCCAATATTTCTCGGAGTGCCCGGCGAATTGCGCGTTCGTCATCGATGAGTAGTACGTGCATGATTTTGTTATTTTGTGTTTTTTACGGTGCGTTCCAACATGGGTACAAATTTAAAAGTACCAAATTCTTGTGTGCTATAATTACTTGCATCTGTTTTTTGGATGCGCAACATTTTTTGCTCAGCACCTTCTCCTACCGGAATAATCATGATGCCGCCTATTTTAAGTTGATCGAGTAAAGTTTGTGGGAGGTCTGGCGCGCCGCAAGTGACTAATATGCGGTCGTAGGGTGCGTAGACCCGGTTACCCTTGTAACCATCACCAAAAAACAAACTAGGGTTGAATTTAAAAAAATCAAGCATTTGCTTGGCTTTGAGATGCAAAGGTTGGTGGCGTTCGATGGAATAAACTTTGGCGCCAAGTTGGCATAAAATGGCAGTTTGGAAGCCAGAACCTGTTCCGATTTCCAGCACTTTCATGCCTTTTTCTAGTTCGAGTAATTCGGTTTGAAACGCAACTGTGTAGGGGTGTGAAATGGTCTGACCCGAACCAATTTGAAAAGCCATATTGGTATAGGCTTGTTCGTCGAAGGCAAGGTCCAAAAAGTAATGGCGCGGAATAGCATCGAAGGCCTTTAAAATACGCTGATCTTGGATGCCCATTTCAGTAAGCTCACCGATGAGTTGCTTGCGACGACCTTTGTGCTTAAAAGTATCTCTGAACGGTTGCATAAAGGGTTTATAACAGCGCTACGCCAACAGGACAATGATCAGAACCCAACACGTCGTTGAGGATAAAAGCTTCTTTGAGCTGAGGACGCATGTGTGCGCTCATTAAAAAGTAATCGATGCGCCAACCAACGTTTTTCTGACGTGCGCCAGCGCGGTAACTCCACCAAGAGTATTTTACTTCTGTCGGATGCATGATTCTGAACGTATCGAGTAAATTGGCGCCAACATAAGCGTTCATACCGTCGATTTCTTCTTGCATATACCCCGCTGCTTTGTTGTAGTTTTCTTTGGGCCGCGCCAAATCGATGGCTTGATGCGCCACATTGAAATCACCGCAAACCAAGACAGGTTTCTTGGTTTCGAGCGCCTTGAGATAGGCTAAGAAAGCAGCATCCCAGGTTTGACGATAAGCCAAACGCAGTAACTCACTGCCTGAGTTGGGCACATAAACGGTTACTAAAAAGAAGTGCTGAAATTCGGCGCAAATGACGCGTCCTTCGGTGTCGTGTTCAAGAACACCTATGCCGTAGCTAACGCTAATTGGTTCCGTTTTACTCAGAATAGCCGTGCCTGAATATCCTTTTCTTTCTGCCGAATGAGCATAAACGTGATAAGCTGATAATGAGGAAACCGCTTCTTTGACTTGTACTGGTGTTGCTTTGGTTTCTTGTAAACAGATGACATCGGCATTTTGCGCTTGCATGTCAGCGATAAAGGTCTTGCCTACTACAGCACGAATGCCATTGACGTTAAAAGAAAGGATTTTCATGCATTGAGTTTAGCCTCAAAAATACTAAAATTTAAGGCGCAGAAAGCTGTATTAATGAGGTAAAACCTTTCCCGAATTGTACTCGGACTTCAACACCGTGCTTGGTGTACCCGAATAATAGAGATTGCCGGGTCCATACAATTGCGCTTTGAGTAGAATGTCATCGGCCCAAATATGGCTTGAAAGCGGTGATGCGCTTCTAAAAGAGAGCGAATCGGCTACCTGTAATTGGGTTGCTTGAATAGAAACTGAGCCATCTAGATCGACAAACAGCGCTTTGCAAGTACCGCTTAACTGCGCATTTTGCCAACCGTAATTATTGCGTATGGTTAATTTTTCTAGTGCCACTTGAAGCTTAACCATTCCCACACCTTCCTTGAGGAAGAGCAAAAGTTCATTGGCTACCCAATTTCCTTGGTTGGAAACCTGTTCACTATTAGCCAAATGCAGTTCAGCAAATTCAGTAAAATGAAGGGTGGCTTTTACACTTCCGTTTCGATAGCGTAAAAATTTACAGCGATTTTTATTTCTTAAGTGTAGCGTATCCGCTTCCAATTCAGCTTCTAGAAACCCTTGTAAATTTGCCCCTGCCTCCCACTCTAAAAAATCGAGCGAATCTTGCACTAAAACCAATTCAATATGTGCTTGCAGATCTAAAAAATTAAATTTGGAAAGCGGCAAAATGCGTTTTTCTTGCGCGCCCGTTCCCTTCCAACAAGTTCTTTCGGAAGGCTTCTGACAAGCCAACAAAGCGCATGCAAGTAGAATGGTTAAAACGACTTTCATCGATTCAAATGGTAAATAATGCCAAGTTCCATGTAATCGGCTTTGGCAAAATGTGTTTTTAGCGTTACCAGTGCTTCAAGTTCTTTGGAGAGCGCATAACGGCTACCTAAACGAATGTATACAGGGACGTCAGGCCTTAATACGTCACGGACATAAACACCCACGCCGTAAATAAAATGCACGCGATCAAACGGCTGCACATACCCCAAAAATAAGCCGATTTGCAGCGGATCTAGTGATGCAGCATTTGGATAGCTCGGGTGGGAAAGCAAACCCGTTTTGTAAATGATATCAACAGAAGCCTCGAGCCCCGCTTTTGGCCCAAAATATTTACGACCAAATAGACTCATGGCATAAACCGGATAACGACCTACGCCGACAGGACGCATTTCTTTGGCACTTAAAATTGCAGTGAGGCCGTAGGTGAATTTGGGTTTTTCAAGTGTAGTTTGCTGTTTGGGTGTATCCTGAGCAAAAAAACGTTGTACACCTAAAGATAAATAGGGCACATTGATGCCGAGATTGGGCATTTGATAACTGGCATTCGAGAAATGGGTCATGTCAATGCCAAGCGTAATTCCTGTTTGTTTGAAACGCAAGCTTTGCTTTAAAGCATAACACATTAAGGCGTTGACCTTTGAACCGATTGCTACATTTTCTGGATTGAGCACTGGATCAAAAGGCCGGTTGGTATAACCCAAACCGGTAGAAAATCGAAAATCGAGGCGATACGCTTTGTATTTGATAATGGGTAATTCCACAAATCCATAAAGGCCGGTAAATCTTCCTAAAATGTCGTTGTTGCCAACCGAACCAAAAAAAAGGGTGCCGCCCACCATCGGATTTCTGTAAGCTTCGTGCCAAGGTTTGGTATTTTTGGTTTGGTAGATATAGGAAAGTTCAGATGCCACAGCCGGTGCCTGGGGCAAGTGAGCCATTAGACCACGGTGTGCCAATAAAAAACCCAATTTTTGACGGTATTCAAACCCTGGTTGTGTAAAGGCTTTTGCACCAACGATAAAAGAGACAAAAAATAAGATGGGTAAACGCATGCTCAAATTTAACGAAAAGCTCGATGCAACTGCTACCTTTGTATTATGGATTCACGTTTAATTGCCTTTTCTCGCTTGCTCAACATCATGGATGAACTCCGTGAACGTTGTCCCTGGGACCAAAAACAAACCTTTGAAACCCTGCGCAACCTGACCATCGAGGAAACTTACGAAATGGCCGATGCCATCACGGACAAAGACTATTCAAGCCTGGAAGGTGAACTTGGTGACCTCTTTCTACATTTGGTTTTTTACAGTAAAATCGGGTCCGAACAAGGGCTTTTTGATGTAAGTAGTGTCTTGAATAAAATTTGCGACAAACTCATTTATAGGCATCCGCACATTTACAGTAATGTAGAAGCCAACGACGAAGAAACGGTGAAGGCCAACTGGGAAAAACTCAAACTCAAAGAAGGCAAGAAATCGGTCCTTGAAGGCGTGCCCAACTCACTTCCTGCACTTGTCAAAGCCACCCGCATCCAAGAAAAGGTCAAAGGCGTAGGTTTTGAATTTGAAAAAGCCGACGACGTCTGGCTAAAAGTTCAAGAAGAAATTGCAGAACTGAAAACAGAGGTAGACGCCAATTCAAATCAAATTGAAGCGGAATTTGGCGATGTACTTTTCTCATTGGTGAACTACGCACGTTTTTTAAATATTTCGCCTGAAAACGCCTTAGCCCTTACCAATCAGAAATTCATCAAGCGTTTCCAAAACATGGAACATTTGCTTGAAAACGATGGTTTGTTGATCCAAAATCAAACTTTAGCGCAATTAGATACCTATTGGGAACGCGCCAAAAAAAACAGTTCAAAAACAAATTAAAGACCTATGGACACCTTATATCATTACAGCATCAAGACACTCATCTTACTACTGGTCACTTTAATCATCCGGATTTTTGCAGGCAAAGCCGTGACGCGCTTTTTGGCAAAATTTGAGGGTGATATCAAAAGAAAGCGCGTGTCGATACGCATCATTAATCTGTTCTTGTCTATTTTCTTTATCCTGGTTTTTGCGGCCATTTGGAATATCCAAACCAAAGACCTCATCGTTTTCTTCACCTCCACCATTACCGTTATCGGCATCGCCTTTTTTGCCAATTGGTCTATTTTATCGAACATCACCGCGAGCTTGATTTTATATTTCAATCATCCGCTCAATATTGGTGAAATAGTGCGGATCTACGACAAAGAGTTCGATATTGAAGGTGAGCTCATTGACCTGAGTTTTTTCTTTATGTATATTAGGTCACACGAAGGAAATCTCGTTACCATACCTACCTCGGCCGTTCTGAACAAAACCGTGATTATCAAAGCGCCAAAACTTTAACGCGGAAAGCATAAAAAGTACTTTTCTACTGGCGTAGAAAGTGCAGAAATATTGAGATTATCTGAAGCCTTTGACAATTCTACGACCTCGCCATTTTTGCGCAACAAATTAATGTTGTGCTTGTGTTCGTTGTAAGCTTTATTTGTCAGTACGTCAGAATAGATGAAATAACTCAGTTCATGGTCCGAAATGTTATGTTCAAATTGCACCCGCACTTTTTCTTTTGCAATGCGTTCGGCCGTAAAAGGCGTCTTTGAAATTTCTATTTTAAAAAGTTGTCTGTTGACCAATCCCGAACAAATTGTTGCCAAAACATAATCTGGCGCAAATTGCCATACTTTGATGGCACCCCAGATATCGTAGTCGTCTAGGCGCGCAAAATAACTTAAGACCATCGGATCTTGTTCAAAGTGTTCGGTGCGGATATCTTGGGTCAAGAAGAATTTGAGTGCCGGGCTCGCAAATAAGTCCATGCCATTTTTGGTAAGTTCTTTGGCACGGCGCAGGGCGTGGATAAGCATGAATTCAGCAGCCACGACAGTTTTGTGCAAATACACTTGCCAATACATGAGGCGGCGTGCCACAATAAATTTTTCTACGGAATAAATTCCTTTTTCTTCGAGCACCAAATGACCGTTGTGGACATTGAGCATTTCGATCAAGCGTTCACTGCCAATAACACCCTCAGAAACGCCAGAGTAAAAACTATCCCGGTTCAAATAATCTAGGCGATCCATATCGAGCTGGGAACTCACAAGCTGATGTAAAAAAGGTTTATGGTAGAAATTATTGAAAATCTGTAAGGCAATTTCAAGATCATGGCCGTATTCAACCGAAAGCTCTGCGATAAAAAATCCGGATATTTGTTCGTGGCTCACACCACAAACGATATCGTATTCCAGCGCATGGCTGAAAGGGCCGTGACCAATATCGTGAAGCAAAATAGCCAGGCAAACGGCACGTTCTTCGTCAGGCGTAATATCGTGACCTTTGCGACGAATACTTGTTACGGCCTGGGTCATGAGGTGCATGGCGCCCAATACATGGTGAAACCGCGTATGGTTAGCACCCGGATACACCAAATGACTCAACCCTAGTTGTTGGATTCGCCGCAGGCGTTGAAAGTAGGGATGCTCGAAAATATCGAAAATAATTTCGTGGGGTAAAGAAATAAAACCATAGACTGGGTCGTTAATGATTTTCTTCTTGTTGTTGGGGCTTGTATTCGCTGGCAAGTTGCTAACTTTAAAAATTCAATCAAAGCTATAAAAATAAGACATATGCTAGGTAAAATTCTTTGGGCCGACGACGAAATCGAACTTCTTAAGCCGCACGTATTGTTTTTAGAATCCAAAGGTTATGATGTTGAAACCGCAACCAATGGCCAAGATGCTATTGAAAAAGCGCTCTCTCAGCACTTCGACATCATCTTCTTGGACGAAAATATGCCCGGTCTTAGTGGCCTTGAAACCCTTGCACAAATCAAAGAGCAAAAAGCGTTGGTTCCCGTAGTTATGATCACTAAAAGCGAAGAAGAACACATCATGGAAGAAGCCATTGGCTCCAAAATTGCCGATTACCTCATCAAGCCAGTGAATCCGAACCAAATTTTGCTGAGCATCAAAAAAAACCTCGACCATAGCAAACTCATCAGTCAAAAAACAAACGCCAGTTACCAGCAAGAGTTTCGCCAACTCGGTATGCAATTAATGGGTCGCTTAGATGCCGAGCAATGGAAAGAGCTCTATACCAAACTGGTTTTTTGGGAACTCCAGCTCGATAACATCGAAGACAGCGGCATGCGCGAAATCTTTGAAATGCAGAAAAAAGAAGCCAACAAGCTTTTCTGTGATTTCATCGAAGACAACTACCTCGATTGGACCAGCGGCGACCCAGAGGCCCCAAGTATGATCCACACGGTCATCAAAGACCGCATTGCTCCGTTCATCGGCAAAGAAAAATTAGCTGTCCTAGTTATCGACAACCTGCGTTTTGACCAATGGAAAACCATTGAAGGTATCCTTGGCCGTTACTTTCAAAAGGAAGAAGAAGATATCGTATTCTCGATACTC
The DNA here is from genome assembly GCA_016872115.1 of Sphingomonadales bacterium. Lineage (GTDB taxonomy): Bacteria > Bacteroidota > Bacteroidia > Flavobacteriales_D > Crocinitomicaceae > UBA952. The sequence continues at coordinate 46,661 of VHBC01000010.1, read as the reverse complement.
CCCACTGCGACGCACTATGCAAGAAACGCATTTTTTGCAGGTCTCTTACCTGCCGAAATTGAACGACGCTTCCCTACCTTATGGAAAAACGAAGACGACGAAGGTGGCAAAAACATGCACGAAAAAGAATTTTTAGAAGCGCAACTCAGACGCCTAGGTAAAAACGTAAAATGGTCTTACAATAAGATCACCAATGTAGAGGCAGGTAAAAAACTTGCCGATCAATTCCACCAATGGAAAGAAAACGATGTCAATTTCATCGTATACAACTTTGTGGACATGCTCTCCCATGCACGTACGGAAATGGAAGTCATCAGAGAACTTGCCGACAACGAAGCTGCCTACCGCTCCATTACCACCAGCTGGCTCGAGCATTCACCGCTACTCGATATTCTCAAAAAAATAGCAGAGGCAGGACACAGACTGATTATTACCACCGACCACGGCACCATAAAAGTCACCAAACCAGTGCGCATTGTCGGCGAGCGTAATACCAATACCAACTTGCGCTACAAAGCAGGTCGTGGGCTTAGTTACGATGCCAAAGAAGTATTTGTGGTGAAGAATCCGCAAGAAGCGCAACTCCCCAAACTGAAGCTTTCAGCTGAATTCGTTTTTGCGCGCGAACAAGACTTTTTTGTATACCCAAATAATTACAATCATTTTGTCAATTATTATGGGCAAACCTTCCAACACGGTGGTATTTCATTAGAGGAAATTCTCATTCCCTACGTTGTGCTGAAGGCCAAATAAAGAAAGTTCAAAAAAAGGCATTTTTTTGCTTCTTTAGAACCATTCAAAATAAGGAAAATCCGTAATTTTGTCGAAAATAACAAAAGATGGATTCCACGCCTTTTTCCGTACATGCCATTCGCGAGCTCTTCCCGGCCTTGGGTCAAAAAGTTTACGGGAAATCACTCATCTATTTTGACAACGGCGCCACTTCCCAAAAACCTCAAATTGTATTGGATACTTTGGCTCAATACTATGCCTTAGAAAATGCCAATATCCATCGCGGCGTTCATTACCTTAGCCAACAGGCTACGTCTGCTTATGAAGCAGCTAGGCGCACGATTCAACAATACATCAAGGCCAAAGCGCCCGAAGAAGTCATCTTCACCAAAGGCACTACTGATAGCATCAATCTAGTTGCTTATTCATTCGGAGAGCGCCTTAAGCCAGGCGATGAAATCCTGATTTCCGCCATGGAACACCACTCCAATATCGTCCCATGGCAATTGTTGTGTGAGCGCAAAGGTTGTGTGCTTCGTGTCATTCCGATTTCCAAAAAAGGGGAAATCGACATAGCGGCTTTTGAGCAAATGCTCAATGAACGCACAAAGCTTTTAGCCATCACGCACATTTCTAATACGCTCGGCACCATCAATCCGGTCAAAGAACTCATCGCTAAAGCACACGCTGCTGGAGCTAAAGTACTCTTAGATGGCGCCCAAAGTATCCAGCACCTTTCTATAGATGTCCAAGACCTAAATTGTGACTTCTACACTTTTTCTGGCCACAAAGTTTTCGGGCCAACCGGAATCGGTATATTATATGGAAAAGAAGCGCTTTTAGAGACCATGCCACCGTATCAAGGCGGTGGCGACATGATCTCAAAAGTAACATTTGAACGCAGTACATACAACGCACTACCGCTCAAATTTGAGGCCGGCACACCCCACATTGCTGGCGCTATTGGCCTTGGAAGTGCCATCTCATTTTTGCAAAGCCTCGACATGAAAGCTGCTGCAGCCCATGAGCTCGAGCTCACACAGTACGCGCAAGGTATTTTGGATACCTTCGAAGGTTTGCACATCATTGGCGAAGCCAAGAACAAAACCAGTGTGGTTTCGTTTACCATAGATCATATGCATCCGTTCGATATTGGCACACTTCTCGATAAACAAGGAATTGCCGTGCGCACCGGTCATCATTGCACACAGCCACTCATGGATTTCTTTCAAATCCCAGGTACCGTCAGAGCATCTTTTGCCTTTTACAACACCAAAGAAGAAATCGACACTTTTGTTGCGGCTCTTGAGCGCAGCATGCAAATTCTAGGCGCATGAGCATCCAAGAAAAACAACAAGAAATCATCGATGAATTTTCTATCTACGACGACTGGATGGACAAATACGAATACATTATTGAACTAGGGAAAAGCGTCCCTTCGCTTGCGCCTGAACTTAAAACCACAGAACGCATCATTGAAGGCTGTCAGTCTAATGTCTGGTTGGCGACTGAAGTCAAAGACGGCAAAATGCAATTTAGTGCCGACTCCGACGCCATCATTACCAAAGGCATTATCGGTCTGCTCATTCAAGTCTATAACAATGAAAGTCCTGCTGACATCCTACAATCTGAACTTTTTTTCATCAAAGAAATTGGCCTTGCCGAGCACCTCTCCCCGACGCGCGCCAACGGTTTGCTCAGCATGGTCAAACGCATGAAAAACGAAGCCCTTCAAAGTTTTACCAAATGAACGAACTAGAAGACCGCATCGTCGAGATGCTCAAAACCATTTACGACCCGGAAATTCCTGTCGATATTTTTGAACTTGGGCTTATTTATGAAGTTAAAATTGAAACGGACAATCATGTCTTTATCGACATGACCCTCACCTCTCCAAATTGCCCGGTTGCCGAATCTTTACCAAAGGAAGTAGAAGACAAAGTGGCTAGCGTAGAAGGCGTCCAAAGCGCAAAAGTCAATATTGTTTTTGACCCCCCTTGGGATAAAGACATGATGAGTGAAGAAGCCAAACTTGAACTTGGTTTTTTGTAATACCCGTGGCACACATGCCTAATTTCGGGTGCAGCTAAAACGCTTCAGGCGAAATTGCAAGTAATCGTAATACTCGAAGGTCAGCTCTTTTTTGGTCAACATTATAATTTTCGCCTCCAAGGTATCTGTTGTCCTGGCGATCTTCAAAACTTCGCCATTTGGATCCAACTCACATGAATTCTGTGTAAATAGTACCGAATCCAAAACGTCGTACTGGCCAAAATAGGAATAGCTGTAGTTTGATTTTCCGTCAATTGTTGAACCATCGAATGAAAAACTACCATTGGGCAAACTATCGTAGAACAAAAAGCCTTCACCATCTTCTATCCGCACGACATCTACCTGCCATGTGCCATTGAGATTTTTGCTGTTTTGCTTGTATTTGCCACAAGAAAAAAGTAACAGAATCAAAGAAAATAGCAATAGTTTATTCATGACATAGCAATTGCAACCATACTTTTTACACCTATTTCTAGGGCCGCTTCATCGATGTCAAATTGAGGATGATGCACCGCGTGTGTGATACCCGCCTCCAAATTACCCGTTCCTAAGCGAAAAAAACAAACGGGTTTATGTTGGCTGTAGAAGGCAAAATCTTCTGCCGTCATGCGCAAACCGAGTTCAATGATGTTGTCTTCTCCAAGCGCTTTTGAAAGAATGTTCCGAACTCGAGCCGTTAGATTCGGATCGTTGTGGAGAAAAGGATAACCCTCTCCTATTTGAAGCTGAATTTGGGCGGCAAATTGTTCACCGATTTTGAGCGCTTGGGCTTGTAGGATTGTTTTGACTTGGGCTCGCCAAGTCTCGTTCATGGTGCGAAAAGTACCTTTTATGGCAGCTGTACTACTCACAACGTTTGTGCTGCCAAGCGCCTCAAAACGACCAAAAGTGAGCACCTGCGGTACGTCTTTTGGGCAAAGTTCAGCCACTTGCTCCTTACAAGCCTGCATCCAAGCCACGCCTACGTCTATCGGATTCACAAAACGTTCGGGAAGCGCACCGTGGCCACCAACCCCGGTGATTTCAACATGGATTTCATCGCTGGAAGCCATATACAACCCTTCTTTAATGCCGATTTGCCCAACTGGAAGTTCTGGATACACGTGTAAGGCAACGAGCGCTTCCACAGCAGGATTCTCGAGCACACCTGCTTTGATGAGCAAACTGGCTCCACCCGGGTTCTGTTCTTCTCCGGGCTGAAATATGAGTTTAATTGGTCTTTTAAGTTCGGCACGCCTTTGTTGTAGTAGTACTGCCGCGCCGAGTAAAATACTGGTATGAACGTCGTGGCCGCAAGCGTGCATCCAGCCCGGATTTTGGCTCTTGTAGGGCACATCGTTTTGCTCAGTAATGGGCAAAGCGTCGAGGTCGGCGCGCAGGGCCAAACAAGGTGTGTCTGGTGCATGATGGTCAGCCCGAATGAGCGCAACTACACCGGTGTTGGCCACTCCCTTTTGAAAAGAAATACCAAATTCAGTTAGTACTTCACACACGAATTCCATGGACTCAAATTCCTTAAAAGATGGTTCGGGATGCATGTGCAAATGCCTGCGCCAGGTTTTGACTTTCAAAAAAAGTTCGGCCAATTCAATATTATTGGTAGCATCAGTCATGTTGTTGCATTCCTTTAAAACCAGCTAGCATTAGTTCAATGGAAACATACGCTAAAAAAACACCAAATAGTAATTTGACCCATGCTTCGGGCATACGTAAGGTGAGTTTTGATCCTATAAATGCACCGAGCACAAAAGTACTTGCAATGACTAAACCAAAGCGCCAATTGACATTCCCTGTTTTCCAATAATTCAATACAGCCAATAGCAGCACTGGTAAAGAAAGAATAAACAAAGAAGTGCCTTGTGCTTGGTGTTGGCTCAGGCCAAGTAAAAAGACGAGTGCAGGAACAATGACTACACCGCCTCCGACGCCGACCAGACCACTGAGCACACCTGCGGCCAAGCCGATGAGCGTGAGTAAAAAAATAGTTTGTAGAGACATTATAACAAATGTAACAAGTTTTCGAATCAATCGACGAGTTGGTTGCAACCCCTGACATCCGAAGCCATTAAACGTCCTTCAAGAGAGAAACCATCTAGGCAAAGTCTACCGAGATCATCGGTCTGGATAAATGCACAGCTATTTTGATTGGCCAAGTCAAGCACATTAATGCCCCCTTTTTGACCAAACGGTACCTCTGTAAACGGATCATAGGCGTCGCGAATGCGAATTTGCATCCAGGGAGGACAAGCAAATGTCTGTTCGGAACTACTGTAGGCTTGGGACAAAAGTTCGGTCATACCGTATTCAGATAAAATATGTTGAAGGCCAAAAGCGCCACAAAGTTGATTGTGCAATTCTTTTTTGGTGAGCTCGGGGCGCTTACCTTTCATGCCTCCTGTTTCCAAAACAAGTGCTTCTGGTAATTGCACAGCGCTTTGTGCTAAATCTAGCAAAGCATGAGAAACGCCAAAAACAAAAGGTTTTCTCCCTTGCGCCAGGGCCTGGTTATATACCGACAAAACTTCGTCCATTTGACTCAAATAATAGCCAGAAAGCGAGTTATTGCTTTTTTGAATGAGTTTATCTACCATATAAATCAGACTCGAATCGCCATTTTCAAGATACGACGGTAAAAGCGCAATAAAAACGTATTCCTTTGGACTCCCAAAAACGCGCTCAAATCCAAGTAATAGGGAAGCGTCGTACCAACTCAAATCGGTAATGTAATGCTTACTTCGTATTTGTTGGGTTGTCCCACTTGATTGAAATGTTTTTACAATTGGTAAATCTTGACAAACTACCTGATGCAGCTTGAAAAATTCGATAGGGACACATGGAATTTCAGCAAGGCGCTTCGGATTTTGCCGGCCTAAAATATCGACATACTGCTTGTAAATTGGCAATGTAGCGTACTGACGCACAAAGGTCGCTAATGCGGCTTGCTCAAAATTTTCAGCATTTATACTGTTTAAGAATTCCGTAGGGTTCACCTTACAAAGTTACGGCAACAACCCAAGCAATAGCGAATAAATAGGTAATTTTGAACAAAGAAATTTCCAAGTTGTTGGACTAACATCATGAAAAAAACCGGTATCCTCCTCATTCAACTCGGCACCCCTGATTCTCCAAGCGTTGCCGATGTACGCAGTTACTTATCTGAATTTCTCAACGATCCGCGCGTTATAGACATTCCCTACCTCATTCGCAAAATTTTAGTAAATGGCATTATTGTTCCATTCCGTGCACCTAAATCCGCAAAAGTCTACAAAGAACTATGGACCTTAAGCAACGGCGAATCACCGCTACTAACGCACAGCAGACAACTTAAAGAATTGCTGCAAACTGAATTACAAGATGAACAAATTACGCTAGAACTCGCCATGCGTTATAAAAATCCGTCTTTAGACGTCGTTTTGGAACGCATGCGCAAAGCCAACTATGACCGCATTGTAATTTTGCCGCTTTTTCCGCAATATGCGTCAGCTTCTTCGGGCTCAGCCATTGAAAAAGCCATGGATATCATTCGCAAATGGTGGGTCATTCCTGAAATAAAAATCATTAGCCAATTTTACGAGAATAGCGGCTATATTGATTCCATCGTTGACAACGCCCAAAAGTTCAATTTAGCCGAATATGACCACATTCTTTTTTCATATCACGGCCTTCCCGAGCGCCAGGTAGATAAAGTTTACGACGGCTCTGACCTCTGCCAAGATCAACCCTGCGAGACCCAAATCAATGACGAAAACAAATTTTGCTACAAAGCTACTTGCTACGCCACCACCCGACTCATTGCCCAGAAAATGGGTATAACAGAAAACCAATACACCGTCTGTTTTCAGTCTAGACTCGACAAAAAATGGCTCACGCCTTTCTCAGATAAAGTTGTGGAGGAATGGGGCAAAAAAGGCGCCAAAAAATTATTGGTCTTTAGCCCGGCGTTTGTGGCTGATTGCCTCGAAACACTCATTGAAATTGGCGACGAATACCAAGAAATATTTGAAGAACACGGCGGAGAAAAAGTGCAACTCGTACCAAGTTCCAATACGCACCCTGCTTTTGTAGCAGGAATGGCCGAACTTATTCGCGCTCAACTCTAGTGCATTAAAGAAAAAAGGACGTACATTTGCAACGCAAAAAAAACGAAACAAGCAAATTATACACATGAATTATAAAGTAAAAGACATTAGCCTCGCTGACTGGGGTCGTAAAGAAATCAAATTGGCTGAAGCAGAAATGCCAGGTCTAATGGCACTGCGCGAAGAATACGGAAACACCAAACCACTTGCGGGTGCGCGCATTGCTGGCTGCTTACACATGACTATTCAAACAGCAGTACTCATTGAAACACTCGTCGATCTTGGCGCAGAAGTGACTTGGTCTTCTTGCAACATCTTCTCTACCCAAGACCACGCAGCAGCTGCGATTGCAGCAGCTGGCATTCCTGTTTTTGCATGGAAAGGCATGAACGAAGAAGAATTCGATTGGTGCATCGAGCAAACACTTTTTGCTTTTGAAGGTGGAAAAGCCCTCAACATGATCCTCGACGACGGTGGCGACCTCACCAACATGGTATTTGACCGTTTCCCTGAACTCTCCAAAGACATCAAAGGCCTTTCTGAAGAAACCACCACCGGTGTTCACCGTTTATATGAGCGTAAGAAAAACGGCACGCTAGTTATGCCGGCAATTAACGTAAACGACTCTGTAACCAAGTCTAAATTCGACAATAAATACGGCTGTAAGGAATCGCTAGTAGATGCCATACGCCGCGCAACCGACGTCATGATGGCAGGAAAAGTTGCAGTAGTTTGTGGCTATGGAGACGTTGGTAAAGGTTCTGCTGCTTCATTAAAAGGAGCAGGGGCACGCGTCATTGTCACTGAAATCGATCCAATTTGCGCTTTGCAAGCCGCTATGGACGGTTTTGAAGTGAAACCACTCGACAAAGTCATTCACCTAGCCGATATAATTGTCACTGCCACCGGCAACAAAAGTATTGTTGTTGGTCGTCATTTTGAAGCCATGAAAGACAAATCAATTGTTTGTAACATTGGTCACTTCGACAACGAAATCGATATGGCATGGTTGAATACCAACTATGGTTCAAGCAAAATGGAAATTAAACCACAGGTTGATCTCTATAACGTTAAAGGAAACGACATCATCGTATTGGCAGAAGGCCGCTTGGTCAACTTAGGTTGCGCTACGGGTCACCCCTCTTTTGTGATGTCCAACTCTTTCACCAACCAAACACTCGCACAACTAGAGCTTTGGAACAACAGCGCCAACTACCAAAACGATGTGTATACACTTCCTAAACACCTCGACGAAAAAGTAGCGCGTTTACACTTAGCTAAAATTGGTGTAGAGCTCGAAACGCTTTCAACTGAACAAGCCGACTACATCGGTGTGCAAGTAGAAGGTCCGTTCAAACCAGAACATTACCGTTACTAATAACGGTTGTAGAAACGACAAAAGGCGAGCCAAATGGCTCGCCTTTTTTATGGTCTCATTTGTGGTTGGTCTAAATTCGATAGGTCATCGAGAATTTAAGCTTCCATCATTTTGATGAGGTTTAAGGCAGAACCCGCTTTAAACCACTCGATTTGAGAAGCGTTGTAAGTATGGTTTACCGTTATTTGCTCAGATTGACCATTGCTGTGGTTGATGCGAAGGGTCAATGGTTTTTCTGGAGCAAAATCTTGGAGGTCCATGAAATCAAAGGTGTCGTCTTCGTGGATTTTGTCGTAGTCAGTCTCATTTGCAAACGTAAGACCCAACATACCTTGTTTTTTGAGGTTGGTTTCGTGGATACGCGCAAAAGATTTGACGAGCACTGCACGCACACCAAGGTGACGTGGCTCCATTGCTGCGTGTTCACGAGAAGAACCTTCGCCGTAGTTGTGGTCACCGACCACTATCGAAGGGATGCCTGCCGCTTTGTAAGCGCGTTGCACCGCAGGAACTTCGCCATATTCACCGGTGAGTTGATTTTTGACTTTGTTGGCCTCACCGTTGAAAGCGTTTTCTGCACCAATGAGCATGTTGTTGGAAATGTTGTCGAGGTGACCGCGGTAGCGCAACCACGGGCCCGCCATAGAGATGTGATCGGTGGTACATTTACCTTTGGCTTTGATCAACAAACGTGCACCGGTGATGTTTTGGCCATCCCAAGCAGGAAAGTTTTCTAGTAACTGAAGACGCTGTGAGTCTGGCGCAACCGCTACCTCTACATGGCTGCCGTCTTCAGCAGGAGCTTGATAGCCGTTGTCTTCGACAGCGAAGCCACGCGTTGGCAATTCATCGCCTACTGGTGGAACCAATTTAACTTGCTCGCCTTTATCGTTGGTGAGGGTATCGGTTAGCGGATTGAAACCGAGATCTCCGGCAATAGCCAATGCAGCCACCATTTCTGGACTTGTTACAAATGCATGTGTGTTTGGATTGCCGTCAGCACGCTTCGAGAAGTTGCGGTTGAAAGAGTGTACGATGGTGTTTTTCTCTTGTTTGTCAGCACCTTCGCGTGCCCACTGACCTATGCAAGGTCCGCAAGCGTTTGTAAACACCTTAGTGCCCATTTTTTCGAAATCGGCAAGAATGCCGTCGCGATCCGCAGTATAGCGCACTTGTTCTGATCCTGGATTGATTCCGAACTCGGCTTTTGGCGCGATTCCTTGAGCGACGGCTTGCTTCACAATAGAAGCCGCACGTGCGAGGTCTTCATAGGAAGAGTTGGTACAGGAACCGATCAAGCCCCACTCTACCTGCATGGGCCAACCGTTAGCGCTTGCCTCTGCTCGCATTTTGGATACTGGCGTTCCGCGGTCTGGTGTAAACGGTCCGTTTACGTGTGGTTCAAGCTCACTTAAGTTGATTTCAATGAGTTGATCAAAATACTTTTCTGGCTCAGCGTATACTTCGGCATCGCCAGTGAGGTGCTCAGCAATGGCGTCAGCAGCCCTAACTACTTCTTCGCGACCTGTTGCATTTAAATAACGACGCATAGAATCGTCGTATCCGAAGGTTGAAGTTGTGGCACCAATTTCAGCACCCATGTTACAAATGGTTCCTTTGCCTGTACATGATAATGAAAGCGCACCCTCGCCGAAGTACTCGACAATTGCTCCGGTTCCACCTTTTACAGTTAGGATATCGGCAACTTTAAGAATAACGTCTTTGGCGGAGGTCCAGCCGTTGAGTTTGCCGGTTAATTTAACACCTATTAGTTTTGGAAACTTAAGTTCCCAAGCCATTCCGGCCATGACGTCAACGGCATCAGCACCGCCAACACCGATGGCAACCATTCCCAAACCACCTGCATTCACGGTGTGTGAGTCTGTACCGATCATCATCCCGCCAGGAAAAGCATAGTTTTCCAGGACGACTTGGTGAATAATACCTGCTCCTGGTTTCCAGAAGCCAATACCGTATTTATTGGAAATCGAAGACAAGAAGTTGAAGACTTCGTTGTTCTGATTCAAAGATTCTTGAAGATCTTTGCTGGCACCAACTTTGGCTTGAATGAGGTGGTCAGCATGAACCGTTGATGGCACAGCCACACGCTTTTTACCGGCTTGCATAAACTGCAATAACGCCATTTGGGCAGTTGCATCTTGCATAGCAACACGATCTGGAGCAAAATCGACATAAGACTTTCCGCGTTCAAAGGCCGAACTTGCATCACCTTCCCAAAGATGGGCGTAAAGGATTTTTTCTGATAAAGTGAGTGGACGGCCCACCACCTTGCGTGCAGCGGCAATGCGAGCAGGGTAGCGCTCATAAACGCGTTGGATCATGTCGAGGTCAAAAACTGTCATAGTGCTGATGTGTGTTATTTATTGCGCATCAAATTTACGGAATTAAAACTATTTAAGCTTCTTGACATTGGTAAAATATATACACCAAATTGGCTTTCATTTTAGAAAAATCTACATTTACTAAATGAATTGGATTTACCTATTACTTTTTGTTACGCTTTTTAACACGAGTGATGTCATCTTCCAGCGCGGCAAAGCGTCCTATTATGCGCAGTCGATGAATGGCAGACGCACGGCCTCTGGTGAACGGTATTGCTCCGACAGCCTCACTGCGGCACATGTGCGCTTGCCATTCGGAACCAGAGTTCAGGTCCGCAATATCAAAAATGATTCGCTTGTAGTGGTGCGCATTACAGACCGCATGGCCGCATCAACAACGAGAATTATCGACCTGAGTTGGGCTGCAGCAAAAAAACTTAATTTTGTGCGCGATGGTCTCGCTCAAGTGGAGCTCCGACTAATAGATTCTATTCCTCAAAAATGAGTTATTTGCTTTTTCAAAATCTGAAAGTGCTGGATTTATCAAGTGTCTTAGCGGGCCCATCTGTCGGTACTTTTTTTGCCGAGCTCGGTGCGCGGGTCATCAAAATTGAGCACCCTAAAAATGGCGATGTCACGAACACTTGGCGCTTGAATAGCGAAACAGATGAAGCGTTACAAAGTGCTTATTATTCGAGTGTCAATTACAAAAAAGAGCGCCTTAAATTAGACTTGCTTCTCGATTCCGATTACCAAATTTTCTTAAACGAACTATTAGATTCCGATATCTTACTGATGAATTTCAAGAAAGGTGACGATCAAAAACTGAAGGTAACGCCAGAGGACCTATGGAAAATCAATCCTGGTTTGATTATCGGAAAAATTACCGGGTTTGGTTCATACGCTGACCGTATTGCTTACGACCTCATCTTGCAAGCCGAAACAGGTTTTATGTCGATGAATGGTACTCCTCAAAGCGGTCCAGTAAAAATGCCAGTGGCACTCATAGATGTCTTGTCAGCACATCAGCTCAAAGAAGGATTGCTTTTGGCTTTGTTGCAAAAAAAAGAACAAAAAGGCCAAGTTGTAAGTGTTTCATTGTACGATGCAGCCATTTGTAGTTTAGCCAATCAGGCCTCCAACTACCTAATGGAGGGCCATATTCCACAAAGAATAGGAAGTTTGCACCCCAACATTGCGCCATACGGAGAAATTTTTCAGACTAAAGACCAACATTTAATCACTTTTGCAATTGGATCAGACCAACACTTTAAGAAGCTGGTTTCATTCCTTGGCCTAGATGAACTTGCGACCGACACCCGTTTCTGCAACAATATGGAAAGAGTGAAAAACCGGGGTGTGCTTTTTGAATTATTGTCCGAAAAGATTTTAGAGTTGGCTTGCGCAAAAATGATAACTGAACTCATGGACTTAAATGTGCCTGTGGCTAAAATTAAATCTTTAGACGAAGTTTTTACAGATCCTAATGCCTTAGCATTGGTCAAAGAAGAACAAAGCAATGGACAAAATACCCGACGTGTTTCACAAATAGCATTTAATTTTGAAGCATGATCAGAAGTCCACAAAACGCCACTGAATGGGACGCTTATTACGATTTGCGTTACAACGTTCTCCGTGCGCCCTGGGGCCAAGCTAAAGGTAGCGAACAAACTTCCGATGAAGCCCAGCAGCAACACTTTGCTTATTTTGACGATGCCGATGAGCTTCTTGGCGTCGGTCGTTTAGATCAAGTTGACGCACAAACTGCTCAGATTCGCTTTATGGCGGTCGCTGAAAATCAACAAGGTAAAGGCATTGGAAAAGCCATTATGGAAGAAATAGAAGGCATTTCTAAAGAAAAAGGGATTCAAAAAATCATTTTACACGCAAGAGAAATTGCGCTGCCTTTTTACCAAAAACGCGGTTATCATTTGGTAGAAAAATCCCACTTACTGTTCGGAGAAATCCAACACTTTTTAATGCAAAAGCACCTTTAAATCATGTCCGAAGACGACTTTGTATTGCAGGAATTTTATAAAATCATCACGCCGAATAAGGTCGATTTATTTGAACGAATTGCACCACAGCGCAGTCGACATATCGTAGTTTGCTTAGAAAATATCCAACAAGACCACAACGCTTCTGCTGTCATGCGCAGTATGGATTGTTTGGGCTTTCAAGAATTGCATCTTATTGAAAAAAACAACAACTACCAATTCCAAAGAGACATTGCTCTTGGAGCAGCCAGATGGCTAGATGTTGTGCAACACCAAACACCACCCGAGCCCGGTTTAGATGCGATCGATTCATTAAGAAAAAAAGGCTATCAAATCGTGGCAACTTCGCCCCATCACAAAGCTACAACATCCCAAAGTATCGATTTAGTACAACCAATGGCCTTATTTTTTGGAGCTGAAAAACATGGCATATCTGAGGAACTAAAGGAAAATGCAGATGTGTTTTTACACATCCCCATGCATGGCTTTACGGAAAGCTTAAATTTATCGGTTTCGGTTGCTATTTTACTCAATACCATAAGAACGCGCTTGGCATCGAGTAACATTCAATGGCAATTACCACAAACAGAACAAACGGCACTCAAAATTGAATGGTGTGAACGCATTCTTAATGGAGGGCCTCAACTTGCCAAAAAATTTCGAGAGGAATTTAAAAAAGTTTGATAACTTTGAGTGTACACGTATCACAAACAAACACTTATGGGAAAAGGAGACAAAAAAACAGCAAAAGGCAAACGCGCCATGGGCTCATATGGCAAGACGAGAAAGCGCAAAGAAGATGGCCCTATCATCGTGATCAAAAAGCAGAAAAAAGAAAAGCCTGCAAAGGCTGAACCAAAGGCCAAAGCGGCGACTACAGCAAAAAAGCCCGCTGCCAAAAAAACCGCCGCAAAAAAAGCGGAATGATACAAAGAGCTGCCTTCGCAGCTCTTTTTTTTTGCAACTTTGTAACGCTTAAGCAAATATTAATCAACTCATATGAAACACAACTTTGGCGCGGGCCCTTGTATTTTACCGCAAGATGTATTTAAAGAAGCTGCTGCTGCAGTTTTGGACTTCAATGGTTTATCTATCCTCGAGGTTTCTCATCGTCACAAAGACTTTGTAGCTGTCATGGACGAAGCGCTCGATTTGGTAAAGAAAGCATTGAATGTTCCGGACGGTTATTCTGTGACATTCATGCAAGGTGGCGCTACACTTGGCTTTACCATAGCAGCACTCAACATGCAGCGCGAGCTTAAAAAAGCAGGCTATATAAATACAGGAACCTGGGCAAGTGGCGCCATTAAAGAAGCCAAAAAAGTCGGGCTCACTGTTGAGGTTTTTGCCTCCTCTGAGGATAAAAATTTCAGCTACATCCCAAAAGATTACAGCATACCCTCGGATCTCGACTACGTACATTTCACAAGCAACAACACCATTTACGGTACTCAATTCAAAGACTTTCCTAAAACAAGCCATCCGTTAGTATGCGATATGTCTTCGGATATTTTCTCAAAGACAATCAACGTTGCCGATTTTGATTTAATCTACGCTGGCGCACAAAAAAACTTGGGTCCCGCAGGTGCCACACTTTATATCGTAAAAGACGCTGCATTAGGTAAAAGCAGCGCGCAATTCATGCCTACTTACCTTGACCTCAAACAGCAAATAGAAAAAGAATCAATGCTCAATACACCACCGGTGTTTAGCGTATATGTGTCCATGCTCAATTTGCGTCATTTACTTGCACAGGGAGGAGTAGCAGCCCAGCAAATTAAAAACGAAGCCAAAGCTGCTTTACTTTATCAAGAAATTGATAGTAATCCGTCATTCAAAGGTGCAGTAGCCACCGAGGACCGTTCACTAATGAATATCACTTTTCTCTTAACCGACGAAAGCAGAGGCGCTGCGTTCGATGCAATGTGGAAAGATGCCGGTATTGTTGGCCTGCCCGGCCACCGTTCCGTCGGCGGCTACCGCGCTTCTATTTACAATGCGCTCCCAATTGAAAGCGTCCAGGTTTTGGTCGATGTCATGAAAGAATTCAATAGAAAAGGATAACATGAAAATTTTAGCAAACGACGGCATTTCTGAATTAGGAAAAATGCTCTTAGAGGCCGCAGGCCACCACGTCAGCACATCGAAAGTGGCGCAAGAAGAACTCGCCAATACAATTAATCAACAAGGATTTGATGCCGTTTTGGTGCGCAGTGCCACCACCGTTCGTCAAGTTGTGATTGATGCTTGCCCAGGTCTTAAACTCATTGGCCGAGGAGGCGTTGGCATGGACAATATCGATGTTGCGTATGCCCGAGAAAAAGGTTTAACGGTCATAAATACACCAGCATCTTCTTCACAATCAGTAGCAGAGCTCGTCATGGGCCAGCTTTTTTCTATTTCGCGATTCCTAAACGACTC
Organism: Sphingomonadales bacterium; assembly: GCA_016872115.1. Classification (GTDB taxonomy): domain Bacteria; phylum Bacteroidota; class Bacteroidia; order Flavobacteriales_D; family Crocinitomicaceae; genus UBA952. Next base: position 31,660 of record VHBC01000010.1, on the reverse strand, counting down.
TTTCAAAAATATAGAAACTGGCGACTTTTCCACACTTAAGAAAAATTACGCAAAAGGGGTTGAGTTGCGCGGCAAAACACTCGGTATAATTGGTTTTGGTAGAATCGGACAAAGTTTGGCAGCCTATGCCTTAGGAGTTGGCATGAAAGTCATTGCCATTGAGCGCAGAGCGCGTATTCAACCCATTCACCTGAAAATTGCTGGCCAAACCCTTGAAATTCCGGTGAAGGTTGTGGCTAACTTAGCCGAAGTAATTGGGCAACTGGACTACATCTCCATTCATGTACCTAAACAACCAGACGGAGCAGCTGTAATTGGACCCAAAGAATTTGCACTCATGAAAAAAGGTGTGCGTTTGGTCAATACGGCAAGAGGTGGTGTCATTGAAGAGAGTGCCTTGCTTGCAGCCCTCGAAGATGGTACAGTTGCAGCTGCTGCATTAGATGTTTACGAAAATGAACCCAACCCGATGCAAGCGTTAATAGCACACCCAAAAATAGCTTGTACGCCGCATATTGGCGCCGCTACAATAGAAGCACAAGACCGTATAGGCGAAGAACTCGCCGAACTCATTATTGCATTTGCAAAAGAGGCTTAAGCCCCTTCGCTCATTTCAATACATTCAATGCTATCGCCCTGACCAATAGCATCGAGCACATCTAAACCTTCGTATACTTTACCAAAAACGGTATGATTTCAGTCTAGGTGTGAAGTTTGCGTTCTTGAATGACAAACAAAAAATTGTGAACCACCTGTGTTTCGGCCGGCATGTGCCATGGACAACCACCTTGAATCACGAAATTTGGAATGACGCGGTGCCACTTCAATCCGTTGTAGTAGCCTTCCTTTGCCAATTTGACAAAATTAGCTACCGTGTTGGGCGCATCTTTTTCGAAAAATTCGACGTGCATGTCTCCTTTGTTTGTTGATATAACTGCTTTCATTGTTTTTTTGCTGCAAATTTAAGGTTAATTAAAAGTTTATTTTGTTGAAAACTCCGTTGATAAAGCACTTTTATTTGAAGTTAAAGCGGATAAAGCGAATGTTAAATTTGTAAAGAAGCAATAAGTAATTCGCAATGTTCAGCTCGTTCACTAAGAAAAAATTATCCGACAATCAAGTTGCCAACGTTTTTATCAATGGCATTTTTGATAGTGTAGACAACGGCTTTGCCGAAGTTGCCGCGATGATCAACGAAGACAGCGCTTTTGTGAGCAACCCAAATATTTCTTCCTCAGACTCTGGTCAATTCGGACTCATTGTTATTGTCGGCAATTTATCCTTTTTGGAAAGTACTTTTGAAGCTGAACAAGCCGCAAGAGTAGAGCAACTCATTTTTGAAAAGTTAGCGCGCATCTACGAAATGAGCATTGGCGATTTCCAAAATATGATCCGCGAATACCAAAGCTTTATCATGAAGGTCAACCATCCATCTAAAAACTGGATCTATGGCATGTCTAAAGCGGTGTTTCATAAATATGGTCTTTACGAATTCCAAGATGACTACTTTAAGCGTATGCAAGCACCCAATCCGTTGTTTTTAAAGCGTATGGACGAAGTCATGACTAACTTTGTTTGGAACTGGGATGCCTTTTTCAAGAAGTTTAAAATCTAATCCTAAACGCTCACCTCTAGCTCTTCCTGAGCATGTATTGGCTTTCTGAAGACAATTTTTCCATCAAACATATCCATCACAACATTTTGGCTTTTATCCACTTTTTGTGCTAAAATGGCTTTGGACAATTCATTTAGAACTTGCTTTTGAATAACGCGTTTGACAGGACGAGCTCCAAAGAACGGATCAAAACCCAGCTCGAGAATGTAATCAAAAGCGTCTGGCGTAACCACTAAATGGATATCCGATTCAAGCAATTTGGTTTGAAGTTGTTTTAATTGTAAAGACAAGATTTCAGCGACTTCTTTTTTGGTCAGCGGTAAAAAAAGTATGCTTTCGTCAATTCTATTCAAAAATTCTGGCCTAATGGTTTGCTTGAGTAACTCAAGAACTTCTGTGCGCGTATGTTCGGCAATTTGTAAGTAGTTCTCTTCTTTGGCATTTTCAAAACGCTCAAAAATGAGCTGAGAACCTAAATTAGAAGTCATGATGATCAAGGTGTTTTTGAAATTCACCAAGCGACCTTTGTTATCGGTAAGACGGCCATCATCGAGTACTTGCAATAAAATATTGAAAACATCAGGATGGGCTTTTTCTATCTCGTCAAGCAAAACAATAGAGTACGGTTTTCTTCGAACGGCTTCGGTAAGCTGCCCGCCTTCTTCATAGCCAACGTATCCCGGAGGTGCACCCACAAGCCTACTTACCGTATGTTTTTCCTGGTACTCACTCATGTCAATGCGCGTCATGGCCTGTTCGTCATTGAATAAATAAGCCGCCAAGGCCTTGGCCAGCTCTGTTTTGCCAACGCCTGTGGTTCCCATAAAAATAAAGGAACCGATTGGCCTTTTGGGGTCTTGTAAGCCCGCACGACTGCGTCGAATTGCGTCAGACAACGCCGTTGTAGCCTCTTCTTGACCGATAACGCGTTTGTGTAGTTCTTCTTCTAAACGCAGCAGCTTTCCGAGTTCACTCTCAAGCATTTTGCCCACAGGAATACCTGTCCATTTGGAAACTACTTCGGCAATTTCCGAAACATCGACCTCTTCTTTAATCATCTTTACTTGGGCCTCTAACGCTTGTTGTTTTTCTTTCAATTCATTGAGCGCCAATTCGGCTTCTTTTATTTTACCGTAGCGCAATTCGGCTACTTTCCCATAATCGCCAATGCGCTCCGCAGCGTCTGACTCAAACTTGAGCAGCTCTATTTCTTCTTTGGCATGTTGAATGCCTTCAATGAGGTCTTTTTCGGCTTGCCAACGACTTTGTAAGCGCAAGCGCTGTTCTTGCAATCCAGCTAGCTCTTGTTCAACCTGGGCCAAACGCTTTTGGTCATTTTCTCTAAGGATGGCTGCCTTTTCGATTTCGAGCTGCATGATTTTACGCTCTACTTCGTCTAACTCTTCTGGCTTGGAATTGATTTCCATTCGGAGTTTAGCAGCTGCTTCGTCGATGAGGTCGATGGCTTTATCGGGCAAGTGGCGTTCGGTAATATAACGTTGAGAAAGCTCCACCGCTGCTATAATAGCCGCATCTTTAATCAGCACTTTGTGGTGGTTTTCGTATTTGTCTTTGATACCGCGCAAAATCGATACAGCGTCTTCGGTACTTGGTTCGTCGATGAGTACTGTTTGGAAACGGCGCACCAGCGCTTTGTCTTTTTCAAAGTATTTTTGATATTCATTAAGGGTAGTGGCACCAACCGCCCTGAGTTCACCTCGTGCCAATGCGGGCTTCAAAATATTGGCTGCGTCCATAGCGCCTTCGCCGCCACCTGCGCCAACAAGCGTGTGAATCTCGTCGATGAATAAAATGATTTCACCAGCTGCGGCCACTACTTCTTGAACCACGGCTTTGAGTCGCTCTTCAAATTCACCTTTGTATTTCGCTCCAGCAACCAAAGAACCCATATCCAATGAATAAACGGTTTTTGATTTTAGATTTTCAGGTACGTCACCCTCAATGATTCGGTGCGCGAGGCCTTCGGCGATAGCGGTCTTACCTACTCCGGGTTCACCGATTAAAATCGGGTTGTTTTTGGTCCGGCGCGTCAGAATTTGCAAAACGCGTCTGATTTCGTCGTCGCGGCCTATGACAGGATCTAGCTTGCCTTCTTCGGCTAGTTTATTAAGGTTTTTGGCGTATTTTTCTAAAGATTGATAAGTGGCGTCCTGATTAGAGTTATTGACATTGGCGCCGTTTCTGAGTTCCATAATTTGTGTTTTGAGTGTTGAACTTTTTAATTGTAGGTCTTTTAAAAAACGAGCTGCCGCGTCCTTGCCTTCGAGTAGTGCCAAAAACAGCACTTCAATGGCAACAAAGCGGTCCTTTAGCTCAACTTGTATTTGGACTGCCCGTTGCAATAGTGCTTGAAAATCAGCACTTGCATATGGTTCTGCTGAACCGCTCACCTTCGGAAAAGAAGCGACTATGGCGATGACACTGCGTTTGACTTCTTGCAACTGTAGCCCATTTTTTTTCAATAAAAATCCAAGAACATCAGCATTGTTCTCCAGCAAAGCCATTAATAGGTGACTCGGTTCGATGGCTTGGTGTTGATAGCTCAATGCGATTTCTTGACTTTTTTGCAAAGCCTCTTTGGCGCGGTGTGTGAATTTATCGAAGTCCATTTTTTATCATTTTGAATTTGATATGCTTTGCACAAACCCCACACCAGCTCAGAAAACCGGTCATTTTTTCCGATTTAACAGTTCTTTTTCTGTCAAAAAGTCCTTTTTAATCGATTTTAAGAAAAATACGGATGTCAATGTAACCATTTGTGGATCGGCTGCGTTAAGATGCTCAACTCATGATTGATCCGGACAACGGACTAAAGATATTCTTGCACGAAGCCACATGGGGCCGCAAGAATTGTTTGTTGTTTGTTTGAAAGTCCTGCTCCGGCAGGACTTTCTTTTTTAAAGCTGTTTCTTTTGTTTAAAAAAAGCTATTCGACGCAATTCATCACGTCTTCGAACCATTTGGGCTTTTGCTTATCGGGTAGGGCATCGCCTTTTTGAGCACAGGCATTCATGAGCTCGGTATCTTGTTCTGCTTGTGATTTAGAAAGTTCTTGGCCACAAGTACAAGCATCTGGGTTAGGCGAAGAACAGCTCGTTAAGATAACGAGACTTACAAAAAAGGCGCTGCTTGGTTTCATTGGTTAAAGATAAGTAATTCATTTGCTTTTTGTATTTTCGTGGTCATGCTTAGGGTTTTGTTTTCTCTTCTGATTGGCTTCGCATTGCTACCAAAGCTTCATGCGCACGAATTTTATTTTGCATATGCAGAAATCAATTACAACGAAATCAATAGGCGGTTTGAAGGCACCCTCATTTTTACCACCCACGACCTCGAACGCGCCATTGAACCAAAGGGTACACTGATTGGTAAATTCGAAAAGTTAGATGAAACCTCCGCTGAACTAAAGCGAATTGAACAATATATCAATCAACATTTTCAAATTACCTATGGTTGTGCGCTCGATTCAAATGCTGTCGATGTACATTGCCAATCATCGTTTACCTTGGAGGGAATTGTAACCCAACTCAATGGCACCATAGCGTGTTATATCTCTGCGCCAGTGAGTGCAATTTACAATCCGTTGCATTTTAAATTTGATGCACTCATGGAGCGTTTTCCGAACCAACAGAACAAGCTCACCTTTACCTATAGAAATCAAACAGAGACCTTTTCCTTTTTACTTTACGATCAACCAAAATATTTTACCCTCAAACCATGAAAAAATTAGCTATTGCTTTTTTAACCCTTGCGAGTGGCGCACTAGTTGCCCAAACTAAATTTGCGCAGTTAGATCAGCTGCTACCAACAGCAAACAGTTACCGTGCAGCCTCTGGCGCGCCTGGCCACGCCTACTATCAGCAAAAGGCAGACTACAAAATGACTTTGGTACTCGATGACAACAAGCAGCGTTTAGATGGCGTCGAAACCATTACATATACCAATAACTCTCCTGATCCGCTGGCCTATTTGTGGTTGCAACTCGATCAAAACATTTACAACTTAAATTCCGATAGCAAAATCATAGAGGTCGAAAAAATGGAAAACTTTAAAAATGTTTCCGATTTGCGCAAACGGGATTTCTACTATGATGGTGGCTTCAAAATTGAGAAAATCACCAACATGAGCGGCCAACCTATGAGCTATTTCATCAACAAGACAATGATGCGCATCGATTTAGCGAAGCCCCTCTTGCCGGGTCAAAATATCTCATTTCAAATCAAATGGTGGTACAACATCAACGACCGCATGCAAGTTGGCGGGCGCTCGGGCTATGAATACTTTGAAACGGATGAAAATTACCTTTACACAATTGCGCAATTTTTCCCGCGCATGTGTGTCTACAACGATGTCACAGGCTGGCAAAACAAGCAGTTCTTGGGCCGTGGAGAATTCACCTTGCCTTTTGGCGACTACGAAGTGAGTATTACCGTACCAGCAGACCATATCGTTGCAGCCACTGGCGAGTGCCAAAACTATGCAAGCGTGCTCACCGCAGAGCAGCGCAAGCGCTATGATCTGGCCAAAAAATCAGACGCTCCTGTACTTATCGTAACGCAAGCTGAAGCAGAAGCCGCTGAGAAAAACAAAGCGCAAAAAACCAAAACTTGGGTCTACAAAGCGACGAATGTCCGCGACTTCGCGTTTGCGACGTCGCGCAAATTCATTTGGGATGCCCAAAAGCAAACCGTTGGCGGCAAGGATATTTTATGCATGAGTTATTACCCTAAAGAAGGCAACCCACTCTGGGAGCGCTATTCAACCAAACTTGTTGCGCACACCATCAAAACCTACTCGAAATACACCACCAATTACACATACCCTGTAGCTATTTCAGTGCATTCCAAATGGATTGGCATGGAATACCCCATGATTTGTTTTAACGGTGGCCGACCAGAACCAGACGGCACTTATTCAGAGGGTGAAAAGTACGGCATGTGGGGCGTCATCATCCACGAAGTAGGCCATAATTTCTTCCCCATGATCATCAATTCAGATGAGCGTCAATGGACCTGGATGGACGAAGGACTCAATACATTTGTGCAATACCTCACCGAACAAGAATGGGAACGAGACTACCCTAGCCGCAGAGGACCTGCTTACCTGATTGCCGACTACATGCGTGGCGATGTCAGCGGGATTTCACCCATCATGACCAATTCTGAATCGATTAAACAATTTGGCAACAATGCCTACGGCAAACCAGCCACCGCGCTCAATATATTACGCGAGACTGTCATGGGACGCGAGCTTTTTGACTACGCATTTAAAACCTACTGTGAGCGCTGGGCGTTCAAACACCCCACCCCAGCAGATTTCTTCCGCACCATGGAAGACGCTTCTGCAGTAGACCTCGACTGGTTTTGGCGCGGTTGGTTCTACTCTACAGACCACGTCGATATTGCCCTCACCGATGTTAAATGGTTCCAACTAAATACCCAAAACCCGACGATTGAAAAAGCATTTTTACAACAAAAAGATGCGCAAAAAGACCAGTTTATCGGCGCAACGCGCAATACGACCAGTATTGGACAAACCATCAATGAAAAAGATCCTCAAATTGACGACTTCTACGCCAAGCGCAATATCTATGCTGTGGATGCCTTAGACGAGAAAGCGTATCAAAGTTTTGTAAGCAAAACCAGTGCTGAGGACCTCGCTTACTTGAATGCAGGAAAACAGCTTTACGAACTTACCTTCGAAAACTTAGGCGGTTTGGTAATGCCGCTCATTATTGAGGCGACTTTTGCCGACGGCTCAAAGAAAGTAGAACGCATTCCTGCTGAAATTTGGCGCATAGAAGAACTAAAAGTGAGTAAAGTCTTTGTTTACGATCAACCGGTGGTGTCTTTTAGACTCGATCCATTTCTAGAAACCGCCGATACTGACCTCGACAACAATTCTTGGCCACGAACAATGCAACCCACACGTTACCAACTCTACAAACAAGAGCAAATGCGCGAAAATCCGATGCAGCGCCAACAACGATTGGAACAACTGCAACGCGGTAACTAGCTTATAATTTTTGGAAGCTGACTAACTTCTGAATTTCGTTGGACCTGATCAAATAGTGATACATCCCTGGCGCTAAATGTTGAATTTCAAAAGCTAAAATTTGCTGCCCTTGTTTGAGGTGTTGATCCAACACTTTTCTAAGTATTTTTCCACTTTGATCCACCAAGTAGACCTGGTAGTATTCGCTTTGGGCATAAAACTTGAGCTGATGCTGCCCCAAACTTGGATTCGGATAAACCAATGCCGCCAATGTGTCAGGAGCTGCTTCGTCTATGGCATTGGTGCAACCTTGTAACAAGTCATAATAATTGATATTTTGTTCAAATAAGCTCTGAATTGTGTTTGGGTCTACCTCAAACCAATCTTTAAGTAAACTCGCATAAACATCTCTGAAATCGATTTGCATAGGCAAACCTGCTTGGTTATTGACTTGATTAGGAATTTGTGGGTTGGGGCCGATTATGCCATTGCTGATACAAGAACCGAACAAAATAATTGGTGCTGCATCGCCGTGGTCGGTTCCCATACTTCCGTTGCTGGCAATCTGACGACCAAATTCTGAAAAGGTTAAGCCCGCAACGCGTTGCTCCAGACCTAGAAGCTGTAAATCATGTTGAAAAGCGCGTACGGCATCGGAAATGCGCTTGAGTAAATCGGCATGCACTCCTTCTTGCAAATTATTCTGATCAACTTGTGAATCGTGCGTATCAAAACCGTTCACGTTGAGAATGTATACTTTAGTTTGCAGCCCTCCCGATATCATTTGTGCAATGTACTTGAGTTGAACTGCAAGTGAATTCTGAGGGTCGTATAAATTGGAAAGCGAATTACCCGCACTAGCGGCGCTGCTGATTTGCTGACCGTACTCGTTGGTCTGATTGATCAGGGTTGAAATGTATTCAATTTGCCCACCGTAGTATGTGCCGTCATTGGTAACTGAAGTTAGGAGTAAATTTGAGGAATTGAACGGATCAGAAACCGCATGGCTAAAATTACCCATTAGCCCTTGACAAGTACTCGATACTTCTGAACCCATTGAAATGGCAAAAGGATCCGGAAAATCTAAATTTGGATAAGCATCTGGAAAGTTTGGATAAGCGCTGTCAAAATAGCGGCCAAGCCAACCACTGGTTTGATTGATATCCAATGCGCCTGTTGTCCAAATATCCATCGAACGAAAATGCGAACGGTTGGGTTCAGGGTAACCCACATTTTGTATTACACTGAGTTTTCCTTCGTTGAACATGGTTTGCATACCCGTCATTTTGGGATGTAAACCCACTTCTGCTGTAAGGGGCAAAATTTGGCTTTCGGGTACTAAAATATTCGCGCGTTGGACCAACAATTCAGCGTATTGATCCCTGGGAAATATCATGTTGAGACCGTCGTTTCCGCCATTCATGCGGATTAAAATCAATACTTTATCTTCAGCACTTTTGGGTACATCAAATAATTTTTTGGCAATAGCTTGCATCGAAAAACCATTCTGAACAAATGGCAAGGACAAACTGGCTAGAGCACCATTGCGGAGGAAGGATCTTCTTTTCATTAGCAAACGTGAAATTGCGGCATTTTAAACATGACATTCAACACCGCTTGCATGCGCAATTCAACCGGATTGAAAAATACTGGATTAGTAGGATCTGCAAGATATTCATTGTATTGCAGCGTCCATTCAAAATCAGGTAAACCATTGGTCAGAATATTTTTTAAAAGAAGCTTATCGGTAGCGGGTACATCTTTCGGAAAAAGCAACAAGCAAAGGTCGTCTATGACTTGTGGTGCAGATGCTGGCGCAGAAAGGCCATTGAGTAAATCAACTACTTTGATTTTGAAGACATTTCCATTGACATTGTAAAAATTGGATGTCAATAAACTAGCCACGTCAAAGCGCTTTTTGATGTATGTGGAATTGATCCAAAGTCTATAGAATGCAGGTGCTTGGTAATAAGGGGTCCAACCTGCAACACTTGGTGGCGTGGCATAACCCTGACCCATTTGGTCAGCCAAGCCATACATCGATAAGTAAATTTGATAAGTTGTTTGCAAATCAAAATTAGCGACAGTATTGGATGTATTGAGCATCGCACAAAGCGTCTCTAAAGGAGATCTAATAATGGCGCCACGTACCGAAATATCATAGAAATGTGCGCTTGAAAGCAATTCTTGTAGCACGGGTGCTACCTCAAAATTATTGGCTGTAAAAGTTAGCGCCATATCCGTTATTATGTTCTGCTCAACCCATGCGGTGATGTCATGGTTGACAAAATACCTGTACAATTTTCTGCAAATGTACTTTGCGGTATCAGGCTGATTGAAAACAACATCAATATAATTCGCATATTCTAAGGCGCCCGCTGCCATTATTGTTTGATTAGCAAAATGATAAGAGAGCGTTTTACTCGTGTTGTCGTGGAGTGGTGCCATGAACTGACTAGTCACCTGCGGAAGTGTTGCGCTGCGTACGCCTTGCACGATATAGCCAGTAAAAATTTTTGCTGCTGCTGCTACATCTTGCTCTGTAAAAGTACCGTAATCACCAGCGGCAAGTTGAGCGCCTTTACCAACGGTAAATAATTCCAACAGTTCCCGACCGTAATTTTCATTTGGAGAAAACACAGTGTTGGTGGAGCCATTCAAAAACAAGAGCATACATGGATCAATAGTGACATCCTTGACAAGTTGCTTGATGTTGCCAAGCGCATGTTGTCTTAACAATTGCAAAAAATAATACATAGCCCGTGCATCACCTGAAGTGGTAACGCCAAAATGGTTTTGCCAAAAAAATTGCATTTTCTCGGTTAAACTTAAGCTCTCTTGATTGAGGTTTTTGGCGAGCCATGCAGCAAGAGATTTCATACGAGCACCTTCTGTCTGAATATTGGCCGTTTGATCTTGAGGGTAAACTGCATTAACCCAAGTTTCACCTAAATTCACAATCTGTTCGGCTGGGTCATAAGCGAGTGGCTCATCAATTGGTGCAGCGATAAAAAGTTGGTTGAGTGTTTGACTCAGGCCCAAATTAACTGCATTTTGAATATCAGTATAGGTTGCGCCGAAAGTACAGCGCCTTAATAAATGTGCTGCTTCGGAGGCGGTCCAAGAACCTGTGTAAGGAGTCATGATCACAAAATTTTTCAACAAAGTACTTCTTTTTCAAATGAAAAGCAACCTAACAACAGAATATTCGTTCTAAATTCATGATTATTTAATTTAAATTTGTCTACCTACATAACCTACAACACATGATCAAGAAGATAATCTTCTCTCTCTTTTCGCTCTCTACTCTTTTTACACAGGCCCAACAATCAGTTACCTTTAACTACACAGGTGCTGTTCAAACCTGGACGGTTCCGCCATGTGTATTTACCATTCAGGTCGACATTCGCGGCGCCAAAGGAGGCGGAATTCTAGCCAATCCTTTCATTGGATCTGGCCAAGGCGGGAACGGAGCGCGCGTTCAGCACCCGAGCATTGCCGTAACACCCGGTCAAGTACTGGAAATTCGCGTAGGTGGCAATCCAACTGGCCCTGCGGGCGGTTGGAACGGCGGCGGCAATGGCCATGCAGCTCCATCTAACCCACAAAATGAATCTAAAGGCGGCGGCGGTGCCTCAGATATTCGCATACCACCTTACGCCATGACCAACCGCATTGTAGTTGCTGGTGGCGGCGGCGGCCGCGCTGGTGGCTCAGGCCAAACCAACTACCAGGCAACTGGTGGCCAAGGTGGTTGTGCCACAGGCCAAATCGGAACTGGCTCTCCATTCACAGGCACCGGCGGCGGCGGCGGTACGCAAACTGCTGGCGGCAACGGCGGCCCACCTTGGGGTGGCGGCCAACCAGGATTTGCAGGCACCCTCGGAACCGGCGGAAATGGTGGCTTTTATGCAACCGCGGCAGGTGGTGGCGGCGGTGGCGGCTATTACGGCGGCGGCGGCGGCGGCGGCGACAACTGTTGCGCTGGGGCCAATGGCGGCGGCGGTGGCGGCGGCGGCTCAAGCTTTTACCCTGCTGGTGGTACTTGTACACAAGGTTTTCAGACTGGCCACGGCCAAGTTGTAATCACCTACACCGCAGGTTCTACATCCATTACAGTTTCGAACAACGGTCCATATTGCGTTGGTGACCAAATCACCCTTACCGCAACCAATGGCTCTCCAACATATGCTTGGACTGGCCCTAACGGCTTCACTTCCAACCTCCAAAACCCAACGATACCAAATGCCACTGCAGCTGCTGCAGGTGCATATATTGTTACTTACGATGCCGGTGGTTGTATCTCAACAGCTACAACAACTGTAGTTGTAAATATACCTGTTGTGCCTACTTTTAACCAAATTTCACCCATTTGTGAAGATGCCATTGTCACAGCCACGTTAACAACAATGTCAACGAATGTTCCGGCCATTCAAGGCACTTGGAATCCAAATTTCATAAATACGGCTAATTCAGGGACCACGACTTACACCTTTACACCAAATGCGGGTATTTGCGCGACACAAGCCACCATGAACATCCAGATTCTTCCAAACGAACAATCCACTTTCAATCAAATACCAGACTTGTGTATCAATGCTGCTGCACCAGCACTTCCAGCAACGTCTACCAACAATATCCCTTACACAGGTACTTGGAGCCCTGCTACTATTTCTACCAATACCGCAGGCACCTTCACTTACACCTTTACCCCTACCGCAGGTCAGTGTGCTTTTCCTGCAACCATGGATATCGTTGTGCATGCGCTCACTACACCTCAATTTAACCCTATGGGACAAATTTGCCAGTATATGACCAATGTCGTCATTCCTACTACGGCCATAAATACCAGCTCCTATTTAGGTGGTCCGCTTATTACTGGAACTTGGAATAGCCCAACCGTTATTACAAATGCGCCCGGAACCGTCAATTATACATTCACACCTGCACCCAATCAATGTGCGTCAACTTTAACCTTCCCAATAACCGTTGATCCGCTTACTGTTCCGCAATTCACGCAAATTCCACAATTGTGTCAGGACGACGCCAACCCAATATTCCCTACTACATCGAACAACGTTCCTGGAATCACCGGATCCTGGACTCCTCCAACAATAGATACCTCAGTTCCTGGCATCTTGACGCACACTTTCTTCCCAGATCCAGGACAATGCGGTGACACCGTCGATATGACCATCACAATTGTACCGGCTGTTCCGCCAACTTTTATTGCTGACACGCTCTCAGGCTGTAATCCACTTCTAGTTAATTTGAGCACTATTGGTGCTGTACAAGGAGCCGTATATACCTGGTATTGGGGAGGCACACAAATCGGCCAAGGCAATAACCTATCATACACTTTCGACGCGAGCGGTTACCACGACATCACCCTAGAGTATAACTTATTGGGTTGTATCGAAACGACCACTTACAACGATTACATCTATATGGAGAGCTACCCAGATGCTTCTTTTGCAGCTTTACCAGGTGCACTTACTGAAAGCACTATGCCAATTCAGTTTGTAAACAACTCTGTGGGGGCAATAACCTATTTATGGGATTTCGATGACAACACCACTAGTACAGAAGAAAATCCAAATCACATGTATGTAGGTGTATCTGAAAACCTACTCATCACGCTTACTGCCTATACCTCATTGGGTTGTTCAGATGTGTACCAACTGAATCTTCCGGTCATTGCCGAACCAATTTATTATGTACCCAATACGTTCACACCTGACGAGGACGAACACAACCAAACTTGGCAAGCGATCTTCACCACTGGTTTTGACCCACATGCCTTCCATTTGGCTGTTTACAACCGTTGGGGTGAAATCATTTGGGAGACCCAAGATGCAACCCAATCCTGGGACGGCACCTACGGTCCGGATGCACTGAAGGTACCTGCAGGAATGTACACTTGGAAACTCCAATTCGAAACCAAAGAAAACGACTATCGCAAAATAGTCACCGGGCACCTCAATCTGATTAGATAGTGCTCTGTCTCTTATCAAGCAAAAAGGCGAACCGTTGGTTCGCCTTTTTTTATGCTCATCTGCTCAATATAAATTTATTTCTTTCTAAAGAAAATCTTAACTGGCACCCCTTCAAAGTCAAAACGCTCTCTCAAGCGGTTTTCTAAAAAGCGCTTGTAAGCATCGGTGAGGTATTGCGGTAAATTACAAAAGAAAGCAAAAGCTGGTGCGTGCGTAGGTAGTTGTGTCACAAACTTGATGCGGATGTATTTACCTTTCATAGCCGGTGGTGGTGTGTGCGCAATCACCTCTAACATGACTTCATTGAGTTCATGGGTAGGGATTTTGCGGGTACGGTTTTCATACACACGCATAGCGGTCTCGAGGGCGCGGTGAATGCGCTGTTTTTCAATTGCCGAGGTAAAAATAATTGGAACGTCGTTGAAAGGAGCGAGTTGTTCGCGTAGGTTGGCCTCGAACTGAACCATCGTGTTTTGGTCTTTTTCTACCAAATCCCACTTATTGACCAAAACGACCACTCCTTTCGCGTTTTTCTCGATCATGTAATAAATACTGAGGTCTTGTTTTTGAATGCCTTCAGAAGCGTCAATCATAAACAAGCACACATCGGCATTTTCAATGGTGCGTACAGAGCGTAATACAGAGTAGTATTCAATGTCTTCAGTTACTTTCGCTTTTTTGCGGATACCGGCAGTGTCGATGAGTAAGAAGTCAAAGCCAAAGGATTTGTACCGCGTGTGTATAGCATCTCGGGTGGTGCCAGAAATATCGGTCACAATATTGCGCTCCTGGCCCGTTAGGGCATTGACCATCGAGGACTTTCCTACGTTGGGGCGCCCTACAATTGCAATGCGTGGCAGGCTGTCTTCTTCACGAACCGATTCATCTTCCTTATTGAAGTAATTCACGAGTTCATCTAGGATTTCACCAGTACCACTACCGTTGGTTGCGCTCAAGTCAAAAACTTCACCAAGTCCAAAAGTGTAAAATTCTGACGAAAGACCTACACGTTCGGTGTTGTCTACTTTGTTGGCTGCAATAAGCACCGGTTTCTTGCTTTTTCGCAAGAGTTGCGCAACGATTTCGTCCATATCGACAATACCTGTCATCACATCGACCATAAAGACGATAACGGTGGCTTCTTCGATGGCAATTTCTACTTGCTTGCGGATTTCTGCTTCAAAAATATCTTCTTTAGTAGTGGCGTATCCCCCTGTATCGATGACAGAAAATTGATAGCCATTCCACTCGCCTTTGCCATAAAGACGGTCTCGGGTTACGCCACTCACTTCTTTGACAATGGCGTCTCGAGATTCGGTGAGGCGGTTAAATAAGGTGGACTTTCCAACATTTGGACGTCCGACAATGGCAACTATATTACTCATGTGATGTGCTTAATATCCGTATTTCTTGAGTTTGGCATCAGAGTGGCGCCAGTCTTTGTCTACTTTGACATAATTCTCCAGAAAAACTTTGGTTTCTAGGAATTTTTCCATGTCCAGACGCGCTTCTCTTCCGATGCGCTTGAGCATTTCTCCGCCGCGCCCAATGATAATGCCACGTTGGGAATCGCGCTCCACAATAATATTGGCTCTAATGCGGGTCAGGCCAGGTTCTTCTTTGTATTCTTCGATTTCGACTTGGGTGCTGTAAGGAATTTCTTTCTGACAATGAATAAAGATCTTTTCTCGGATGATTTCCGAGATGAAAAAACGCATGGGTCTATCAGATAACTCTTCTTTATCATAGTAAGGAGGACTCTCAGGGATCAAGGAAAGGATTTCCTCCCAGACTGCCTCAATGTTGAATTTATGCAAAGCGGATACTACATAAACCTTTGCTTTCGGTAATTTCTCTTGCCAATAGACGACGCGCTCCATGACTTTTTGTTGGTCAGAGTTGTCAATTTTATTAATTAAACATAAAACCGGGACTTCCAAACGTTGTATACGCTCGAGGGTTTCTTTGTGGTTCATGTCGTTTTCATGCGTGTCGGTCATGAAAATAAGTACATCGGCATCTTGGATAGAGGAATTGACATACTCCATCATGTTTTCGTGAAGCTTGTAGGCAGCATTGATAACCCCGGGCGTATCAGAAAACACGATCTGATAATCTTCGTCATTGACAATACCCAAAATGCGGTGACGGGTTGTTTGTGCTTTAGAGCTGACAATCGAGAGTTTTTCACCTACCAATTGATTCATGAGGGTAGATTTACCAACATTCGGTGATCCGACAATATTTACAAAACCTGATTTGTGCGCCATAGCCTCTTTGAAAGTGCAAAGGTACGATTATTTGATGGGATGCCCACCAAGCAAGACTTGGTCGGGGCAAAACTAATTTTAATTATATTCGAAACATGGAAGCAATCGAACAACAAATAGCAGCACTCAAGTCGCAACTCACAGGTGATCTTTTCTCGGATATTGAGACCCAACAAAAGATCTATGAACTCAAAAAGCAGCTTAACCCACAAATTGAACGCGCGCCGGAACAAGACAACGACGACGGTTGTTTATATTGCGGAAGCTGATTAAATTTAAAAAATGAAACGCCTCAAATATTTGCTCGTCTTTACCTTGCCGTTAACTGTCGGGATTTCATTTGGAACGGAAGGTTGGCTAAGTTATCTTCCGGTTTATATTTTCTTTGTAGTCGTTCCGTTTTTAGAGCTGGTATTTCCGAGTCACTGGCAAAGAAATGAGGCTACCGAAATCGAACTCAATAGCGCCAGTAAATACTACGACTATCTGTTGTATTCGCTTGTCTTTATCCAATGGGCTTTTTTGTTTTTCTACCTCCAAAATCAATCTTTCGCTCCTGACCAAATGACTTGGTGGGGACGCGCCATTTCCATGGGCATCATGTGTGGCGTAATTGGTATCAATGTCGGGCATGAACTTGGACACCGCTTAGGGCGTTTTGAGCAATTTATGGGCGAACTTCTGCTCTTGAGTTCTCTTGAAAATCATTTTTTACCTTATCACAACAGAGGTCATCATAACAACGTAGCTACGCCTAATGACCCAGCAACAGCCCGAAAAAACGAAGCCGTTTATATCTTTTGGTTTCGTTCCCAAATCGGTAGTTATTTCCAAGCTTGGCAGATCGAATCCAAACGCATGGAAATCATGGGTACTTCCTTTTTCTCGTTGCGCAATAAAATGTTAGTTTACACGCTTGTGCATATTAATTTATTCGCCCTCATTTTGTTTTTCTTTGAAGTACAAACCCTATTATCATTTATTACTGTAGCCGCTATCGGGATCTTACTGCTAGAAACCGTTAATTACATAGAACATTACGGATTGCTCAGGCAAAAAAATGAAAATGGACGCTATGAGTTAGTGAAGCGTAAGCACTCATGGAACAGCAACCATATTTTAGGTAGGCTTATTTTATTTGAACTGAGCAGGCATAGCGAACACCACTACAAACCTGACAAGCCATACCAGTTATTGAATTCCGATGCAAGCGCCCCAACGATGCCCACAGGTTATCCAGGCATGATGCTATTGTCTTTTGTACCGCCAATCTTTTTCAGGGTAATGAATAAAAGAGTAGTAGCTGTTTTGAACAACTCCCCTCAATAAAGTTTTTGGCGCTTTAGCAAATACTTAAGAAGTACTTGCTCGTAACTCTCTTCTATCGGTGCTGGCATGAAATCAATACCGTTGTTAAGGCAACGCAACTGCAGTTCATCGAAATGTGCTTGAATGGCTTGTTGGTATTTTTCTCGGACATCGCCTGGACGCAAATGCATGCGCTCGCCGGTTTCCATGTCAATGAGCTGATACGGGCGATCTTCCAACGCAAAAGACTGTTCTAGACCTTTGTGGTATACATGGAATAAAAGGACTTCGTGTTTGTTGTGCTTTAGATGCTGCAAAGCATCAAAAAGTGCGGGTGTTTGGGTTGGGTCATCGAGTAAATCCGAAAAAACAATCACCATACTGCGTTTATGGGTAAGTTCAGCAATATCGTGTAAGGCTTGTATGGTTGAGGTTTCCCTTTTATTATCCTCTTTGTAATTTACCAAGCGCTGTTCGAGTTCACTATACAAGTAGCGATGATGCAACATCGAAGATTTTGCGGCGGTGTGCAAACGCAAGGCGCTGTCAAAGATACTAAGACCTACCGCATCGCGTTGACGCTTTAGTAATTCAATAAGGCTTGCTGCAGCATACACCGCATATTCGTATTTGCTGATGCCTGTCTGAGGAAAGTACATTGAGCTGGAATCATCGATAACAATTTGGCAGCGCAAATTTGTCTCTTCTTCGTACTTTTTTGTAAATAATTTTTCAGAACGGCCATATAAACGCCAGTCGATGTTGCGGGTAGATTCTCCGGGATTATAAAGGCGGTGTTCAGCAAATTCTACCGAAAAACCATGAAAAGGACTTTTGTGTAAACCGGTGATAAAACCCTCGACGACCTGCCTTGCCAAGAGTTCAAGGTTTCCGAATTGGGCCAAACGCAAGCGATTTATCGTCTTCATTCAAAAACAAAGTTAACTAAGAAGTGCCTAATCAAAGCAACCTTCGGTAGCTTCGCCTCGTTATTGTTTATAAATCCCTGATTATGAAACATCTTTTACTCCTCTTTGTCAGCTCATTATGCTTCATCCAACTGAGCTTTGCCCAGGTTACTGGCTTTTCTATTACTGGTTTAATTTTACCACCAAGTTTTAATGCGGTGAGTTGTGATCAAACTGTCAATATTGGCTTTTCGGCTTTGAGCCCCGCTCCAAATGCTTCTTATAATTTTGACCTTCCATATGTAATCCAAGGCAATAATTTTTCAGGATTCCAGTTTCAATCAGTTGTTAACTGGGGCGACGGTTCTAGTTCAAATGCCGGAGGTGGTATCTCCACTACTGCTACCAATATAGTAATGAATCCGCCACTGTCGCACACTTATTCAGCCCTAGGAACTTACCAAATAATAACTACTGTTTACAATCCCGCCAACCAAACTTCGGCTACAGATACCATTGCTTTCACCGTGGGTTCTTGCACTTATCAAGTATATGCTTTTGTTGGTTTAGACTGCAACAACGACGGGACAACCGAACAAAACCTTCAAAATGTTCCCTTCCAATTAGTTGGAACTAATGGCCTGTTTTATCAGAACAACAGCCTTAATACAATGCTGATGTTTACTGGTGTCCCGCCTGGAACCTACACTTTACAAATAGACCCACAATGGTTAGCCGCTAATGGATATCAAGTTCAAAGTAGTTTTCCAGGTGGAACAATAACCATTCCTAGTACAGGTGTGACGACTTACGCATTTACACTAATATGTAACCAAGGACAAACACAACTTTGTGTTGGTGGAACCGTTTTTTGTGACCAAAACGGCAATGGTTTACTCGATTCTAACGAAAGCCCTATAGCAAATGCGCCAGTTCAGGTCAATGGTTTTACGGCATATACCAATATGAATGGTCAGTACAACCTTTCTTATGTAGGCAATACCAATCAATCATACGGCATTCAAGTCAGTCCAAATTGGATTGCCAATAGCAGCTATACTATCCCTGCGAACGCGCCGGATTCGGTGATTGCTAACCCTTGTAATTCCGGAACACCACCGGTTCAGCTGAATATTCCATTGAATTGCAGCAGTCCAAGTTTAAACAATTGCTACGGTGGCTATGTATTCTGCGATGCAAACAATAATGGCGTTTTCAATACAGGAGAGCTGCCGCTTACATTTGCACCTGTTCAGCTTTTTGTTTCACCAAATTCCACTACAAGTGTAACAGTCTACACCGACTCTACTGGTTATTTTGAATATTGTGGTCCTTTTGTTGGTACCTCAAATGTCGTATTAGCTCAGGTAAGCCCTACCTGGTTAATTTACAACGGTTATACGGCACTTACTACCTATGTAACATTGATAGGTAGCAACTCCGGACAAATCGTCAATGGATCTATACCCGTGAATTGCGGCGGCACAACCTCAACCTGCGCTGACCTCTGGACAACAGTTACGCCTTGGATTGGTTACTATCAAAACAGCACCGCCTACATCAAACTCAACTGGGGAAGCTATGGACCTGGAGTTGTAGGCCCGTACACGCTCTCATTTACCTACCCTGCAGGAGTCAGTCCAGTTTTGTCCTCAATACAAAATTCAAACTATACCATTTCAGGTAATACCATTTCATGGAACTTAAATAGTGCCTCCACCAACTTTACCAACTATGACGTTATTTTGTTTAGTGTACCGGGTGGTTTAATTAATGGTGCACAACATTTTTACACCTCCACCATTACACCAACCGGATCTATCTCGGATTGTAGCACCTACAATAACAACGGTTCTCTTTTACAAATTCTTGGAAATAGCTATGATCCCAACGACAAGAATGCCAGTACCGATTACATGAACGAAAATTATCCATTAGGGTATTTAGATGCATTCGTTGACGACGCTTTAACGTATACTATACGCTTTCAAAATACCGGAACTGCACCAGCTCAGAATGTATATATCATTGATACGCTCAGCACGCTGCTCGATTGGTCTAGCTTGACCTTGTTAGAAGCGTCGCACCCAATGCAAGTTGTCAACAATGGCAATGGCATCATGCGCTTTGAATTCAATCAGATTTGGTTACCAGATTCGACTACCAATGAAGCAGAAAGCCATGGCCATTTGACTTATCGTATTAGTGAATTGCCCTCCAATGCCATCATGTCAATTATTGAAAATACAGCCCACATCTTTTTTGATTGGAACGACGCAATTGTAACCAATACCACTTTTCATCAAAACATGTGGCTCGATGGTTTAAGTGAAACAAGCGGCTCGTTGGGTGTCTATCCAAATCCAGCACTTGATCAAATTCAAATTGATAACCAAGAACCTCAAATGGTTCAAATTAAAGATTTAAACGGTAAAATCGTAATTAATGAACTCGTATTACCAGGGCAATCCATTGATATTGAATATTTAATGAATGGTATTTACATAATCGAGAGCGAAAACAAACAAGGGAAATTCATCAAAAATTAATTTTTTTGATTGACGCACTACCCTTTTTAGAGTTTGGCATCGTATTTGTACATAACCAATCGTAGTAGTTTATAGTTAGGTTATGGATAGCGGCGGCCCACCTGCCCTATCCGAGAAAGCGGCTCTTTTGGAGCCGCTTTTTTTATTGTTTACAATGACTATAAAATTTTTAGACCTGCTTTAGGTGAAATAATGGATGAGCACAACTACCACGATTTAATCGACGGTATCCGCTCAGAAGCTAAAAAAGTACCTGGTGTGGTTGATATCGAAAAATGCTGGGCACCAAAAGCCTCCTAGCCTTTTTGTTTGGTTTGGGTAAAACCCTCCTTGAGCAGTAGTTCAAAAATCTTTTGCTTGAAATTACCTTGTATCAAAATTTCGTTGTCTTTGACGCTTCCGCCAACTCCGCACTTGCTTTTCAGTAATTTACCGAGGTCTTTGAGGTCATGGTCTGAACCTACAAACCCCTCGACTAAAGTAACCTCTTTGCCTGCACGCTGCTTGCGATCGATGCTAACGTAGAGGCGCTGTTGCTGAGGCGGAAGTGTTTGAATATCATCGGTTTGCTCAAATTCGTAAGTGAAATTTGGATTGGTGCTGTAGACCACATTCTGAAACTTTTGCTGCTTTTTTGACATGACACAAAGTTAAGAAAACTAGAAGTACTGAAAAGTTTTCAACGTCGATATTTAGACCTGCCTATTTTGCGTTATACATAGATGAATGCACAAAACCAGCTGCAACAGCTCTCGGATACCGCCCTACTGAATTTAGTTTTGGCGCTTGCAGATAAAAATAAACAGCAAAGTCAGGTAATGGAACGCACTTGGCGTTGGCATCAACAAAACTGGCGTACACTTGCCAAAAGCTCACACTGGGATTTACTGGAAATTTATGGTCTTGACCAACAAATGGCTATGCGCATACTGGGGATTTTCGAAATTTGTAAGCGGTATCAAAGTGAAGAGGTACGCCAAAGACGACACATCAAAACATCAAAAGATGTATTTGACCTTTTACAAGTTCAACTTGCAGACCTTGACCACGAACAGTTTTTTGTGCTCTACCTAAATTACGCCAATGAAATCATAGAGCTTGTACAATTGAGCATCGGCGGCAGACACAGCACTATTGCAGATGCCAAACGCATTTTTCAAATGGGGCTGCGCTGCGCCGCCACAGGCATCATTTTGTGCCACAACCACCCGAGCGGACAACGCAAGCCAAGTGAGCAAGATCTTGCCTTAACCAAAGACATCAAAGATTTTGCCCGTCTGATAGACATGAAACTTTTGGATCACTTGATTTTCACAGATAATGGCTATTTTAGCTTCGCCGATGAAGGCTGTTTGTAATATGTCCAAAAAGAAAATTTTAACCGTCATTGGGGCCAGACCTCAAATTATAAAAGCCGCCGCACTGAGCCGTGCAATCGAAAAATATTTTTCAAGTGAATTAGAGGAAGTTTTGGTGCACACCGGCCAGCATTATGACGAAAACATGTCTGCAGTATTTTTTGAAGAACTTGGCATCCCAAAACCCAATTTTAACTTAGCGGTTGGTAGTGGTTCTCACGGACATATGACCGCAGCTATGCTCAGCGGGCTTGAAAAATTGATTCTTGAAGAACAACCAGCAGCGGTAGTTATCTACGGCGATACCAATTCAACAATTGCCGCGGCATTAGCCGCTGCCAAAATACATGTTCCTGTCGTACATATTGAGGCTGGTTTGCGCAGCTTCAATAAAGCAATGCCCGAAGAACTCAATCGGATTGCGGCCGATCATATGAGCTCCTTACTCTTTGTGCCGACTCAAGCGGGAATGTCCAATTTAGCTAAAGAAGGATTTGATTTAACCATCAAAGCAAAGGCTCATATTGATACACCTAATGTTTACCATTGTGGCGATATCATGTACGACAACAGCCTGTATTTTGCAGAATTGAGTAGAAAGCAAGCGACTATTTTGGCTCAATTTGATCTCCAAGCGCAGTCTTTTATCCTTTGTACCATCCACCGCGATACAAATACCGATGACGCTACAGCACTTCAAGATATTTTTGAGGCACTTTTAGAAATCATTGCCCAAACCCAACTTCAAGTCATACTTCCCATACATCCGCGCACCCGAAACAAAATGGAAGCGCTCTTGAACCCCGTTTTTCTAGAAAAAATCAAGGCGCAAACAAAGCTTAAGTTGTGCCCACCAGCGAGTTTTCTCGATATGATAGCACTAGAGGAAAACGCCAAACTGATTATCACAGACAGCGGTGGCGTTCAAAAAGAAGCGTATTTCTTTGCCAAACCATGCGTCATTCTCCGCGAACAAACGGAATGGGTAGAAGTCTTGCAGACTGGAGCTGCCGTCTTGTGCGGCGCCAATAAAAATTTAATTGTCAAAAGCGCCATGCAACTGCTCGATTTACATGTTCAAACCGACCCAACCATCTTCGGAGATGGCAAAGCCGCGCAGTTCATTTGCCAAAAAATCATTTCCGACTTATAGTGCTGATCTACGTCGAATATATCACCGAACGCCTTCTTTATACCCTTTCCTTCGTTTTAGCGGATAGAAAGATCGCCTACGAACTCACTAATGACGGCATTGCGTTCATGGCAGCGTCGGGACCAAAAATCAATTATTCGAGCCGTGAATTTGACGCGTGTATTCAAATACATCCTGCAACGCTGCTTTTTTCGGATGAAATCTATATAGACCCCATTCAAAAAGGAACTTTCAACCATACGGAATGTTTGTCGTTTGATGGAAAAAGCGACTTACTGGCCTCGGTATTTTATGTGCTGACCCGGATGGAAGAATACGACAGCCTACACACCGACGCGCTTGGTAGATTCGAAGCGCGCGCATCCGTTTTAAGCAAATATGGTTGGCTTCAAAAAGCCATTTGCGATGAATGGAGTGTTGCTTGGATTGCGTATGTCGAACAAGTTTGTGCCATCACATTGAAAACCAAAAAACCTAGGTTTATTTTTCAACCAACTTTCGACATAGACAATACATTTGCCTATGCGCATAAGAATAACATCCGAAGTTTTTTAGCAGAGCTCAAAGACTTTATATTTCAACGCAAAGAAAGGATACGCGATCGAAGAAAAGTACGCAGTGGTCAACAACCTGACCCTTATGATTCCTTCGACCAAATTTCTGAAATAGCCGCACATTTTCCTGAAACAAAAGTCTTTTGGCTGCTAGGAAATTACACCAAAAGAGATAAGAATTTATCGCATCTGAATTTGGCACAGCAAGACAAAATCAAACAAATTGCAGCACATGCAGAAATTGGTATCCACGGTAGCTCGCTGACCGTTCACCAATTGCAGCAGTATCAAATTGAAATAGAACGACTGAGTCAAATTACTGCCTACCATCCTTTGAGCAATAGACAACATTTCTTATTAATGCGCCTTCCCAATACCTATCAAATGCTCTTACAGGTGGGTATTCGGCATGACTATACAATGGGCTATGCCGAACAAACGGGTTTTCGTGCTGGAACAGCCAGGCCATTCAAGTGGTTTAACTTAGTCAAAAATGAAGTTACTGATTTGGTGGTGCATCCTTTTGTCTACATGGACGGAACGCTCAAAGAATACTTAAATCTAAGTCCAAAAGAAGCCATACAATGCATGGAGCAACTTTATAGAGAAGTGAAGAAATGTGGTGGGGCTTTTTGCTTTATATGGCACAATGAAACCATAGGAGGTTATCAGCATTGGGGGGATTACAAAAATGTATTCAAAGCAAACTTTGAATTCAATCGGCAATAAAGTTTCTAATTATTGGTCTTTACCAATTTTTTTATAGGAATCGCAAGCGCGTAATTCTTTGATCATTTGTTCCTTTTCTGCTTCAGTTTTATTGGCATCGAGATTTTCACATTTTTTCATGGGGGCCTCGTATTTCTTTAGTAAAGCGTCGATAGACTTGCCTTCAGCCTCTGCTTTTTTAAGGGCAGTTGTCATTTCTAGCCATTGATCAGCACATTCGCAGACTTCAGATTGGCAGGAAAACAAGGTCAAAACAAGCGTTGCTAGGAATATCTTTTTCATGTGCCAAAAGTAATTAAAAACAAAATCAATAAAAACAACCTCCTCCTTTACCAAGTCGAACGGTGAGCGTTGCACCAGTATAAACGTACCAATCTTTGGTGCTGCTGGTGCCACGTTTTCCAAAACGGTTACCATCTAAGCTCTGATTGGAAAGAACTGCAGCTAAATCCGAAACCTCGTCTTCTAAAATTTGCGGATCGAAATAGGTATCAGACCCAACGTCGTCGAGGTAATCGGTAAAGGTTTTGCGAATAGAAACATCTAGGTTAATGGTTGCCATTTTACCAAGACTCACCTTGAGCCCCATACCGAGCGGCACGCATAGCTGGTTCAAATTGTAGGGCTTTTGTGAATTGGCTGTTGTCCCTTGTCCTTCGGTAGCTAGAACTTGTAAATCTTGCCAAGCACCGTTGTAAAATGTTTGCGGATTCATTCTAAAGGCGCCAACTTGTGCGAGTAAATAGGCTGTTGCAGGATAACGGCTACTGCCAAACTGAAAAGGCACAAAATGAAATTCGAGACCTGCGGCGACCTCGTTGATGGGCGACTGGAAACTCAAGTTTCGATTGACCAATAATGGATAGGGCGATAAAGAATCGGCTGCAGAAACTTTTCCATGAAGGTAGTTGAAGCGAAAAGTAAGGCGATTATTGAGATTGTATCGGTATATAGCGCCAAATGCGAGATGCGCATTCTTAAATTGTTGGTATGGGTTGAGGTCACCGAGATAGTAGGTCTGACCTAAGGTGAGGCCCAACTCTGAGCGAGAGAAAAAAGTACGCCGCTGTGCTTGTATTTGAAATGCAAGCACGAGCAACATAAATAAAAAAACCTTTTTCATTGATTGCACAACGTAAAAATGGCGAAAATATTACTTACCTGAGCGTTTGCGATCGGTTTCTTTCAACAAGATTTTGCGGATGCGCAAACTTTTTGGTGTGACCTCAACATATTCATCGGATTGAATATACTCAAGGCATTCTTCCAAACTAAATACTTTTGGCGGCGCCAAACGGACTTTGTCATCGGAACCTGAGGCACGCATATTAGTTAGTTTTTTGGTTTTGGTAACATTGACGCAAAGATCTCCAGCACGTGAGTTTTCACCAATTACTTGGCCTTCGTAGATATCTTCATTGGGTGCAATAAAGAATTTACCGCGCTCTTGAAGGTTATTCAATGAGAAAGGAATAGAGGTACCTTGCTCTAAAGAAATGAGCGAGCCGTTTTGGCGTCCTGGAATTTCACCTTTATAAGGTTGGTATTCCATGAACCGGTGATTCATGATGGCCTCACCAGCGGTTTGGGTCAAAAGATAATTGCGCAAACCGATGATGCCTCTTGAAGGGATTTGGAATGTAACAATCATGCGCTCACCTTTGGGTACCATGTTGGTCATTTCACCTTTGCGACGCGTAACTGCCTCTACTGCGGTTCCGCTGAACTCTTCGGGAAGGTCAATAGTAAGTTCTTCGATAGGTTCGCATTTGACACTATCAATTTCTTTGATAATCACTTGCGGCTGGCCTACTTGTAGTTCATAGCCTTCGCGACGCATGGTTTCAATGAGTACAGATAAATGCAGCACCCCACGGCCAAACACCATCCATTTGTCGGCTTTGTCGGTGTCAGCTACACGCAAGGCGAGGTTTTTCTCGAGTTCTTTGTTGAGTCGATCCGAAATATGGCGCGAAGTTACAAATTTACCTTCCTTACCGAAGAAAGGCGAATCGTTGATGGAAAAGAGCATACTCATGGTCGGCTCGTCCATTTTAATGGTTGGAAGTGGTTCTGGATTTTCGGCATCGCAAATGGAGTCGCCGATTTCAAAACCTTCGATGCCAGTAACAGCACAGAGGTCTCCGGCTTGAACTTCTGCGACTTTGGTGCGTTCTATCCCTTCAAAAACAAAAACTTCTTTGATGCGGTGCTTTTCTTGAGGTCCGTCCGATTTGGAAAGAATGATGGGCTGATTTTCTTTGAGCACACCTCTCGACAAACGGCCAATTGCAATACGACCAACATAAGAGGAAAAATCTAGGGAAGTGATGAGCATTTGGGTATTTCCTTCTTCGATTACACGCGGAGGAAAGTAAGCCAAAATTTGATCGAGTAACGGGGTGATGCTATCTGTAGGTTGCTTCCAGTCCATAGACATCCAGCCATTTTTAGCCGAACCGTAAATAGTTGGGAAATCGAGTTGCTCTTCATTGGCATCGAGCTCAAACATGAGGTCGAATACTTTTTCATGAACTTCATCAGGGGTACAGTTTTCTTTGTCGACCTTGTTGATGACCAACAACGGTTTGATACCCATTGACAACGCTTTTCCAAGTACAAAACGCGTTTGTGGCATAGGGCCTTCGAAGGCGTCTACCAACAAACATACGCCATCGGCCATATTGAGTACGCGCTCTACTTCGCCACCAAAGTCGGCGTGACCTGGGGTGTCAATAATATTGATTTTGGTGCCTTTATAGGTGACCGATACGTTTTTAGAAACGATGGTGATGCCGCGCTCGCGCTCGAGGTCGTTGTTGTCCATGATGAGTTCACCGGTCATGCGGTCTCTTTCATTGTAAACCTGACCCGCTTCGATCATTTTATCGACAAGTGTCGTTTTACCGTGGTCAACGTGCGCTATAATAGCTATGTTTCTGATTTCCATAGAGAGGACAATGAAGATAAGGGGAGTTAGTATTTCTTTCGTTTGGCGCCGAAACCGCGTTCGCGGTCAAAACCACCCGAACGTTTTTTGTCAAAGCCGCCTTTTTTCTCGAAGCCTGGCTTTTTACCGCCACCAAAAGAACCTGGGCCTCTTTTAGAACCAGGACCTTTTGAAAACTTGCGGTCGCGGCCACCCTCTGAGCCACCTTGACCTGGTGAAGTTACCTCGATGGAAACTTTATGTCCTTCGAATTCATAGCCATCAACGAGCTTCAGAATTTTCTGAGTGTGTTCGTCGTCAGCTTCAACAAAAGAGAAAGAAGTCATGATGTCGATGCGACCAAGCGACTTGGATTTGAGACCGGTAGCGTCGCAAATGATGCGAACCATTGCTCCTGGATTGAGGCCATCACGGCGCCCAAGATTAACAAAGAAACGGGTTTTGCCTTCTTCGCGCGCTCTTTTAGGGCGCTCTTTGCGGTCTGAACGCTCGCGGTCGTCTTTGCTGGCTGCAGCATTGAGGTCCCCAGCACGTTCGTAGTATTCTATAAAACGGTTAAACTCAGCAGAAACAAATCTTTTGATCACTTCTTCTTTGCTCAGGTCGGCAAAAGAAGCCAAAATCTGCTCCATAAATGGGGCAATATCCGATTCTTTGACCTCGGTAGAAATAGTGTTATCGATGAGTTTTTTAAGCTGAATTTCACAGATTTCGGCCGGATTCGGAATTTTCCCTTGCTTAAAAGTGACGCGCATTTGGCGTTCAATGGCTTTGATCTTCACGTTTTCACGGGTATTGATCAAGACCAATGATTCTCCAGTTTTACCGGCACGTGCGGTACGGCCACTTCGGTGGGTGTAGTTCTCGATGTCGTCAGGCAGGTTGTAGTTGATGACGTGCGTAATGTTGTTGATATCCAAACCGCGTGCAGCGACGTCTGTAGCTACCAAAATTTGAAGTTCTTTTGAACGAAAACGCTCCATAACGCGATCGCGCATGGCTTGGGTGAGGTCACCGTGGAGTGGCTCTGCATTGTAGCCGTCTCTTGCCAATTTCATGGCAACAGTAGCTGTTTCGTTTTTGGTACGACAAAAAATAAGTCCGTAAATAGTCGGGTTGAAATCGATCAGACGCTTTACGGCGTCGTAGCGGTCGCGCTCTTTTACTGAATAGTAAATATGTTCGATGTTTTCGTTACTTTGGTTTTTGTGACCAATCGAAACTTCTAATGGGTCGTGCATGTAGGTGCGGGCAATGCGCGCTACCTCGTTGGGCATAGTGGCAGAAAACAACCACACATTTTTATCGATAGGTGTTTGCTCGAGGATCATGTCGATGTCCTCCTTGAAGCCCATATTGAGCATTTCGTCGGCTTCGTCTAAAATGACGTATTTCACTTCTCCGAGCTGCACAACTTTGCGATTGATAAGGTCGACCAAACGACCTGGTGTTGCCACAATAATGGACGTTCCTTTTTTAACGCTGGTGATTTGTGTACGGATATCGGTTCCGCCGTACACGGCTGTGATATTGCCTTCTAGGTATTTGGAAAAGACATTTAAGTCTTTGGTAATCTGAAGGCAAAGCTCGCGTGTTGGGCAAATGATAAGCCCTTGTGGCAGGCGTGCTTTGTTATCGATGTTATTAATTAACGGCAAACCGAATGCGGCCGTTTTTCCTGTTCCGGTCTGCGCCAGACCGACAAAATCGCAATCTTCTCCTAATAGGTAGGGAATTGCTTGTTCCTGGATCGGGGTCGGTGCTTCAAAACCCAATTCTGTCAACGACTTCAGCACCTCTCGCCTTAATCCCAGCTCTTCAAATGTCATGTATTATTTTTAAAATGAGGTGCAAAGGTACGTATATTGTAAGGATTTCTTGTTAATAAGTTGAGGGATAGTGTTAAAAAAATAAATAATTTCTATTTTTGACACACGTTAAACCAAATTCAAACTATGCAACTCAGCGGTATTATTGCCATCTCCGGAAGACCAGGCCTTTTTAAAGTCATTGCTCAAAGTAAAAATAGCGTTATCGTCGAATCCATGATCGACAAAAAACGCTTTCCAGCCTACGCAACTGAACGCATTTCTACCCTTGACGACATCACTGTTTTTACTTACGACGAAGACGTCAAACTGACAGACATCTTTGAAAAAATGCTAGCGCTTTATCCTTCAGAAGCGCCGTCACACAAAGCTGACATGAAAGAACTCGAAGCTGCCTTAGCTCAGTTCTTGCCCAACTGGGATCCAGACCGTGTGTATCCATCTGATGTTCGCAAATTGTTTCAGTGGTTTAACCTTTTGATTAAAGCTGGCGCATTTGAGGCCGTAGCAAAAGAAGAAGCTCCTGCAGCAAAAGAAGTGAAAGCACCTAAGGCAGATACCCCTAAAAAGAAAGCAAGCACCCCTGCACCAGCAGTAAAAGCGGCTAAACCTGCGGCACCAAAAAAAACACCTACCGTCAAGACGGGCTCATCTAGAGGTAAATAACATGACCATTCAAAAAGCAGCGCGCCAGTTTCTACCCGAAGACCTGGCCATTACCGATTTCGCAGTAATTCGGCCTTATTTCGAAGAATTGCTCCAAAGAAGTATTCAGACCAGTTTGGAATTCGATAAATGGCTCCAAGACCGCTCCGAGCTCGATGCGGTGCTTGAGGAGGACCTCGCTTGGCGTTATATCAGGATGAGTATTAACACCGCCAATACGGACCTTCGGGAGGCCTACACACATTTTGTGACACATATTCAACCTGAACTTGCACCTTATGAGGACCAACTCAATCAAAAATTAGTTGGTCTGCCCTACCTTGCGGACAAACAAGATGCTGCACATCAGATTTATTTCAGATCTGTGCGCAGTGCACTCGATTTGTTCCGAGAGGAGAATATCGCCATCGAGGCCGCATTGAACGAAGAGGCCCAACAATATGGTGCCATCAGTGCCGCTCAACAGATCGAGCACAACGGTCAAAATTTAACCATGCAACAAGCAGCCGCTTTACTCAAAGACCAAGATGAAGCGTTGCGGCAGTCAATTTTCGAAAAAATGGCGGCCGTTAGAAGAAAAGACCAAGCACAACTCGACGCCCTTTACAGTTCCCTTATTGAAAAAAGGCATCAAGTCGCACGCAATGCAGGTTTTGAAAACTACCGCGACTACAAATTTGTGGCCTTAGGTCGTTTTGATTATACCAAAGAAGATTGTTTTGCTTTTCATGCAGCCATTAAAAAATATATTGTTCCTTTGGTCAAATCGATTCAAGCAAAAAAACTAGCCTTACTTGGCAAAGAAAAGTTTAAACCTTGGGATACTGAAATTGACCCAGAGGGAAAATCTGCCCTCAAACCATTTGAGAACGGCGCACAAATGCTTGCCGGCACCATTAAAATGTTTGATGCCATTGACCCCTATTTTGGCAATTGTCTGCGGGTCATGGAAAATCTGGGGCACCTAGACCTCGATTCCAAACCAGGAAAAGCACCAGGCGGCTACAACTACCCACTTTATGAAATAGGTGTGCCATTTATTTTTATGAATGCAGTCGGTACGCAACGTGACCTTGAAACCATGGTTCATGAAGGCGGGCACGCCATTCATTCTTTCTTGAGTCGAGAACTTGCGCTTACTGCTTTCAAAAATATTCCGTCAGAGGTAGCCGAGCTGGCCTCGATGTCAATGGAATTACTGAGTATGCCGCAATGGTTCGAGTTTTACGCACCAGAAGCACACCAGCGCGCCATGCGCGAACAACTAGAAGGTACGCTCAAAGTTTTACCTTGGATTGCCCAAATCGATGCTTTTCAGCATTGGGTTTACGAAAATCCGATGCACAGTTCTGCGGAGCGTGCAGCACATTGGCAACAACTCTCCATAGATTTTGGGACGGGCCTCACCGACTGGACGGGCTTCGAAGATTTAGTTCAAAACGCTTGGCAAAGGCAGTTACACCTTTTTGAAGTTCCCTTTTATTACATCGAATATGGCATTGCCCAACTTGGCGCATTAGGTGTTTGGAAAAACAGTTTAGAGAACTACCCACTGGCAATTGACCAATATAAAAAGGCTTTGGCATTGGGCTATACAGCATCCATGAAAGATATTTATCAAACAGCCGGTGTTCCTTTTGACTTTTCGGCTCATAGATTGCAATCCTTGGCTGAGCTAATCGAAAACGAATTAGAAAAATTGAATTAGTTCTGTCTACATGTTACATGAAATTAAAATTCTCTTTATATTTGCACCCGCA
>VHBC01000009.1 GCA_016872115.1 Sphingomonadales bacterium | reverse complement strand
GAACTCCAATCCCTACTCATCTTCTTGGATTTTAAAAACCCACAATTGTATTCAACCGTTGTATTAATTGCGGGGTGCAAAGATATGTACTCTTTTTGGTTTAGCAATGATTTTTTGAAAGAAATTTCATTTTTTTTAGCTTAAAAATCTAACTAATTGATTTTAAGCATTCTTTAAACGACAGCTAAAACTTCGTTTTTAAAATGCAAGACTGCATCGTGTTTGAGAAGTGTAGATAGATCTACTGCATTGATTGGTGCACTTGGTAAATCAAAGAGCTGAAATGGTTGCTTTTCTATATAAAATGCTGCTGTGTCAGCTGTGCAAAAAACCCAATGCTGTTTGTTTTGATAACCCTCTTGCCAAGAGGCTAAGACAGAGAGAATGCCCACGCTAAAAATAGAACTTGGAGACCAGTTACCTTTGAACTGAACTTCGGCCAAAAACAAGCCAAGTTGATCGGCTAAAATTCGTTGATCTGCATTAGACAACTTATTGTAGGCAGGAAGCAATTGCTTGAGCATATATAAGTCGTTAGTAGTTAACACAATGCGTTCTACCCGATTATTGTTGATGCGCGCAAGTGTAAACCATTTACGTAAGGCAACTAAAAGCAAAATGAGAACAATGATACCACTGCATTTTGCCAAATTGATAAGGTCTAGGGCAATAAAAACTGGAATCAGAATGAGTAAACCAGCAAAAAGCGGAAGCCAAAAAGAAAAGCGATAGTTATTCTGCAATCCATTTGTCATTGCGCATTTCTCCTTTAATGGTTACATTTTTAGTGCGCGCGTAGTCTTCGGCAGCTAAAAGCATTTGCTCTCGGGTATCTCTGCGTATTAAAATAGCTGCTGATCCTTGCGACTTTACTTCGATGTAAAATCCGTTGCGTAATCTGGCTGGTTTGGTTGGAGGTCTACCCATGATGTATTGTTAATTTTGATAAGAATATGACAATATAACTATTAAAATTGAATTTTGTTGCGTTTTGACAAAAATCGTGCCTTAAATTCATTTAAATAGGAAAGAGCTAAATTTGCAGCATGATACAATTTGAGCGCCTTGGTTATTTTTTACCACAAGGATATCTTTTTTCAAACGTAAGTCTACAAATCAACAAAGGCGATCGGGTTGGCTTAGTGGGTAAAAACGGTGCTGGTAAATCAACTTTACTGCGCATATTGTCTGGTAGTATTCAACCAACAGAAGGTGCGGTGCATCATCCAAAGCAACTAAAGTTTGGTTTTTTGACACAAGACATCCTCATCGAATCAGAGCGATCTGTGTATGATTTTCTCTTTTATTCAAACGATGCGCTTAACTCCATACGCAACAGGCTCGATCATATAAATGAAGAACTCACCAAACGAACAGACTATGACGCTGCATCCTATTTATCATTGTTAGATGAATTGAGTGAGCTCAATCACCGATTTGCTGTTTTGGATGGTTATCTATGGGAAGAAAAAATCAAAGCCACTTTGGAAGGTCTTGGGTTTAGTGAACACGACCAACAAAAGTTGATTTCACAGTGTTCTGGCGGTTGGAAGATGAGGGCAGAACTAGCCCGAATACTCGTCAATACGCCTGATATCCTTTTGCTCGATGAACCTACAAACCACCTTGATATTTTATCTATAAGCTGGTTGGAAAGTTACTTGCAGCGGTTTGAAGGAGCAGTAATATTGATTTCACACGACCGCTTATTTCTGGATAATGTCAGCACGCGGACGCTCGAAATCTCTAGACAACAAATTTTTGACTTCCCATACGCCTATTCTAAATACAAAGAACTGCGCGCTGAAGAACTCGAACGTTTAGAGCAAGCCAAAAAACAACAAGACAAAGACATCAAGCACACCGAAGAATTGATCGAAAAATTCCGAGCTAAAAAAAATAAAGCAGCTTTTGCGCAGTCCCTAATCAAAAAACTGGATAAAACCGAGCGCATCAGCGTCGAAAAAGACCAAATAGCCCGCCTGAAGTTGCGCTTTCCGCTAGCTGTTCAGCCTGGAAAATGGGTACTTGAAGTAGTTGGGCTTGGTAAAAGCTATGAGGGGCGCTGTTTATTTAAAGAAGTTTCTATCACAGTAGGACGAGGGGAAAAAATTGCACTACTCGGCCCAAATGGTGTAGGTAAATCTACCCTACTCAAAGCAATTATGGGTTCGATAGTTTACGACGGACAGGTCAATCTCGGCCACAACGTTCAAATATCTTATTTTGCGCAAGATCAGGCAGAAAAATTGAATCCAGAACGCAGTATTTTTGAAACTGTTGACCTCATCGCAAAAGGAGATTTACGCAAAGACCTCAGAAGCATTTTAGGGGCATTTTTATTTTCAGGAGAAGACATCGATAAAAAAGTTGCTGTATTGTCGGGCGGAGAACGCACAAGACTTGCCCTCTGCTGTTTGTTACTAAGCCCTTCTAACTTTTTAATTCTAGATGAGCCCACAAACCATCTTGACCTTCAAAGTAAAGAAGTGCTCAAAGAAGCATTGATGCATTATGAAGGCACTTTTATCATTGTCTCACACGACCGTGAATTTGTAGATGGGCTGAGTAACCGGATCTGGGATATCGAAAATCAGGGTGTTCAAATTCATCACTTCAACTTGAATGAATACCTTCAATACAAGACCCAAAAAAATAATTTGACCGGGGAAATCGTCAAGCAAAAGGAAGTGACAAAAGAGCGCGTCGAAGTAGCGCAGGTCAAGCCGAGAATCGATAAAAATCAACAAAAATTACAGCGAGAAATTCAACAGATAGAACAACAAATAGAAAAGCAAGAAAAGGTCATTTTAGAACTAGAACAAGAATTAAGTGTTGTAGACTACCAAGACAAACAAAAATATAATGGTATTCTCAATCGTTACGAACAAGAGAAAAATCAACTCGATCTTCTCTATAAAAGATGGGAAGAAAAAGCCGAGGCGCTTCCGAGCGAATGAATTTAGTTAATTTTGTCATATGAAAAGTCTTGTGCTTTTGTGTTTTGGCGTTCTGTTACTTTCTTCCAAGTGTAACAATCTCAATCAGCATCCGGTGCCGTTTGTACCAGTTGATGTCACTATTGATATTCAATTACCTAGTTATAGTAATTTACAAGGCGTTGGGGGTTGGACTTACCTCAACGGCGGTTCCAGAGGCATCATCGTTTACCGAAAAGGTATCGATGAATTTGTAGCTTTTGACCGACACTCACCTGCCGATCCAAATGCAAGTTGTCCGCTGGCTCTCTATCCAGATGATCAAAACTTTTTACAATTGCTTGACTCTTGTAATAACGCGGTTTTTTCATTGTATGATGGTTCACCTGTTAGCGGCAGTAGTTTTGGCTTGCGTCAGTACGCAACACAATTTAACGGAAACAATCTTTTGCGCGTTTACAACTAAGTATTATGGCAGATATCAAAGTAACAATTATCGATAGAGAAGGAAACGTGCACGAGCTCGAAGGGCCAACAGACATGAACATGAATGTCATGGAACTATGTAAGGCCTACGAATTGCCAGTTAAGGGAGAATGCGGTGGGATGGCGATGTGTGCCACGTGCCAATGTTATTTGGAATCCAATACAGAATTACCGGAGCAAAGCGATGCAGAACTCGATATGTTAGACCAAGCATTTTTTGTCAAAGCCAATAGTCGTCTTGGATGTCAAATACATTTAGACGAGACTATCGATGGCATTGTACTCAAGCTAGCCCCGGAGCAAGACTAATTAAGCCTTTCGGCAAATACTTTTTTGAATTTCTCCACTTTAGGCCTCACAACACTCTGACAATAAGGATTTCCTGGATTGTTCTCGAAGTAGTTATGGT
Organism: Sphingomonadales bacterium; assembly: GCA_016872115.1. Taxonomy (GTDB): domain Bacteria; phylum Bacteroidota; class Bacteroidia; order Flavobacteriales_D; family Crocinitomicaceae; genus UBA952. The sequence continues at coordinate 80,354 of VHBC01000009.1, read as the reverse complement.
GGTAGTTCTCAGCCTCAAAATAGTTATTGATTTCGACAATTTGCGTCACGATCGGCGCGTCCCAAACTTTTTCTGCCTCCAGTTTTTGTAAGTATTTTTTAGCACTCGCCATTTGCGCTGTTTTGTGGTAAAAAATGACGGAGCGGTATTGCGTACCGATATCATTGCCTTGACGATTAAGTTGTGTTGGGTCATGTACGAACCAAAATACCTCAAGGAGTTCTTCGTAAGAAACCAGCGCTGGATCAAAAACAACTTGAGCCACTTCTGCATGACCTGTTTGTCCGGTGCAAACTTCTTTATAGGTTGGATTTTGTTTTTGACCACCTGCATATCCAGGTACCACAGAGATGACCCCTTTCAAATCTTTAAAACAAGCCTCGATACACCAAAAACAACCGGCGCCAAAAGTTGCGAGTTCTTTAGAACCTAATGCATATTGAACATTTTTATTTTCTTGCATTTCTTTTTGACTGATAAAATTGAGCGCTGCAGAATTAATGCAATAGCGCAAACTTGTAGGCTTTGGACCATCTTCAAATACATGGCCTAGATGCGCGTTGCAATTATTGCAGCGCACTTCTGTTCGGACCATACCATGCGATCGATCGAGGATTTTCTTTACATTTCCTTGGGTCAAGACATCATAAAAACTTGGCCAACCGGAACCACTTTCGTATTTCGTATGGCTTTCAAATAGCGGGGCATCACAAGCCACACATATGTAAGTTCCTTCTTCGTGGTGATCCCAGTATTTACCTGTAAAGGGACGTTCGGTGCCGCCATTCACTACATAACAAACATTTTCTGGCAAAGCACGGCCGTTAAAGGAATGAGTTGAATTGGTATCTTGGGGGTCTTGTTGACCACACGCGTTTAGACTTCCGAGCATAATAACAACAAATATACGTTTCATGTCCATACAACAATCGGGAGTTGGTTTGGTTTAACTACTTTTGCGCCCATGTTCAAACAATATTCCAAAGACTTTTGGCTTCTTAGTGCCAGTATGTTTTTTTTCATGCTGAGTTTTAACTTGATCTTACCAGAAATGAATGGGTACATCAGTCTTTTAGGCGGTCAAGATCTCAAAGGAAGTATTATTTTTTTATTTTCAATTGCGGCTGGAATTTCAAGACCATTCGCAGGAAAACTAGCGGATTTAATTGGCCGAAAAAGAAGTATATATATAGGCTTATTGATTGCAATCGGCGTAAGTTTAAGCTATCCTCTTATCCATTCTTTATTCCTTTTTTTATTGTTGCGCTTTTTGCACGGTCTCAGCGCCGGCTTTGCCCCTACCGGAGCAACCGCTTTGCTTACGGATTCTTTGTCATCGGAAAGAAGAGGAGCAGCCATGGGACTTTGGGGAACTTTTATCTCTTTGGGAATTGGTGTTGGCCAAGCGCTTGGTTCCTTTATTTTTGCGCACTCAAATTACGATGTTCTCTTTATGTCGGCAGCATTTTTTAGCGTGTTTGCGCTCGTACTTACCAGCCAAATCAAAGAGACGCTGCCTGCACCTCAACAATTTAATCGTCGCCAATTACTTGTGAGATGGGATGATGTAATAGAGCCAGCTGTTAAACCTGCGGCGTTGGTTATGCTGCTCACAGCGATCAGTTCAGGTGTAATTTTTGTATTGACACCGGATCTATCTGACTTCTTAAAAATTGAAAACAAAGGATATTTCTTTGGTGTTTATGTCCTATCCACAATTGTTATCCGGCTTGCTTTTTCATCGCTTTCTGACCGAATAGGACGTCAACAAACATTACTCATTGGTTGTTTTTTACTCGTTATTAGTATGCTCCTATTAGCAGCTGCTAAAGACCTATGGAGCTACTCAATTGCTGCAACCGTTTTTGGATTGGCCACCGGAATTTCGAGTCCAACGCTTTTTGCTTGGACTGCAGACCTAAGTCCTGTACAAAGAAGAGGAACTGGATCTGGCACCATGTTTATCGCATTAGAAATCGGCATTTTGGTAGGTTCAGGACTAACCTTTCTTTTTTACAATAATACAATCCAGAGTGCGCGTATCTGCATCTGGATTGCAGCTAGTTGTGGAGCGTTAGCTGCCTTAGCGTTATGCTGGCAACTTAATGTTGAGCGGAAGAGGAAATATGCGAATCAAGGTATCGACGCAGCAGAAAGTGGCCCAAATAAACAACTGGAGTAAGCGCTACAGCAATAACTATTTTCAGCAGGTAATTCGTCGGGGCTACCTCAAAAAATGCAGCTAATGGCATGGCACCGGGTAAGACAAATCCGATATACAGTACAATATAGGAATCAATGAGCTGTGACAACAAAGTACTTCCTGTGCTACGCAACCAAATAAAACGATTTCCTGTTCGCTTTTTAATTTGATCGAAGACATATGCATCTAAAAGCTGCGACACCAAAAAGGCGACTATACTCCCGACAATTACTGCTTGTGCCTGGCCAAAAACAAGGTTGTAAGCCTCGTTCGTGGCAAGCCTTGATCCTTTGATTTCATGAGCAGGAATTGCCAAAGATAAACCAACAATTAAAAAACAATAGGCAATGAGGCCGGCAGTAATCCAAGACAAGCGCCGCACTGCTTTTTGACCATAAAATTCATTGAGTAAATCAGTAAGCAGAAATACGACAGGCCAAGGAAGGATGCCAACAATCGTCACAAATGGCCCAAGTTTGTTTCCAAAAAGGTGCGCCTCAAAAGGAATTACAATAAGTTTATTGCTGATGAGCTCGGCGGTAACTGCATTGGTGACGAACAACCCAGCGAGCACTACAAATAACCATTGCCGACGTTGATTGGGTTGGGTAGTATCCATGAAGCGAAAATAAATATTTTATGGCGTTCCGTAATCTAACCTTTTGGTTTTAATGTAGCGCTGAATATAGTATTGCGATGTTTTGAAATTGTCAATGCGCACGCCAGTATTGGCCGAATGAATGAATTTAATGGCATCGGGTGTAACCTCTACCACAAGTGCGACGTGTCCAACACTTGTAGAATTGACGTTACTTCCTTTGAAAAACATGAGGTCGCCGGGTTGGATTTCAGAAAGTTTAACGGTGGTTCCAAGTTCAGCTAGGCCATAGCTGGAACGCACTAAGTCAAATCCAAAGTTACCGAAGATGTAATTGATAAAACCAGAACAATCAAAACCCGAAGGCGTGGTACCGCCAGAGCGATAGGGTACACCTAAAAAACTCTTGGCATAATTGATAATAGCATCGACCTGAGGATCATTGGCAGGAACCGTTTGGGACTTTACATCGAAAGACCAAAACAATAACGAAAAGAAGAACAGGGAGCGAATAATTTTCATTTTCTGAATGCCGTTGCAAAAATAATAATTATTTTCGAATGTTCATTCAAGTAGTCAAATGCCTTTAACTGAAAATCAACCACTTAGCAAACTTTATTACAGCATTGGCGAGGTAGCCGATATGCTTCAAGTAAATGCCTCATTATTAAGATTTTGGGAAAAGGAATTTAATCTAGTTGTTTCGAAAAAAAACAAAAAAGGAAATAGGCTTTTTTCTGTCAAAGAAATCGAGCAAATCCGACGTATTTATCATTTTGTGAAGGTCGAAGGCTACACGCTAGACGGTGCCAAAAAAGCGCTCAAACAAAAAGGAAAAGTTCTTGTAGCTGATACTGCCTCTTCTGATTCATTAGATCCACAACAAATACGCCAAGGTACTACAGATTTCACAGCACTCATCGAGAAACTCGAAAACATTAAGTCACAACTAAAGCTTTTAGCAAAACAAAAAGAGCCGCCTCATCAAGACCTTTTGCAAACACCGGCAGCAACTGAAATTCCAGTTCAAGAAACCATACAAAAACAAGTGCAAGAGAAGCCGAAAAAACGCAATCTAGAAAAGTCAAGGCCCGCTTCAGATTCGCCAACCTTATTTGATTTTTAAATCATCTTATTGGCTTTTCAGTTTATCAGCTCTTCTAGATATTGGGGCACCTTGAGCATCCTTGAACCATACCAAGAACATATCTCACCATCAAGGAGCACAATTTTGGAATTTGGGAAAAGTGCTTGCACTTCAGCAATATGTTGTGCTTCAAAAGGATATGGCTCTGAACTCAAAAAGATATAATCAGGTGAAAGTGAACTGTTTAAGTTCTTGTATACTAGCGCTTCTAAATTCGGATAACGTTCGATTTGACAACAATTTACAAAACCAAAATGAGTCAATAATGAATGTATATAAGTATTTGGCCCCACAACAAAATAAGGGTCTTTCCAAATGAAGTAAAGAAACTTGGCGCGCTGTGCACTTCGGATTTTACGCCCAAACGCCAATTGAATGTCGTTCAATATAGAAATGGCCTTTGACTCCTTATTTACTTTTTTACCAATTTCTAGTAAACAGAAGAAAGCTTCTTCAAGAGTTGCGATTTGAGTCACCAGAACCTCAAAATTTTGCTGAAGTTGCTCGATATCTTCCTTCGTATTCTCTTCTTTATTGGCAATAATAAGCGTGGGCTGTAATGCTGAAATAGCTTCGAAATTTATTTTCTTGGTGCCACCAACACGTGTTTTTTGTTGCCACCAAGCTTTGGGATGCACACAAAATTTGGTGATGCCAACGACCTCATACTCCAACCCAAGCGACCAAAGGTATTCGGTTAAGGATGGAACCAGAGAAATGATGCGCACAGGTTCGATAAATTAGTTATGCCATTGCGGCGATGACATCGTAACGAGAGACAATATGATACTTGCCATTATCTAATGCAACAAGCACGGCTGGCACTTGCTTAGAGATCAGTTTGCAGATATCTTCTACTGAAGTATTTTGTTTGACCTCTGGGAAAGGTGTCGACATGATAGAGGAAATCGGTGCATCGCGCAAACTTGGGTTGTCGATGAGCAATTGATATACGTGGCTATCATCGATGGAACCAACAAATTTACCGTCTTTCATGACAGGGATCTGTGAGATATCAAAATTGCGCATTTTGGCTATAGCATGAGAGACCAATTCCTCAGCATACAAGGAGACGAGTGGTTTATTACCATGCTTGGTAACTAAATCACCGGCAGTTAGTAATTCTTCTTCCAAGAAACCGCGCTCGCGCATCCAGTCATCGTTGAAAATTTTACCTACATAGCGGCTGCCATGGTCATGAAAAAGGACGACCACAACATCGTCTTTTGTCAGTTTTTCTCCCATTTGTAGTAACCCTTTGATGGCGGCCCCAGCTGAATTCCCGACAAAAATACCTTCTTCGCGGGCCAGTTTACGGGTGTAAACGGCAGCGTCTTTATCGGTTACTTTTTCAAAATGATCGATGACGTCGAAGTCAACGTTGGCTGGCAAAATGTCCTCGCCGATTCCTTCTGTGATATACGGATAAATTTCATTTTCGTCAAAAATGCCCGTCTCTTTGTATTTTTTAAATACCGATCCGTAGGTATCTATGCCCCAAATCTTAATATTGGGATTCTTTTCTTTGAGGTATTGCCCAACACCAGAAATTGTACCTCCGGTTCCGACACCAACTATAAAATGTGTGATTTTACCCTCGGTTTGCTCCCAAATTTCGGGGCCTGTTTGCTCGTAGTGTGCAATTCTATTTGATAAGTTATCGTATTGATTCACGTACCAAGAATTCGGAATTTCAGTAGCCAAACGACGCGAAACAGAGTAATAAGAACGCGGATCAGATGGCTCCACAGCTGTCGGACATACCACAACCTCTGCGCCGACCGCTCGCAAAATATCCATTTTTTCTTTAGACTGCTTGTCGTTGAGAACGCAAATTAATTTATAACCTTTAATGATACATGCCAAAGCCAAACCCATTCCGGTATTTCCAGAAGTGCCTTCTATGACGGTGCCACCTGGCTTTAAAATTCCTGCTTTCTCGGCGTCGTCAATCATTTTGAGCGCCATCCGATCCTTGACAGAATTTCCCGGATTGGTCGTTTCTACTTTTGCAAAAACCTGCGCAGGAATGGTTTTGGCCAATTTATTGATGCGCACCAAAGGCGTATTTCCTATCGTTTCTAGAATGTTATTGTAGACTTTCATAAATGATCTTTGGACAAAGTTAGTCATCTGTTTGAATTCACTAATTTTAAGGCATGTTAAAATTGAAATTCCTTTTTTTAATTGGTCTTTTTTATGGCCAATCTATTGCCCAAACTTGTCCTATTTTACCAACTCCGGCAGTGTTTCAAACCACCAACGGACAATTCATCAGTAGCGGCGCTTTGTTAATTGACCCTTCTGGCATCACTCCAGATTTAACATTGGCCATAAAAGATTACAGTCTTTGGGCAAACGAGATCCTAGTGACCCCGTTTGTACAAAACCCAATGGTGAAGTTTAAAAAGCTCAATAACGTCAAGCAAGATTCTTATTCGATCAATATTGCCGATAAAATCACCATTTCATATTCTTCCGACGCTTCCTGTTTTTATGCATGGGTGTCATTATTGCAATTGGTTCAAATGGAAGATGGTCAGCTGGTATTTCCAAAGTGTTTTGTGAAAGATTACCCTCAATTTCAATGGCGCGGCTTGCATTTAGATGTTTCAAGACACTTTTTTACTATAGAAGAAGTCAAGCGCTTTATTGACCTGATGGCCTATTACAAATTCAATACCCTACATTGGCACCTCACCGACGACCAAGGTTGGCGCTTCGAAATCAAAAAATATCCGCTTTTGACCGAAGTTGGTGCTTGGCGCGACTCCACGTTGGAAAATCATTACACCACCCAGCCTCGAACTTATAATAAAACGCGCTACGGTGGTTTTTATACCCAAGAACAAATCAAAGAAATTGTGAGCTATGCAGGTGCGCGCTATATCGAGGTGGTTCCAGAAATTGAAATGCCCGGACATGCCAGAGCAGCATTGGCGGCCTACCCGCAATATTCTTGCACCGGCCAAGCACAAGGCGTCGAAGGCCTTTGGGGAATCTTTGACGATATCTTTTGCGCCAAAGAAGAAAGTATTTTGTTTTTGCAAGATGTCTTGACAGAAGTTTTGCCACTTTTCCCATCTGTTTATGTACACATTGGCGGCGATGAAGCGCCCAAAACCCGTTGGAAAGAATGCCCGAAATGTCAGTCGGTTATCAAAGAAAATGGACTCCACGACGAACACGAGTTGCAAAGTTATTTCATTGGCCGCATGGATGCTTTTCTGACGCAAAAAGGCAAAAAACTGATTGGTTGGGATGAAATTTTAGAAGGAGGGCTTTCTCCAAATGCAACCGTTATGTCTTGGCGCGGCTACGAAGGTGGTAAAGCCGCGGCGGCCCAAGGGCATTATGTAGTCATGTGCCCTGGCTCACATTGTTATTTTGATCATTATCAAGGCCGAGGTTCCGATGAGCCGCTCGCAATTGGCGGCTATACTCCACTTGACCGTGTTTACGCATTCAATCCGATTCCTGCCGAGATGAGTGTTGCCGATGCCGCATACGTGCTAGGTGCACAAGGTAATCTCTGGACAGAGTACATTCCCAATATGGCTCAACTCGAATATATGACCTACCCGCGCGCAATTGCCCTGAGTACAACATTATGGTCCGAAACCAAACTTCCTTACGATAAATTCCTTTCCACATTAATGCGATTTCACTTCCCATTTCTAAGCAAACAAAATGTGAATTTCTCTAAAGCAGCGCTCAAACCAGAACTTAAAACTACCCGTGAAAAAAACGGAGGAATCAATATTCAAAAAATGCCAGCAAAAGGAACGCTTGCATCACCTGAAGTATTTGCAAGTATTCCTGCAGCCAAAAAGAAAACTCAAAATATCCAACTTGAGGTGGAACAAGGCAGCAACTTAGCACCCAAAAAAATTAACATTATTCAACACAAAGCTTTGGGTGCACAAATTGAATTTCAAATACCACCAAGTCCAAAATACGATAACGGCAGCCTTACGCTTGTCGATGGCCAACTGGGTGCCCGCCCATGGAAAGGCAACGAGTGGTTAGGCTTTGATTCGAATAGTGTGAGTTTTGACATCATTTTTGAAAAGCCCATCAGGGTCAAAGAAATCAGGATACATACCCTCCACGACCCGAATAGCTGGATTTGGGCAGCACAAACCTATCTTATTCAATTAAATAAGTACGGTTGTGGCAATGGCATTGCAGATGGGTACAGTACTGATGAACTTATCGAAATTTCAATAAAGGATAAAAAAGTCAAGCAGATTCATATTGTGATCACCGGGCTTTCCGAAATTCCGCAAGGACAGCCAGGCGCTGGCAACACGCCTTGGCTGTTTTTGGATGAAATAGAAATTCGATAGCTTTGATTTGAGACCCCTTAGCATTTAAGGTATAATACCCAAGCGTACGGCATGCACAATGATGCCAGCGGTATTGCGCACGTCGAGTTTTTCAATGATGCGCATTTTGTGGGTTTCTACCGTGCGCGGAGAAATCTGCAAATCATGAGCGATTTCTTTACAAGTTTTTTCTTGACAAATGCCGCGAATAACGTCAATTTCTCTGGCCGTGATGCGCTCAAGCGTTCTAATGGTTTTACGCTCGGCATCTAACATACGTTTGGTATTGGGATGCACATAAGCCTGCTGAAAAAAAACTTGCCGAAAAGCGGCGACCACCTCTTCTTGCATGTTTAACTTATTGACCACTCCATGAAAACCCCATTTAAGGTAGAGCGGTACCATTGCCGACTTAAAATTCGGGACGAGCAATAAAAATTTGGCATGAGGCCAAGCGGACATCCAAAAATTAACATAAACCTGATCGAGTTCAGTTAGTAAAGAAGCATCGATCATGATGACTTGAACACCTACCCCTGAAAAACGCGCCCGAAAGTCGCTTAGCGACGAGGCCTCTCCTACCCATTCGAAGTCATTTCGCGCTTCGAGCATGGCGCGCAGGCCAGATCTAAAAATGACATCAGCATCTACAAAAGCCACGCGAATGCGGGCACCCAAATAATTACTCATACAACTTGCATTTTAATGGTCCGAGGACCGGTTTAGGATTAATACAAGTAGTTTTGTTTCATAAGACAAATGTAAATTGAACTGTCCGAACGGGCTTCAGTAGATTGACGGATGTTCATAAAAAAAAGTTGCATCGATTACATAACTTAAGTCAATTCAAAATCAAAATGCAACGCTTACATTTGGTTTGTGTAAAGAAGAGAATTTCTTGCGAAATAAACCTTCCATCCTTTGGGATGTTCTATCTTTGTATTGAATCAATTTTACAACATATGTCTCAAAGAAATTGGCAAAGCATCAAAAACTACCAAGACATCAAATTTGAGTTTTTCGAGGGCATTGCAAAAATTATGATCAACAGACCGCAGGTTTACAACGCATTTCGACCAGAAACCAATTTTGAAATGCTCGACGCCATGGACATCTGTCGCGAACGCACAGACATAAACGTAGTGGTATTAACTGGTGCCGGTGACAAAGCATTTTGCTCAGGTGGTGACCAAAACGTAAAAGGTGTTGGTGGTTATATTTCCGAAAATGGTGTGCCTCGCTTAAATGTTCTCGATCTGCACAAAGCTATACGCTCACTACCAAAACCAGTAATCGCTATGGTCAACGGCTATGCCATTGGAGGCGGTCATGTCTTGCACGTAGTTTGCGACCTCACCATTGCATCAGAAAACGCACGCTTTGGCCAAACAGGCCCTAAAGTTGGAAGTTTTGATGGCGGCTTTGGCTCCTCTTATTTAGCGCGCCATGTCGGTCAAAAGAAAGCGCGCGAAATCTGGTTCTTGTGTAATCAGTATACAGCCGAAGAAGCCGAAAAAATGGGAATGGTTAACAAAGTTGTTCCTTTGGATCAGTTAGAGGACACAGTAGTCGAATGGTCAAGAACCATCATGAAACGCAGTCCGCTAGCCATTCGCATGATTAAACGCGCCATGAACGCCGAACTCGACGGCCAACATGGCCTTATGGAGCTAGCCGGCGATGCCACCCTTCTTTATTACTTAACAGAAGAAGCACAAGAAGGCAAACATGCGTTTTTAGAGAAACGCGATCCAAATTTCCAACAATATCCTAAATTTCCATAATCATGGACCTCTCCCACCTCGAACCCAAAGCGCTTTGGCAGCACTTTTGCGCTCTCAACGCTGTTCCCAGACCTTCTAAAAAGGAAGAACGCATCATTGCTTTTATGCTGGAATTCGGGCAACAGATTGGCCTTGAAACCCACAAAGACCAAATTGGAAACGTCATTATCAAAAAACCTGCTTCTGCTGGTCTGGAAGACCGACAAACGGTAATTTTACAAAGTCACCTCGACATGGTGCATCAGAAAAACGCCACAACTGTTTTTGATTTTGACCAACAAGGAATAGAGATGCGCATAGATGGCGATTGGGTCCGTGCAAATGGCACAACGCTCGGCGCAGACAACGGTATTGGTGTGGCCGCCATTATGGCACTCTTGGCAAGCAAAGATATTGCGCACCCTGCGCTAGAGGCATTTTTTACTATCGATGAAGAAACAGGCATGACCGGCGCTAAAAAAATGGATCCGTCACTGTTAAACGGCAGCATCTTGCTGAACCTAGACACCGAAGACGACGATGAACTTTCAGTTGGTTGTGCAGGCGGTATCGATACAAATACAAGTTACGCGTATCAACAAGAAGAAATAGCAACCGGGAGTAACATTCTGGAAATTCAGATCAGTGGCTTGCTAGGAGGTCACTCTGGTATGGATATCGACAAAGGCCGTGGCAATGCCAATAAATGGTTAGCACGCTTACTTTGGGACCTCCAACAAAGCCAAGATTTTCAGTTACTGCGTTTCGATGGTGGTAGCCTACGCAATGCCATTCCTAGGGAGGCTAGCGCGTTTATTGCCACTAAAGAATTGAATCTGGCAAAAGCGTTTATTGATGATTTTACAAGGACACTAAAGGCAGAATATGAACACATTGAACCCCATTTTAAAATTCAATACAAAACGGCTCATTGTGAACAAAAAGCCTTAATTGCCACAGAAGCCAATAAAATTCTAAATACCCTTTGTGCGGTTCATAACGGTGTTTACCGCATGAGCCCCGACATCGAAGGTTTGGTAGAAGCCTCTTCCTCATTGGCACGCGTTATTGTTGAAAATGGAACCTTCACAACGCAGTCATTACAAAGAAGTTCTGTTGAAAGCACCAAAAAAGAAGTCAGTATGACCTTGCGCTGTGCCTTTGAAAATATGGGTGCCAGTGTTGAACAGTCTGGAGATTATCCAGGCTGGAAACCAAATGCCAGCTCTTCCATTTTGCAACTCATGAAAGCACAATACATTGCGATGTATGGCGAAGAACCCAAAGTCAAGGCGTGTCATGCTGGCCTCGAATGTGGCTTGCTCAGCGAAAAACTCCCCGGGGTCGACATGATTTCTTTTGGCCCAAATATCAGAGCAGCACATTCTCCAGACGAGTGTGTTCAAATTTCATCTGTACAAAAGTTCTGGAACTACCTACTACATACTTTACATCTCATTCCAACAACGTAAGCATTTCTTTATGTCAAACACACTCCATACCATAGAAGAAGCCATTCTCGATATCCAGCAGGGACGCGTCGTTATTGTCGTCGATGATGAAGACCGCGAAAACGAAGGAGACTTTCTGACCGCAGCGCGCAACGCAACACCCGAACTGATCAACTTTATGGCAACGCACGGGCGCGGTCTCATCTGTGCGCCAATCAGTGAAGAACGCTGTGATCAACTCGGCCTTGAAATGATGGTACGCAACAACTCTGCAGCCTACGAAACACCTTTCACAATTAGCGTCGATCTCATTGGTCATGGATGCACCACAGGAATTTCTGCCAACGACCGCGCCAAAACAATTTTGGCTATGATCGATCCAAAAATTAGACCAGAAGAACTCGGCAAACCCGGCCATATTTTCCCGCTGCGCGCACGTAAAGGGGGCGTACTGCGCAGAGCGGGACACACCGAAGCAGCCGTTGATTTATCGCGCTTAGCCGGTTTCGAAGAGGCTGGCATCATCGTAGAAATTCTAAACGAAGATGGCACTATGGCTCGCTTGCCACAATTGCGTGAAATTGCCAAGCGCTTTGATCTAAAAATTATTAGTATTGCCGATCTGATCAAGTACCGCATTGCCCATGAATCTCTTATTGTAGAACAGGTTCATGTAGAAATGCCAACTACCCACGGAGACTTCCAATTACGCGCCTTTAAAGACCAAAGCAACGATCAAGATCACTTGGTACTTACAAAAGGAACCTGGACAGAAGACGAACCCGTCTTAGTGCGCGTGCATTCTTCTTGTCTTACAGGCGACATCTTTGGCAGTTGCCGCTGCGATTGTGGCCCACAACTACACAAAGCAATGGAACTCATTAACGCAGCTGGCAAAGGCGCAATCGTTTATATGAATCAAGAAGGACGTGGTATTGGTTTGCTCAACAAGCTCAAAGCGTACAAATTACAAGAAGAAGGACTTGACACCTATGAAGCCAATGAAAAATTGGGCTTTAAACCTGACGAACGCGATTACGGTATTGGCGCCCAAATGCTGCGCGCTATTGGTATTCGCAAAATGAAACTGATGTCTAACAATCCCAAAAAGCGCACCGGTCTTATCGGTTATGGTCTGGAAATCGTAGAAAATGTTGCCTTAGAGATCGAAAGTAACATCCACAATGAAAAATACTTGCAAACCAAGCGTGACAAAATGGGTCACACAATCAAACTCAAATCCTGATGCTTGTCGCCAAAGGTATAGTTAAAAATTATGGCGAACTCGCCATTTTAAAAGGAGTCGATTTACAAGTGGGCGCAGCTGAAATCATCTCCATTGTTGGCGCTTCTGGCGCGGGTAAAACAACGCTGCTCCAGATTTTAGGCACCCTAGACAGACCCACGTCCGGACAACTTGTTATAGAAGGTCAAGATCCTTTTGCACTCAATGAAAAAGGGCTGTCAGCTTTTCGCAACCAGCGTCTGGGTTTTGTATTTCAATTTCATCAGTTACTCCCAGAATTTACAGCACTCGAAAATATTGCCTTACCTGCCATGATTGCAGGTAAAAATCAAACCGATGCATTTGCTGCCGCTGCTGTCCTTTTGGACCGTTTCAAACTAACCCAAAGAAAAGCACACAAGCCCGATGCACTTTCTGGTGGGGAGCAACAGCGCATTGCCGTGGCTAGGGCTTTAATTAATCAGCCCGCACTCATTTTGGCCGATGAGCCCTCAGGTAACCTAGATACCGAAAATGCAAATGCGCTGCATCAATTGTTTTTTGAACTTCGGGATGAATTCAAACAAAGTTTTGTGATTGTAACGCACAACCATCCCTTTGCCGAAATGGCCGATCGCTGCCTTAGAATGCAAGATGGACGTTTTATCTAAACTACAATCGTCCGAAGTCAAAGATTTTTTGGACCACAAAGCGCTTCAATACGAGCATCCTTCTTTTATTGAATCCGACCCAATTTCAATAGTGCATCGCTTCACAAAAAAAGAAGATATCGAAATTGTGGGCTTCTTGATGGCCACAATAGCTTGGGGGCAACGCAAAAGCATCATTAAAAGCGGCGAAAAATTACTTCAAATTCTCGGAGATCATCCGCACGAATTTGTACTCGACTATCAAAATAATTCTTGTCCTGACTTCATCCACAGAACGTTCAATCGCAATGACCTTAATGGATTTCTTTTGGGCCTTAAAGCTTGTTACCAAAAAGGTGATCTCGAAAGAGCTTTTTTGACTTCAAATACAGAAGCAAATTTATATGAGCATATCTGTACTTTCAGAAACAGGTTCATTCCGGCGTTAGCGCGCAGAACACACAAACACGTTGCTGACCCTGCCAGTGGATCAGCGGCCAAAAGAATTGTGATGTTTTTGCGCTGGATGGTCCGTCCCAATGCAAAAGGCGTCGATTTTGGAATTTGGTCGCAAATCTCTCCAGCACAACTTTATATCCCTTTGGATGTACACACCGGCAACATTGCACGTAAATTAGGCCTTATTCAGCGCACACAAAATGATTGGAAAACCAATGAAGAACTCATTGATCAACTCCGAATTTTCGATCCAAATGACCCCGCTAAATATGACTTCGCTTTATTTGGCCTCGGCGCCTTTGAAAATTTTTAATTTGGAAGAGATAAAGGTACCAAATGCATTAAGGATGCTAGATTTTTGCCTTTTTTTGTTTGTAGCACTATTCCTTCATCAGAAGGATTTTCTAATTCAAAAACCCAATGTTCATTTGCAATTGAAATCAGCAGTTCGTTCTTACTTTCGAAGTACTTAAAACGTCCTTTATCAAAAGTGCCTCTATCCAAGTCGCCAAAAGAGCCAACCAACACTTCACCAGTTAGGTAAAACACAAACAAGACTTCGCCCCAAGCGTTATTCTTAAGCTCTGAATTAGTATTCATTTGCGTTCCTTTGAGCATCCAGACCTTGCTATTGCCACCGCTCAAAAGAAAAGTGTGGTCAACACGGTACGTTTGCTCTCCGTTGATGCAAGCACTCAGCAAAATGACTGCACACATCGATTTAAAAAACCAGCTGTTTTTCATTGAGAATTTGTAGTATTTCAGCAGAAACATCTGCTTGTTTTTCAGGCTTGATATTGGCGTCATTGATTTGTTCACAACGGACAAATTGATAACGATTCTGCTTCCAAGTAAATAAACAGTTGTAAAAATACTTCTCGCCCTCATATCGTTCAAAAAAACGAATGACAACATCGTCGTAATTGTTGGCTTTTGGTCTAAACTCTATAGGATAACCAATGAAGCCATTGGCTTGAATGAGTTGTTCACCTTCTTTTTCGTAGATGACAAAACGGCGTACCGGAAAACCATTAACGCCTGCTTTGAGCAATACCATGCAACCTTGATTTATATCTAATCCCTTTCTAAGAGGGAAAACCCTGAAAAAATTAGGGGTACAAGAAGGCCTGTTTTCGTCTTCACTCCATTGACTGGTGCTGTCGCAAAGACGCAAGTTTTTGAGAAGCGCCGCTTCTTGTTTAGTGGAAAACGTGTTGGTATTGAAATCGGTACTGACGTATACACCTTTTGTTTGGTCGACTTTCTTTTTAATAGAAGATGCTTGGGGTTCAGCTTGGTTGCGCCATAGATAGATGCTGATGGCTGCAAGCACCAATATCGAGATGAGTAAGATTGCTTTTTTGTTACGCATGATTAAAAAATTGAAGTAGAAAGCGCAATCGCTTTATTTAGTTGATTGATTTGAATAGCATGCGAAAGGGCATTTTTATTTAGATATCCCAGAAGCGCTTCTGTGGCTAAATTACCTATGAGTTCGTCTTTGGCCATGGGGCAACCACCAAAGCCGCCAATGGCCGTATCAAAATGCAAACAGCCTCCGTCAATACTGGCTTGAATTAAGGGGGCTTCGTATCCTGGCTTCACATGTAAATGCGCAGCAAATTTAAATTTTGGAAAGTATTTAATTAAAGTTCTAAACAATTGTCTAGCGCTGTCCGGAGTAGCACAACCAATCGTATCAGAAAGTGCAAATTCAGCGATATCAAATTGTGACGTTAACTCTTTGACCCAATTGCTAACTAGTTCTGGCGACCATACATCGCCATATGGATTACCGAAGCCCATGGAAAGATAAACCCGCAACTTCTTACTATGTTGTGCACACAATTCGGCAATTTCAGCAAGGTTTTTAATTGAATCGGCAATTGTTGTGTTGGTATTGCGCAACTGAAACGTTTCAGAAATGGAGAAAGGATAACCAATAATAGAAATCCGTTCATAAGAACAAGCGATGGCAGCCCCTCGGGTATTGGCTACAATGGCTAGTAATTGGGTTGGGCTATCGACTAACTCGGAGAGTACAGCCGCTGTATCTTGCATTTGAGGGATGGCTTTGGGAGAAACAAAACTACCAAAATCAAGTACGTCAAAGCCACAAGACAAAAGTGCATTGAGATAAGCAACTTTTTGCTCGGTAGGAATCCATTCTTTGATGCCTTGCATGGCATCGCGCGGACATTCCGTTATTTGTATAGTAGCTGCGTGATGGTTCATGGCTGAACTCTCTTGAGAAGAGCCTTATTGATTGAACGAACAAGCGCGGGACCCTCATAAATGAAACCAGTATATAGCTGAACAAGTTGAGCACCTGCCTCAAGTTTATCGATGGCATCTTGAGCACTGTGAATACCACCAACGGCTATCATTGGAATTTGGCCACTGGACTGCTGATGAATGTAGCGTATCATTTCTGTAGACCTAACTGTTATTGGTTTTCCTGAAATACCACCTGCACCCATTTTTTCTACTTGTACAGCGGGTGTTTTAAGTTGCGCTCTTGAAATGGTGGTGTTGGCAACGATGAGCCCGGAAATATTTGTTAAGCCTACAATTTCAATGATTTCATCAATTTGAGTTTCGCTGAGATCAGGTGCTATTTTGAGCAAGATGGGTTTAGGTTTGGACTTTGCTTTATTGGCATTTTGCAAAGTTTGCAAAAGTGCTTGCAGAGGTTCTTTCTCTTGTAATGCCCTTAAATTTGGCGTATTTGGGGAGGAAACATTGACAACAAAATAATCGACAAAATCGAATAGCGCTTCGAAACATTGGAGGTAATCTGAAGTGGCTTCCTCATTGGGTGTCCATTTATTTTTGCCAATGTTGCCGCCAATAAGGATGTGTTTGTTTTTGCGCTTTTTCAAAGCTTTGACAGCTGCTTCCATACCCTCGTTGTTGAAACCCATACGGTTTAAAATTGCCTCGTCGGCTTTAAGCCTAAATAAGCGCGGTTTATCGTTACCTGGCTGCGCTTTTGGCGTAACAGTTCCAATTTCAATGAAGCCAAAACCACAGTCTGCAAGCGCATCAATATTTTGTGCATTTTTATCGAAGCCAGCTGCCAAACCAACTGGGTTTGGAAACTTTAGGCCAAGAAATTCAGTTTGTAATTTGGAGTTAGATTCAACATATATGGATCTAAAAAACGTGCGAAGTAGACCAAACGAATGAATGAAACGCAACAGGCGCATTACTAAATAATGCACTTTTTCGGCATCAAATAAAAAGAGGATCGAGCGAATGAGCTTGTACATACACAAATGTACAAACTATTTTAAGTGCAGCGATCTAGACAAGAAAGAGCAAAAAGCAACCAATTGTGGCATATAACCAATAGCGCCAGGGGTTATTGACTTGCTGCTGGTAACGGTGTGCTGCTAAAATTTCTTCGAAATTTTGATGCGCGCGGACTTCTTTAGCAGATGGCTCTTTGCGATCGAGTAGAATTTGTATCATATTTATTCTTTTTGATGGAAAATGTCTTTGAGTTTAAGTACCGCACGAAAAGTTTTGACTTTGGCATTGTTTTCAGACAAACCACAGATTTCACCAATTTCCTTGAAAGACCTTTTCTCAAAAAAACGCATTTCAACAAGCTGGAGTTGTTGTTCTTTGAGGTCTTTTAAAGCCAACAAAAGGCGAGCTTTATCATGTTCGGTATAGTCTTCGGTCCACTCTTCAATAACTTGCTTGAGCACGACCTTGTCTATACTTACAGTTCGTTTTGCTTTTTGGTCGCGAAAAGACTGATAGAGTTCGCTTTTGGCAATGCGAAACAACCAAGCGGAAAATGGCAAGCCGCGGTATTCGTATTTGTGTAAAGCCTGAAGAGCCTTAACAAAAACGCTTGACGTAATATCATACGCTTGTTCTTCCTCGTCTACCCTTCGGTAGACGTAACGAAAAATAGCATCGTGGTAGCGCTCGTATAGCGGCGCAAAAAAACGTGGATCTTGTTGGGCACGTTTAATTTGAGTCTTTTCTTCTTCATGAAGAAAAGACTGCTGCTGAAGGGAGAGTTGGAGAGGCATAGTCTTTTGGTTTTAAGGAGTTTAGCATAAGAGGCTTGCAGTCCTCTTTACGGGATAACGCAACATTTTTTGTTTTGGTACATTTTTTTGAAAAAAAATTAAAATTGATAGCGAAATAATGCACCAATTTGAATCTTTTGCCTATTCGGTATAGTGTATGTTGTGCTGTAAATACCATGTAACTGCACTTGCCAATGGGTATTTATAGTCCAACGTAAGGCTGCCAATGCAAAGGCACCAACACCATTTAAAGCAAATGTTTGGGAACCCACTCCAAGTAAATAAAAATGCGTCAGCATTGTTGACCCGTTCAAGTTATTTTGATACAAACCGTACTTTAATTCCCAGCGAAGGGCTTTGTTCATGGGAGAATAGCGCCAACCCAATGCCATCATTAGCGACACCTCTTTGGCTATATCATTGAAATTTAGTTGCGCTGTTAAATCCAATTCTTGGCCTTTCAATGGCAGAAGTGTAAGGTTGAATTGCGCTTGCCAAATAGACGACAAAGCGTTTAAGGATCGTCGGGCCACCTGACAATCAAAGCTATTTTTACGACTAGATTGGTGCGCGTATTGCAAACGGATTTCGTGTTTGGTAACAGGGAATTTAGAGTTATAATTGATAAATGGCTGTGTAGTCCATTCACTTAACAACCTCAAAACTGTATAGCGCCGTAGTTGGCATTTATACTGCATGATGAGTCCGCGCTCATTGACGCCCAAACTACTATTACCAATTGGATTGGCATAGAATGCTTTATAGCTTGATCCGTAGTTTCTAAGGTGTATCCCAATTTCAATTTTTGGGTCACAAAAATAAACCAGCGCCAAGTTTATTGCACTCTGTTGCTTTAAGTTAAATTGCTGATGACTACATAGCACTGCCTCTCCATAAAAATAGAATTGCCGCCAAGTTCCGCGCGCATAAAGGCCTGTACTTAAAAGCTGAGCGGACATCATTTGAAAAGCGCTGTCTAAGGTATCGGCTATTGATAAACGCAGCCGGGCCTGTTGATAGAGCAACATGATTCCAGACCGAAACACCGAACCGCTTTTGCTGAATGCTATTCCAAGGAGCTGTTCTTGAAGCAAGCGACGGCGGGCAATTTCCATAGCCGTGCGATGATAACCTGAGGTATAAGAAAAGTTAAACTCTACTTGATTTGAATCAATTGGCGATTTGGCGTCAGTGAATTTATAAGATCCGAAAAGCAACAATTCATATGGCGCTTTATGAAGTTGTATGGCAGCCCCTTGCAAAAAGCGCTGTTCGTCATTGCTCTGATAAGGCTGTAAACCTTGTGGATTCCTTACCAATTGAAGTAAATCTATACTTTTGCCCAAACCTCGGGAGGTCCATAACTGCAGACCTTGCCCCCATTGTAATTGGTAAGAACCCAATAGCATTTTACTCAAGACCCGAAGGTTATTAGGGTTTTTCCAAGCTGCAAAAGCGCTTAGAAAATCAAAACCCCCATTTTTACCTTGGTGCCAAAAAGGCTCACCGGCATCTTTGGCAATATGACTTCCAAAGCGCCAGTTGGATACGGACAATTGACAGCGCCAATCGCAGGAGAAAGGCGAGCCCAAATAATTGGTGTCTTGAGAAACCGACCAGTGCTGTTGCTGGTTTTGAAAACTTGGGGGCAAGACCCTTAATTCGGCTTTGAATTGCAGGGTTGAGACATCAAAATGTGCAAGCGCTGTACTTAATTTAGGAGCCGGTAACAATAAAAAAGGCAAAAGCGCTTGTAGTTTGACGGGGTCTGTTTTGCTGAGCAAGCCTTGCAATTGATATAAATTAAAAATTTGGCCACCGGCAAAATAGAAAACTTTTAATTGTTGCATTTCTAAACTATCTATGAGTCCATAGGAATATAGAACTTCAAGCTCCTGAGGGGCCAATACAATTTGATTGTTTTCAATGATACATTGTTGTGGCGTCAATTGAGCAAACGCAATACTTGCATTCAAAAAAATAATTAAACAAAGGCAACGACTCATTTTCGCGTGAAATTGAGTTGAATTAAATAACCAATACCAACTTGCCATGATTGCGTTAGTTGATAGTTCCAATTTTTTGTTAGGCGATGTGTATAACCTAATTGAAGATGATTCGTTGGTAAATTCACTGCAAAATGAATCCGATAGGCACCAAAGTATTGAACCAAACTAAGATATATGACAGGCCGCTGTGCAGCATTCCAACCTAAGCCTTGTGCAAATTGTAGCTGCTTGCTAATGCACCACAAATGTTCTAAACGGAGGGTTTGAATTTGCGACTTAGCGATGTCCTCAAGCACTACAGACAAATAATGTTGCGGATTGAATTGATAGGATAAGCCCATCCTAGAACTAAGCTTAAAGAAATTTCCATAATAGTTGGGCTGAATGAAAAGACGACCTTCAAGCGCAATTCCGAATTGAAGTTGTGCACTGAGCGGAAGTGCAAAAGCATTGGTCAAATGATAGCGGGTTTGGGCGGAATGAAAAACACCGCGTAATTCATGAAAAATATAGCTTTTTTGCCATTTATAGTTGGCCTGAAACTGCATGGACATTACATCGGAAAGCGCTACGGGAAAATCAAGTTGAAAGGTAATTGACTTGGGTTGTTGGACAGCGAAAGCAGCTGGATTGATACTTTGCTGATTTTGATCGAGCGCCAACAAACCAAATGAGGATCCTAATTTTGAGGTGGACCAAATGGATTGAGCGCAAAAGGGTTGGGTAAAAATGATTGTGATGAAAACATAGAATAGGCGTGAAATCATGAATCAAAATTAGCTGACGCTTATGAGTTCATGCTACGTAAATACTGCAATAAACAAAGGATTCAGTATATTTGAGGACAGCAATTTTTATGACGCAAGTAACCATTCCATTTTCGCCACACTCTATTGAAGATTGGCAGCGCCAATTACATAAGGAGCTCAAAGAAAATGTAGACTTACTAAATTATTCGAATGAGTCAGAAGATCTGGAGTTTTCACTCACAGCACTAGATGCTGAGCCTTTATTACCAAATATTGATCAGCCAAGCGACTGGAAACGGATCGTGTATGGTAGTGCTTCAAATGAAAAAGAAAACAATCAATATTTTTTACAAGCACTCATGCAAGGTGCCGATGCAATTCTTATTGACCAAACCGATCATTCGACAAACTGGCCTACCCTACTCCAAGCAATAGAAACACCTTACATATCTTGTTTGATTGTTTTTAGAACCGAAGCCGCCTTTCAACATTTCAAAGCAACCGCTGATCCCCAAGCAGTAGCGCACGTTAGGCCTTTGTTCGCATATGGCGATCATCAAAATTATCACAGCACTTTTGACTTACAACAAGTAGGCGCCAATTGTATTACGCAATTAGCTGTTGGACTTTTCGAGCTTCAGCAACAACTCCAAAATGAGCCATTGTCTCAAACCATTTATTTTGAATTTGGTGTGGGATCTGAATTCTTACTTGAAATTGCCAAGTTAATGGCTTTTCGAACGCTCGTTGCCCAACTTGCTCAATTGAACGGTTGTAAATTAGACTTACAAATTATTTCCAAAACTGGTTTCAGTAATAAAAGCCTTATTGATCCGTATACCAATTTACTGAGACTTTCTACAGAAAGCTTAAGCGGGGTGCTCGGTGGTACCGACTATCTTTGCACTCAACCTTACGATGCACTGAGCGCCACGGGCTCCGGTGATTTTTCCAGACGCATGGCGCTCAATATTGGAAATCTTTTGGCAGAAGAAGCGCACCTTGGCACCTTGACTGCACCGTTGAGTGGGGCCTACAGCATTGAAAAAATGAGCAGCTTACTCATTGAAAGAAGCTGGAACTTACTCTGCGACCTCGATTCAAATCGAGTAGCCGCTGCACAACGCATTCAAGATAACATTTTAAAAGCACGTACTACGAGCTTAAAACGTTTTGCGCAACGTCAAGACACCTTAATTGGCATCAACGGCTACATGAACGAGTTTGCTGCTCCACAAGCCACTTGGGGTCAAATTCCTGAAGCATACGGTTTTCCATATATTATTTTCGAAAAAATCTCCTCGAATGACTAAAAGCGTTCTCCAACCTTACCATGAATTAGATTGGTCCGCTTTACGGATTCCAAAATCTACTATTGAATACCGTTCAGGACTTGCTCCTTTTTTAGGCGGTCCGTATGCGTCTATGTATTTAGTAAAACCTTGGACCATACGGCAATATGCAGGTTTTTCAACTGCAGAAGCCTCCAATGCCTTTTATCGAAGAAATCTAGCCGCCGGACAAAAAGGTCTCAGTGTTGCTTTTGATTTAGCCACTCACCGCGGTTACGATTCAGATCATGAACGCGTTTTAGGAGATGTAGGTAAGGCCGGTGTCGCAATTGATTCCATTGAAGACATGAACATTCTTTTTGATCAAATTCCACTCGATCAAATGTCCGTCTCGATGACCATGAACGGTGCTGTTTTACCCATCATGGCGTTTTATATTGCGAGTGCCAACGAACAAGGCGTGCCTACCGAACAATTGAGCGGCACCATTCAAAATGACATTCTCAAAGAGTTCATGGTACGCAATACTTATATTTATCCCCCTGGGCCGTCCATGCGCATCATTGCGGATATTTTTGCATATACATCGGCTCATATGCCCAAATTCAATTCAATTTCGATTTCCGGATATCATATGCACGAAGCTGGAGCCACGGCAGCAATTGAATTGGCATATACGCTTGCAGACGGTCTTGAATACATTCGAACAGGCCTCAATGCAGGTTTAGAAATCGATCAATTTGCACCCCGCTTAAGTTTTTTCTGGGCAATAGGCATGGATCATTTTACTGAAGTGGCCAAACTCAGAGCTGGCCGAGTGTTATGGGCCAAACTTGTCAAGGACTTCAATCCAAAATCAGATAAATCACTCGCCTTGCGCACCCATTGTCAGACATCGGGTTGGTCCTTAACAGAACAAGATCCGTTTAATAATGTAGCCCGAACTTGTCTGGAGGCGCTTTCGGCTGCTCTCGGCGGTACGCAATCCTTACACACAAATGCACTAGACGAAGCCATTGCTTTACCTACGGATTTCTCTGCAAGAATTGCACGGAATACACAAATTTACCTTCAAAAAGAAACAGGAATCACGCGTTTTATTGATCCATATGCAGGTAGCGCTACCTTGGAAAGAAGAACCCAAGAACTCATTGAAGAAGCTTGGGAGCTCATCACAGAAATAGAACAATTGGGCGGAATGGCCAAAGCGATAGAAACTGGCTTGCCAAAAATGCGCATCGAAGAGGCTGCCGCTAAAAAACAAGCAAGGATAGATGCTGGTCATGACACCATTGTTGGGGTTAACCGCTATCAAACGGCCGAGGAGAGCAATATCGAAATAAGAGAGGTGGACAATACTGAGGTGCGCAACGCACAAATCGAGCGCCTAAATCTACTTAAATCGAAGCGTAATGAGCAAGAAGTTCAAGGCCTACTCTCAGAATTAAGTAGTGCGGTAAAGAGCGATGAAAATTTACTCGAAATTGCAGTGCGCTGCGCCAAAGCCCGTTGCACACTTGGTGAAATTTCAAGTGCACTTGAATCCGAGTTCGGAAGATATCAAGCCAAAATCCGTAGTATTAGTGGTGTATATGCCAAAGAAATTATGAATGATCCAGATTTTTCAAGAGCCAAATTGTTGCTAGAGGAATTTATGCAACTCGAAGGCAGAAGACCACGTATCTTGATTGCCAAAATGGGGCAAGATGGGCATGACCGTGGCGCCAAAGTTATCGCTAGCTCCTTTGCCGATATCGGTTTCGATGTAGATATCGGACCCCTCTTTCAAACCCCAGAAGAAGCAGCCAAACAAGCTATCGAAAATGACGTGCATATTGTCGGTGTTTCCTCCTTGGCAGCTGGTCACAAAACACTTGTACCTGCAGTGATTGAAGCACTAGAAAAAGCAGGTCGTTCAGATATCATGGTGGTAGCAGGAGGTGTCATTCCGCAACAAGACTATAACTACTTATTTGAAGCTGGTGTTTTTGGTATTTATGGTCCTGGCACAAAGATTGCATTGGCCGCCCAAGAAATCTTACAACTATTGATCAAGAGCCATCAATAAATTTTATTAATTTCGAAGAGAATTCGTTTTATTTAGAACAGTCAAAACCACAATTATGAAATTTGCCCTTCTTACCCTTTTTAGCTTGGCAATCAGCTTACAACTTTTTGGTCAAAAGCCCAACCTAGAAATGCGCGAATCCAAGCGCGTAATTACCCTTGACGATGAAAAGGGCGGGAATACTTCTGTTGAATTACGTAGTGTTTTTACGCCAGCAGGCACCAAAAAAGTGGGCACAGAATGGGTCATTTCTGGAGTCAAAGGTAAAGATTGGGAATTTGTAAAAGGTGACGAAAAAAGCGATATCATCGAGTTGAGTTTCAAACGAGTTGGTAATTATTCAGTATCCTTAAATGTTACTTATGCAGTTAAAAAGACACTAAAAAATGGTGAAATTGAGGAAGAAGAATTTGACCTTTCCGTAGACAACGATAATTTCATTACCGTAACCAATAACCTTGATGAACTTACTCAGTTGCACGCAGATTCTAACTTTATCAAGCTTGTAAAGCGCTCTGGAGACTACACAGTCAAAGAAAAATACGCCAACGATCCAACACCTTATATATTCCTCGCCAAAGGCCTTTATGGTGTTTATCGCAAAGACCTCAAAGACCCGATGATCAAAGATCCATTCGAGGAGGCAATTACCGCTTGTGCCACAGCAATCGAGCGCGATGAAAACGGCGTATTTAAAATGCCTATTCACAAAATGTGGCTGAATGGTTTTCAATTAGAATTACTCAACAACGGCGTGCGTTACGTCCTCGATGAAGAAGATGGCTATCCCGTGGTGTACAGCAATGAAAGCAAGGATAAAACAGCCGAAACACTCGCGGAAATCTTAGATGCTTGTGAGTCATACAGCACCATCACACGCAACCCAATGGGCATTCAATTGATTTCAGCCGCCGTTCGTTACAACAACCGCGATGCCAAAACAGCCAACCTTATTTGGAAGACCGAAATTCCTGCCCTACTCAATCTTACAGACAAAGAATTTGAGTCTTGGACCCAAGCCGACAAGGACGCCTTAAGAGTAGGTCTTATCTTGAGTGCGCAAGCGCTCATTAAAAGAGACAACAGCACGGTTAATGTCAGACCAATGCTAAAAAAAGCTGAAAAATGGTTCGAATACGACCAAGAATGGATTGCATTCTACGAAAAAAAATACAATAGTTTTTCCGAGCAATAATCTATGCGAAGAATACCAACGTGGCTTAAAAATAAATATGTCCTGACCTCTATTGTGTTTGGTATCTACTTTTTATTTCTCGACGACTGGGATGTTTTTACGCTTGTGCGCCAAAAACAAAAATTAAGTCAAATTGAAGTGCAAGATGTTAAAATGGACAGCGCATTGCGGCAAACCAAAAAAACACTCTACAAATTACATCACAAAGATCATCTAGAGGCCTACGCGCGATCTCAAAAGTTTTTCAAAAAAGATGACGAGGAGATTTTTGTAATTACCAAGAAATAAGCCTATTTGTCAAGGTGAGACTGATAAATGCGCACCAGAATAATAAAAGCGCAAAATTTGGTCGTAGGTAAAACCTTGTTTAGCCATATTCATGGCGCCTTCTTGGCATAAACCAACACCGTGTCCAAATCCCCTTCCATGCAGCACTATTTCTTGGCCAATAACCTCAGCATCAAAATAACTCGATTTGAGTTTAAATGCCTCTCGTAGGTCGCGCATTGGAATGCCATAAACCGGATGTAAATAAAATGCGCAGCGATCTGTACTTTGAAAATTTTGCATAAGGGCATAAGCTGTTGAATCTTGCAGTGGAAACCCATAGTTTTCAACAAGATAGGAAGTCCAAGTAGCTATAGGTATACGCTTGACCCAAGTGGCTTGTTTGGTGTGAATACAAAAAGTGTCTTTAAAGGAATGAAGACCCGTGATTTGCTCATTCCATACCTCTTGCGGAGCACATGTTTGACCCCCACAATTGGCATGAAAGAAAGTGGGAAAATATTGATTATCGGCATCCAATAAGACTATTGCGCTTGTCTGGAATACAGCCGAGTCAATAAGTGCGGTCCCAGATCTTTTGTGCAAATATGCTTGGCAATGGACCCGATCGCAAAGCGCAAAACCATCTTTTTGGTGACGTTCGGCATTTGACAGCGCATAGGTACGGGAAATAATAGCCTGGGCTTGGTAATACGCTTTTTGATGACCGTTTCCACCTTCAGAAGACACTACCCCTTCGAGGTAGGTTTCAAGTTCTATTCTGTTGATCAAGCAGATTTGCCCCTTTCGCAAAGAAAGTTCAAAATCACCCTCATAAGCTCTTGTTTTGGTCGAAATTGCTGGAATAGACCAGTTGATGAAATCTTCCCTATTTTGTTGTATCAATTCAAATTGACTGGCTTGTAAAATGAGGTTACCATTTTGCACAAATTGTAGCTGTGAACCACTAATTTTAAAACGACCCTGAGCAAGTGTGTTCAGAGCGATATATTTGGTGCTGCCATCTGGCTGGTTAGCCGCTAATAAATAATTTCCACTCCCAATGACACATTGAAGTTCTTTGGCATTGATACCATCATAAATGCGCACCCGAATGGTTTGGCAATAATGCGTATGAAAACAAAAGAGCAGGTAGAAAAGAAAAAGGAGTCTCACGCAGTCAAAAAAGTATTCATTGATTGGGCAATACGCTGGCTTGCTCCTGTTTGTTGCAAAAACTCACCAAGTTGCTCATAACTTTGAAGTTGGGCCTGTCGACCGGGCTGACCCATAAGCAATTGGTTCAATTCGTTTTGCATTTGTTCAACAGTGCAATCATCTTGAATGAGTTCAGGTACAGCGGCCCGATCTAGTATGAGATTTACCAACGAAATATATTTAATTCGAAGCCATTTTTTAGCCAACCAAATAGAAAGCGCTGAACTTTTGTAACACAC
The DNA here is from genome assembly GCA_016872115.1 of Sphingomonadales bacterium. Lineage (GTDB taxonomy): Bacteria > Bacteroidota > Bacteroidia > Flavobacteriales_D > Crocinitomicaceae > UBA952. The sequence goes on along the minus strand of VHBC01000009.1, from coordinate 53,444 downwards.
TACTTGCGGCACTTTGAATAGAGCCGTTTCTAGTGTTGCTGTTCCGGAGGTAACCAATGCGAGTTCGCTTTTACTCAGTAAATCATAGGTGTGTCCTGTGCTCAAGTATACGTCCTGATCTTTGAGATAAGATTGATAGGTTGCAAGCGAAAGATTTGGTGCACATGCGATGGCAATTTGATGAGAATGCTGAAAGGCACTTGCAGCTGCTAGCATTAGTGGTAATTTTTTTTGTATTTCTTGCGGTCTTGAACCCGGCAACAGGGCCAAAATGGGTTTCTCAAAACATGGAAGTGAATGACTCATTTGACGATACCGCTCGACTTCATCCAATAAAGGGTGTCCAAAATAAGCGGTTTGAATACCAAAGCGCTCATAAAAGGCAGGTTCGAAAGGCAACACGCAGTACAGACGGTCGACATATTTCTGGATCGTATAAACGCGGTTTTGTTTCCATGCCCAAACGGTCGGAGAAATATAATACAGGACTTTGATTTGGTGATCATGAGCCCATTTGGCCATACGCAAATTGAAACCCGGGTAATCGACCAAAATTAAAAGCGCTGGCTTTTGTGCCAATAATTCTTTTTGGAGTTGTTTAAATTGTTTGCGAATAAGCGGGAGATTTTTAAAGACTTCCCAAAAACCCATAAAACTCATGGAGCTAACGTGGGCGTCAAGATGAACTCCTTCAGCGGACAGGCGATTTCCACCCCATGCTTTGAAAGTCAAAGACGGGTTAACGCGCTTCCATGCTGCAACTAAATTGGCAGCGTGTAGGTCTCCGGATGGCTCACCGCAAACAAAATAGACAAGATTATTTTTTTCCAAGGTTTCGCGTTAAAATAAGCGTCCAAGATTGACGTAAATCATATATGGCGCATATAGCAACATCCCAAAAATGATTCCACGCGTGTGAAAATAGCGCTCACGGTTCAAAAAGAAATAAAACCAACCCAAATTCCCAATTAGAGCTAAAGATAAATAACGGCTCATGAACTCCGGAAAACGCAAGGTTTGACTCCATAGATAAGCAAAGCTCTGGCCGTATGATTGAGAGAGAATAAAGACGATAATTGGAAGCAAGACGAGTGGAGAAAAGACGCCAATTGCCAAACCTGTAAAGAAGGAAGCGTTTAAATTTTTTTTCATGATTCCCAAGATTTAAATTGAGTAAGGTGCGCATAGGCTGTAAGGTCGTATTGGGTGGGGACGACACTTACATAACCCTCTTTTAGCGCGTGCAAGTCGGTATCTGGACGTTGATCGAGGTCTGCAAATTCTCCAGTAAGCCAAAAGTAGTCTCTACCAAATTGATCGCTTCGTTTTTCAAAACGGTCGGCCCAATAGGCATGGGCTTGCTTACAAAAACGCAATCCTTTGATTTCGGATAACGGCAATTTGGGCACATTGACATTTAAACAGATGGAAGGCGCAAAACCCTTTTGAAAATACTGCTCTAGTAGGTAATTGACATAAAACTGAGCCGCAGAAAAGTCAGCATTTGCCGAAAAATCAGCTAAAGAAAACCCAAATGAAGCCACTCCTTCCATGGCACCTTCGATGGCTGCTGACATGGTGCCAGAGTACAAAACATTCGTTGATGAGTTTTCACCGTGATTGATGCCGGATAGAATCAAATCTGGTTTGGCACCAAGTAATTCATAGATGCCTAATTTGACACAATCCACTGGTGTTCCACTGCATGCATAAGCTTCCACTCCTGAATACAAGTGGCTTTTGGCCAAGCGAATAGGGTCGTGAATGGTGATGGCGTGTCCCATTCCTGATTGCGGTTTATCGGGAGCCACAACTAATAAATCCCCAAAAGGGCGAGCCGCCTCTATGAGCGCCGCAATTCCGCCTGCGCTAATGCTGTCGTCGTTGGTGATGAGGATTTGGGGCTTGCGTCCTTGATTCATGCGATAAAATTAGTCAAATATCGACTTGAAAATGCTAATTTTGAAGCAATGAGTCAGAAAATCAAATGGATTGAAGCCCAACAGCGCCATGCCTTTTGTGCGCTTTCGGCCATACCTGTCAGAACCGAAGCTAAAGACAGTTCAGAACAATGTACCCAATTGCTTTTTGGAGAGCCCATCGAAATTCTTCAGTACAGCCAACCTTGGTTAAAGATCCGAAGTATACTCGATGGCTACGAAGGTTTTATTGACCACAAACAAGTCCTTCCGCTCACGGACAAAGAATTACGTCGCTGGCTCGACCAATTTAGATATGCCATGAGCCCTACCCTATTTATTCAAGGGCCAATGGGACCACAGCTTTTAAGTGGCGGCGCTCTTGTTGGTACTGAGGCCGAATTTGAAATTGGTTCTTATTGTTACCAAATTCAAAACGAGTTAGTGGCTTCTGATTGCTGGTCCTACGCATTATCTTTTCTCAATACGCCCTATTTGTGGGGTGGGAAATCTCATTTTGGTATCGATTGTTCTGGACTGGTTCAAAATGTATTCAGACAGCTCCAATTCAATCTGCCACGCGATGCATATCAACAAGCTACCCACGGACAAATGATCTCGTTTGAAGAGCGCCAAATGCTAGACCTCGCCTTTTTCAAAAATGCGGATGGGCGCATACATCATGTAGGCATTATTGGACCAGAAGACCAAATTTTACATGCATCAGGGCAAGTCCGAATGGATACACTGACTCAAGAAGGTATTTTTAATTCATCAGCAGCAAAAATTACACATTCTCTTTACCAAATCAGGCGCTTATTTTAGCATTCTTCCGATATTTGTACTTTAAAACAACAACATGAAAGACCAAGCTATTTTTGAGCTGATTCAAGCAGAAAAAGAAAGACAACTTCACGGCATCGAACTCATTGCCTCTGAAAACTTTGTGAGTGACCAAGTCATGCAAGCCATGGGTTCTGTACTCACCAACAAATATGCCGAAGGTCTTCCTGGAAAGCGCTATTATGGCGGCTGCGAAGTTGTAGATAAAGTAGAACAACTCGCCATAGACAGACTTTGTCAGTTGTTCGGGGCAACATGGGCTAACGTGCAGCCGCACTCGGGTGCCCAAGCCAATGCAGCCGTATTTTTAGCTTGCTTGCAACCAGGCGATAAAATTTTAGGTTTTGACCTCTCACACGGTGGGCACCTCACCCATGGTTCACCCGTTAATTTTTCGGGTAAACTTTACCAACCCTTTTTCTACGGCGTCAATAAAGAAACTGGTTTGGTAGACTACGACCTCATGGAAGAAACCGCGAAAAAAGAACGCCCCAAAATGATCATTTGTGGCGCTTCCGCTTATTCAAGAGACTGGGATTACGCACGCATCCGCAAAGTTGCCGACGAAATTGGCGCATTGGTACTTGCTGATATCTCCCACCCTGCAGGTCTTATTGCTGCAGGTCTACTCAACGACCCACTCGAACATTGCCACATCGTCACATCTACTACTCACAAAACGCTGCGTGGCCCGCGCGGTGGCATCATCATGATGCGTCACAACATTGAAAATCCTTTCGGTTTGCGCTGGAACAACGGCAACCTCAAATCTATGGGTGCTTTGTTAGACGCAGCCGTATTCCCTGGTATTCAAGGTGGGCCACTAGAGCATGTTATTGCGGCTAAAGCAGTTGCGTTTGGCGAAGCCCTCGACCCTTCTTACAAAAAATACATGACGCAAGTCAAGACAAATGCGGCTGTTTTTGCGCAAGAATTAGTTCGTTTAGGCTACAACATTGTATCAGGTGGCACCGAAAACCACAGTATGTTACTGGATTTGCGCAACAAAGGTATTACTGGTAAAGATGCCGAAAACGCACTTGTACTTGCAGACATCACGGTCAACAAAAATATGGTACCGTTCGATACCGAATCTCCATTTGTCACCTCTGGCATACGCATTGGCACGCCTGCGCTCACCTCAAGAGGCGTCAACGAAACTGAAATCCCTCAGATCGTGGCACTCATCGACCGCGTCCTGATGAATGCCACGAATGAGCAAATTTTGGCCGATGTTAAGAAAGATGTTAACAACCTCATGAGCGGTAAGCCGCTTTTCGCCTGGTAAGCAAAGTATTGAATGGTTTTCAAAGCCAAAACAGACGCTTTTATCTGGCTCGTTTGCGCATTCGTTTTTATTACGTACGCAGGCGTGGGCACGCTCATTTATTTCTCTGAAGGAAAAACAGAAGCATTCATAGGTCTTGGGCTCGTTTGGGTTTTCTTGTGTCTCTTTATAATCTGGATTTTACCGAAGTCTACACGCTACACTTTTTTAGAAGAAGACTTATTGTGTCAGACTTTATGCTTTAAAAAACGTATTCCATACGCCTCCTTGCGCAAAGTTGAAGCCGCAAATGGCTTATATGCAGGCTGGAAAATGAGCACCGCTTGGAAATGCTTAGTTGTTCATTACAATAAATACGACGAGCTTTTGATTTCACCAGAAAATGAGGACGCTTTCATCGAATTATTTTACAAAAAAAAAGCATCGAGTTTGAAAAACGCAAAGCCCTGCCATCTTGACGAAAAAGAGCGTAATCCAAAATAAATGGCTGAGGTTGTGCTTGCAACGCGCCCAATATAATTTAAGCGAAAATCAAAAGCAACTTCCCTGAGAATGTTTAATTTCGTTCAAACTTTATCAAGCTATGAAACACGTTTTTTTTCCTGTTTTCTTCCTTCTCACTTTTTATTTATCCGCACAAGACAACACAGGTTCTTGTGCAGCACGAAAAGCAAGTAAACCATTACACCTCAAAAGTGCTTCTTTATCTGTCGCAGAAATTGCTGAAACAGAGCTTTACGATGTTCATTTTTATAATTTGGACCTTGAGATGAATAATGTTTCGACTTACTTAAACGGTAGCGTCGAAATCCATGCAAAAGCGAAAATAGACCTCGATTCGGCCTTATTTGAGTTATTTGAATCCTTAATTATCAGCGAAATTAAAGTAAACAACATCGCGGTTGGCTATACTCGGGTATCAAACAAAGTGCGAGTACCAGTAAACGCAAACACCCAGCAAAATTTTGTCATCAAAGTGAGCTATGCCGGAACACCTCCAACCGCGCAAACCAACCCTCTTGGCGGAAGCGGTCTTACTGCCGGAAGCTCCCCAAGTTGGGGAAATAAGGTTGTTTGGTCTTTGTCTGAGCCCTTTTCTGCCTACGAATGGTTTGCCGTAAAGCAAAGTCTCACCGATAAAGCCGATTCTTGCGCTGTTGCCATTACAGTACCCGACACCTGTAAAGCCGGCTCCAACGGTATCCTAGAAGCCATTGTGCCGCTTGGAAACGGATTTACCCGCTACGAATGGAAACACCGCCATCCGATAGACTACTATCTCATTTCAGTAGCTGTTGCCAAATATGTCGATTACAGCATCTATGCCAATCCTGTAGGAAGCACGGGTCCAGTATTAATTCAGAATTACATCTACGACAACCCGCAAACCCTGCCCAACTTCATAGACGAAATCAATGAAACTGCTGATTTTATCGAACTTTTTGCAACGCAATTCGGCCCCTATCCTTTTACCGATGAAAAATATGGACATTGCATGGCGCCAATTGGCGGAGGCATGGAACACCAAACCATGACCACGCAAGGCTTCTTTGAAAAAACACTTACTGCTCATGAATTGGCCCACCAGTGGTGGGGCAACAACGTCACCTGCGCCTCTTGGTGCGACATCTGGCTCAATGAAGGATTTGCTTCTTACGGTGAATACCTGATGCTTGCCGCGCTCTATCCAGGAGAACAAATCAACCACATGACGCAAGTGCATCAGAGCGTCATGCAACAACCTGGCGGAAGCGTTTGGGTATTGGATTCGCTCAACGAGGCGCGCATTTTTAACGGACGTTTGTCTTATGACAAAGGCGCAGGAATCATCCATACTTTGCGCTACCTCATCAAAAATGACAGCCTCTTTTTTGCAGCACTTCAAGATTTTCAAACGACTTTCGCCGATAGCACAGCCACCGGACTTGATTTTAAAAACCATTTAGCGAGTTATTGCAATATCGACCTCGATGCTTTTTTTGAGCAATGGTATTTTGGCGAAGGTTATCCAACTTATCAAGTTCAATACAATCAGGTAGGGACCGATCTTTACATTGAAATTTCGCATACCTCTTCTATGCCGAACGTAACGCCTACATTTACAAACCAAATTAGTTTGCGCATTCTGCGCCAAGGGCAAGCCGATACTATTGTGCGTTTTTCGATCGCAAACAATACCGAATTATTCCACCTTATTAATTTTGGGACATTGGTTGGAACCATTGGCATAGATCCTGGAAACTGGGTCATCAACGGCAATGGTGGCGTTTCAATGGATCCAACCCTTGGTTTGATCGAGACTATTGTAAAGCAACCTCACGATATTACCTTATTCCCCAACCCGACTTCAGGCGCTATTCAAATATTGGATCAAAATGAAGACTACATTTTTGATCTGTACCATGCGAATGGTCAACATATTCAAAATGGTACAATTGCACCCGGAGATAAAATCAACCTAGAGAATTTAAAGAATGGAACCTATATTCTCCAATTCAAAGGTGCAAATGATTTTAAAAGCACCAAGCTTGTAACAATAAATTGACAACTTCGTCATTTAGACGAACAAAATAAACACCATGAAAAAAATCATCTTCACACTTTCTTGTTTCATATGCTTAAGCGCTTTTGCACAAGTTCAAATCAAAGAAGTCTATCTTCAGTCTGGCGCCTTTTTTGGGCAAACAAATAGTTCTTTGGCGGACCTTCAAACCCTAGCGCCTAATTCCAGTATTTTGTCACAAGATTTGAGTGCCTACCAGAGTTACCCTCAGTTTTTATTAAACATCCCCGGCCAATCTCAATCTTTAAGTGTTGGTTTAGAACTTAAACAGTTGCCAAAAGCTACCTTACGCTTTGGGATTATGCATACCAAACAAAATAATGCGCTCGCCACTGGGGGTTCTTACACCGAATCATTTCGAGTGGATACGCTAACAAGTTCTCAGACTGGTGAACAGTTCTTTATTGACTCGTTTAGTACGCATAGCTATAACGCGCAATTTGCTCAAGAACAATTGCGCCTAGACGCTTCTTTGATTTTTCGATACAAAGCAGAAAAGCGCTGGAGTTTTTACGGCGGAATAGGTGTAAATTTTGGCTTGAGCTACAACTCCACAACAACAGTTCACCAAAGGGTTTCTCCGTACGGAAACGGGTTAGAATACGGAATGTTTAATGATCTCTTTTACGACGGAGGGACCCTCGAAACTGAATCCTTCGAAAACAAAGGCGGCTTTGGCATGAGTATCTACACTCCGCTAGGGATCGATTTTCAAGTAGGCAAAAAACGCGAATTCTGGAAGCCTATTCACCTTTACGCAGAACTCAGACCTGGCGTCAATATCAATCAGATTGCCGGTCTTGGCACCAGCTTTAGCGCAGGGAATTTTTCAAATCTCGGATTGCGCTTTCAATTTAAGTAATCTATAAGCATTCTAAATTAGAAGCCGGGAATATTTTCTCGGCTTTTTTTGTGTCAGTACCAAACTAAAAGGTAAATTTGTGGCGCAAAACAATCTAAGTTTTGAAACTATTGTTACTCAATAAAAAGTCAAATGGAAACAGCCTCTAGTGCCAACTACCTGCCCCTCCTCATGCAAATTGCAGTTGCAGCAGGTTTTGTAATTTTCACTTTGTTTGTCACACACAAACTTACTCCAAGAATCAGCTCGGCTAAAAAAGACGATAACTTTGAGTGCGGTATCGATGCGCAAGGAAACGCGCGTTTCCCTGTTTCTATCCGTTATTTCATGACGGCGATTCTCTTTGTTTTATTTGATGTGGAAGTGATATTCTTCTATCCTTACGCCGTTAATTTTTACGACCTCAAATTAGAAGGTTTATTAGCTGTCATTATGTTTGTCGGTTTTTTCTTGACCGGTTTTTACTATATCTATAAAAAAGGAGCATTAGAATGGGAAAAATAGAAGACCTCGAAACCATCAACGGAGAGGGCTACCAGCTCACTACCCTTGACAAAGCTATTGCTTTAGCCCGCGCCAACTCTGTTTGGCCTTTGCCGTTTGCCACCTCTTGTTGTGGTATTGAATTCATGGCCACCATGGGCAGTGCTTACGATTTATCCCGATTTGGCATGGAGCGCATGTCTTTCACGCCACGTCAGGCCGACCTGCTCATCGTTGCTGGCACCATTTCTAAAAAACTAGGGCCGGTACTTAAAACAGTTTACGAGCAAATGGCCGAACCCAAATGGGTTTTATCTGTGGGCGCTTGCGCTTGTTCGGGGGGTATTTTTGATACCTATTCAGTCTTGCAAGGTATCGATCGCATTATTCCAGTCGATGTCTATGTTCCTGGTTGCCCACCACGCCCGGAGCAAATCATTGAAGGCGTCATGAATATTCATGAATTAGTCAAAAAAGAATCCAACAGACGCCGTTATTCTGACGAATACAAACACCTTCTCGGTTCTTACCAAATTGATATCGACAATGGACAAGAAAAATAACCAAGATTATTTAGCGGCCATTCAGGCGGCTTTTAGTGCAGATGTACTTGCCCACGAAGAAACTTTTGGCATACTCAATGTCGAAATTTCAACAGCAAAAATTCATGACGTCATTGCATGGCTTCAGCAAGAACCTTCTTTAAGCGTCAATTACCTGACCAACATAGCCGGTATTCATTACCCAGAGGCTGCGGGCCGAGAATTTGCTGTTGTGTACCAATTGCATTCCTGGAAAAACAACGTGCGCTTGCGTATCAAAGGCTATCTTCCAAAAGAGGACCTTCACATTGCAACCATCACCAACCTTTTTGCTGGCGCCAACTGGATGGAACGCGAAACCTATGACTTTTTCGGTATCATTTTCGACGGTCACCCGGACCTACGTCGCATCCTCAATATGGATGACATGGATTACTTCCCAATGCGCAAAGAATACGTGCTCGAAGACGCTACCCGTGAAGACAAAGACGACAGATTTTTTGGACGTAACAACAACGAACTATGAGCCAAGACCTAAAAGACGCATTGCAAAATGCAGATCCGGCCAATATTGCCACTATCAACTTTGGGCCTACCCACCCCTCTACGCATGGGATTTTTCAAAATATCCTCAAAGTTGACGGTGAAAAAATCATCTCTTCAGAGCAAACCGTTGGTTACATCCACCGTGCTTTTGAAAAATTAGCCGAGCGGCGTCCTTACAACCAAATCACACCAATTACCGATCGCCTGAACTATTGTTCGTCTCCAATCAACAACATAGGTTGGGAAATGACTGTCGAAAAACTCATTGGTGTAGATATTCCGAAGCGCGTGCAGTACATGCGCGTCATCATCATGGAATTAGCCCGCATTGCCGATCACCTTATTTGCAATTCCGTTATTGGTGTCGATGCCGGTGCGCTCACCTCTTTCTTTTACCCTTTCTCCGAACGGGAAAAGATTTATGAACTCTACGAAGAACTAAGTGGTGCTCGCCTAACAACCAATGTGGGTCGAATCGGTGGCTTTGAACGCGACTTTAACCCGTTATTTCATCAAAAATTAAAATCGTTCCTTAAAACCTTTCCAAAGGCTTTTGAAGAATTCGACAGCATGCTTGCCCGCAACCGCATCTTCATGGACCGCACCAAAGGCGCTGGACCAATCTCCGCAGAGCGTGCCCTCTCCTATTCTTTTTCTGGACCAAACCTCCGCGCTGCTGGTGTAGACTACGATGTTCGCGTCATGAGTCCTTATTCATCTTATGAGGACTTCGACTTTATCGTTCCTGTAGGCGTAAACGGAGATACCTACGATCGTTTTATGGTACGTCAAGAAGAAATTCGTCAGAGTTTACGCATCATTGAGCAAGCCTATAACAATTTACCTGAAGGCGATTACAAAGCAGACCTACCGGACTTCTACTTGCCTCCAAAAGCAGATGTCTACAACAACATGGAAGCCCTTATCTACCATTTTAAAATTGTGATGGGAGAAACAGAATTACCAGTTGGCGAAGTCTACCATGCTGTTGAAGGAGGGAACGGTGAACTCGGATACTATCTAATTTCCGACGGTGGCCGCACGCCGTATCGTCTCCAATTTAGAAGACCTTGTTTTATTTATTACCAAGCATATCCAGAAATGATCAAAGGCATGCCGATTTCAGACGCCGTTCTGACCCTCAGCAGCATCAACGTTATTGCCGGAGAACTAGACGCCTAATATGAAAGTAGATCACCCACAAGCCGTTTACGAAGCACCGATAGATTTCAGTGCACACACCATGACCGAAATCAATCGTGTCATCGGCCTCTTCCCGGAAGGAAAACAAAAAAGTGCCATCCTCAGCATCTTGCATCTTGTTCAAGATGAATTCGGATGGGTAAGTGTAGGCGCCATGAACCGCGTTGCTCAGATTTTAGGAATCGAACCAATCGAGGTATACGAAGTCGCCACGTTTTATACCATGTTCCATCTCGACCCTGTGGGTAAAAACGTTTTAGAGGTTTGCCGCACAGGGCCTTGTCAACTAGTTGGCTCCGATGACCTTATCGCCTACATCGAAGAAAAACTCAATATCAAAGTGGGTGAAACAACCAAAGATGGGCTTTTTACGCTTAAAACAGTTGAATGTTTGGGTGCCTGTGGCTACGGACCTATGCTCATGTGTAAATACCAGTTTTACGAGCGCCTTACCAAAGAAAAAGTGAACGAAATGCTCGACGCCATGCGCGCCGCTTCAAAATCATAACCAATGGCAAGAAAACTATTGATCGAACACGCCGAAGTACCTGGCATTGCAGCTTACGACGTCTATCGCAAACACGGTGGCTATGCCTCCGTTGAAAAAGCCCTAAAAACCATGAGCCCCGACGAAATCGTGGAAGAAGTCAAAAAATCAGGTTTGCGTGGCCGCGGTGGTGCGGGTTTTCCGACGGGCATGAAATGGTCATTTTTGGCAAAACCTGAAGGCATTGAGCGCCATCTTGTGTGCAACGCGGATGAATCAGAGCCTGGCACCTTCAAGGACCGCTACCTCATGGAAAAACTTCCGCATTTGCTCATCGAAGGCATGATCACCTCGAGCTATGCGCTCGGTGCACGCCGTTCCTATATTTACATTCGCGGAGAATTCATGTATATATTGCGCATTCTTGAAAAAGCAATTGCTGAAGCATACGCAAATGGCATGCTAGGAAAAAATATTTTAGGTTCGGGCTATGACCTCGACCTCGTTGTTACGCCCGGTGGAGGCGCTTACATCTGTGGTGAAGAAACTGCTTTGCTCGAATCATTGGAAGGCAAGCGCGGTAACCCGCGCATGAAACCACCTTTCCCAGCTGTTAAAGGATTGTGGGGTAATCCTACGGTGGTCAATAACGTCGAATCTATTGCAGCCGTTGTGCCTATTGTCAATGAAGGTGGTGAAGCATATGCCGCAATCGGCATTGAGCGTTCTACTGGAACCAAACTCATTTCGGCAAGTGGAAACCTCGTGCGTCCGGGCGTTTACGAAATCGATCTCGGGCTTTCAGTAGAAGAATTCATTTACGGTGACGATTACTGCCGCGGTATTCCAAACGGTAAAAAACTCAAAGCATGTGTTCCTGGCGGATCTTCTGTACCTATTTTACCGCACTATTTAGTGACCAAAACGGCGGCCGGCACCGACCGCCTCATGACTTATGAAAGTTTAGCCGACGGTGGTTTTGCGACGGGTTCTATGCTCGGTTCAGGTGGTTTTATTGTCTTTGACGAAGACCAATGTATTGTGCGCAATACCTGGAACTTTGCTCGTTTTTATGCACATGAATCTTGCGGTCAGTGTTCACCTTGTCGTGAGGGAACGGGCTGGATGGAAAAAGTGCTTTACCGCTTAGAACACGGTCAAGGGACACTCGAAGATATTTCGCTTTTAGAAGAAATCAACAAAAAAATTGAAGGCAATACCATTTGCCCTCTTGGCGATGCCGCAGCTTGGCCTGTTGCAGCCGCAATTCGCCATTTCCGCGACGAATTCGAATGGCACGTCAAAGCGCCACAAGAAGCACAAACAAGAAATTATGGTTTAATCCAAGCACCGCTTGAAGCTTAGTCCTATGATAAAAGTAACAATAGACGATGTCGAAATTGAAGTAGCACCAGGCACCACCATCCTGAATGCTGCCCGCCAAGCCGGTGGGGACCTTGTTCCACCAGCCATGTGCTATTACAGCAAACTTCCTGGTACAGGTGGAAAATGCCGTACCTGTCTTGTTGAGGTTGCTGCTGGTTCTACAGCAGATCCACGCCCGATGCCCAAATTGGTCGCCTCTTGCTCGACTGCCGTTATGGAGGGCATGATCGTAAAGAACAAAACCTCTGAGCGCGTTCAAAACAACCGTGGCGGCGTGGTTGAGTTTTTATTGGTGAATCACCCTTTAGATTGCCCAATTTGCGACCAAGCAGGTGAATGCCATTTACAAGATTTAGGATATGAGCATGGCTCTGCCAAAACACGTTACCGCGAAGAAAGAAGAACCTTTAACCCTATCGATATAGGCAATAAGATCAAATTACACATGAACCGATGCATATTATGTTATCGCTGTGTTGCGGTTGCCAATCAACTCACCGACAAACGCGTTCATGGCGTATTAAACCGTGGTGAACACGCTGAAATCTCAACTTACATCGAAAACGCCATCGAAAACGATTTTTCTGGTAACATGATCGATGTTTGCCCGGTAGGTGCCCTTACCGACAAAACCTTCCGTTTCAAGTCGCGTGTTTGGTTTTTAAAACCCTACGAAGCAGAATGTGCCTGCGACAAATGTTCCGGAAAAGCAGTAGTTTGGATGTTTGGCAATGAAATTTTCCGCGTGACTGCCCGAAAAGACAAATATGGCGAAGTCGAAACCATCGAAGACAAAACCGCCTGGATTTGCAATAATTGCCGCTTCGACAAAAAAGATCCGAGCAAATGGAACCTCATTGGCCCACGTAAAATTGACCGCCATTCAGTGATTTCTCAGGGTAAATACGCTACCAAAAACGATAACAATCCCAAATTATTAGGCTAATGGATACTGCATTGCTTATTGAAAAATCTATTCTTGTTGTTCTGTTATTCCTGATTTCTCTCGGAGCAGCGGCCTACATGACCTATTTTGAGCGCAAACTTGCCGCCTGGATCCAAGACCGCGTTGGCCCGGACCGTGCAGGACCATTCGGTATTCTTCAACCAATTGCAGACGGCGTCAAAATGTTCTTAAAAGAAGATTTTATTCCGGCAAAAGCCGACAAATGGCTCTTCATTATCGGTCCAGGACTCGCCATGTTTACGGCGCTCATCACAAGTGCAGTTGTTCCATGGGGCCCCAAACTTCACCTTTTTGGCCGCGACATCAGTCTTCAGGTGGCCGATATCAACATCGGCATTCTTTACGTTTTTGGCGTACTATCCGTTGGCGTCTACGGCATCATGATCGGTGGCTGGGCTTCCAATAATAAATATTCACTCTACGGAGCCATTCGTGCAAGTTCTCAAATGATTTCTTACGAATTGGCCATGGGTGTCTCAGCCATCACCATTGTTTTAATTTCTGGCTCCTTGAGTCTCAACGATATCGTTGCACAGCAAAGTGGTGTTTGGAATGTGCTCTACCAACCCGTCGCCTTCTTAATTTTCTTTATTTGTGCCTTAGCTGAACTCAACCGCGCACCTTTCGACCTTCCAGAATGTGAATCTGAGTTGGTTGGTGGTTACCACACCGAATACAGCTCCATGAAACTTGGTTTGTACCTGTTTTCAGAGTATACCTCCATGTTTGTTTCGTCTGCCATCATGGCTATTTTATTCTTCGGCGGTTATAATTTCCCGGGCATGAGCTATTTTAGCGGCAACACCTTGGCGATATTAGGTATTGGTGCTTTTGCCATCAAAATTTTCTTATTTATTTTCGTCATTATGTGGATTCGCTGGACTATCCCGCGTTTTCGCTTCGACCAACTGATGCACCTTGGCTGGAAAACCCTCTTGCCACTTGCGCTAATTAATTTATTGATCACTGGTTTGGTCATCGCCTTTAAAAACGGCTGGTTTTAATTGATATCACCTTATGGAAAGTCTTACCAATCGCAAAAAAGTAGTTTCTGATAAACCCATGACCCTTTGGGAAAAAGCCTACTTACCCGCTATTATCAGCGGGATGATCACTACGTTGCGCCACATGCTACGCAAGCGTAAAACCATCAAATACCCTGAAGAAATTCGCGAATTTGCTCCTGTTTACCGCGGGCAACACGTGCTTAAGCGCGACGAGCAAGGTCGCGAAAACTGCACCGCTTGCGGACTTTGTGCGGTGGCCTGCCCTGCTGAAGCCATCACCATGACTTCCGAAGAACGCAAGCGTGGAGAAGAGCATCTGTACCGCGAAGAAAAATATGCAGCCACCTATGAAATCAATATGTTGCGCTGTATTTTCTGCGGTCTCTGCGAAGAAGCGTGTCCTAAAGAAGCGATTTTCTTAACAGACAGACTTGTCCCGACTTATTTCGAGCGCGATAACTTTATTTACGGTAAAGACAAACTTGTCGAAACCTTAGATGAACGCATCGACATCACAAAAAGACAACACACCGGTAAACGTACACAACTATGAGTTTGCAAATCATTTCCATTATTCTCGGTAGTCTTACACTTGCATCTGCCCTCATGGTTGTGCTTAGTAAGCATCCTGTCCGGAGCGTCATTTACCTCGTGGTAACGTTCTTTTTCATCACATCGATGTACATCATGATGAATGCCCAATTTTTGGCAATAGTCAATATGATTGTCTATGCAGGTGCCATTATGGTTTTATTCCTTTTTGTATTGATGTTGCTCAACCTAAACAAAGAAGTAGAACCCACTACCACCATAGGAGCACAATTCGCTGCTTTTATTGCAGGTGGATCTTTATTTCTGGTGCTCATCACCGCGCTCAAAGAAACGCTTATCTTAGGTCAATCTTATCGCCATCAAGACAACCAAATTGGTTTGGTCAAAGAACTAGGTAATTTACTTTTTACCAAATATGTGGTCGCATTTGAATTGACCTCCATTTTATTTATTGCCGCAATGGTTGGGGCCATCCTTTTAGCCAAACGCGAAAAACAAATCATCGAATAACATGCAAGCAGCCTCTAGCATCGGGACTTCTCTCGACTTCTACTTATTTGTGTCTTTTGCCCTCTTCACCATTGGCGCAATTGGCGCCATGACGCGCAAAAATATGATCGTTCTGTTGATGTGCATCGAATTGATGCTCAATGCAGTCAATCTCATGCTCGTAACTTTTTCCACCTACTACGGTAATGGCGATGCGCAAATTTTTGTCTTTTTCACCATGGTGGTAGCAGCCGCCGAGGCAACTGTCGGACTCTCCATTATCATTATGGCTTACCGCAACCTCAAGTCTATCGATATTGACATGTACAACCAACTTAAAAACTAATCATGGCTAAAGACCTGACTCTTTTATTCATACTTGCCCTGCCGCTCATTGGCTTCGCCATTAACGGCGTGTTTGGGAAAAAATTGCCAAAGGCTTTTGTAGGCGGACTTGCTACAGGTGTGGTTTTTATCGCATTTTTATTGGCCACCACCCTCTTTTCTGGATTGCACGGCACCCAAATTGTGAAACTGTTCAATATAATAGATTTCGATGGCTTGCGCATCAATGCCTCTTTTCAGATTGACGCTCTTTCTATTTGGATGACACTCATAATTACGGGAATAGGTTCCTTAATCCACCTTTTTTCAATGGGCTACATGAGCCACGACGAAGGATACCACAAGTTTTTTACCTATTTGAACCTTTTCATTTTCTCGATGCTCATACTGGTTTTGGGTTCAAACTACTTTGTACTCTTTTTCGGTTGGGAAGGCGTCGGGATGTGCTCTTATCTCTTGATCAGCTTCCATTACAACGATGCGCAAAAGGGTGAAGCTAACAGTTTAGCCGGGCGCAAAGCTTTTATCATGAACCGCATTGGCGATGTCGGTCTATTATTGGCTCTTTTTATGCTCATTGGTCAATTTCAAACTTTGGAATTTCTCCGAATTGGCAAAGCCCTACAAGACAACGCTGTTTTACAAGGAAGTGCACTTTTCTTCATTACCTTGTGTTTATTTATTGCCGCCACCGGAAAAAGTGCGCAAATTCCATTATTTACTTGGCTCCCTGATGCTATGGCTGGGCCAACACCTGTATCGGCACTCATTCACGCCGCAACCATGGTAACCGCGGGTATTTACCTCACAGTTCGATCTAATTTCCTTTTCGAATTGGCCCCAGCTACCAAAGATATCATCATGTACATTGGTTTGGCAACCACCCTCCTAGCCGCTTTTATGGCGCTCAGACAAAACGACATTAAAAAAGTGCTTGCCTACTCTACAGTTTCTCAGCTGGGTCTCATGTTTGTAGCGCTCGGATTCGGTGCGTACAGCGTAGCTTTGTTTCACGTGACCACCCACGCCTTCTTCAAAGCCCTACTCTTTTTGGGCTCTGGCTCAGTTATTCACGGAATGCACGAAGAACAGGACATTCGCCAAATGGGTGGTTTGGCCAAACTGATGCCCATTACACATTTTACATTTTTGATTGGCACTATGGCCATTGCAGGAATTCCATTTTTATCTGGATTTTTCTCCAAAGACGAAATCATGGCGCAAGCCCTTCACCACAACCCAACAATTTATGTGGTTTTGGTACTTGCTGTTACCATGACCGCCGTTTATATGTTCCGACTTTATTTTCTAACTTTTCATGGCACGTTCCGTGGTGGCGACACCCTAAAAAGCAAAGTTCATGAGAGCGGTACTTCTATGACCCTACCGCTAATTGTATTGGCTGTGCTTTCTGTTTTTGGAGGCTTGCTCAATTTACCTGGACTGTTTTTCAAGAATGCAGCACATTGGTTTGACCACTACCTGAGTCATGGAACTATGGGCTTGGATCAAGTACACAACGCCCACCTACCGTTTACCACGTCTATGGCCCTTATGATTTTCGCCAGTACTATTGCAATTGGCGCATTCGCATGGGCATACCTCACCTATTCTAAAAAAGGCAACATTGCGAAAGCTGATGAGGCGCAAAATGGCTGGGAACGCCTTTCGGCACAAAAGCTATACGTAGATGAAATCTACAACAGCATTTTTGTCAAACCATTACTTGCACTTTCCGACTTTGCCGGGAAGGTCATTGATATTCAAATGCTCCGAAACGGCGTCTATGCGCTCGCTGACGGCGTGCTCAATACAGCGAATCTCAGCCGCAAATGGCAAACAGGTTTCTTGAGTAACTATCTCTTCTGGATGGTTTTTGGTCTGATCACTTTTGTTGCATATTATATTCTAAAACTTTCGGTTTGGCACTAATTCTCTTACCCCTCATTTTTAGCCTAATTGCTTGGTGGATACCAAGTAATTTCACGCGTATTTTTGGCCTGATTTCCACAATAAGCACCCTGACTTTAAGTGCAGTTACCGTTTGTTATTTCAAGTCAAACGAACCCATATTAATTGACCTTGGGCTGCGCTTTGTACGTTTTTCTATTGATAGTCTTGGTTTTACCATGATGCTATTGACGAATGCAGTTTTCTTTTTGGTCTTTTTGAGCAATTTCAAAAGAGAACTCGTTCATGACATACGCTTTACGGCGCTTGCTTTGCTTATGCAGTTTGGCTTATTGGGTATCTTCACTACCAATACAATCCTTGGATTTTATCTGTTTTGGGAATTGACGCTTTTGCCTATTTTCCTTATTTTGTATTGGTTTGGTAACTTTGAAAAGCCGCGTGCAATATTACAATTCTTCCTATATACTTTACTTGGTTCTTTGGCCATGCTATTGGCTGTTATTGGCCTGATGCATGCCACCAATCAGCAAACCTATGAAGGCTTACTCAGTGCCGACCTAAATGCACTCGGCAATACAAGTACTTTGCTAATGGGTGGTTTTTTACTGGCGTTTGCCGTTAAAATTCCGCTCTTTCCTTTTCATACTTGGCAGGCTGAAACTTACACCAAAGCGCCCGTTGCTGGCACCATGTTGCTTTCGGCCATAATGCTAAAAATGGCCTTATTTGGTTTACTTAAATGGGTACTTCCCATTTTCAATGGTATTGCTACTGATTTTTGGCGTTGGCCGGTTATCGTATTGGGCTTGATTGGAATCATTTATGGGGCAATAATAGCCATTCGCCAAAATAACCTCAAGACTTTGTTTGCTTACGCGTCTTTGAGCCACTTGGGTCTTATTGCCGCTGCGCTCATGCTACAAAACGGCGAAACCAATCAGATTGCTGTTGTTCAAATTGTCAATCACAGTATTGTCTCTATTGGACTGTTTTTAGCTGCAGGTATTATCGAGCACCGTATTGGTACCGCAGAATTAACAGGTTTGGGCGGTATTGCCAAAGTTGCACCGCGTTTTGCTTTTTGGTTTGGGGTCCTCACCTTCGTTTCATTATCTGTTCCGTTCACAGCCGGCTTTATAGGCGAGTTTTTCTTGATTAAAGATCTTTTTGCCGCGCACAACCTGACGGGTATTTTAGCCAGTGCCACGCTCATCTTAGGTGCCGTTTATATGCTCAAGGCCTACCAAGCCCCAATGTTTGGACCAACCAAAGTAACATCTTTTGAAGATCTTCATTGGTCGGAAATCACCGTTTTCGCTATTCTTTCCATTGCAGCTATATACCTAGGATTGTCACCTCAATGCCTTACAGATTTCGTTGCACATAGTCTTTCTCAACCTACCCTTTAATTTGTATCATGGATAGTATTGTCATTCTTTTTATCAGTGGACTACTCGGTTTATTTGTAGGCATGCGCCGACAACCGCTTAGCGCTTTGGTTATCTCGAGTCTTGGTCTTACCGGAGCGGCACTTGCTGCCTATTTCCGTGGTCAATACACATCGCCTTTGGCGGCTTATACGGCTTACATTCCAACTCAAAGTGCCGTGGTAATTTTGCTTTGTATTGTTACACTTCTTGCTATATGGGGAGGTTATCAACGCTACCGCCAAGAAAACGAACACACCGGTGACTACCTCAGTTTGGTGCTTTTCTCTTTGTGTGGTGCTATCATGATGGCGCAACCCAATGACCTCATGCTTTTCTTTATTGGTTTAGAAATTTTATCTATTCCGATATACGTATTAGTTGGTATTGAAAAAGGAAGTGCACTTTCAGCCGAAGCAGCTGTAAAATACTTTTTTACGGGTTCCTTTGCCTCTGCTATCTTGTTATTTGGCATCGCACTACTTTACGGCGCAACAGGCAGTTTTCAGTTGGTAGAAATTCAATCTAATCTTGCTATCGGTATTTGGCAAAGTCCAATGGCCATGATCGGCAGTCTCTTTTTACTCGCTGGATTCGCTTTTAAAATTGGAGCTGTTCCTTTTCATTTTTGGGGTCCCGATGTCTACCAAGGTGCTTCGAATGCAGTGCTGATGTATATGTCTACTGTTGTCAAAATCACTGGGATTTACGCGATCGTAAACGTCTTCGGGCAAATTTTCAGAGATTCCTATTTCTACTGGATCGACCTCATCAGTCTTCTCATTGTACTTTCCATGTTTTATGGATACATCACAGCCTGGAAACAAACTTCTTTTAAGAGACTAATTGCCTATTCTTCTATTGCCAACGCAGGCCTAATGCTCTTTGCGCTTGCTGATATACATAACAGCAATATCTTTTTGTTTGTTGCTGCATATGCTTTTGCAACTATTCCACTTGTCACCATCAATGAGTTTGCCGATCAAAATTCAGATGACCTGTCTAATTGGGAAGGTATTGCTTGGAAAAACCCACTTGTTGGCGCAGCTTTGGTATTGGCTTTATTCTCATTGGCTGGCATTCCACCTCTGGCTGGATTTTTTGGTAAATTTTCGTTACTATGGTCGGCCGTACCGCACATTCCTTACACTGCTGTTTTGGCCTTGATTGCATCTGTAATTGGTGCTTTTGTGTATTTGCGCCTGCTCATGTTGGCACTTAAAAAGCCCGAAGTGCAAGTCAAAAAAGCATTGAGTGCCGAACAAACCATTGTTCTTTTGCTCACAACGATATCAAGTATTACAGCATTGTACCTTATTTAAATACTATCTTTGCTTTTATTTGATTGAATACATGTCAAAAATAGTTTTTATTACCGGCGCCAATGGCATGCTTGGTGCAAGTGTAACAAGAGAAGCGCTATCTCAAGGCTTTCAAGTTCGAGCACAAATTTTACCAGGATCAAGCCACAATGTTTTAGCCGACTTACCTATTGAAATTATAGAAGGAAATATCCTCGATACCCAATTTTTGGACCAAGCCATTGCAGGCTGTCAGTACGTCATCAATATTGCCGCCCTCACCACTATCTGGCCAAGAAGACTCGAAAGTCTTTATGCTGTTAATCTACAGGGCGTCAAAAACATAACAGCTGCTGCACAAAAACACCAAATTAACCGAATGGTGCAAATTGGCACGGCCAATTCGTTCAATCATGGTACTAAAACAGCGCCAGGTGACGAAAACCAACCTTATACTGGTTATCAGTTCAAAATGGACTATATGGACAGCAAATACCAAGCGCAATGTTTTTTGCTCGATAAATACCAAAAAGAACAATTTCCAGTCATATTAGTTAATCCGACCTACATGATTGGTCCTTTTGATTCGGGCCCCACCTCCGGACGTATGTTTTTGGAGCTCTATAAAAACAAACTACCCGGCTATGCAGGCGGAGGCAAAAATTTTGTTTACTCCAAAGATGTAGCCGTGGCAACAGTCAATGCTTTACATATGGGCAGAGAAGGGGAATGTTATATTGTGGGTAATGAAAACCTCTATTATAGAGAAATTTTCAAGAGAGCTGCAGTCGTATTTGAACAACCCTTTAAAGTCAAACAATTTCCAGAGTTTCTTATCAAATTAGTTGGAGCTTTCAATTCTATTTTAGCTAGACTTACCAAAAGCACTCCGAAATTGAGTTATTCAATGGCCAAGATGGCAAGTGTTAAACAATTTTATAATCCTCAAAAGGCCCGCACCGAACTGCTACTACCAAGCACTCCAATTGAGACTGCAATTTCCGACTGTATCTCTTGGTATAAAGCGAATGGCTACCTACCAAAATAAACGACATGTTCACCTATTTGAAACTTCCTTTTGACCAAATACCAAGTCTGTCAGGCGGAATTGCTCCTATTTACCTAGCTTTAATTGGGTTTGTCGTTTTTTGGTTTATTTCTAAATCCGAAAAAATCAAAGCCTACTATTTTTCAAAATACAACCACGATACCGCTTGGTTGCGCTTTATTTACATGACCAAATGGGTCGGATTTTTGAGTATGGGTTTGTTTCCACTACTCTTTTTGTTGACAACTGAACCCAATCGTGACCTTGCCTATTACGGGCTCAATTTCAGAGCAGATACGCTGCTGTTTAATTTGGTGCTGTGTATTGCACTTGCTGCAATCTTAATTCCACTCGCTGCATTCTCGGCCAAAAAACCAAAAAATTTAGTCAATTACCCACAAATTCGGGCACGCCTCTGGGATACCAAGACTTTTCGACTGAATTTATTTGGTTGGGTTGTTTATTTATTTGGATACGAATTGCTCTTTCGAGGCATTCTATTGTTTCCTCTAGTTGAAGCATATGGCATTTGGTTAGCAATTGCCGTCAATGTTGCGTTGTATTCCGCAACGCACATTCCCAAAGGCCTCGACGAAACCATTGGAGCAGCTCCACTTGGATTTTTACTTTGTATTCTTACCCTAATGGCAGGCAATATTTGGATCGCATTTATTGTTCATGTCATCATGGCCTGGACCAACAGCTTAACAGCACTTAAATACCACCCAGATATTCATTACAGCAAATGGCAAAAAAACGCTTCCTAAATAAAGTAGCTATTGTTACTGGTTCGAGCCGCGGTATAGGCCGCGCTATTGCGCTTGCTTTGGCTCAAGAAGGCGCCCGAGTTGTATTGAACGGCCGCGATGAACAGCGTTTAAAGGAGGTTGCAGACGAATTGAAACAAATCGAAGCACAGGTGGTTTATTTTCGTGGAGATGTTGCCGATGCAGATCAAGCCAAAGCACTCATTGCGTTCACAATAGCATCATTTAACCAAATTGATATTTTAGTGAATAACGTAGGGATTTCTAGTCGAGGCTACGTTGCAGATCTTCACCCTAGCGTTGTAGAACAAGTTTTCAAGAGCAATGTTTTTGGAACCATGCATCCGACACATTATGCCTTGCCGCAATTAAGACAATCCAAAGGGCAAATCGTTTTTATTTCAAGTTTAGCGGGTATACATGGCTTGCCTGGGTTAGGTCCGTATAGCGCATCAAAAATGGCCCTCACCGCTTTTGTAGAATCATTGCGCATAGAAGAATTTCAAAATAGTATACACATTGGCTTGCTTCAAGTAGCTATGACAGAAATTGTACACAACAAAGAAGTAGTGGCAGCCGATGGCAGCAAACAACTTTTGGAAAGCCGCCAAAAAGGTAAAGTTTTAACTATGGATCAAGTAGCCCAAGATTGTTTGGCATTACTTGAAAGAAGAAAATATAAAAAAACACAAACACTTATTGGTAAGCTCAATAGTATTTTAAATCGCATTTCCCCGGTACTTGTTGAGCGTATCCTCAGAGCCAACTTGCACAAATTCGAAGCAAATAGTAAATGATTGGTCAAGATTACCCTAAAATTGAGTGGCAATTTGCCGGACTTGATTTACTCGAGCCAAACGCCTTGATTGGCGACCTCATTCTTTTTTCAACGGCTCTCTTTTTAGCCGCTAAAATCAAAACCAATTACCCGCAAAACGACTTTTATTCCAATTGGAGACGTTTCTACCTCGTATTTGGCTGGAGTTTTCTATTTGGTGGCTTTGGTCATCTCTTGTACAATTACTTGGGACTTTGGGGTAAATATCCATCTTGGTTACTTGGCATGGTTGCCACTTATTTTTTAACAAAAGGCATGCTCAGTTTATGGCCAAATGTCAAACAAAAAGAAATCTTTGAAAAAAGTGCGCTACTCCTTCTTGGTATTGGTTTTACTTTAGAATTGCTTGTTTTTTGGAGAGTTGACTTATCCTTTGACCAAAGCAAAGGATTATTTATCCCCACTTTAATAAGTGGTATTGGCTTAATTTTTTCACTGGTCATAGTTGGCATCCGCTACCAACGCCAAATCCATTCTGGGTACAGATTCTTATGGATTGCTGCGCTTTTATTACTACCAAGTGGCTTGATTCAAAATAAAAAAATCAACTTACATCAATGGTTTGACCGCAATGATTTTTCGCATGTGCTTCTATTAATCAGTTTGGTTCTTTATTTTACAGCACTGCAAAAAACCAAGGAGGCCAATTCTATTTTGGATAAAGAATCTTAAAGTCAAAAAAAAAAGGACGAATTTATTCGTCCTTTTATAATGAGTTGAAAACGCTTTAGAAATTGTAGGCAACACCTACAGTTGCGTTCATGTATTTAGTGATGCTGCCGTCAATTTTATAAAGCTTGGGCATATAGGTTGCATCTAGTAAGATTCGCACATGATCGGAAATGCGATAGCTTGGGGTGATGCCTGCCATAATGGCAACCATGTCGTCTCCGCGGAGTAAATAAGTATCATTAAATAAGAAATTTCCGTTGTTGAGTAAGGCAGCCCCTCCGTGCAGTTCTAAACCAAATTTGGCATCTTTATTGGCTAAAGCAACCACATTGAGGTTGAGCTGTAAACCAAGTCGGTTGAGGTTGTCATTACCAACGAGGTCTAAACCGCCATCTAATTTAAGACCAAAGCTTGGTACAAAGTTGTAGGTTAGTGCTGTATTGAAGCATAGACCTGTACCAGCTTCGCTGAGTAGGTGTGCTCCTGCATTGAATTGTACGCCCATTTTACCTTTTTGAGCAAAACCCAAAACTGAAGTTGACAAAGCGAAAACAAGTAAAATCTTTTTCATATTGTAAATTTTTGTACACGAATTTATCAATTTAATTTTAGTTGAGCCTGAATCATTAGAAAAAATATAAGTTCCCCTAATCAAACAGATAGCCAAATTGCAGCTCGAAGGCACTCTGAAATTGTGGCGCTTTTGAGAAACTAGAAACCGTAAAGTCATATGCGCATGCCAATTAAACCGAGCCCAGATTCAGCTTTTAGATGTGAATGCACGCTTACGACCGCGTTTGGTTACCGCCCAAAAATACACTTGCAAATTGTCCACCGGGAATGGCATTGGACTGTATCAAACTCCCGTCTTGCAAACTGCGTTTTTGAATTTCGTTGCCGCGGTGCATATATAGATGATTGGCGGTTGTAGCCAAAGCATTGATACCCGCGTTGTCGTAGCGGAAATTTTCACATTTGTATCCCCACCCTGCACCATGTGGACCTTTATAAAAAGAACTTGAACCCGTCGGACAGCCGCCAAAATTGTCGCTGAGATAGCCAATTGTGTCGTGGGTCATGAAATAGTACTTTCCATTGGGCGCGGAGGTAATAGCCCTTACCTCTTCCAAATTGGGTGGAATACTAGTGGTGGGGCCATTGGAAATAAACTGTTGGTTACTGATATTGAGTGTTGTGGTATTGACATTATACACTACAGCATCGAGTTGGAATAACGCGCCTCCCGTACCTCCTATCACCAATCCTGTTTCATCGCAATTAAAGGCAATCGTCCAGAATTCGGCACTCGATAAA
This sequence comes from Sphingomonadales bacterium, assembly GCA_016872115.1. Taxonomy (GTDB): domain Bacteria; phylum Bacteroidota; class Bacteroidia; order Flavobacteriales_D; family Crocinitomicaceae; genus UBA952. Next base: position 28,681 of record VHBC01000009.1, on the reverse strand, counting down.
ATGCCACCAGGACTCGGGTTATTAACCAACAAAGCACCTGCTGGGCTTATTTTTTGAATTTGAGCAACTGAACCAGCGGTCACATAAGAATTACCTGCGTTGTCTACAGCAAAAGTGCCCAACCAAACATTGGAGGTGTCAAAGGGCGTGCTGTAAGTCCAAAGCAAAGTGCCAGTAGCGCTGTACTTCAAAATTTGCATGGGCATGATGCCTCCGAGTGCATACGCATTGCCAGCACCGTCGCGCTCACATTCCCATACGACATCCCAATTGGTTGCAAAGTTGGGACTTTGGGTCCAGGGATCAATGACTAAAGTTTGTGAATGGTCGTATGCGCCTATTTGGAAACCAACGGTTGGTCCATTTAAAGTAAAACATGAAGCCACTACCCTACTCGTGTCGCCCTGAAAACTAAAAGGCGCGTGGTCTCGAACGGGGCCAAAAGCAGTTGGGATCAGGATATCTTTATGCAAATCCATGCTGACAGGGCGGTCGTATTTCAATTGTATCTGTGCAGGATTAGCTCCGGGATGCACAATGAAAGCATATTTAAGGCCATCTAATGGATGTACGGTATATTCTAAATCGATGAACGGATAAATATTTTGATAAACCAAGCGCTGATAAGCACGACAAGCGCTGGCCTCAGGATAAGAGTAATATGCCGCTTGTATTTCCTTACCCATGAGTACAACACCCTCATTTTGACCTGTAAATTGAATAGAAAAGGCATCCGTTTTAAAAGCGAACTTACCGACTATTTGTTCCTTTTCTTTGTAAATTGGGACTTGAGTTGCATACAGCGCCCTAAGGCTATCGCGGGTTTCTTTTGCGGTTTGGCGTGCCTCTCAAAAATAATACCGAATACCTTTGGTTCCGAAAAAAATACGCGTTGAACCAAAATCTATGGCGTAAGCAATAGGGCCGGTTTCAAGTGTTTGATACGCATCAAATTGTCCTTTATTTTCTATAAAAACGCGTGCTTTTTGGTAGGATTGTTGCCAGTCGTTTTGGAAGGGTTGTGCAAACCCCTTCGAAAAAATCAAGGCAAAAATAGCCTCAAAAATAAGGGCTTGGAACAGTTTCATACAAGCAATAGTTTGCTCTAAAATAAGCAAATAAATTGCAAATCAAAAAGTTATTGTTTCACTACCCGTAATATTTGCGTACGCTTGTCAATGGTACATACAAGCTGGTAAGTACCTGAGGCCAAATGGCTTAAATCAATTTCTTGTGCATCGTTAAAATGAGTGATATGACGCCCTTGCAAATCGAATACTTCGAGCTGTACTACCGCTAGATTTAATTTAAACAGTCCAGTACTCGGATTGGGATAAACTTCAAGGTTTGTTACAGTGGGGTTATTCAAACCCAATACATCGACAAAAACGCTGTCCGAAATACTACACCCATTTGCGTCAGTTACGAGCACTGTATACCATCCACCGTCAAGGTAAACCGCCATACTATCTGACTGGGTGTTTGGTCCTGACCATGCGTATTGATACGGCGAAACACCACCACTAACTGTGGCTGAGGCCGTTCCGTCTAGGCTACCAGCTCCAGAAGCCAATGTAGCATTTAAGGTTAGCGTCAAGGCAAGTGGTTCGGCAATTTGAATGGATTGATTGGAGGCAACACAACCCAGAGAATCATTTACCATTAAAACATAAGTGCCTGCCGACAAATTATTAAATTGACCAGAAGTATTGACCAACGAACCTATTTGATAAGTGTAGCCACCATTGCCTCCGGTGGCAGTTGCGTTTACTTGGCCGTCTGTAAGACCCGAACAAGAGACCGACTGAACGTTGTAATTCGACACAAGTAAATCAGGTTCGGTAATGACATACGCATACGTTGCCGTACATGGGCGTGCGTCGGTAACAGTTACATCATAAGTACCCGGACTTAAATTGGCGTTGTAGGCTTGACCAACCCCATTGCTCCAATCAAAAGTTTGAGGAGCAAATACCAAACTGACATCCAAGTCAATACTGCCGTTGGCCGCACCATTACAAGTAACCATTTGGAGGGTTGCGCTATTAACTACTGGGGCAGCATAAGGCACAAAAACGGAATCTACCACCACACAACCATTTGTGTGGGTTATAGTGACGGTATTCCAGCCTTCTGTAGCGGACAAATTGGTTTTACCACTCACGCCGTTGTCCCATAGAAACTGGCAGGTATTGAACATACAAGGGCAACCAGAACTGTTTACCACCGCCTGACCATTGCTGCCTCCAGGGCAGGTCGGCGCCACCACACCTCCAAAGGTAATCACAAATGGATCAACCAAAGTAGTGGTATAGATTTCATAGCAACCTGCATTATCAGTAACCTGTAAAGTGTAGGTACCTGCTGGAACATTTTGAAGCTGTGGGGCGGTACTTCCGTTTGACCACAAAAAGGTGTAAGGAGCCGTTCCTAGACTAGCTACTGGAATGATGGCTCCAGAAGAACTGCCATTACACCACGGTTGCGTAACGGCAACATTCGACAAAATGCTACCAGGACCACAATTGGTTGTTTGGTTAAAATAAACGCCATTGTTTTGGGTACTCAGATAAGAGCCCCATGCCAAACCAGCGTTAGGAAAAACTGAACTGAGTTCTACTCTATTCAAATATACGCCCTTCCAACCCATTGGGTTAAGGCTGTCTTTCTTGACGACATAAACGAGGTCGAGTAAGTTGTCATTATCCAGATTTGTAAAAAGCGGGGTAGATCCGATATTGACACCAGTTTGCTGGCCAACCAAGGGTTGAATGGTATGTGCCACAAAATCAAAGACTTCCAAACGGTGTTTCCATACGCCACTTTGCATGTAATTAACCGAGAGAATTGCTTCATCGCGGCCATCGTTATTGAGGTCAATTGCATTACCCGAGGCAAATTGCAGCAAGCCAATACTGTCTTTGAACACCTCTTGACCGGACTCACCATCGAGCAAGACTTGGTAATAGTCGGTGTAAGAGGAGCTGGTTCCTTTTGCCAATGACAAGAATACGTCGGGCGCAAAGTTACCTGTAAAATTACCGATCACAGGTTCGGCACTAGACTCCGTATTGGGTAAATCGTAGCTCCAAACGGTGCTCCAGTTGGCCGCTTTGATTTTTGAAACCTTGCCTCCATAAGACTGAATAATGATGTCATACTGTCCAGACGCATTTTTAATCAAAGAAGCGGGCGCCACAAAACCCAGCTGGGGGTCGGTCATGAGCACAATTGACGGCGCCAATGTATTATTGAGTAAAGCACTCAGTGGGCAAGCCCAAAAACTACCGCCCAGCGTTTCGCCGCCAGTTCCATACAAAACCCATTGGGTACCGTTGCCCTGTACATCGGCTACCAATGCAGAACAATAAGTTTCTGCGCTATCTGGCACAACGGCTTTAGCCAAAAGTTGGCCATTCATGCTATTGACGACCATCAAATGCCCAGGTGGGCGCGTGGTATCCCAAACCGGAGCGGCGTGGTCTCCACCATTTGCCACCAAAATATCTTGTACGCCGTCACCACTCACATCGGCAATAAACTGCGGATTATAAAAATTATACAAACCGCTGTCTGCAGGATTGACATTGTAAGGAAAATAATCCCAAATGAGTTGACCATTTGACCCATTTATAGCCAGCAATTGCGCCTGCCGACCCACTATAAACACATCTTGGACGCCATCGTTGGTAATATCTTTGAAAATAGCACTGCCAAACACTTCGTTACGCGCAGGTCGCTTCCATAACAACGCGCTATTAGCGCCATTGTAGGCCATGATACCATTATTGCTGTACACTCCGTCGGTACCACCTCCAAACACCACATCTTTGATGCCGTCGTTGTTCAAATCACATGCACGCGGCGAGGACAAGGTTGGGATGGAATCCGTGAATGACTGCCAGTTTTGAGCAAATGACGAGCTCCAAGTTAGAGTGGCAAGGACAACAAGTAAATTTTTGAACATAGTCAGTGTTTTTAATTATGTAAATTTAGGCAATTATCGGCTGAAAGTATTAGATTTGTATCCGTACCTTTTTTGTGTACAATGGCTCCGTGGCGCAACTGTATAGCGCACTGGATTTCGGCTCCAGCGGTTGTGGGTTAGAATCCCTCCGGGGTCACCAGATAAAAACCCAGCAGACAAGTGCCGGGTTTTTTATTTTTTGAGGTTCCTTACCCGTTTTGAAAAGCAGATTACATTTACTGTATTGGGTATACAGGCAGGGCTAATTAGAGCCAATCGATATTAACTTTTAAAACCGAATAAAAATAAGATAAACCCGATGCCTTTTAGGCCTTGAAACAAAAAAACTACACTTTTACAAAGTACCTGTAACTGTTGAATTCAGTTGTGAATAATTGGAGTTTGAAAACCAAAAATGGAGATTCCTAATCAGTGATTGAAACGTCCAAAACACGAGATTGGCCCTGCTTTTCACCAAAAAAGAGTCCAATCAACTTATATTCCCTTGAGCAATTCGTTGTAGAGATCATTAAACGAGATGCCGCCCGTTGTTTTGGTTTGAGACAACTGCTTAAATTCCACAAGCGCCCACAATACAAATTCCATCAAAAACGGCAAGTCTTTGGGCTCCAAATTGGGCTGATACGTTTCCAAAAAAGAAATGAGTGGCGCAATGCTCAAAAGAGCTGCATCGTGGTTTTGATTGCTTGCTTCGTCGGGTAATTCAAAAGCATTTACGGACTTGAACCATTCTATAATGGCGTCATACGGTGTAGACTGCTCCTGTTTTTTAAGCTTTTCAATTTTAGGAAAATAAGTTAAAAACAAGGTTTTGGTTGCCTCGCCGATCAACTGATTGGCCACAAACGCGCTTCCCTCCTGCTCTCCTTCATAAACCAACTCTATCTTACCCGTAATAGCTGGTAGCATACCAATGAGGTCGCTGTATCGAACCGTTGTTTGATTCTCATTGTTGAGAATGGCCCTACGTTCAGCTGTACTGACCAAATTTTCGAATGCGGTGATACTCATACGGGCGCTCACACCACTTTTATAATCAATATAGGGGCTCTGACGCGCCTCAAAAGCGATTTGCTCTAAGATGTCTTTGGCCAGTTCAGGAACATACACCTCAACCGCTCTTTGTTCGAGTTGCTCGGCTTCTTGTGACGTAATTTTTTTTGCTGTTTTGATATCTGCGGCGTAGTGCGTCAGAATCTGAGATCCAATGCGGTCTTTGAGTGGCGTGATGATACTGCCACGGTTGGTATAGTCTTCGGGGTTGGCCGTAAATACAAATTGTAAATCGAGGGGCAAACGCAATTTAAATCCTCGAATTTGCACATCTCCTTCCTCTAAAATATTGAATAAAGCCACCTGAATGCGCGCCTGTAAATCTGGTAATTCATTGATGACAAAGATAGAACGATTGGCACGCGGAATCATTCCGTAATGCAAGACGCGTTCATCTGCGTAGGTCAACTTAAGGGTAGCCGCTTTGATTGGGTCGATATCACCGATGAGATCTGCAATGGTGACGTCGGGCGTGGCAAGTTTTTCAAAAAAACGCTCCGAACGATGCAACCAGGTAATTGGTGTTTGGTCGCCTTGTTGGGCTATCAAATCGCGGGCAAACCGACTCAAGGGGTTCAGTGGGTCATCATTGATTTCACTGCCCGAAACCACTGGAATGTATTCGTCTAGTAAATTCAAAAGTAAACGAGCAATACGGGTTTTGCCCTGACCGCGTAAACCGAGTAAATTGATGTTGTGCTTAGACAAAATAGCGCGCTCGAGCTGTGGAATAACAGTTTGCTCATAGCCGTGCATATTTGGGAAACTGGCTTGACCTGACTGCAGTTTTGCAATAAGGTTATCGCGCAGTTCATTTTTGATGCTTTTGGAGACATAACCAGCTGCTTTGAGCTGACCTAAGGTAGAGATGGTTGCGTGCATTGCTTTATTGAATTCGTTTTTTTCTATTCGATTGGTAGTCGTGGAAGATCATTTCGCCAAGACCTTTGAGCCCCGTAAAAAATGCTTTTCCATTATTGGATTTGGTAAACTCTTCTACAAAAGATTGCAAATAAGGATCTCGGGCAATCATAAAGGTGGTGATTGGTATGTGCAGCTTGCGGGCCTGGGCAGCCATGTTGTAGCATTTTTCGACAATAAATTGATCGAGCCCATTGCTATTCTTGTAATATTGCCCATCGGGTAAACGCAAACAACTCGGCTTGCCGTCAGTGATCATGAATATTTGCTTGTTGGTATTGCGTTTTCTGCGCAAGATATCCATAGCTAGTTCAAGACCAGCAATGGTATTGGTGTGATAAGGCCCAACGTTTAGATACGGTAAATCTTTGATTTGAATAGGCCAAGCATCGTTGCCAAAAACCAACACATCAATGGTATCTTTTGGATAAGTTGTGGTAATGAATTCTGCCAGGGCCATCGCCACTTTTTTGGCGGGTGTGATGCGGTCTTCGCCGTAGAGAATCATGCTATGACTGATGTCAATCATCAGGACCGTACTCATTTGAGATTTGTGGTGGGTGTCCTCTACTACAAGGTCTTGTTCATTGAGGACGAAATCCGAAATACCATTTTGAATTTGGGCATTTTTAATACTTTCTGTCATAGCAATGCGCTCCAAAGCATCTCCAAATTGAAAAGCGCGGTATTCGCCGGTGGCTTCATCGCCTTGCCCGATCTTTTTGGTACTGTGCTGACCCCTACCACTCTTACGGATGTTACCAAAAATTTGTTCCATGGCATTTTTACGCAATATGCGCTCGGTTTTGGCCGTAATGGCCAACGGACCCTTACCATCTGGTTGGATTTCTTCTTTGAGATAACCGCGTTTTTTGAGTTCCTCAACGAAGTCGTCTAAAGTGTATTCTGGGGTACTCAGTTTGTATTCTTCGTCGATAATTTTGAGCCAGTCTAGGGCCTCTTCAACGTCGCCAGAGGTATGTGTGATGAGTTCGCTAAAGACGTCAAATAGACGCTCAAACGGTGTTTGATCCGGAGCTTCATAAGGTTTAAAAACAAAAGTGGAGCGAACCATAAGACGTATACGTCAGATAAACATCAGTATGTAGAGAAAGTTTAGCGCTCAGTACGAATTTTGAAATTTAACTACTTCTCGATGTCTTGAAGGTGCAATTCTAATGCCTTTACAGAGATTTGTATTTCCCAAATCAATAGTGCCAATGAAACAATTAATAAGACAAGTGCCATACCGAAGGTGAAGACGGCGAATGTTTGTTGTTGAATATAAATTAAGAACATAGCCAGCACACAAAGCAAAAGACTCGAAATACCAAAGATTTGCATTGACCGAGTAAGGTACAAGCGCTTTCTTATGTTTGCTATTTGAGCCATTAACACATGACTTGGATCCTTTTTGTAAGCACTATGTAGATTGCGTATAATGTTGGCATAAGCCAAAAAGCGATTGGTATAGGCTAACATGATCAACGAAATTGATGAAAATAGTAGCGCAGGGGTGGTAAGTGAGAGCTCAGTCATTAATCATTTATTTTTCGTATCATTTCCAAATACATAGCCTCTACTTTGTTACGGGCCCAAGCCGTACGTCGCAAAAAAACCAAACTTGATTTGATACTCGGTTCGTGTTTAAAACAGTTAATATTGACCTTAAAAGCCATGTGCTCCCAGCCGTAATTTTCGACCAGTTCTTCTAAGATTTGAGCTAATTTAACCCCATGCAACGGATTATTGGGTTGTTCTTGCATGAAGTTATTGCTTTTGCAATTTATGATAGGTGATTTTTGTAGTTTTCATAGATATGGATTTATATCAAAGATAATTCTTCCCTATCAAACGTAGTTTGTTTGCAGTACATTTATAAAGAAAATGCAAACATTTTATTATACCCAATGTTCTAACGAGTATTCAAAATTCACACATTACACATGCACTTTCAAGAAATTATACAAACACAGCAGGCCTATTTTCGCAGTCAACGCACAAAACCAACGCATGAAAGAAAGGCTCTATTAAAGCAATTCAAAAAAATGCTCGTAGACAATGAGCAACAGCTTTATAAAGCGGTTCATGCTGATTTTGGCAAATCCGAACACGAAGCGTTTTTGACTGAAGTCGCTATTTTGATAAAGGATATCGAAGAAGCGCAGCGATCTTTAGCCAAATGGACCCGCGCAAACCGAGTTACAACTAATTTGGTGAATCTGCCAGGTCGTTCATACACAGTCGCCGAACCTTATGGGCAGTGTTTGGTAATTGGTGCATGGAACTATCCTATCCAACTTTCTTTGGCACCGGCTATTGCTGCACTGGCTGCGGGCAATACGGTCATCTTGAAACCTTCCGAATTAGCTACTAATTGCGCACAATGCATGGCTGAATTGGTGGCTAAATATTTTGATCCGGCAGTATTTACAGTGGTTCAAGGCGGTATCGAAGAAACGCAAGCATTGCTTGCTGAGCGCTTTGACAAAATCTTCTTTACGGGTAGCCCTGCAGTGGGGCGCATTGTATATCAGGCCGCAGCCAAACAACTGACACCCGTTACACTCGAACTCGGAGGCAAGAGCCCCGCAATTATTACAGCAAGTGCCCATTTGAATGTAGCCGTAAAACGCTTGGTTTGGGCCAAATTCCTCAATGCGGGCCAAACATGTATTGCGCCAGATTACGTTTTTGTGCACACTTCTGTTTACGATACCTGTTTGGAACTGTTCAAAAGCCAAATTGAAGCCAACGATTATCGGCTCGATGCGCACAATTACGTACAGATTATCAATGAGCGCCATTTAGAACGATTAGAACGCCTGATTGAAAAAGAAAAAATATTTTTTGGGGGCAAAGTTGATCGAAATAACCGAACCATTGAGCCTACAATTTTGCGCGATGTCAATTTAGATGATTTGGTCATGCAAGAAGAAATTTTTGGTCCGCTGCTTCCGCTTATTAAGTACCAAGATTTTGAAGCGGTCTTACAACACATCGAAAACAACGAAAAACCGCTATCGGCCTATTTGTTCTCCAATGACCCAAGCGAACAAAAAATTTGGGAAAACCGGCTTTCTTTTGGAGGAGGGTGCATCAACGATGCCATTATGCACATTACCAACCCCAATTTACCTTTTGGTGGCGTTGGGCAGAGCGGTACCGGAAGCTATCATGGCAAAGCAGGTTTTGATACTTTTTCACATTTCAAATCGGTTTTCAAAAAGCCTACCATTTTTGAAGTACCTTTGAAATATCCGCCTTATACCTCAAGTAAACTGGCCTGGATCAAACGCTTACTTCGCTTTTCATGAACCCTATTGCAAAATTAGCCGGTGTCGGTAAGGAATATCAAGTTGGAGACCAAACAATTGTGGCGCTGCAGCCGATTGATTTAGAAATTCAATCGGGTGAATTGCTACTTATTATTGGCCCATCTGGATCAGGTAAAACCACCCTGCTCTCCTTATTGGGCTGCGTGATTTACCCATCCTATGGCCAGCTATGGGTCAAAGATCAGCTCATTAATTCGCTCTCTTCCAATGAGCTTGCCGCTTTGCGCTTGAATACAATTGGTTTTGTTTTTCAGAGTTTCAATCTGATAGCGCCGCTCAATGCCCTCGACAACGTCATGATGCCGCTGCAGCTGAAAAAACTTTCCAGACAAGCTGCCAAACAAAAGGCACTGGCAGCCTTAGAACTTGTTGGGATGTCTGATCGAAAAAACAACTTACCCAAGCAACTCTCTGGCGGTCAACAACAACGCGTGGCTATTGCACGCGCACTCGTTACCGATCCGCAACTTGTGCTCTGCGACGAACCTACCGCTGCGCTTGACGCCAATTCTATTTCTACCGTAATGCAAGAACTCGTCAACTTGGCGCGCAACGGTAAAGCGGTTTGCGTAGTTACCCACGACCCAAGGTTGTTGCAATATGCCGACCGCATTATTGAAGTAGACGCAGGCCATGCCACCGAAATTTCTAAATCCGATTTAACTCAAAAATTAGCCATTCATTGATATGTATTTCAAAATAAGCTCCCTTGTTCTTTTAACCCTCTTGCTAATCTCTTGCGGAGGTAAAGAAGCACCCGTTAAACTCGAAAAATACAAAGTCAAAGCCATTGATCAAATCATTGGTGTTGCCCGCATCGAACCCGCAGCAAAAATTAGCCCAATTGGCTCTGAAAGCGCCGGTAAAATCATACAAATTCATGTCCAAGAAGGTCAATTTGTAAAAAAGGGGACTTTGCTCCTTACTTTAGACCAGTCGCTCGACGTCGCGCAGCTCCAGCAAAGCGAAGCCAAATTGCTCACCAAACAACAGCGTAGCAAAAGCTTAGAAGCTAAAATTGCCGCACTCGAACTCAAGATTGAAATTGCAGAAGCCGAACGCAACCGCGACCGCAACTTAGCCAATGCCCAGGCAGGAACCCAAAAAGCCGCCTTTGATTCGGAAAACATTTACAAAAACCTCAAAGCTGAACTTGCCATCACCAAAGCAGACTTAGCTGAAGCAAACGCGGCGCTTGGCGAAACCAAAATGGAATTGAATTACACGAAGAAGCTATCTGACAAAAAAAATATCTATGCTCCTGCCGATGGCATGGTCCTCAATTGGGATGTCAAACAAGGCCAAACCGTTACCATTGGAAACAAACTCGGCGATTTCGCACCCAAAGGTGACCTCATCGCAACAACTGAAGTCGATGAATTATTCGCCATGAAAGTTAAAAACGGACAGCGCGCGGCCATCAACATCCAAGGGACCAAAGAACGTTTAAGCACCGGAACTGTTGTTTATTGCGCTCCCTACTTGTCTAAAAAATCCATCTTTAATGACCGTGCAGATAACCTCGAAGACCGCAGGGTACGCGAGGTGCGCGTGCGCATTGACAAACCAGAAGCCGTCCTGATTGGCAGTAGAGTGGAATGCATTATTAGCCTCAAATAAAAATGCAGTTACTCCGAACCGCTCTTAAATTTATCAGATTCGACAAACCCAAAAGTGTTGGTGCTTTGTTTGGGGTCATTATTTCAATCTTCTTGGTTGGACAACAAACGGGTATTTTCACCTTCCTAACCAACGCTATGTGCTATTTTGTTCGGGTCAACGACGGCTACATTTGGGTCACCGACAACAAAACAGAAAATGTCAATGCACTTGCGCCAATAGATGTTCGTCTGGGCTATGAAATGGAGAGTTTACCACACATTAAAAAGGCACATCAGTTTGTTTTGGCCAGTGGCGCAGCGCGTTTTCCAGACGGCACAGCTGCGGGGCTCAGTATTGTCGGCGTAGAACTCCCAGAATTCAATGGCATCCAACAAGGTATTTTTACAGACGGAGGGCCCCAAGACCTTATTTCGGACGGAGCAGTTTCTGTAGATTATTTTGATGCCAAAGCGCTGGGCAACCCAAAAAAAGGTGACTACTTCGAGCTCAACAACAAACAAGTGCGCATTGCCGCCCTTACCAAAGGAGCACGCTCTTTTGGAGGGGGACTTATTTCCTACACCACCATCGACCGCGCGCGCTTTTTAGGCAATGTTGCTAATTCGAAAACCTCGGCCTTTTTAGTGGAAGTAGACGACGCTAAAAACATGCAGAAAGTAGTCAGCGCCATAAATGCCAATATTCCGGGGGTAAAAGCCTGGATGCCTACAGCATTTAAAAATCAAACCATCATTACCGTACTCAAGTCCAGCGGCATTGCCTTTTCGTTTGGCACGCTCATCATTTTTGCGCTTATTTCTGGTTTCATCATCATTGGTCTTACGCTCTACTCTGCGGCCATTGACCGCATCAAAGACTACGGCACACTTAAAGCCATTGGCGCCACAAACAGTTACATCCGCAAACTTATCCTGATGCAGGCCTCGCTATATGCCATCGTCGGATTCCTGATTGGCTACACACTCATCGAAGGCTTTAGAAACGGTATCGCCAACGCCGGTACCTTATTTACTTTTTCACCGGCTCTTAAGTTTGGTTTCTTTGTCATTACGGCCGTGATCAGTATTTCAGGTACTTTATTTGCAATTCGAAGGATTACGAAATTAGAACCCGCTTCTGTATTTAGGAATTAAAGTCCTTGATAGAATTTAGCTACTTTTGCACAAAATGGAAGCAAGCGACAGTATACGCATCAATAAATACCTCAGTGAAGTAGGCTATTGTTCGAGAAGAGCTGCGGACAAACTCATTGAACAAGGCAGGGTGCGCATCAATGGTCAGGTTCCAGAAATGGGCACCAAAGTGCAAAAAGGCGATGTTATTACCGTTGACGACCAACCAATTGGAACGCCACAAGAAGAATTCATATATCTTGCTTTTAACAAACCAGTCGGTATCGTTTGTACCACCGACCACATCCGTGAAAAAGACAACATCATTGATTTTATCAATCATCCCAAAAGGATATTCCCGATTGGTCGACTAGACAAACCAAGCGAAGGGCTTATATTTCTTACCAACGATGGCGATATCGTCAATAAAATTTTACGTGCGCGCAATCACCACGAAAAAGAATACTTGGTAACTGTCAACAAACCAATTACCAAAGATTTCATCCAAAAAATGAGCAATGGCCTTCCTATTTTAGGGACGCGGACCCGCAAGTGTGTCGTCAGGCAAACAGGTAGCCATACCTTTACAATCATCCTGACGCAGGGCCTCAATCGGCAAATTCGCCGCATGTGTGAATACTTAGATTACCGCGTCAGCAAGCTCAAGCGCACCCGCATCATGAATATCCAACTTGATGTTCCGGTTGGCCAATGGCGCTACCTCAATGAAGATGAAATTTTAGTCATCCAATCTATGGTTTCTGACAGTTCGAAGACGTTTGAAGGTAGCGATTTTTAACTAAGATTATTTCATAGACCAAATAAAACGCCTTCTTTCAAAGAGTAAGGTGAAACAAAAATGCGTTCAATTTTTGCGCGACGCAGAACCCATCGTGTTTTAATAGCAGCGAGCGGAGCCATGCGCTTGCGAATTGGTATGATATGCGCATTTCGGTCGCGGTCGGCTTGCGTAGAAGCAATAATGCGATCGAGCATATGTTCAAATCGTTGTCTATCGACTTCTATGGCCTGACCATCTGTTTGAAATACCTTTTCTTCGATGAGTTCGTAAAAGGTTTCAAAGCTTCCAGAGGCACCAATTAAGGTATTTGGAAGCTGCTGTTTGAAAAATGCAGTGCAACACGCTTCGAGATACGCTTCGACTTGTTCGATATCTGAGGCACTCATTGGATCTTGGTAAGTAAAGCTTTGAAACAAGCGCGAAACGCCAATATCGAATGACTGTGCTAAAAAAGGGCCATTTGCATCGGCAGCGATGAATTCTGTTGAGCCACCGCCAATATCCATAATTAAGGCCGGCGTTGTAAATTCATGGGTCAGTTGTACCCCGTTATAAATTAATTGTGCTTCTTGCAGGCCAGAAATAACTTCAATTTCAATATTTAATTCTTTAGCAACCTTCATGACGAACTCACCTGAATTCGTGGCATCTCGCAGTGCGGATGTGCCTATAGCGCGTATAACATCGACCTCCCATTGGACGCATAATTGCTTGAAATGTTGGAGGGCTGCAAAAGCACGTGCCATAGCGGCTTCGCCAATTCGATTTTCATTGATGCCGTCCATACCAAGTGCAACGCCTTCTTTGGTCTGAAAAAGTATACCGCGTGTTGGCATTTCAGCGATGAGCAAATTAAAGGTATTGGTGCCCAAATCGATTACCGCCCGGCGCATCTTTCAGAATTTAAGAATGGATTTGCGGTACCAACCAGCCCCAAGGCCCAATAGTGAAAATGCGCAAACCAGCAAGATAATCAAACTTAATAATACATTGGTATATGCAGCAATTCCTAGGCCTTTTGCCAATGCTATGAGTACCAAAACCGGCGAACTAAATGGTAAAAAACCGAGTATTTCGGTAAGGGTACTCGACGGGAAATAGATTGCGTATATCCCCGAGAAGAGGCCAAAACTGACTAAAAACAGCAAGGGAAATAAAAACTGCTGACCATCAGCCTCGGCACTACTGCGCGCGCCCAAGACTGCAAACAAAGCACCATAAAATAAAAAGCTCGCTACAAAAAAGAGTAAAAAATGTACAATCAAAGATGCGAAGGGTAGCTGTTCAAAAACCAAAGCAGACAACGGATTCAAACGCTCTGGTGCATCTTGACCCCAATTGCTTGGGTCAAAGATGTCGAGAAAAATAGTCTCTTGAAGTAACCAAAACCCAAAGCCGAGTAATAAAATCCAGCCCAACAGCTGAAGCACCGCTATAAAGCCAATGCCAAGAATTTTACTAAGCATCAGTTGACTTGGCTTCACACTTGCCAATAAAACTTCTACAATGCGGTTGCTTTTCTCTCGGACTGTAGCGCGAAAGATGGTCATGCTATAAAGCGCCACGAAAAAAAGTACAAAAGCGCCGAGTATGAATCCGGCCCATGCATTGGCTTCTTTGGATTCATTTTTAGGATCTTGTAAATCCCGAAAATCGAAAATAAAACCTTGTTTGATTTGTCTAAAAGCTTGTTCGGTAAGGTTGGAGTGTTGGGCAGCAATAAGTTCCTCCATGCGGCGCTCTACCTGAAATTTAAGTTGCATTCGGGCATCGAGGCCGAGTTGGTCTCGAAAAAAAACAAAACATTTTTTATTGTTGAGCACTTTTTCGTTGAGCTCTAACAAAACATCAAATTCTTGGTATGCTTTCCCTTTCTCGAATTCGGAAAGCTCAAGGTAATCATCGATAAAAAAATAGTGGATTTGTTGCTCTTCTTGGGCCATGAGGCGATGAGACATGATTTGACCTGGGTCGGCAATTAAGACGTTCAACTCTTGCTTACCTTGGTCTGCTGCTTTGAGCAGACCTATCAATAATAAGAGCACCACAACTGGGCCCAAAACAAGCATATACCAAAAACCCCTTTGACTGAGTCTTTCTTGGATTTCTCTTTTGGTAAGTAGGAATAAATTAGACATTTTGGGCTGCTTTTTGAGAAATCAAATCAATAAAAACTTCTTGCATTGAAGGTTGTATCTGAGACAAATGCTCAACTTGAACGTGTTCTTGCAAGCTGCGCATGAGGTCATTGAGCTTGCGCCCGCCTCTGCTTTGAAGGGTGCATTCAAAAAAGCCTTCTTCGAGTTCTTTTTGGCTGAGGAGTGTGAAGTCGGTCCAAAGAGCGTTGGCAAAACTGAGCATATTTCCCTTAAACCGAACTTCAATCAGCCCTTTAGAATGCGCGCGTCGTAACTGCTGAACAGCATCTTGGGCCAACACCTTGCCATTGTGTAAGAGGGCGGCGTAATCGCAGACCTCGTCGACGCTTTTCATGTTGTGGGTGGACAAAATAATGGTGGTGCCCTGTTCCTTGAGCGCCTTGATTTCGTTCATGATGAGTTCTACATTTAGCGGATCGAAACCAGATAAGGGTTCATCTAGGATCAGTAATTTGGGCTGATGCACCAAAGCGGCAATAAATTGTACTTTTTGCGCCATGCCCTTTGAAAGCATTGAAATGCGTTTGAGCTGCCAGCCTTGGATATCGAAATGCTGCAACCAGTGGTCGACATTTTTAGTTGCTTCCGTCTTGCTGAGACCTCTAAGTTGGGCAAGGAAGAGTAAATGCGCACGCACTGTCATGGTTTTGTACAAACCACGCTCTTCGGGTAAGTAACCAATTTGCCGAAGATGGACTGGTTCTAATAGCTTACCCTCAAAGTAAATCTGTCCACCATCCGGATAAAGTATTTGATTTAAAATGCGAATAAGTGTGGTTTTGCCCGCGCCATTAGGACCCAATAGGCCAAAAATATGACCTTTATTGACCTCCATGCTCACCGCATCAAGAACCAACTTACGGTTATAAGATTTACTAACTTCAGCGATTTGAATCATGACTTAAAGCTAAGAAAAATCCGAACTAGCGCAACGACATGAGCGGTTTCCAGCCTAATTTTTTAGCTAAAAGAAAATATAAAAATGAAAAAGTAAGTAAGCCAGTACCTAGATGTAGCAATAAATTGCCAGATGGGCGTTCGTCTATAAATAGTGCTTCAGTCTGAAAAACATGCCAACCGCTCGTGAGTACCAATACGCCAAAAAGGTTATTGAATACATGAAAGGCCAGCGCAAGTTCGGTACCGTCGTCTTGGATACTGATGAGGGCCAAAAACACCCCAGCAATGAAGTAGTAAATAAGAATACCAGGTCCAAGTGTGTTTACTTCCGGGTTAGAAACATGCATAAACGCAAACATCATTGAGCTAAGTAAAATACTTAACCAAGCGCTGCTGGTCCTTAAATATAGTCCTTGAAGGGCATAAATTCTAAAAATCAATTCTTCGGCGGCTGCCTGAAAGGGAACCATTAACAGCGCAACAATAAATAAAGGCCAAAAAGACGCCGAATTAAAATTCCAAGTAAATTGATCTGTTGCCCCAGAGATAAAAACTTCGAGAAAGGTGAATACACCGAAAAAAATGAGCAAAAAAGTACAAAACCCAAAAAAGCGTTTCCAACGAAATTGGGGAGTCGATGTAAAAATCCTTATTAGACGTCTTTTGTGTGCGTAAATTAAATACAATACCAAGCCAACAAAAACAAGTAAAAATGGAAGGAGCATACCGATAAGCAAACGCAATGAACCGTATGTGACTATAAACGAAGGATCTTCAGGATCAAATTGCAGTCCGGGAAAATTGAATTTTAAATCGAGTAGTAAAAAGAGATTACCCAAAATGTAAAGCAGTACAATTAGGGCAAATCCGCCTAAATAAAGGCCTGCTGAATTGCGCCCCTCTTTGACAAGCTCTAGGAATTTCATTAGCTGAAGATGTCGCGCATGCGGCTAAAGAAGCTTTTGTCTTTTTGCGCTTTGTAAGGATCAAAATTTTCGGAATCGCGGAGTTTTTCGAGTATCACTTTTTCTTCTTTACTAACGTTTGTTGGGGTGTAAACGTGCAAATGAACAAAAAGATCCCCAGTGCCATAGCGTTGTACACTTGGCAGACCTTTGCCGCGCAGGCGCAAGACCTTTCCGCTTTGAGTTCCGGCGTCTACTTTTATCTTTACTTTGCCGCCAACTGTTGGCACCTCAATGGAAGCGCCCAATACGGCATCAGTGAAGTGCAAGAAGGCATCGTAATGCAAATTTTCACCCTCGCGACGTAGTTCGTCGTGTGCGACCTCCTCAATGACTACAATTAGATCGCCTGGGGCACCATTGAAAGGCCCAGCGTTTCCTTTTCCGCGAACGCTCAATTGCATACCATCTTCGACGCCAGCTGGAATTTCAATTTCGATGATTTCTTCTTGTTTGCGCAATCCTTGTGCATCGGCGTCGGCAGGCTTTTTATCAATGCTTTTACCCGCACCCTGACAGACATGACACGCTGATTGTGTTTGCATGGCACCCAAAAAGGTTTGTGCTACGCGAGTTATACGGCCAGTACCTTGACAGGTTGGGCAACTTTTGAAAGTAACGCCATCGGCTTGTACCAATTTGTTGACTTTGATTTTCTTTTTGACACCGCCCGAAATTTCGTCCAGGGTGAGTTTCATCTTGACCCGAAGGTTGGTACCCTTTACAACGCGTGAGCCGCCTCGGCTGCCGCCAAAACTTCCGCCAAATGCGCCACCGAAAATATCTCCGAATTGAGAGAAGATGTCGTCCATGTTCATGCCGCCGCCAAAACCACCGGCACCACCCATTCCGGCGTGACCAAAGCGGTCGTATTGTGCTTTTTTCTCTGGATTGCTAAGGACTTCATAAGCCTCGGCTGCCTCTTTGAATTTTTCTTCTGCACTTGCGTCACCGGGATTTTTGTCAGGATGGTATTTTAGGGCCAATTTTCGGTAGGCCCTTTTGATTTCGGACTCATCAGCATTTTTGCTAACGCCCAACACTTCGTAGTAATCGCGCTTGTTACTCATGTTTTATTTATTGTCCAACAACAACTTTTGCAAAACGCAACACTCTGTCATTGAGGTAATAGCCCTTTTCTACCTCATCAATTACTTTACCTTTTAGAGCGTCCTCTGGCGCAGGAATATTCGCAATAGCCTCGTGCAAATCGGCATCAAAAAGTTGGTCTTTAGCTTCCATTTCTTTGAGGCCTTTTGAAAGCAATATTTGTTTGAATTTTGCTTGAATTAGCTTGAAGCCTTCACGCAAAGCGGCTACATCGTCGAGCTGCTCATTGTTGGCTATGGCACGTTGGAAATCATCGAGCACGGGCAGCAAATCTTTGAGCAAACTTCCGTTGGCAGAGACAATAAGATCTAACTTTTCTAGGTTGGTACGACGGCGGTAGTTTTCAAAGTCAGCGGAAAGAAGTACAAATTTATCTCTGTATTCATCGACCAATTCATCGCCATTGTTTTCTTGGTTTTCTTGAGTTACTTGATCCTCATTCATTTCTTGACCTAGGTTTGGTTCTTCGTTAGGTAGCTCGTTATCGACTGACATAATTACAAATTTATTCGTTGCTTTCTGCCTGACAAATAATAGACCAAGCCGCTATTTTAGGACAAGCTGGCAGACAATAACTGACATATTGTGTCAAAAAAGCAGTTTTTTATTTCTTGGCCAAAGATTGTGTAATTTTAGCACATGAAAAAACTCCTCTTCGCTTTTTTACTTTTTAGTCCATTTACAAAAGCGCAACTGCTTTTTGAGATCTCTGGAAATGGACTCACTCAAAAATCCTACTTGTACGGCACCATTCACATGTTACCCAAAGATCAATTTGAGCTCAGTAATAGTCTAAAACGCGCTTTTGATGCTTCGGCCACCCTTGCTATGGAAGTTGACCTCAATATGGGCGCTGCCGAAAAAATAGCTTTGGCCCAACAAGTTCTGCTTCCGGAAGGCAAGACCCTTCAGGATTACATGCCCGAGCAAGATTATATCAAACTCAAAATGTATTGTTTAGATTCCCTCAAATGGAGCGCTTCAAAATTTGAACGCAGCAGTAAACTAAAGCCCATGTTTTTTTCGAGTATCCTCATCCAAGAAAGCATGACCAACCTGGCTTCGTACGAAATGGAATTCAACAAAATGGCCAAGAAAAAGAATAAAAACACCATGGGGCTTGAAACAATTCAATTTCAATTGAGTCTCTTTGACCAACTGCCCATGCAAACGCAAGTAGAAATGCTCCAAGCAGACCTCGACAGCGAACTTAAAAACTTCGATACCTTACTTGCCTGTTATTTAAAGGAAGACCTCGAAGCACTTCAAGTACTGATGAACGCCGAGACGGCTGCATATCCTGAATTTAATGAACTACTGTTGGTCAACAGAAACAAAAGTTGGATAGCGCCAATGGCAGCGCAAATGCAAAAAGAAAGTACGTTTTTTGCCGTTGGAGCTGGTCACTTGGGCGGTCCAAATGGCGTGCTTGAACTATTGAAACAACAAGGCTACACCGTAAGCGCCATCAAACAAAAATAAACATGAGCCTTCAAGAACAATTTCAACAAATTATTGAATTTCGACGCAGTAACCGCAAATTTGACCCCAATGTACCGGTACCTGCCGAAGTGATTGAGCGCAGTCTACAACGGGCCATCCTCTCCCCTAACTCCAGTAACATGCAGCTTTGGAGTTTCCATTGGATCCATTCGGCTAGCGAAAAACAAAAAGTTGCCACATTGTGCCTTGGCCAATCTGCAGCACGCACCGCCCAAGAATTGGTGGTCTTTGTGACGCGGCCAGACCAATGGAGAGCACGTCAGAATTGGCACTTAAGTCAAGTGAGAAAGGAAATAAATGGCGAACCTACCAAAGCCCAGAAAATGATGCTGCAATACTACGGCAAGGTAATGCCTTTGCTTTATGCAGCCGATCCATTGAGAGTTATAGCTGCCCTTCGCCTGACAATCAGCTTTGTTGGTGGTTTGTTTAAGCCTTTTTACCGCGCCGGCGGTGCATCGGCAGTTTCTGTAGTGACACACAAATCTTGTGCATTAGCGGCCCAGACTTTTATGCTTTCTGTGGCTGCCGAAGGTTTTCATAGTTGTCCACTAGAAGGATTCGACGCCAAAAGACTCAAGAGTTACCTGAAACTTCCTTACCGGGCACAAATCAATATGGTGGTCGCTGTTGGGCTGGGTACCGAACCCGGAATTTGGGGTGAACGTATTCGGGTTCCCTACGAAGAAGTAGTTGAGAAGATCTAGATTAAAATAATCTATTTCAAGTAATTACGTATTCCAACCTTTAGTGCTGGTTTCATTTCACTGTAGGCTTCAATAAGGTCAATTTGCGCCTTTACTTCCATATCAATTTCCGGATATTTCTTGCGCATCCTTTTTAAATGATATAAGGCGTATACCCGGTTTGCAACTTTGACATTTTCATTTTGAAAAATCTGAAAGTATAAATCCAACAACGCCCCTGCGTTTTTTTGATGCTGCGGGAAGCTAAGTAAAACCACAAGCAAACTGCGCTGGATGTCGTGCTTGGTGGTTTGCAACAAGCCCTCCTCTAATTGATTTTGAAATTTATAGAGCAATTGTGGCTTCGTCTTCGCGATATGCACCAAAAGCCAGGCGCTATAAGCTGGTAACGGATGTTTTTTGTCTGAAAGTGCGAGTGCAATCAAGAGGGGAATTACATCTGGATTTTCCAAGAAAAATTGATGAAAAGCCGTGAAATGAGGCTTTTTAGCATGTGCTAAAATCAGCGCTTCGATTTCACTTATTTCCAAAACTATTCAGCTTTTGGATCCGCCTTCTTTTTACTCGGTTTCGCTTTTTCGATGCTTAATTTCAGTGCGTCTTGCCCACTTTCAAAATCGAGTACAATAGTGTCGCCTTCTTGCAGATTGGCATTGATGATTTCTTCGGCAAGCGGATCTTCGATGTATTTTTGGATGGCTCTTTTGAGGGGACGCGCACCAAATTTTTCGTCGTAACCACGCTCGGCAATGAAATCTTTGGCGGCGTCTGTACAGCTGACGTGGTAACCTAGATTACCAATGCGCAACAGTAATTTTTCGAGTTCGATGTCGATAATTAGGTGAATGTCTTCGCGCTTGAGGGACTTAAACATAATCATGTCATCGACACGGTTCAAAAACTCAGGAGAAAAGGCTTTTCTGAGGGCATTTTGCACCACCGAGAGTGCATTCTGCTCTTGCGCATCTTGCTGCGCTTTTGTACCAAAACCGACACCAGTTCCGAAGTCGGCCAATTGGCGCGCGCCAATGTTGGAGGTCATGATCAAGATGGTGTTTTTGAAATCGATTTTTCGACCCAAACCATCGGTCATGTGGCCGTCGTCGAGTACTTGAAGCAGCAAATTGAAAACATCAGGATGCGCTTTTTCGATTTCATCGAGCAAAACGATGGCATATGGCTTGCGACGCACTTTTTCTGTGAGTTGCCCTCCTTCTTCGTAACCGACGTATCCTGGAGGCGCACCAACGAGTCGAGAAATAGAAAATTTCTCCATGTATTCGGACATATCTACCCTAATGAGCGCATCGTCTGAATCAAATAAGTTTTTAGCGAGAATTTTGGCAAGTTGGGTTTTACCGACACCTGTTGGGCCTAAAAAGAAGAAAGAACCAATTGGTTTGTTGGGATCTTTGAGTCCGGCACGGTTGCGCTGAATGGCACGCACCACTTTGGTAACGGCTTCGTGTTGACCAATCACTTTGCCCTTGATGGTTTCGGCCATTTTGACGAGTTTACCGAGTTCAGATTCTGAAATTTTGGTAACCGGAACACCACTCATCATGGAAACCACTTCGGCCACATTTTCTTCGGTAACCACCACCCGGTTGTTCTTGGCTTCTTCTTCCCATTTGGTTTTGGCCGCTTCGAGTTCTTCTTGGTACTTGCGTTCGGCATCGCGCAACTCAGCCGCTTTTTCATATTGCTGAGAGCGAATAACCTCGGCCTTTTGGCCTTTGAGCGCCTCTATTTGACCCTCGATGTCGGTGATTTCTTTGGGAACGTTTAAATTGATAATGTGTACCCTTGAACCGACTTCATCGAGCGCGTCTATGGCTTTATCTGGCAAGTGGCGATCGGTGATGTAGCGTTCGGTGAGTTTAACGCAGGCAGCAATGGCTTCGTCGGTGTAGCGCACGCTGTGGTGATCTTCGTAGCGCTCTTTGATGTTGTTGAGGATTTGAATGGTTTCATCGATACTGGTTGGCTCTATAATAACCTTCTGAAAACGACGCTCAAGGGCGCCGTCTTTTTCGATGTATTGACGGTATTCATCTAAGGTTGTAGCGCCGATGGCTTGCATCTCGCCTCTTGCCAAAGCGGGTTTGAACATATTGGATGCATCGAGCGAACCACTTGCACCGCCCGCACCGATGATGGTGTGGATTTCATCGATGAAGAGAATGATATCCGGGTTTTTCTCTATTTCTTGCATGACGGCTTTCATGCGCTCCTCGAATTGCCCTCGGTATTTGGTGCCAGCGACCAAAGAAGCGAGATCTAGGGAAACAATGCGTTTGTTGAATAAGATACGAGATACTTTTCTTTGTACAATGCGCAGCGCGAGGCCTTCTGCAATAGCAGATTTACCCACGCCTGGTTCACCGATTAAAATGGGATTGTTCTTTTTGCGACGCGATAAAATTTGGCTCACGCGTTCTATTTCTTTTTCGCGGCCCACAATTGGATCTAAGCGGCCTAGTTCGGCCATTTTGGTGAGATCGCGACCAAAATTATCTAGAACCGGGGTTTTGGATTTGGGATCGGCGCTTTTGCGCTGGGCTTGCGAGAAATTCTCTTCGTTTTCTTCTTGGCCTGAGCCAGGAAACTCAGCACTTGGTTGTTGTTTGTCTTGGAGCATAAGTTCGTATTCGTCGCGGGCGTTTTCGTACATAACGCCGTATTTATTTAATATTTGACAAGCTACGCTGTCTTCGTAGCGTAAAATGGTCAGCAGCAAGTGTTCGGTACCAATAATGCTTTGTTTGAATTCTTTGGCTTCTAGATAGGATTGTTTGATAATGTTTTCTGCCTGTTTGAGCAACGGTAAGTTCAAATTAACCAATTCACGAACAGCTGTTTTAGAGAGCATTTTTTCGAGTTCATCTTTTAGGGCCGTTAAGTCTAATTTAAATTCTTGGAGAATACGAATAGCAGTACCTTCGTTGAGGCGAATGAGACCAAGTAACAAATGCTCTGCACCAACAAACTCGTTGGAGAGGCGAACTGCTTCATCTCTACTATAGCTGATCATGTCTTTGACACGTGGAGAAAATTTAGCTTCCATGATTTGATATTGCTTGTGACAAATATAACTTTTATCTGCGCACAACGTTCGTTTTTATTCACAATTTATAGGTTCATTTTGTTAGTAAAAATTAAGTGATGTGAGGCGTAAGGGCTGGCATTTTATTAATTTTGAGACACGAAATAAATTAACGCATAGACTAACACAAAAATATGGCTGAAGGCGAAAAAATCATTCAGATCAACATTGAAGACGAAATGAAATCCGCATACATCGATTATTCGATGTCTGTAATTGTATCGCGCGCACTACCCGATGTACGCGACGGATTCAAACCAGTACACCGCAGGGTGCTCTACGGCATGCAAGACCTCGGTGTATTTTCTAACCGTCCTTACAAGAAGTCTGCAAGAATTGTCGGTGAAGTTCTCGGAAAGTACCACCCACACGGCGACAGCTCCGTCTACGACACCATGGTCCGGATGGCCCAGCCTTGGTCTTTGCGCTACCCACTCGTCGACGGTCAAGGAAACTTTGGCTCGGTAGATGGCGACAGCCCAGCTGCCATGCGTTACACCGAAGCGCGCTTGCGCAAGATCGCCGAAGAAATGCTCGACGACCTCGAAAAAGAAACTGTCGACTTTCGTCCAAACTTCGACGACTCACTTCAAGAACCAAGTGTTTTACCAACCAAAATCCCCAACCTACTTGTAAATGGAGCTGCAGGTATTGCCGTCGGTATGGCCACCAACATGGCTCCACACAACCTCACTGAGGTCGTAGACGGCACCATTGCTTATATCGACAACAACGATATCACGCCAGAAGAACTCCTTCAATACATCAAAGCACCAGACTTCCCTACTGGCGGCATCATTTATGGCTACGAAGGCGTCCGAGACGCTTTCTTAACTGGTCGTGGCCGCGTGGTCATTCGCGGAAAAGCTGAAATCGAAGAAGAAAACGGCCGCGAACAAATTATTGTAACCGAAATCCCTTATCAAGTCAACAAAGCCGAAATGATCAAAAAGATCGCCGAGTTGGTCAATGACAAGAAAATTGAGGGTATTTCAGACATCCGCGACGAATCTGACCGAAACGGGATGCGCATTGTCTTTGAAATCAAGCGCGATGCAATTGCCAATGTTGTACTCAACAAACTCTACAAATTTACGCAGCTTCAGACCTCGTTTTCTGTCAACAACATTTGTTTGGTAGACGGTCGTCCGCGCTTGCTTAATGTCCGTGACCTCATTCAAGAATTCGTTGAATTCCGTCACGAAGTTGTGATCCGCCGAACCCGTTTTGATTTGCGCAAAGCCGAAGAGCGCGCGCACATCCTCGAAGGCCTTATTATAGCTTCTGACAACATCGACGAAGTCATTGAAATCATTAAATCCTCGGCCAGTCCAGACGACGCCCGCGACAGACTTGCTGCGCGCTTTGGCTTATCTGAAATCCAAACCCGCGCCATCGTCGACATGCGCCTGCGTCAACTCACTGGCCTCGAACAAGATAAACTGCGCGCCGAGTTCGATGAACTCATGAAACTCATCGCCGACCTAAAAGACATCCTCGACAAAGAAGAGCGTCGCATGCAAATCATCAAAGATGAACTCATTGAAGTGCGCGACAAATACGGAGACGAACGCCGTTCCTCTATTGAATACAGCGCAAGCGAAATGCGCATGGAAGACCTTATTGCCGACGAAGAAGTGGTAATAACCATCTCGCATGCCGGCTATATCAAACGCACCAACTTGGCCGAGTACAAAGTACAAAACCGCGGCGGAATGGGCTCCAAAGGTTCGGCAACCCGAGACCAAGACTTCCTAGAACATTTATTTGTAGCCACCAACCACAACTACCTTTTGATTTTCACTGAAAAAGGACGCTGTTTCTGGATGCGTGTCTATGAAGTACCAGAAGGCAACAAAACGTCCAAGGGTCGCGCTATTCAGAACCTCATCAATATTCCTGGAGACGACAAAGTAAAGGCATATGTCAAAGTACTTGACCTAACCGACAAAGACTACGTTGAAAACAACTTTATAGTGATGTGCACCAAACAAGGTGTCATCAAGAAAACTTCACTCGAAGCGTACTCACGTCCGCGCTCAAACGGCATCAATGCCATTGGTATCCGTGACAACGACGAACTCCTCGAGGCCAAACTCACCAACGGCAGTAACGAAATCGTATTGGCAACCAGCGAAGGCCGCGCCATTCGTTTCAACGAAGCCACCGTTCGTCCGATGGGCCGCAATGCCTCAGGCGTACGCGGTGTAAGCCTCACCTCGCCTACCGATTGTGTCATTGGCATGATCTGCGTCGAGGACATCTTCTCTACCATACTTGTGGTATCGGAAAAAGGCTACGGCAAACGCACCTTCCTCAACGACCCCGAAGACAAAGAACCTGTTTACCGCATCACCAACCGCGGCGGTAAGGGTGTCAAAACACTTAATATTACCGACAAAACAGGCAAACTCTTGTCGATCCAAAACGTATTCGACGAAGACGACCTCATGATCATCACCAAATCGGGCGTCACCATCCGCATGCACATAGACACCATTCGCACAATGGGCCGCGCAGCCCAAGGGGTCAAACTCATCAACCTCAAAGGCAATGCGGAAATAGCTGCCATTGCACGCGTGCCACGTTCCGAAGACGAAGATGATATCGAAAATGAAGACGAAGCAGAAAATGGCACGGAAATTGAAAACAACGAAGCCCAAAGCGAATAAACTATTGAACATGAAAAAACAAATCCTTTTTGCAGGCCTAAGCATCGTATTGAGTGCGGCCACCTTTGCACAAAAAAAGAACGTTACTGACGCCATTTTATTGATGCGCAAATACAACCTTATGGGTGAAGTCGCGGCAAACAAAAAAACTGTTGTTGAAGCCAAAAGCTTTATCGACCTTGCTGCGGTCAATGCCGAAACCGCAGAAGACCTCAAAATGCATCTTTATCGTGCAGAAATCTATTATTGCCTCAATGAAGTGAGCAATATCGAATCCATGACCGCCGGGACACCACTAGATAATGCTGCTACAGCTGCAAACAAAACAATTGCTGTTGCTTCCTTTAAAAAAGTACTCGACGATCCAAAGAAAGCATATACTGCCGATGCGCAAAGTTTTATCAATGCCCGCGCTGATTTCATGTTCAATCAAGGCATCGTGGCCTACAACAATAAGAAATATGCTGATGCCGCCTATGCCTTTTTAACAGCGTATGAAATCAAAAGCTATCTCAGTGAAGACTTCAAAGATGCTGCAATCAATACTTCATTAGCTGCAAACTACGCCGTCGAAGACTTACTTGCCGCTAAAAAATACGACGAGGCGATCACTTTTGCTAACGGAATTTCCGAAGTTATGCCGGGAAACATCGATATTTTGATCAGTTTGGTGAATATCAATTTGCAAAAAGGCGATGTCGCAGCCACAGAGAACTACATCAACAAAGCCCTGGCGCTCGATCCACTCAACAAACAATTGTACTATGTTTTGGGCACCTCTTACATGGACAAAAAAGAGAATGATAAAGCCACTGCTGCACTTAAAAAAGCAATCGAAATTGATCCCAAATACAACGAAGCACTTTACCAACTTGGTGCTCACCTATACAATTTAGCTGTTGAAAAACGCAATGCCGGTGTAGAATTGGACTACAAAGACCCCAAAGCAGCTAAACTAGAAGCCGAAGCGATGGATTTATTCAAGCAAGCCCTCGAACCACTTGAAAAATATGCTAGCCAAAACGCCGATGACAAAGCCATTCTCGATATCCTGTACAAAACCAACATGAAACTCGGGAACATCGAAAAAGCCAAAGAATACAAAACAAGACTTGAGGCCTTGAAAGGATAAGCCTTTTTAATATGGAATTTGTACATCCCGAACGCCTGTGGTTCCTTTTCTTGTTACTTATTCCTATTGCGATTCATCTTTTTCATTTTAGAAAACGTAAAACCCTTTATTTTTCATCGCTGCGCTTCATTCAGTTTTTAGAAAAGGAGCAGCAAAGCACAAGAAAACTCAAGCACCTGCTGGTATTAATCAGCAGGTTGCTTGCTATTAGTGCTATTGTATTTGCATTTTCGCAGCCGGAGCGCAATACCAATGCCTCGAAAAAAAATGGTAAAAACGCAGTTCTAATTTATCTTGATAATTCGTTTTCAATGAGTGCCATCGGAACAGAAGGCACACTTTTTTCAGAAGGCCGCGAACTCGCCAAAAGAATCATTACCAAACTGCAACCAGATACGCGTGTTTTGATTTGTAGCAATCTGTTGCAAAACGAAGAACAACGCTTTGTGAGCAAGGCTGCTGCACTTAATTACATCGATCAACTGGAATTATACGCCTTGCCGCGTTCGCTCCAAACCATTTTCGATTGGCAGCAACAAAGCATCAAACAACATCAAATTCAACACGAAAAACTCGGAAAAATTCAACAAATTTTCATTTCTGATTTTCAAAAAAGTCAAGCCCAACTCCGGGCTCAAAGTCCCTCTGGTAACCAATCCTTTTTTGCTTACCAATTAAAGGCACAACAAAATCACAACGCCTACATTGATAGTATTTGGTTTGCCAAGCCAACACAACAAATCAAGACCGAACAAACCTTACAAGTTCGCGTGCGCCACTTCGGTCAAATCAAACAAAAAAGATTAGAGCTGAAAGTTGAAATCGGTAACATCAGCCGAACCGTTTTTGTAGAGCCTAAAGATAACCAGTCTTCAGTTGTTAGCTTTCCATATACCGAAACAAACAGCGGCCTGGTTACAGGGTTGGTGCAGCTCAGCGATGCGCAAATACATTTCGACGATACTTGGTATTTTACTTATGAAGTACCAAAAGAAACCACGATTTATCTGATCGAAGATGCTCAATCAAGTCCATCTGTGGCCAGAGCCTTTGCCGTTGAACCGCATTACACAATTAACCGTGTGTCAGCGAGCGAAGTCAATGCCAGCGCGCTCCAAGATTGCGACCTAATAGTCCTCAATGGGCTAAATGAAATCACCAGTGGACTCACTGACGAATTACTAGAAGCACAACAAAATGGCCAACGTATTTTAATAATTCCAGGAGAAAATATTGCCACAAATGACTACCGCCCACTTTTGGAAGGGCTCGGCCTGCCCACTTTATCTGCCCCACAAAGCCAACAACTGTCTTTACAAGAAATCAATGACAACGATCCGTTTTTTGTTGGTATTTTTGAAAAAAAGCAGGAACGCCTGAATGTACAGATGCTTAAAAAAGCGTACACCGTAAATAATCAAAATCAAACAAGCGCCACACCTCTACTGACCCTTAGATCTGGCCAAGCACTTTTTATGAGGGCCAACACAAGTGCTTTTCTCTGGACAGCTGCGCTTCAATCATCTTTTGGCAGTGTTGTCAATCAGGCCCTATTCCCAACAATATTGTTGCGCTGCGCTGAATTTGCTG
>VHBC01000008.1 GCA_016872115.1 Sphingomonadales bacterium | reverse complement strand
GCTTTATAGTGGATCAAAGCATCTTTTTGCTGCGCAAAATGGATGCTTTTTTCTTTTTTCACTCCCTCAAAATTTCATTTTGGACTCGTAGAAAAGAAAAAAGCATCCTGCCTTCGGCAAGATGCTTTGATCAATGTGCCCACGACTGGATTCGAACCAGCACACCTGTTGGCACCACCCCCTCAAGATGGCGTGTCTACCAATTTCACCACGTGGGCAGCAGACTTTCCGATTTGGAATCGGGGAACAAAGATAAATATTTTAACGAAATGTATGCGTAGAAATGTGAGAAAGACATAACTTCGACGAAATTTTTTGTTTTCTATGGCATACGTCTCCACTAAGAAGATTTCTCTCGCAGGACTACTTATTACTACAGGTATCGTTTTTGGTGACATCGGCACTTCGCCACTTTATGTATTTCAAGCCATTACTGGTGGTGGAAAGCATGTTTCTGAGCCATTTATTTTAGGCGCTCTTTCTTGTGTTATTTGGACGCTCATCTTGTTGGCCACTGTCAAATATATTTTCTTTGCTTTGAATTCAGACAACAATGGTGAGGGTGGAATTTTTGCACTCTTTGCCCTCCTGAAAAAACGCCGGCTGAAGTGGATCATTATACCTGCACTCATTGGTTGTGCAACCTTGATGGCAGATGGTTTTATTACGCCAGCCATTTCTATTTCATCTGCAGTGGAGGGTATCAATGCCATCAATCCAGATGTTCCGGTTATCCCTATTGTGGTTACTATTATTGTGATTCTTTTTACGATTCAACAATTTGGTACAGCGGCAATTGGTCGTTTGTTTGGCCCGGTAATGGGACTTTGGTTTGTCTTTTTAGGTTATTTAGGCGCTATCCATATTTTTCAAAATCCTGCAGTGCTGCAAGCTTTTAATCCGTACTGGGCATATAATTTGGTGGCGAATGTAGATGGTGGTTTTGCGGTTTTAGGATCGGTATTTTTGTGTACGACTGGGGCAGAAGCACTTTACTCAGATATGGGCCATTGTGGTAAGGGTAATATTCGTTTGTCTTGGGCATTCGTATCTACTCTTTTGGTTATCAACTATTTGGGCCAGTCGGCTTTGTGCTTGTCTCCCGATTTTCATGTGGTAGAGAATCAAACGATATTTTACAGCATGGTGCCGCGTCATATTTTACCTTTGGCTATTGCGCTTGCAACAGCAGCCGCAATCATTGCCTCACAAGCCCTCATTACGGGTGTATTTACACTTATGAACGAAGCCATCAAGCTTAAACTTTGGACCAATTTGAAAGTGAAATATCCGTCAGAGCATCAAGGTCAAATTTATATTCCGTTTATAAATTGGTTCTTAATGGCTGGCTGTTTATTGGTCATCGCTATTTTCAAGGAATCGAGTGCCATGGAGCATACTTATGGTTTGGCCATTACCATTGACATGGTGATGACTTCCATACTTCTTGGTTTTTTATTGATGTTGAAATACCCAAGAGCTAAAGTTTTTTACTTCATCATTTTTATTGTTTTCTTGGCTATTGAAGGGGTGTTCTTGTTCTCAAATCTAGGAAAAGTGGTTTTGGGAGGATGGTTTACGCTCATTCTTGCATCGAGCTTTTTTGGTATTCTTTATTTGTACTACAAAGCCAAGCAATTGCGCACGAGTATTACGGAATACTTGCCGATGAATTCAGTGATTCCACTGATCAACGCGGTACGAGACGACAAAGACCTCGAATTTGAAGCCACGAATTTGGTGTTCCCGACGCGTTCGAATTCGGCCAATAGGCTAGACCTTACGGTTTACCATTCTCTCTTTTTCAAGAAACCGAGAAAAGCCGGTACCATTTGGTTCTTGCACCTCGATATTCTCAACGATCCTTGGGGTGTGCATTATTCAGTTTATCAAATTATCGACAAGCGTTGTTACTACGTTACGCTACAGATGGGCTTTAAAGAAGAGCACCGCATCGAATACATGATGCGCAAGATTTATTGCAAAATGATTGAAAAAGGAGAATTGAGCGGAGAGAGTGTATTTGAAAGCGTTCGAGGTAAGTTGGATGAAGTTGACTTCAAGTTCATCGTACTGAATTCGCGCGTAGCCATGGACAACCAACTGACCCCGTTCCAGAAATTATGCGTCAAAGCATACCGATTTGTGAAGTCAACTGGTCTGAAACCCTCCGAAGACTTTGGTCTAGACAAAACTAATGTAGTAGTGGATTTCATTCCGATTACCGTGGCCAACCAAGTAGATCAAGAGCTCATCGAGGACTTCGAGAATTACTCCCAAAAGATTTAGTTTAAAACAACTCAGGAAACCTCAAAATAATTGAGGTCTTTGCCGAAGGTTTCTTTTAACTGGCTAAGGCTATACAGCGCTAGTCCAATAAAGAAACAGCCTACAACTGTGGCTGATGCCCCATCGTTGATGCCCAAACTGACCAATAAGCCAAAAAATAAAACGATCAAATTGACCGACCCGCGCACAAAATTCGGAATTGTATTTGCCGCGGTGGAGCGGATATTAGTGCCGAATTGCTCGGCGGCAATAGTAACAAAAATGGCCCAATAGCCTGTTCCGGCGCCCAATAAAAAGCAAAGTGCATAGTAAGTACTATCCGTAATATTAAATTGTTGCAATACACCTAGAAACAATATTGTAACTAGCAACGAAAAAATCAAATAAAGTTGAACAACGCGCTTGCGACTCTTCAGCCATTGACTCAAGAAGCCAGCAAGTAAATCACCAGCACTGAGCCCTAAATAGCAGTACATGACAGCTTTTCCATTTGAAATTTCATAAAGGCCAAGCCACGGCCCAAAGTTGTCGGCGGAGTTCATTATCAACAAACCAACAGTATACCAAATGGGAATGCCAATGCTGATGCAGTGAAGGTATTTAATGAAGTTTTCTTTTTTGCCGAAAATCAATCTGAGTTGTCCTTTTTGAATTGTTGTATTGTGGTTCATCTGTTGAAAGAAGCCCGATTCCAAAGCACCAACCCTCAATAGTAAGAGCAATAAACCCATTCCACCACCAATCAAGTATACTACTTGCCAATTTTGTGGCTGCCATCCGCTGAGCTTGGCAATAAAAGCCCCAACTACTTGACCTTCTGCGCCAATCAAAGAAGCGGCCACTGCGCCTAATGCACCAAAAGTGACAACGATCATGGTTCCATAGCCGCGGGTTTCCTTTGGCATGAGTTCAGAAATGAGCGTGATGCCTGCGCCGAGTTCACCCGCAAGGCCAATACCGGCAATGAGTCGGATGACAATATAACTCGGTACGTCACTTACAAATGCATTGGCAATATTGGCCAACGAATACAATAGAATGGATCCGAAAAGCACTTTTAATCGCCCTTTTTTATCGCCTAAAATGCCCCAAATAAGTCCGCCAAGTAGCATTCCGAACATTTGTACGTTAAAGAGCATTTTGCCCGTTGCCGCCCGGCTTGCCTCACTGGCATTGGGCAAAATGCTCATCAAACTTTCAGCCTTCACTACACCGAACAAAACGAGGTCATAAATGTCTACAAAGTAGCCCAACGCAGCTATAACAATCAAGAACAGGACCTTACGAGAATCTTTCATGAAAAGGCAGAATTTTAAAGTTTTGAATGCCCAATAATACGTAATTTTAAAGAAAAATCGCGATGGTACATCATATCGGACTCCAAAGCTCAATTCTTGGTCAATACCTCGCTGAAATCAGGGCAGTTGGGGTTCAAGAAGACCGTCTGCGTTTTCGGCATAACCTCAAGCGCATTGCAGAAATTCTCAGCTACGAACTCTCCAAAACTTTGCCTGCGGTCCAAACTGCGGTCCAAACCCCACTCGGAGAGGCACGCGTAAGCCAACCTGCCGAGCAACCTGTGTTGTTTACCATTTTGCGCGCTGGTTTGGCTATGCACGCAGGTGTTTTGCGTTATTTTGATCATGCAGACAGCGCTTATATTTCGGCCTACCGCAAACACAGCTCACCAGAGGTTTTCGAGATTGAAGTTGAGTACTTGGCCGCACCACTCATAGACCAAAAAATATGGCTCATCTCTGATCCTATGTTAGCCACCGGAAGCTCAATGGTTGCCGTATACGAAGCACTGCGCAAACACGGCTCCCCCAAGCAAATTCATATCCTAAGTGCCATAGCAACGCCAGAGGCTTTGGCTTTTGTGAAGCAAAAATTGCCTGCAAATACCCAAATTTGGGTAGCTGCCATCGACGACGAACTTACTGCTAAATCTTATATCGTACCGGGTCTAGGCGATGCCGGTGACCTTGCTTTCGGAACAAAAATTTAAAAATAGACAACAACACATGAACTGGGTAGGATTTTGGAGTATTTACGGGTTAGCCACCATTAAATTTATGGTGTCCACCCTTCCTGGGCCGGGTTTACAATTAGCGTTTTACCATACTTGGTTGGCCTCGTTTTTGGGTGCAGCAACAGCAGCAGCCTTTTTTTATTACGGCAGCGAGGTGGTCATGCAGATTTCTCATCGCCGCAGGGCTACAAAAAGGGCTGCAGCACTTGCTGCAGGCAAGGAGCCCATCAATCATTACAAAGTGACGCGGACTAAAAAACTGATTATTAAAATCAAATGGCGCTTTGGTTTTTATGGAATTACTTTATTTGGGCCTTTACTTTTCTCGGTTCCAATTGGCAGTTATGTGGTGGCTAAGTTTTATGGCAAATTCCCGAGTGCATTCGTTTATGTACTTATTGGTCTGGCAGGGAATGCCTTCTTACTCACATTTTTGAGTTATGCCGTTTTCTGAGCAGCACCTTTTTTTTGACCTCGACCGCACCCTCTGGGACTTCGACAAAAATTCTGAGACCGCCCTGCGGCAGTTATTCAAAGAAGAAGAACTAGACGCAGCAACTGGCGGTTTTGAACACTTCCACAAGCAATACGTCTACCAAAACGCGCACCTCTGGAAGCTCTACGGCAAAGGGATTGTTAAAAAAGAAGAACTGCGCTACGAACGCTTTCGCGTTACCTTGAAGCATTTTAAAATCCAAGACGAAGCCCTGGTGCGTCGCTTATCCGACGCTTATGTGGCAATTTCTCCCTTGCAAACCGCCTTGTTTCCAAAAGCAATTGAAACACTTCAAAGCCTAAAACAAATGGGTTATCAGCTGCATATCATAACCAACGGATTTCAAGAGGTTCAGTTTGTGAAGCTCGAGAACTGCGGCATGCGCGCATTTTTCGATGTGGTGGTATGCTCAGAGTTTGTCGGAAAAAACAAACCCGATCCAGCCATATTTAAATACGCACTAAACCAAGCGGGTGCTCTTGCCGAAAAATCAGTCATGATCGGCGACGACTACCATGTAGATGTTGCTGGTGCCTTACGTGCGGGCATGAAAGCCGTTTGGTTTGACCCCTCTGGAAAAAATCAGTACAACTACGAAAACTGCATTGCTGCACTTGAGGTGCTGCCTGAAATACTACCTCAATTGCTGTTAGCCCACTAATTCTTGGCGAATTTTCTCGTAGAGCACCATACCGGTAGCTACACCCACATTTAAAGAAGAAATGGCGCCTTTCATCGGGATTTTACAACTGATATCGGCTAAATTGATGAGGTCCTGGGTTATACCTGATTCTTCGGATCCCATAATGATCGCCACACTGCCGCGCAAGTTCGTTTCATGCAATGGCACCAAAGCTTTTTCTGTACAAGCTACGATGCGCAAGCCCGATTGCTGCAAATAAAACAAAGACTGCTTGAGTTGTTCGGTCTTGCAGATCGGGATGCGATTAAGGGCGCCTGCAGAAGCCTTCATGGCATCTGAGGTAGCAAGTGCAGAGCCTTTGCTTGGGATTAGAATGGCGTCAATGCCCATACACTCTGCACTTCGGATAATGGCGCCAAAATTGCGCACGTCGGTGATGCGGTCCAAGACCAATACACTTGGTTTTTTACCTTCCTCGAGCCACTGGTCTACTAACGGTTCAATTTCTTGATAAGCAATTGGAGGCACCATGGCAATGACACCTTGGTGGTTGCCAGAGGTAAGGGAATCTAATTTTTGATTGGGGACGTACTGTAAAAAGTAATTTTTACCCGTTAAGGAGGCTCTTAATTCTTCGAAGAGCGCTTTGTTGATTCCTTTTTGAATGAGAATTTTATTGAGTTCTCGGCCTGCTTTGATGGCTTCGATTACGGCATGGATACCAAAAATAATATCGGTTCTTTCCTTGCGTTGATAGCTTCTTTCTTTTCTTTCTTCCATTAGTGGATATTAAGTTCGAGGCTTACATTGCCCTCGAGGGTACGTGCCACCGGACAAGCTTTGCCAGCTGCAATGACTTTTTGTTTGGTGCGTTCATCCCAATCGTTTCCGCTGAGGTCTAAGTCTAGGACAATCTTGGAAATCCGACGCGGATCCGAGGCCATGTGTTTTTCGATGGTGGCTTCGGCGGCAACAAAAGGAATTTGGTGTGTTTGGCAGTAAATACCCATGATGGTCATGACGCATGAGGCCAAAGAAGTAGCAACGAGGTCAGTTGGCGAAAATGCTTCGGCTTTCCCGTGGTTATCTAGCGGTGCATCTGTGATGATTTTAGTACCGGAGCCGAGGTGCGTGCACTCTGTTCGGAGCTCACCTAAATAACGGACACTTGCTGTTTTCATGGGGCAAAGTTAATACTTCACCTCGACAAATCCGTGTTTCTCAATAGGTATTCCGCCTTCGTAGGTCGCTTTGATGATGTAAAAGTAGGTTCCTTCTTCTACTTTATCTCCGTTTTGAGTGAGGCCATTCCAAGAAAGTGCTGGGTCGGTAAACTGGAAAATGTTGTTGCCCCAACGGTTCACGATCGTACATTCAAAATCAGAAATGCCGCTGTACTGTACAAAGAATGCGTTATTTCCATTTGACGAAGACAAGATGATGACATTTGGTGCGAGGATGTCGCAAGGTTTGAAACCGATTGTAGCGGTGTCGGTGTATGTATAACAAACATTGCTGATCGAATAAATGTAGTTTCCAACTGTACTAATGACGCGTGGATCGTCGGTGTTGCCATCTTGCCATGCACCGAGCGCTTGTGGTAAATAATTACTTTGTAACGTCCAGGCGCTGAGCGTAGAATCTTTCGGAACAAATAAGGTGTATGGGTCTAGAGAAAAGCTAGAGCCTTGACAAATATTGGTGTCGAGTAATTGCACGTAGACATACGGAGGAAATTCAATAAGCTCGGTGAGGGTAATGCCACAAGCGCTATCGGTAAAGCTGATCGGATAAACCCCAGCGTAGTTGGCAATAATCAAAGGGTTTTCAATAGTGCTGTTAGAGAATTCGATAGTGGGGTCGGGGCAACTCCAGGTGCCGCCCAATGCTGAGAGCGTTCCGACCACTTGGGTTTGGTAATTACAACCAATGCTGTCCAAATAAATGTATGGCTGTGCATATAATTCGAGCGTACTCGTAGCGCTGTGGTTACAAACGTTATCGGTAAATGTGATGGTGAAAATACCCGACTCGCTGGCATTTAAGTTTGGATTGAGTGCGCTCCCGTTTGGCGAGAAGAGGAGGGTGGCTTGTGGGTTATTGGAGTTGTAACTCCAGGTGCCGCCACCAATATCGGCGATTGTTCCACTTATTTGATAATTCAATTGACACAAGGCGGTGTCTTCAAATATTTGCGGACTAGGCGGAAAGTTGATGTCGGCACTGAGCGTTTGCTGACAAACGTTGTCGGTGAAAGAAACGGTGTAGGTACCAGGTGCGCCGAAAGAAATAAGTGGGTTTAAGGCTGAGGTGCTGCTAAAAGTAATGTTCGGCGATGAAGCGCTCCAGAGCCCACCCGGAGAAACAGTACCTTGGACCTGAAAGGTGTTTAGGCAAGTAAGCGTATCGTTGAAAATGGTAGAAGAACTGGTGCCGAATACAGTAAAAGTAGTATCGGTGCTACACAAACCAGCCGAGTCGAGTAAATTGATGGTGTAGGTGCCTGCACCCAAAACATTGCTGAATTGTGCATTCAGTGCCGGGTTCCCTAAGCCCCAGCTAACTGTTGAATAAGCAATGGCATTTGGAATGGTGAGTGTAATGGCTGTGTCAGGCGGACAAAATGCCAAAGGCCCTTGTAAGTTAATCGGCATTGGATTAATGACATCAAAGGTGTCAGAAATGTGTTTGTAGCAGCCATTTTTACTGACGGTGACGCCATAAACCTGATCGGTGGTGATGCCACTCGTTGGCTGAACCGTGAAGTCGTCCCAGAGGTAGCTGTCATAAGGGCCATTGGAAACGCTCAGGTCGATGCTGCCGCAGGAATTGGCTACAACAAGCATTGCGGAATCAAGGTTATTGACGATGGTGTCAATGACAACCACAAAGGTAAGTGCCGTAACGCCAGGCGTAGGAGCGTTGTTGTCGGTGGCGGTAACCGTGATGTTGTAAGTACCCATTAAGGCCAATGAACCGACTGCTCTCAGTACAATATTTGCGGTGTTTCCGGGTGTGTTGGAAAGTTGTTGCAGCGATGTAAGACCACCATTGGTGTAGGTAATTGTGGTACTTTGATTGATTTCAGGGGAAAGGAAATTGATGCTGAAATCGGCGGAGTCTCCGAGGGCGCATATTTTGAAAGTGTCACAGGAGGCGATACCTTCGGGAATAGGTGGAATATTACCGCCATTTGATGCGTCAAAAGCAAAACTTTTGAAATCGAGCCAGTCGATGCCGTCAGGATTGCCCAAGGCGCCGTCAAAGTCATTGCCGGCGTGGTCAAAACGAGAAATCAAAAAGTAGGCAACACCATCGCCTTTGTTGGCTCCACAGGTGGCCGGTACCCCTCCAAAACCGTTGATCCCTTGCGAGGCATCGCCGGTGGTCCAGTCCATATTTTGGTAGCAAAAGGCTACGTTTCCGCCGTCAATGACGGGATCGGAGCCGTTGGTGATGATCAACTGAAAAGTATTGAGTTTATCGCCATGAAACGCGTAATAGCCCACTGCTACCCAATTGACGTATACAGCGGTTGGGGTAATTTTATAAAGCACTTGGCCATTGCCATTGCGTGTGTCGACGTCGGCCCAAAATGGAGCTACAATGGCGTTTCCTGTCGAAGGGAAGGCAGTTGCTGAAAACGTAGCAAGGGGGCCCGTAAAGGTGATGTTTCCGTTGTTGTTGATGTAAATAGAGTTGTAGGTTTGGCCATACAAATTGAATGTAAATGGAATGGGAATAAGTGCAGAAGAACCGTCGTCGTTGGGCTGCATGGCTAAAGTGTAGGTGGCGTCAGGTGTAATGTAGCAATCGCAGGCGTTTGCTTTGTTATAGGTGGCCGGTTTTACGGGTGCCACCGGAAGCTCAATGGATGCATTTGACGTTGTATTGACGGAGCCGAGTTGACCAGATCCTTTAAGTTGTTGGTACAGTGGAGAATCGACTAAGACTTGTGCCGAAGCCATTTGGATCAAAAACAAGAAGGCGGAAAAGAGTAGTAATTTAGACATAGTAGCAGGGCTTAGACTTAACTGAATAGGACGCTATTTTAGGGTTTGAGGTTGCACGAATTTAATGTATTTTTAGCAAAAATTTAGGATATGAGACTTCTTCTAGGGTTTTCCCTCTTACTTGCAAGTGCCACTTTTGCGCAAAAGAAAACAACAACACCAGTTGAAAAGCCGCCTTTTGACGCGGGCACTGTTGGTGCGTTGTCGTTTCGAATGGTAGGTCCGGCCTTGACTTCTGGACGCGTTATTGACCTAGCGGTGCACCCAACAAATAAAGATACATGGTATGTTGCAGCAGCATCTGGTGGTGTTTGGTTGACCCAAAACCACGGCATTACCTTCGAGCCTATTTTTGACAGCTATGCATCATATTCTATTGGTTGTGTCACCCTTGCGCCGAGCAATCCAAATACGGTTTGGGTGGGCTCAGGCGAGAACAACAACCAACGTTCTGTTTCCTATGGAGACGGTGTCTATAAATCTGTCGACGGCGGAAAGTCTTTTACCAATATGGGCCTTAAAAACTCGGAGCATATTGGTAAAATTATTGTGCACCCGACCAATGAAAACATTGTTTGGGTAGCTGTCTATGGCCCACTTTGGAGTAGCGGCGGCGAACGTGGGGTCTACAAAAGCACCGACGGCGGCCAGAACTGGACCCGTACCCTTTTTGTTTCGGAAAACACCGGTATTGCCGAAATCGCCATTGACCCGACCAATCCAGATGTATTGTACGCTTCGGCACATCAGCGCCGTCGCCATGAATATACTTACATTGGAGGCGGCCCAGAGTCTGGCCTCTACAAGTCTACAGACGGCGGCCTGACCTGGAAAGAAATCAATAACGGTCTACCAAAAACAGATATGGGCCGCGTGGGCTTGGCTGTTTCGCCTGCCGATGCCAATGTCGTGTATGCCATCGTAGAAGCCCGCTACGAAAAAGGCGGTGTGTACCGCTCTAATAACAAAGGCGAAAGCTGGGCCAAGCAAGGTGGTTTCTCCACAAGTGGCAACTATTATCAAGAAATTTTCTGCGATCCAAAAGACGTCAATAAAGTCTTTGCGATGGATACTTACATGCACCACAGCACCGACGGTGGCAAAACGTTTGTACCAACCGGTGAACGCAACAAACACGTTGACAACCATTGCATCTGGATTGATCCCAACAACACCAATCACTGGTTGGTGGGTTGCGACGGTGGTTTGTATGAAACTTACACACACGCCAAAGAATGGAGCTTTTTTGGCAATTTACCGATCATTCAGTTTTACAAAGTCGTGACCGATAACGCCTCGCCATTTTACAATATTTACGGCGGCACCCAAGATAACAACTCGATGGGCGGCCCATCGGCCACGCAGAACGTATCTGGTATCATCAATACCGACTGGTTTATTACCAATGGTGGCGACGGTTTTGAATCGGCAACAGACTGGTCCAATCCAAATATCACTTATGCACAGGCTCAGTATGGTTGGCTGGTGCGTTATGACCGCATTTCTGGTGAAAAAGTGCCGATTCAGCCTATGCCGGCTGCAGGTGAGCCAGGCTACCGTTGGAACTGGGATGCGCCACTAATTGTATCCAAACACGATGCCAGCACGCTTTATTTTGCTGCCAACAAGTTGTTTAAATCCACAAACCGCGGTGACGACTGGCAAACCGTTAGTCCAGACCTTACCCAGCAAATCGACCGCAATGAAATCGAGGTCATGGGCCAAGTCTGGACCATTGATGCCGTCATGAAGAATGCCTCCACTACCATTTATGGTAATGTGGTGGCACTCGACGAAGCTCCTAAAAAGAAAGGTTTACTTTATGTCGGTACCGACGACGGCCTTATTCAGGTTTCTGAAAACGATGGTCAATCTTGGACCAAATACCAAACGTTTCCTGGTGTGCCGGTCAACACAAGAGTCAATATGCTCACCGCATCTTTACACCAAGAAAATGTAGTTTATGCGTGTTTCAATGCACAGCGCCAAGGCGATTTCAAGCCGTATTTGTTAAAGTCGACAGACAAAGGCAAGACCTGGACCAACATTGCCGCTAATTTGCCAGCACGCGGTACCGTTTATTGTCTAAAACAAGACCCAGTGGTCGAAAACTTATTATTTGTCGGAACTGAATTCGGCGCTTATTTTACCACAGATGGTGGCCTCAACTGGACTAAACTAGCTGGATTGCCAACTACAGCAGTCTACGACCTCGACATCCAAGAACGCGAAGTCGATTTGGTAGCAGCAACCTTTGGCCGTGGCTTTTATGTACTAGACAATTACAGCCCTTTGCGTACCCTCAGCAAAGAAAACTTAGAT
Organism: Sphingomonadales bacterium; assembly: GCA_016872115.1. Taxonomy (GTDB): domain Bacteria; phylum Bacteroidota; class Bacteroidia; order Flavobacteriales_D; family Crocinitomicaceae; genus UBA952. The sequence goes on along the minus strand of VHBC01000008.1, from coordinate 80,444 downwards.
AAAAAAGCCTATTTGTTCCCAGTAAAAGATGCTTTACTTTACATTGAAGCCGATCCGCTCGGTTTGGAAGGAACCGGTTTTCAGGGTCACAACATGTGGTCGGCTAAAAATCCGAGTTTTGGTGCCACTTTTACGTTGAACCTCAAAGAAGTTCCATCTTCACTCAAGAGCGAGCGCCAAAGCAAAGAAAAAGAGCTCGAAAAAGATAAAAAAGTTGTTTCATATCCTAGTTTTGATGCACTCAAGGCAGAAGCCCTCGACGAAAGTGCGCAACTAATATGGATTATTTCCGATGCCAATGGCACCGAAATCCGTCGTCTCACTAGCAGTCCGCAAAAAGGCATGCAGCGTCAGCAATGGAATTTGCGCAAGGCAAGTACCAATCCTGTCGGGAATGGTGGTCGCGGCCCGCTTGTGGTGCCGGGCACTTATCAAATCAAAGTGGTTTTGGTTCACAACGGTAAAGTGGAAGAACTCGTTGCTAACACACCCTTTCTGGTAAAAGGCCTCAACAACCAAACGCTTCTCGCGAAAGATCAGCCAGCCCTTGATGCCTTCCGTGCCAATGTTGCAGAACTCAACCGTAAAGTGAGTGGCTCCGAAAAACGCTTTGAAGAACTCAATGAGGAACTCGCTGTACTCGAAAAGGCTGTCTTGAATTATCCGAATACAGACCTGAACTTAATAAAGGAAATTCGTGAACTCAAACTGCTCAAAGCACAACTCCGCGAGCAACTTTATGGAGATGAAATTCGTGCCAAGCACGAATTCGAAACGCCAACTACATTTACAGGTCGTCTAGGGATGCTCGATTATCAGCTTTCTGAAAACACGACTGGTGTGAGTGCCACGCATAAAGCCAACTTACAAATGGTCGAGCAAGAGTACACTAAGTTTAAAGAAGAGTTGAGTGCATATCAGACCCGTGTCCTCAAGCTCCATGAGGCCCTTGAAAAAGCCAATATTCCATACACGAAGTCGCGACTTGATTGGAAAGAAGATTAAGTAAAATTGAATCAAAAGAAAAAGGCCACTCAACGAGTGGCCTTTTTCGATTTCAATTAAAAGTTTGTTCTATTGATTGCCAAAACGCTCAATGACTTGTTGGGTAACGCCAGTATTGGAGAAACCACCGTCGTGGAAGAGGTTTTGCATCGTGACGTATTTCGTGAGGTCTGAAAACATGCTAATACAGTAATCTGCACAAGCAATTGCGCTAGCGTTGCCGAGTGGCGACATCTGCTCAGAGAAATTAATGAACTCAGTAAAGCCTTTGATGCCTTGGCCTGCGGTAGTAACTGTTGGTGATTGTGAAATGGTGTTCACGCGCACTTTCTTTTTGATACCGTAGTGGTAACCAAAAGAGCGTGCAATAGATTCGAGTAGCGATTTGGCATCGGCCATATCATTGTAGTCAGGGAATATGCGTTGAGCAGCAATGTATGAAAGCGCAACAACAGAACCCCATTCGTTCATGGCGTCGTGTTTGTAGAGTGTTGCAAGGGTTTTGTGCAAAGACATCGCCGAAACATCCATTGTTTGTCCGTAATAGTTGTAGTCGTTTTCGGTGTAATGCTTGCCCTTACGTACATTAGGAGACATTCCAATTGAGTGTAAAACGAAATCGATTTTACCACCTAAGATTTCTTGCGCTTGCGTAACGAGGTTTTCGAGGTCTGCAATATTGGTGGCGTCTGCTGGAATTACTTGGCTGCCGGTTTCGACTGCTAATTCGTTGATTTCTCCCATTCGCATCGCGATTGGAGCGTTGGTGAGTACAAAAGTAGCGCCTTCTTCATGGGCGCGCTGCGCAACTTTCCATGCGATACTCTGATTGTTTAATGCACCAAAGATGATGCCTCTTTTTCCTTTCAATAGTTGGTTTGACATGTGCTTCAATTTTCAACAAAGTTAACAACTTTATTTTTCGAGGATACGTTTGAGGTTTTTTAGTCCTTTTTCAAGGTCTGAGGTATTTTCTCTCCGCCCAAAAGGTTCCGAACGGCAGGAAGGCCGTGACAAACAGGATGATACATTTTTGCAGCGCCCATTTTTCCTCGAAGTAGAAATAGGCAATATAAAAACAGTAAGCAATAAATAAAACGCCGTGTATCATGCCCACCCATTGGTTGGGTTCTGGCATATTTTGGCCATATTTCAAATACGTTGTAAAAAGCAGGGCAGGCCAAGATATACCTTCTGCAATGGCCGCTAATCTAAATTGTTTAAGTGCATTCATGGGTTTTGTTTTTCGATATTTTTAATGAGGTCGCGGATGCGGGCTGCTTCGATGAAGTCGAGGTCTTTGGCGGCACGCTCCATTGCTTTTTTAAGCGTTTTGATTTCTTTGTCGCGCTCTTCTGGGTTTTGAAATTGCGGGGACGCACTTATGTGCTTGATCTCGCTTTGCGCGGCTTGCAGCGCCTTTGCTTGTCTGGTCGTTTGGTCGCCGTCCGCCACTTTGGTGCTTTCTAATATTTTGTCTTTGGACTTGTTGAGCGCGGTGGGCACTTGATTGTGTGCAAGGTTGTAGGCTTCTTGGACCAGGCGTCGTCGGGCTGTTTCGTCAATGGTGCGACGCATAGAATCGGTGATTTTATCGGCGTACATCAATACTTTGCCATTGACATTTCGCGCGGCGCGGCCCACCGTCTGGACGAGTGAACGTTCGTTGCGCAGAAAACCTTCTTTGTCGGCGTCGAGAATGGCTACCAAAGAAACCTCTGGTAAGTCAAGGCCTTCGCGCAACAAATTGACCCCAATCAAGACATCGAAAGCGCCGAGCCGGAGTTGACGCAAAATCTCGACTCGCTCTATGGTATCGATTTCAGAGTGAATATATCTACACGGAATACTCAAACGATCGAGGTATTTTTGGAGCTCTTCGGCCATGCGTTTGGTCAATGTGGTTACTAGGGTGCGTTCGGTGCTCGCTCTTCTTTCTTGAATTTGTTCAATGAGATGATCAATCTGATTTTTACTGGGGTGCACTTCAATGAGCGGATCAAGCAAGCCGGTAGGTCGTATGAGCTGCTCGACCACAACGCCTTCTGACTGTTGCATCTCGTAATCAGCTGGTGTTGCCGATACATAGATGACATTCGATAAAAAACCTTCGAATTCATTGAATTGTAGCGGGCGGTTGTCAATGGCAGCTTGTAGGCGAAAGCCGTAGTCCACAAGATTGATCTTTCGAGAGCGGTCACCGCCATACATTCCTCGGACCTGCGGAAGCGTGACATGGCTTTCATCAACCACCATTAAAAAATCTTCTGGGAAGTAATCGAGCAAGCAAAACGGGCGCTCACCTGGCTGCCTGCGGTCAAAATATCTTGAGTAATTTTCAATACCCGAACAGTAGCCCAATTCGCGGATCATTTCGAGATCGTAATTGACGCGTTCTTCAAGTCTTTTGGCTTCTTCGAGCTTACCTTCTGCTTTGAAATTGGCTACTTGTTCAACCAGGTCATCTTGAATTTGAATAATGGCCTGGCGCGTGTTGTCAGGGCTGGATACAAAAAGGTTAGCCGGAAAAATATCGATGGATTGAAAAGTTTCGAGTGTCGTGCCACTTTCAGGGTCTATTGCAGCAATACTTTCGATTTCATCTGCCCAAAAGCCAATACGCAGGGCGTAGTCGGCATAGGCCAAGTAGATATCTACAGTATCGCCTGATACCCGAAACTGGCCTCTTTCAAAATCGTTGCCTGAGCGCTGGTACAGGTTTTCAACCAACCGAAATAAAAATTTGTTGCGCAGCACCACATCGCCAACCTTTAGATGCAATATGCTGTTTTTGAATTCGGTAGGGTTTCCAATTCCGTAAATGCAACTTACCGAGGCTACGACAATGACATCGCGCCTTCCGGAAAGCAGCGCGGAGGTTGCGGCCAAACGCAGTTTTTCAATTTCATCGTTTATTTGCAGGTCTTTCTCAATAAATGTTCCGGTAGACGGAATGTAGGCTTCTGGCTGGTAGTAATCGTAGTAAGAGACAAAATACTCAACGGCATTATTGGGGAAAAACTGCTTGAATTCACCATAGAGTTGCGCGGCTAGTGTTTTGTTGTGCGATAAAACAAGAGTGGGGCGCTGTACTTGCGCAATGACATTTGCTACTGTAAATGTTTTGCCACTACCGGTTACACCGAGAAGGGTTTGCTGACACTGGCCACTGCTCAGGCCGTCCACAAGTTGTCGGATCGCTTCGGGTTGGTCTCCGGTTGGTTGGTAATCCGAAACAAGTTCAAATTGCATGGTTCAAAATTACCGAATTTAAAGTTTGAAAAATTATCTTTATTTGATGGAAAAGAATAAAAAAAGCGCCTTGCGGCGCTTGCTTAATTCTTTCCAACTATATAAGGCTTTTTCTTGCCTTTTAGAACTTCCAACGACTGACTATATTGTTTTAGAAACATGATGATTCGCGGATCAGGAAGTAAAGTAGCTGTAGAATTCAGATGAGAGGAGTAAGTATTTTTAATCATAGGCAGTGTAATATTTGGATTATAACGCAGGATTTTGAAAATTATTTTATCCAAGATAATTTCTAATTTTGCACTATCAATCAACAACAACAAAACCATCATGATCAAGCCAGGAGTCGCTACGGGCGATACAGTTCAAGCTATTTTTAAACTTGCCAAACAAAAACAATTTGCGTTGCCTGCGGTGAATGTCACGAGTAGTAGCACTGTCAATGCCGTAATGGAAACAGCTGCCAAGCTCAATGCACCCGTGATTATTCAGTTTTCAAATGGTGGAGGACAATTTTTTGCGGGCAAAGGGCTGTCGAATGAAGCCGAAAAAGCAGCTATATTAGGTTCAATTGCAGGCGCACGCCATGTGCACCTTTTGGCCGAGGCCTATGGTGCAACAGTCATTTTACATACCGACCACTGCGCTAAAAAATTATTGCCATGGATAGACGCTCTGCTCGATGCCGGTGAGGCTTTTTACAAAGAAACCGGTAAACCATTATTTAGCTCTCATATGATTGACCTAAGTGAGGAACCACTTGCAGAAAACCTTGAAATTTGTCAGCAATATTTGCGCCGTATGGCAAAATTGGACATGACACTCGAAATCGAATTGGGCATTACCGGAGGTGAAGAAGATGGCGTAGACAATACCGATGTAGACAACGCCAAATTATATACCCAACCAGAAGAGGTTGCCGCTGCCTACCAAGCGCTCATGGAAATCTCGCCGCGCTTTACCATAGCGGCTTCTTTTGGAAATGTTCACGGCGTTTACAAGCCAGGTAACGTGCAATTGACTCCCGTTATTTTGAAAAATTCCCAAACGTATATTCAAGAAAAATTTCAAACGGGACCAAATCCTGTTGATTTTGTTTTTCATGGAGGATCGGGTTCCAGTTTGGATGAAATCCTTGAAGCAATTGGCTATGGCGTAATCAAAATGAATATCGATACCGATATGCAATTTGCATTTACTGAAGGTGTGCGTGATTACATTGACAACAAAATGGCTTACCTTCGCACTCAAATTGGCAATCCCGACGGAGACGACCAACCCAATAAAAAATACTATGATCCTCGCAAATGGCTGCGCGAAGGCGAACTAACTTTCATCGAACGCCTCGAACAATCCTTTGCTGATCTAAATAATATCAATACACTGAATTAATATTATGTCTTGGTTTAAAAGAAATAAAGAAGGTATCACAACATCCACTTCCGAAAAAATGGAAGTGCCTGAAGGCTTGTGGGTTCGTTGCTCAAATTGCAAAACACTCTACACCAGTGAAGACCTCATGCGCAACAATTACGTTTGCGATCGTTGTTCGCATCATGAGCGCATAGGTGCGGCCGAATATTTCAATATAATTTTTGATCACCAAAAATATGAGGAGTTAGATGTCAACATGCAATCTGGTGACCCGCTTGGCTTTGTCGATACCAAGAAATATACCGATCGAGTGGTAGCAACGCAAAAAGCGACTGGTCTTAAAGATGCCATACGCACGGCCAAAGGAGATCTGGACGGCTACAAATTGGTGGTAGCGGCCATGGATTTCAATTTTATTGGCGGTTCTATGGGCTCCGTAATGGGCGAGAAAATTGCTAGAGCTATTGACGTCGCTATCGCTGAAAAAGCGGCTTTCATGATCATTTCTAAATCCGGTGGTGCCCGCATGATGGAAGCCGGCTTCTCGCTTATGCAAATGGCCAAAGTGAGCGGTAAATTAGGCCAACTTGCCGAGGCACAACTTCCTTACATTTCGTACCTCACTGATCCAACAACCGGCGGAGTCACCGCATCTTTTGCCATGCTCGGTGACATCAACATTGCCGAACCAGGTGCACTCATCGGTTTTGCTGGGCCGCGGGTTGTTAAAGAAACAATCGGACGCGACCTCCCAGAAGGCTTTCAAACCAGTGAATTTCTTCTCGAACACGGGTTTTTAGATTACATCATCGAAAGGACGGCCTTGCGCCAAACACTTGGGCTTTCGCTCAAATTGTTTTTCAATTAATTTCAAATAGTTTGTATTTTAGAGGACTGCTATAAGTTCTTCTTATGAAATACCTGCTTTTCGCGCTCGTCTTTTTGGTACAAATGAGTTTGTTGGCCCAAGACACTACCTGGGTTCAAACCTTTACTTTTGACTCTATCACTACGCGTCGGGCTAATTTTCAATTTCCTGCATCGCTCGATACACAGCGTTTCGAGAAAGTACAGATGTACTACAAATTGAAATGTTCGCCCCTCACCACCTGGGATCAATACAACTGCGGTGAGTGGGATTACCTCACTTACACACGCGTTTTTGACCATACCGGCAATTTTGATTCCACAGCCGTCAACGGCACCAAATTTTTAGCAAACTGGGCGAGCCCAGCAACTGTGAATTTAAAGCCCTTACCCTACACAGAAGCCGATCAATACCTTGTTCAGGAAATGACCAAGACCGCAGCCGGCCTCACGCATGTCTCCATTAACACTGGTGGCCTGAGTTCGAGTTTACCTTTTGTAACCACTCAGCAAGGTAGCCGCTATCAGTTTGTACTTACCGCTCAAGAATTAATAGCAGCAGGAGTCCAACCGGGTGCAATTCGTTCAATGCGTTTCAATATTCCAACAGGTGGTTTGCTTTTGCATCCTGTAATTTCAATTTCGCCTACGGTGCTTACGACACTTAATACATTAGAACAAGCCAACTTCACTGAGGTTTACAACGCTTCTTTTGCACCAGGCATGTCTAATCCTCCGTTGTTACCGGGTTGGAATACCTTTGTGTTTTACCAAGATTTTATTTGGGATGGCGTAACCAATTTGCTTGTAGAATTGAAGTTGGACAACGACCTGCCGCTTTTCCAAAACTTAGAATTTGCCATGGAAACTACCGCGGCCCCACTTTCAGTAGCCTATGCTGGCCGAAATGGCATGCTGGCCTTTAATGGTTCGAACTACACTATGTCCTCTTTTGCGAATGAAGAAATTGGTAATGCCTTTACCATTGAATTTTGGGCCAGGGGTAATGGTAATATTGGCCAAAATACAACTTTTATGGAGGCCTTGGATACGGCTGGTCGACGCATTTTCAATATCCACATGCCTTGGAGTAATAATAATATTTATTTTGATGCCGGTGATGAAACAGGCTATGACCGCATCAACCAGGCAGCTAGCGCTACAGAAATAGATGGTGAATGGAATCATTGGGCTTTTGTGAAGGATCAAACAAGCGGACAAATGTTCATTTATAAAAATGGGCAGTTATGGCTTTCTGGAAATAATAAAAACCGCGAAATGGGTTATTTTCACCGTTTGATAATTGGGGCTAACGGTAACCAAAGTTTGTCATGGAAAGGAAATCTTGACGAACTGCGCATTTATAAAGCTGCGCTAAGTGCCAGTACCATCGCTGCCAACTACCAAAAAAAGATAGACAATACACATCCAAACTGGAGTAGTTTGGTTCTCTATCACGATTTTGACAACGTTAAATATGCCAGAGATTTAAGCCCAAATGGACATACACTCATGCCCTCTGAATTGGGCATGTTCAAGACGAATAATAGTTTGTACGCCGGTACGCAAGGCCTTAATATACGCCCGGTGGTCGAACTTGGTCAAGGATCAAATCAAGCAAATTTCACGACACAATACGTCAATCAATTCAAGCTCAAAGAACCTATTGTTGTTTTTGAACAAGTACCATTACATCGTCATTTTGAATTGGTTCAAACTTACATAGGAGTACCCTCAGGTACGGTTGAAAGTTATGATTTCAATGGTGCATTGATTACTAGTGCACCAATTCAAACGACTTTAGCGCTCACAAACCAAGCACTTACAGTTTACAACCCACCTTTCGAAATCATTCACGACGTTGAAATTGCACGTTACATCACGCCTTATGGCATTCAGTTTGACTTAGGTCCCAATGGCTTCACCTGGATCTACGACGTCACAGACTACCAGCAATACTTGCATGGTTTGGTAGATCTTGCTGCGCACAACACCCAAGAACTCATCGATCTTAAATTTGCATTTATCAAAGGAACACCGCCGCGCGATGTACTAAAAAGAGAACCCATTTGGGCCAACTTCAGATCCTATAACTTTGGGCAAATGGCCGCAGATGCTGTATTGGAAGCAAAACCGCTAGTGCTTTCCGATACAGCAGAAATGTTTAAAATCAAGACGCGTATGTCGGGCCATGGCCAAGTTGGCGATTACGCATGTTGTGAGTGGGTCAATAACAGTCATCAAATCAAAGTAGACGGCGTTCCGCGCTTCAACTGGAGCATCTGGGATGCCATGGTTTGTGGCGACAACCCGAATATAGGACAAGGCGGAACTTGGCCCTATGCCCGAGAGGGTTGGTGTCCCGGAGACATGGTCAAAGAATTTGAATTCGAACTGACGCCTTATGTCACGCCCGGTGATACCGTTTTGCTGGACTACGCAATCAACGCGGTACCTACTACAGACCCAGGACAGGCCGGAGGTAACTACATTGCAGCCTATGACCTGATCTCTTACTCAGCGCCTAATTTCCAAAATGATGCGGCTGTTGTCGATATCCTAAATCCAAATAATTACGAGTATTATTCGAAGTGGAATCCGACGTGTCAAAACCCGAGAATCATCATCAAAAATACGGGCGCACAACCTCTTACTTCGTGCCGTATTTTCTGCTGGCTCGACTACGGTTCAAATTTAGTTTACGACTGGACAGGTAATCTTGGGTTTTTAGAACAGGCGGTTGTGGAAATTCCTGTGACCGACATGAATTGGTGGTATGAACAAGACAGTTCTTATACCTTCACGGCTTGGATTGCCGATGTCAATGGCATCATTGGCCCTGATCAATACAATCAAAATAGCTTGATGACCGTCAAATACGACGCGCCAGAGCGCATTGACGGCCCTTTCTTTATCTGGCTCACGACCAACAATAAAGCCACCGAAAATAGCTATCAATTACTAGATCATTCCGGCAATGTATTGTTTGAAAGAACCAATCTGCAAAATACCACTCAATACAAAGACACCTTTGATTTAGCGCCAGGTTGCTATTCAATTATTATAGAAGATACCGACCACGACGGTTTGGCCTTCTGGTACTCTGCACAGGTAGAAGGCGAAACTTCAGGGCAAATGCGTTTGCGAAAGGTAGGAGGGAGCTATATTGAATTTTTTCCCGGCGATTTTGGACACTACCACCGTTATGATTTCACGGTCGGTTTTACACTCGATGTTGCGGAGGTGCAAAATGAACCTACAATTGCAATTTTTCCAAATCCGGGTTCAGGTCAAACGACTGTAGAACTTAGCGGGCAAGTTAACGGACGCGCAAATCTCCAGCTTTTAGATTTGACCGGTCGCTCACTCCACCAAGAGCAGATGAATGCAAGCGCAAACTTTGCCGAGAGTTTCATTGACATGAGCCCTTACCCTTCAGGAACCTATTTGATTCAAATCGAAACCGCACAAGGCAAATTCACACAAAAATATATCCGACAATAAATGATGAAGCTGTTCAAAATAATTGCATTTGTTGGTTGCATACTTTCTAGCTCGGCTGTGTTGAGCCAATTCTCTATTGATTCGCTCTCTCATATCGATTACCAAGCCTTGCACGACGCCAATCTCAATGACGTTTGGGGCTACACCGACGAACTCGGAAATGAATATGCAATCGTTGGTACCTCAAAAGGCACCTCTATTGTAGACATTACAAATGGCGCACAGCCCCAGGAAATATTTTGGTTACCTGGTTCGGAATCTATCTGGCGAGATCCTTGCGTTTTCGGTAACTATGCCTATGTAACAACCGAAGCTGAAGACGGTCTGCTCATTATCGACCTCAATCCCTTGCCTCAATCTACTAATTTGTCAACTGTCCTTTACACAGGTCCTGCCTCCAATCCATGGCAAAGCGCGCATACTTGTTTTACATCTAGTAGCGGCTATGCCTATATTTTTGGTGCTAACCGCGGAGAAGGCGGGGTCATTATTTTGGACTTAAATAGTGATCCAATGCAACCTATTGAGGTGGGAACTTTTGATATTTCTTATGTCCACGACGGCTTTGAACGAAACGACACACTCTACACAGCTCATATTTACGACGGTTATTTTTGTATTGTCGATGTCTCAGACCACAGTAATCCGGTACTGTTAGCAACCCAAGGAACCCCCAATTTATTCACACATAATATCTGGCCAAGTGCTGATGGTGCCACTGTATACACCACCGATGAAATTTCCGGCGCTTTTGTGGCGGCCTACAACATTGCCAACTTGCAGCAAATCCAAGAGGTGGATCGCGTGCAGAGCCAACAAGGCACATCCGTCATACCGCACAATACGCACGTGAAGGGCAATTATTTGGTAACCAGTTATTACAGCGATGGCATTGTTGTTCACGATGCCCATGACCCGGCCAATCTGATCAAATTAGGAAGCTTTGACACCTATCCTGGGCAAACTCCCGGTTTCGATGGCTGTTGGGGCGTTTATCCATTTTTTACCTCCAACAAAGCAGTAGCGGCGGATATCACTGAAGGTCTATTTATATTGCAAATCAATTATGCACCTGCGGCAAGTTTAGTTGGTGTTGTTAAAGACTTGGTAACTGGCCAAGAATTAGCACAAGTGAGTGTCTCGCTACTTGGGGCAGCGATGTCCGAAAAAACCAATGCACAAGGCGTTTACAAAACGGGAATGTCGGTATCGGGAACCTACATCGTAGAAGTGAATAAACCGGGTTACTATCCCCAAACAGTTCAAGTCGCGCTGACCGAAGGCACAACAACAACTCAGAACTTCAACTTATTGCCTATTCCGCCATTTAACCTTAGTATCAAAGTTTTGGACCAAGCCACAAATTTGCCCGTGACCAATGCCCAAATTAAACTTGTACACCCACAAATAACCCATGAAGGCATTACCAACGGTATTGGCCAGGAAGACCTCACCCTTTTTTATCAAGATGACTACCAGTTGGTAGTGGGAAAGTGGGGTTATCAAACCAAATGCAGTACGCCATTCATTACAGCGAGTACGCAAGAACTCATTGTTTATCTGCAAAAAGGTTTTTACGATGACTTTACCTTTGATTTTGGCTGGAATACAATCAATAATGCCGAAACAGGTTCATGGGAGCGTACCGAACCCAACCCCACAACCAATACCGTTTTTGACCAAGATTCACCATTAGATTGTTTCAATGAATGCATGGTGACTGGAAATAGCAGTAGCCTAAATCCAGATCAAAATGATGTCGATAACGGATTTACAACCTTGATCTCTCCTGTATTTAATCTCGATGGACTGAGCACACCCTATTTGAATTACGCGCGTTCCTTTTATTGTTTTCACGGGCCAGGCAATTTCGATGATACGCTTTTGATCACGCTGAGTAATGGCATTGACCAAGTCGTATTGGAAGAAGTAATAGCCCCGCAAGGCGATCCAATGACTTGGGCGTATAAAAGTATTGCTTTAACGGGTCTTTTAGCGTTGACAAACAATATGCAGCTTTTTGTGCGCACCGCAGACTACGCCGGAAATCCGAATATCACTGAGGCGGCGTTCGATCATTTTAGCATCACCAATGAATCTATTTTAGTTATTGAAAACAATCCGCCCCAATTGAGGCTTTTTCCAAATCCTGGTCAAGATCAGCTGACTATTCAAGGCCTTACTGGTTCAAAAAGCGTTAAAATATACCAATTGGACGGCAAAGTGTTTCTAGAGACGAAATGCTCGCCATTGCAAACAACAATCCAAACTCAAAGCTTTCCAAATGGCTTTTATATCGTAGAAATCGATTCCAAAAGGCTGTCCTGGATCAAAACAGGACAATAAAACGTATCTTTGAAACGAAGAATCTGACCATGCAACTATCGATCGTCATCCCACTTTACAACGAAGCTGAATCCTTGCCTGCCCTCCACGACTGGATTGTGAGCGTCATGGACGCACATGCCTTTTTTTATGAAATTTGGTTCATCGATGACGGTAGCAAAGACCAATCTTGGGAAGTAATCACGGCGTTGAGCGCTCAAAATAAAGCCGTAAAAGCCCTGCGTTTTCAACGCAACTACGGCAAATCCGCAGCCCTTCAAGTTGGTTTTGAGGCGGCTCAAGGAGAGGTCGTTATTACCATGGATGCCGATTTACAAGATTCACCCGACGAAATTCCAGAATTGTTCCGCATGGTGACCCAACAAGACCTAGACGTCGTCTCTGGCTGGAAAAAAGTAAGACACGACCCTATTTCTAAAACCGTCCCAACCAAACTATACAATTGGGCAGCGCGCCGTATTACAGGCATTCACCTCCATGATTTCAATTGTGGTCTGAAAGCTTACAAAAATGAGGTTGTCAAAAGTATAGAGCTCTACGGCGATATGCACCGCTATATTCCTGCTCTTGCCAAAAATGCAGGATTTCATAAAATTGGAGAAAAAGTCGTCGTTCACCGTGCACGTCAATTTGGGGTAACCAAATTTGGACTCAATCGGTTCTTGAATGGCCCACTTGACCTCATGACCGTGGCCTTTATGGGCAAGTTTGGCAAAAAACCAATGCACTTTTTTGGAGCGGTTGGTTTATTTATGTTTGTCTTAGGGTTTGGCCTTTTTGCCTACATGGGTATTGATAAACTCTTGATACATCATACTGCTGAACGCTTATCGACGCGCACAGATTTTTATGTGGCTTTGGTTGCCATGGTTATCGGTGTACAGTTTTTTATGGCTGGTTTTATTGCCGAACTCATTGGCAGGAACTCTAGCACGCGCAATCATTATCTTATTTCGGGCAAAATCGGCCAATGACCCAACTATCCCAAATAGGCCCAGGTTGGACACTCTTTTTGGATCGCGATGGTGTCATCAATGAGCGCATTTTTAATAATTATGTGCTCTCTTGGTCTGACTTTCATTTTACACCAGGTCTCTTACACAATGCAGCCAAAATAGGTGCGGCCTTTGATAGGGTAATCGTTGTAACCAATCAACAATGCATTGCCAAGGGTTTGTTAAGTCAAGAGCAGCTCGATTCGATTCATTTTCAAATGTGCCAGGAATTGGACAAAGCTGGCTTGCACATCGATTTGGTTTTGGCTGCAACCGAATTTAAAAATGGAACCCCTCAACGCCGTAAGCCAAGCATAGCAATGGGCCTTGAAGCTCAACAGGTTTTTCCCCAAATCGATTTTTCCAAATCCATCATGGTTGGCGACACCAATACAGATATCCAATTTGGCAAGAAACTTGGTATGTTTACAGTATTGGTGGAGTCAGCAGAACACGCTAAAGAGCTGCCCGATTTGCGAATTCCACATCTTGCCTATTTAAGTCAATGCCTATGAAAATAACCGCTTTCATTATTACATGTTTTGCTTTTATTCAATTGGCTTATGGTCAGTTCAATCAGACCGATGCCAAAGGGCGTAAACAGGGATCTTGGCAGAAAAATTACCCAGGAACCAATGTTTTGCAATATAAAGGCGCCTTCAAGGACGACAAACCGATAGGTACCTTTATTTATTATTTTGAGTCGGGTCAAAAAAAAGCAGAGTTGCAGCATGGTCTACCAGGTGGCGTTACCGCTGCCTTATTGTTTTTTGATAACGGTCAGTTGCTATCCGATGGCTTTTACAAAGGTGAGAAAAAAGACTCGTTATGGTACAATTACGCGCCAAGTGGCGAGCTAATGAGCGCAGAAAACTATAAACTAGATCAGCTTCATGGTAAGTCGACATATTATTTCAAAGAAGGTCAGTTTTTGGAGCAAAAACTTCAAGTTCAGAAAGTGGTATACTATTCAAATGGCAAGTTAGACGGCGCCTATCAAGAGTATTTCTACAACGGTAAGTCTAAACTACATGGTACCTACCAACAAGGTCAACGCGTCGGGCTTTGGACCGAATATTACAACACTGGGCAAGTGATGACCAAAGTCAATTACCAACGAGACCTACCTCACGGCTGGATGACGTACTTTGACAAACTCGGCAACACCAAAAAACGCGTCATGTACCGAGATGGCTATGCGCTCACAGACAAAGAACTCAAAGCTTTTTTAGAACGATGCAAAGCCCAAAATTTAGATCCTAATCAATGAGAAAACCAACTAAAACTTGGGTATTTTTTTCGGCGCTACCTCCTTTTCGGGGTGGTATTTCTAAATTTAGCATGTGTGTTTTAGAAGCTTTACGACAACAGCAAAATGTCAAAGCGTTTACCTTCATTAAACAGTATCCAAACTTCCTTTTTCCCGGGTCCTCTCAATTTGACACAGCGGCGCAAACCGTGCATTTTAAGCGCGTTGTTTCCACTTTTAACCCCTTAACTTATCTAGTGGCCGCCCTGCGCTTTAGAAAAGAAAAACCAGCTGTTTTTGTCACGTCGTACTGGATGACTTTCATGGCGCCCATGATGGTATTTTGGACCTGGTTTTTACCCAAATCGACTCAAAAAATAGCGATCATACACAACCTGAACCCGCATGAAAAGCGCTTTTTTGATGTGTTTTTCAATCGCCTCTTCTTGAACGCTTACGACGCGTTTGTGGTGCTATCTGCAGCTGTTCAAACCGAAGTTTTGGCCCTCAAACCGCAGGCCAGGGTAATTGTTTTGCCGCATCCTCCATACGAGGCCAAACCAACAACGCTGTCCAAAGAAGAAGCTTGTGCAGTGCTGGACCTGGATCCACAAAAAAAGACACTTTTATTTTTTGGTCTTATTCGGCCCTACAAAGGGCTTTCTGAATTAATAGCCGCATTTGAATTGCTCGATGAAAGCTATCAGCTTTTAATTGCCGGTGAAGTCTACGGAGACCCCAAGGTCTATCTTGAGGCCTTAAATAAATTACCGCACAAAAATTGGAAATTTGTATCCACTTATATTCCCGAAAATGATGTTGCTTCCTATTTTAAGGCCGCTGATTTAGTCGTATTACCGTACTTAAGTGCTACACAATCCGGGGTTCGAGCGCTTGCTTTGACTCAAGAACGCGCAGTTTTATGTACAAATGCAGGTGGCTTGGCTGAAGGTCTCTCCACAAATGGACAAGGTTTTGAATTACATTCAACACAGTCTGTGGACTTCGCTTCGCGGGTCCAAAGTCTTTTTGATCAGGGAGATATACATAGATGCAATGAACAACTGGCGCTGAACAAACTAAATCTCGATGAAGCTTGGTCCCAATTCGCTAAAAGCCTGATTAACTTGGCAGAACGCGGCTAGATATTTTATTTGAATTTCAAGTTGCAAAATCCTATATTTGCAACCTTAATTCAAATTCAAAAATTCAAGAAATGCGTTTAAAAGGATTTTTTTGGTTCCTGTCCATTCTTCTTACTGCTGTTTGCGTTTATCAGCTTTCCTTTACATGGGTAGCCAGCAACGTTGAAACAAAGGCTGCTAAAGAAGCTGATCTCAAAGTAAAAATGCTTCAAGATGAAGCCAAAAGCAACAATGGAAAAGCCATTTTACCAAACGGTACTCCAGTTGATTTCAATAACCCAGAAGCCGTTGAGCTAGCCAAAGCGGCTTTCCTCAACGAAATCCTCCGCGAAAAAGGCGAAAAACCAGTTTATCCTGTGTTAGGTTCTACTTTCGCGCAAGTTAAAAAAATGTCCTTGGCCTTTGGTCTAGACCTCGTTGGTGGTATGAGCGTAACCGTGGAAATCTCCTATCCTGACCTCATTCGTGGCCACGTCAAAAGTGTCACTGACCCTAAATTCACCAAACCTTTTAACCGTGCTGTTGCTGCTTATAACCGCGACGGCGGTGACTTCATTGCCACTTTCATTAGCGCCTACAAAAAAGCAAATGGTGCGCTTCCTTTGAGTTACATCATTCGCGGAGAATCTATCGGTATCAAAACTACCGACGCCGAAGTCGAAAATTACCTCAGAGACTTGGTAGCTTCCTCTATGAAAGGCATTGAAGATATCATTGGTCGCCGTATCAACCAATTTGGTGTAGCCCAACCAAATATCCAAAGAGACCTCGCTACCAACCGTCTTTATATCGAACTACCGGGTGTTCAAGATGAAGAAACGGTTTCTCGTAAAATCCGCTCCACAGCAAACCTTGAGTTTTACGAAACTTACATGCCAGAGCAAATCCAAACCCAGTGGAAAGAGGCTGCACGCTTGAGCAAACTGAATGAAATCGTTATTGACGACCTCGCTATTGCCGATACCACCGCAACCGATACCACTGCTACTACCCAAGATACCGCTGCAGAAACTGTAGCAGTAAACCCTCAATCAACCATCTCAAACGCATCCAAGAAAAGTCTGGCTGATTACGTAACTCCCGTTGGCGGTTATGCAATTGGCTATGTAAGTGCAACAGAGAAAGCAAACGTCGATGCCATTTTACGTCGCAAAGACATCAAAAACGCCTTCCCACCAGAACTCAAATTTATGTGGTCTGCCAAGCCAGAAAGTATTGACAATAAAACCAAGAAAACCGCTTATTTCCTTTACGCTTGTCGTATTCCAGACAACGGTAAAGCGCGTGTTCGTGGCGAACACGTCAACAACGCAAAAGTAGACTACGATCAAACAGATGGTAGTATCATCGTCAGTCTTTCCATGACCGACGAAGGTACCAATGAATGGGGTCGTATGACAACAGAAAACAAAGATCGCATTATTGCGATCTCCATGGACAGCGTTGTGTATAGCGCACCTCGCGTAATTAACGCCATCACAAACGGCAATACCCAAATCTCTGGAAGCTTCACTTTCCAAGAAGCCGAAGACCTCGCTGGATTGCTCAATGGTGGTGCACTACCTGTACCGTGTGTGATCAAAGACCTTCAAAAAGTAGGGCCAACCATTGGTGCTGAAAACTCCAAAGCAGGTCTCATTTCTTTTGGTGTAGCGTTTATTGCTGTACTTCTTTACATGATGTTCTATTACGGCAAAGCGGGCCAAGCAGCTAACATTGCTCTCATCGTAAACGTCGTTTTCATTTTCGGATCACTTGCTTCGTTTGGTGCAGTCCTAACGCTTGCCGGTATCGCTGGTATCGTTCTTACTATTGGTACGGCAGTTGATGCCAACATTCTCATCTTTGAGCGTGTCCGCGAAGAACAAGCTATTGGTGCTGATACTGAAACGGCTATTAGCACTGGTTTCCGCAAAGCACTTCCATCGATTATCGATGCGAATGTCACTCACTTATTGGTAGCCATTATTCTAAAGATTTTTGGTACAGGTGAAATCGAATCATTTGCCACCACGCTCATCATTGGTATTTTTACATCTATGTTCTCTGCAATGGTGATTGCCGAATTAGCCATTCATTCTTGGCTGTCAAAAGGCAAAGCAGTCGGTTTCAGTACCAAGTATTCACAAGGTTTGTTCCAAAACTTCAACTTTGACTGGATGGGCAAAAGAAAGTTCTTCTATGCCTTCTCTATCATCGTTACCATCGCCGGAATCATCTCACTTTCTACACGTGGTCTTAAGCAGAGTGTGGAATTTACTGGTGGCCGCACCTTTGCGGTTAAATTTGAGAAAAAAGCGGATATTGAAGTCATTCGCAAAGAACTCAGCAAAGTATTTGTTGAGAACGGAGAAACCGCTTCTATTGACCTCAAAACCAAATCCAATGATTACAACGTGGAAATCGTCACCAACTACTTGCTCAACAATGACGGCGCTACAGATCAAGTCAATGACCAACTTAAAGCTGGCTTAGAAGCTTGTCAGGATCAAATGGGAAGCTACGATATCCAAGAATCTCGTGCCATCTCAGCCTCTATCTCTAGTGAGCTCTGGACCTCTTCCACAATCGCCATTACGCTTGCGCTATTGGCTATTTTTGCCTATATTCTCATTCGTTTTGGCCACTGGCAGTATTCCTTGGGTGCCATTGTTGGTTTGGCTCACGATGCTTTCTTTGTGATTTCCATCTTCTCTTTACTTCACGGTTACTTGCCATTTACTTTGGATGTGAATCAAGCGTTTATAGCTGCAATTCTTACCGTAATTGGTTACTCCATGAACGATACCGTCATTGTATTTGACCGTATCCGCGAAAACCTACGCAAGAGCAAAGTCGATGACAACCACGGTGACATCATCAATAGCTCACTTAACCGCACGCTTTCTAGAACATTCAATACTTCCATGATCTTATTCGTGGTTGTCCTCATCATGTTCATTTTTGGCGGCCCAGCTATTAAAGGTTTCTTATTTGCACTACTTGTCGGTGTATTAATTGGTACGTATTCTTCGCTTTGCGTTGCAACGCCAATCTTACTCGACTTCTCTAAGCGTCTGCGCGCTTAGTATTACCCCATTTATCTTAACAAAAAAGCCGCTTGAAAAAGCGGCTTTTTTGTCATTTCTACGTCTTGTTTGCGTAAGTACCTTTGAATTCTAAACTTATTTTTTAATGAATTGTAATACTGCAGCTTGTTGGCCGTCGTATAAACCAAGATAATAAGTACCAGCCGCAATTTTCGGGCTGAGCTCTAAAGGCTGTTTGATACTCCCGTTTTGGGCATAAAGTTTAAATGAACTGATTTGTTGCCCAAGTACATTGAATAGTTTGGCTTCAATAACTTGACCCTGAACACCGTCTATTTCAATTTCAAAACTGCCATTATTTGGGTTTGGATAAAGCGACAATAATTCAAAAGTTAATTCATTCAAACTCGAACTATTTACCGTTACTTCTATACTAGTGACACAACCATTGTTGTCTTTCACATAACAAGTAAAGGTCCCGATGCCCAAGTTTGCAAAGAAACTTCCGGAGTAATAGATCTGACCATCCATTGAGTATGAGTAGGGTGAATTACCACCGGTTGCACTGAGTGCAATGGTACCATCATTTCCGTTGGAAACGGTAGTGCTTGCTGTAAGCGTTAAAACGCTTGGTTCTGTTATAGTAGAGGTAAATGCTTGCTGACAACCATTGGCGTCTGTTGCCGTAAGCATGTAGGTACCTGCTGCCAAGTTATTGAAATTAGGTGTATTTACCGCTGTTCCACCATTGAGTGAATAGGTATAAGGACTTGTTCCGCCACTGACTTGACTGGTTAACATTCCGTCGTTTGCGCCATTACAACTAATCATAGTTGGGATCATGTTGACGGTCAATGCGGGTGGTTCAGTGACCATATAAGTAAGCGTCGTGCTGCAGCCATTGGCATCTATGATACCGATGGTGTAAGTACCTGCACCGAGGTTGACAAATGTATTGCTGGCTTGGTCAGCACCGTTGTTGATGGTGAAGCTGTAAGGAGCAGTGCCACCTGTGGGACTCACCACAATGGTTGCTGTTTGTGAACCGGTACAAGATATAGTTGCTGTTTGAGAAACAGTGGCTGCGATATTAGTAGTTGCAACAAGTATCACAGTGCCTGATACCGTACAACCGGCGTTGTCCGTAACGCTGTAGTTATAGCTTCCAGCAGCGAGATTATTGAAAACATTTGTGGTTTGGGTAGGTGAATTATCGACGCTAAATGTGAAAGGCGCACCTGTCCCCGTTGTTTGTAACTGAATGATGCCATTACTCGAATTACAACTTGGTTGTTGACTTGCAATAGGATTCACAGTAAATGAAGAAGCGCCCAATACATTGAGATTGATACTGTATGTATCGTTACAAGTGTTTTCATCATTGCCATTGCCATTGATATTGGCTAATTGCAGATTGATTGTATTTGCACCCGCCTGTAGGCCACTCACCGTAATTAGCACTGTGTCAACAGATTGATAAGCATTAAGCGACGCGGTGGTGTAAGTTTGTGTGCTTGCTGTGGCCGTTCCAACTTGAGAACTCATGCTAAAAGAATTGACGGCATTGGCACCTCTGTTTTCTACGACAACTGCAATTTGGGTGCTGGTTCCGCAAATTCCACCGCTTTGGGCTGCAAAGGCGTCCAAAATGGCCAGATCCAAAGAATCAGCATTCATTTTAAATGCCGAAACATTGGTAACAATGTTGTTATTGGAGTTCATGACCACTCCGGTATAGAAGAAAGTAAGACCATCGAAGTCGTCAATGCACATGTGGTGGTAATCTCCCCATCGTGTATTTGACGTTCTCGCCGACAACCCTTGCTTGATCATGGTTTCTGGAAGTGTCATTTGGCCGAGCGGATCACATGCTTTACGACCGGTCATTTGAATGGAAGGGTAATCTGGGGCAGTGGTACCTGAGGTCGAGTACGCCATCATTATATTGCCATATTTATCAATATTAATGGCAGGCATCCAGCGATTAAGTGTTGTACCTGGAGCGTAGGTCCCTTCTTGGTACAAACTCCAGCTTCCGGTGCTGCCCGTAGGTCGGCGGAGTTCTAACCAACGTACACCCGCACGGTTGTTTCCATTGACGTCAGTGGCTAGGCAAAGTACCATAGCTTGGTGGTCATTGAATACGCGCATGGGCGCTTTGTACATCACGCACTCGCGCAATGGATCTAATTTGACTGTGGTACCGGGTTGAGCAATACAAGAAAAGCTTGTAAGCCCACAGAGATCTGAATCAATTTCTGTAATGGGCACATCTTGGATTTTGGCAACACTACCTGTGTTGTTCGTCCAGTTGATGGTCATTTCCCAGATTTCTATCCAGTCATTAGTAGGGCTATCCGGAGAACCATTGCTGTGTTTTTCGTCGTCGCGGTGGCGCACAAAAAGCGGTTTTTGACCGACCGGTCCGGGTAAGTCACCTTCAAGGTCGACGGGTGTGATGGATTGAAAACCAAATCCGTTAAGCGTGTATCCAATTGCCACCCCAATAAAAGGAGAGGTAGCGCCAGATATGAGCGCACTTAGTTTCATGGCATATACGCGCGGAGGACCACCTTCGTTGGTTGAAGCCAATAAAGCGTCTGCGGTTTCGCAAATACTCCATTTGGGGTAATCAGGAAAATTTGGACAAGTGAATTGGTAAAAATTGTAAGTTCCTTGCGGATTACTGGTTTGTGAGACATAAACCAATAGTTTTTTCTGGGATGAGGTGGAAAATTGTGTAATGATCCAGCGTTTAGCGCTTTTGTAATAGAGAATGACGGGATCCCCTAGACCGGTAACTGTAGGGCTGCCGAGTGTAGCCATAACCAGCGTCCCGCTAATTGCTGTTCCAGTGGTTTTATTAAAGATTTTGTAAGAACCACCGCTACCTGCATTGGTTCCTTGAATATAAACCGTTGAATCCGCTTCTCCGGTTGGGTCCGGCGGTGAAATGCCATTGCCAATGCCTTGTAGTTGCCAGAGTAAGCTAGCAGATGTTGTTTTTTGGTAATTTTGGTGTTGTTGCCAGACCCAGTCGGGTTGGTGGGCATTGCCGCTCATTTGTACAGCTAATTCGCGGCCTTTGAAGTTGGGAACAATAATTTCTTTATTGGCATCAGCACCTGTTGGCGCTGCAATTAGTTGAGCAGTCCCGGGGCTGAAATAACCATAAAATTCTGCTTGTTGAGCTCTAAATTGCTGCACAAATAATAGGCATACGATAAGGTAGTGTAGTTTCATAGTTGATCCGTTGAGTTTAGCACGGTGAAATTATGAAAATTTATCGAATTCAGTTGCTTAAGTATTAATTTTACACGTATGATATTCTTGTTGTCACCTGCTAAACTCATGCGTGCGCATACTTCGCCTTCAATCCCAAAGTTGGTGCTTAAAAAAGAGTCATTCATACTGATGAAGCACCTC
This sequence comes from Sphingomonadales bacterium, assembly GCA_016872115.1. Lineage (GTDB taxonomy): Bacteria > Bacteroidota > Bacteroidia > Flavobacteriales_D > Crocinitomicaceae > UBA952. The sequence goes on along the minus strand of VHBC01000008.1, from coordinate 58,252 downwards.
AAGCTATGGTCTTTACCGGAAGTACAGCAACGAATGAAATTATCGGAAGACAAAGCACTTGAATCCTTTCGTGCAATTCAAAATTGGGGTAAAAAAGCGAATGAGCGCCAAAGTGCGCCTGCACTTTTTGCATATATTGGTGAAGCTTTTAAAGCACTTGATGCCGATAGCATGAACCAAATTGAATTGGATTATCTTCAAGAAAAACTTTGCATACTTTCAGGTTTATACGGCGTCTTGATCGCTCAAACACGCGTAGAACCCTATCGCTTAGAAATGGCCCAAGCTGGTTTGTTACCCGATGGACAATCCCTTTATTCATTTTGGAAGAAGCCTATTCGAGATTTTTTAAATAAAACGCTTTCCAAAGAAGAATTCATCATCAATTTAGCAAGTGCGGAATACAGCAAGGCTGTAGAAGATTCCAAATTGCGTGCACGCATGATCACACCTCAATTTTTAGAGTTGAATAATGGCAAGCCAAAGGCTGTTTCTGTTTTTTCAAAACAGGCGCGTGGAACCATGCTGCGTTGGTGTGCGCAAATACAGCTCCAAGATTCCGAACAACTTAAGTCTTTTGATTTACTTGGTTATCGATTTGACGAGGCACGCTCGACTACCAATGAATGGGTTTTTATTCGATAAGCCATCCTCTATTAGCCAAATTCAAAGTCTGGGTTTTGCTCAATTATATCCCAGGTATGATCGGCAAGTAATTTAACACTTGCCAAAAAAACGAGGTCTTTACCGGATCTTCCCCAAGCGTTTTGATCAATTAATGATAGCATAAGTCTCTGATCTGGTTTTCTGTATAAGTGATAGATGTGATTGATCAATGGCTCAAAGCGCAATTCTGTTTGGTAGATATAATCTGAAATGGTTTTGCGCACTTGAATTTTTTGTGCTTGGGCAGCCAATAATTGCATTTGCTCGTAAATTTGAGAAAGTTGCATATCGGTTTGCTGGTTCATGGCACTCAGCGCCCGGCCTTTGAGTTTTCCGGTATCTTCAGGCTTGATCACAGCTCCACCAACGTTGTGCGCATAGGGCAGCAAATGTGGATTCAGCGCAATTTTATCCGGGTCAATAGGATTGACGAAGGATGCGACTGACTGTTTTTTTTGCTTCATTCTTTAAACCAATTTACTGAGGGCTGCGCCAACGGCAGAACCAATTGCTACGCCCATTCCTCCCATTCGAACACCTGCATGCACGTTTTTGTTCAGCGATCTTATAATTGGTTTTTTTTCCGCGCCTACGCACATAATTCCAGACCAAGCGCGCTCGATTTCAAATGGAACCCCTGGAAGTATTTCTGAGCTCAGTTTTTTGAATAGTGCTTCGTAAATGAGCTTATTTGATTCAAATTTTGTGGTCGTTTCGCCGTTAAAGTCGAGGTGGCGTCCTCCGCCAAGCAAAATACGATCTCCAATGTCTCTAAAGTAATAGTAACCTCGTTCACTGTGAAAAGTACCATTTATCTGATGTACGAGTGGTTTAGTTATCAATACTTGGGCTCGGGCTGGTTTCATTTCGTTTTGAAAATAGGTCTGCGCAAAACCATTGGTGCACAAAAAGAGTTCAGCACAGCTTAAATCACCATGATTGGTTTGGATCTGTACATTACCGTGGTTATTTTCAAAAGAAAACACCTCTGTTGCAAATAGAAAACGAATATCTGTGGCTATGCATTTTTGGTAAAGTGTATGAATCAATAGACCAGTATCGATACTACCCTCATATGGATTGAAATATGCGGCACGGTAGCCTTTGAAGCCAAATTTGCCGATGCGCTGGTTATCTTGACGGTACACTTCACAAAGACCAAAGCGCTTTTCAAATTCGAGGTTGAGGTAATCCAATGAAGCGGCATCAATCGGGTTTTCTGCTTCAGAAATGAGGTCCCAAGACCCACAATTTCGGTAGTTCATGCCCTTATCACCAATGCGTTCTTTTAGTAATTGCAGGCCTTCTAGACGCAAAGCAACAGTTTCCCAAATGGTTTGCTCTGGTATGAGTTGTAGGTCATCGAGTAATTCGGTAGGGCTGCCAAAACAGGTAAAACCTGCGTTTTTGGTACTGGCGCCGGTCGGTAAATAGCCCTTTTCCAAGATGGTGATTTTTTCTTTTGGGAACCGCTCTCTTAATGAAAGTGCAGTCGACATTCCAACGAGGCCTGCACCCACGATAACAAAGGTATTTTGTTCCAAATACTGTTGGTGTTCCCAGAAGCTAAGTTGTTCAAAACGTAGCATTTTTTTTACTCGTTGATTTTTAGCAAATTTGTGTTTGAAACAAATGTACCAATTTGCGTTGATAACAACATTTGACTAACCCTTTATGGCCATGATAAAATTATTCGCCTTTATACTCTTAATGCTCCCGTTTGCTTCGTTGGCGCAGCGCGATTTTTTAGTAGTAATCGAAGGCAGTACGACCAATTTGTTAGACCAAAAGCCCGTATTTGGCGTCAACGTAGACTTCATGCAGCAAGATGCCGTGCTTACCAAAGTGCTATCAAATGAAAGCGGACAATACTACATTTCAGCTAAAATTACGCAAGGACAACCCATTCAATTGCGTTTATCAAAAGGTGGTTACCTCACCAAATATATACTCATTGATCTTACCACGTTTCAAGGACAAACGCAGAAACCAACTGGATTTACATTAAGTCGCAATTTAGATGCGGCGCTTTATTTATTAAAGCCTGATGTCGATCTTAGTTTTGCCAAAAATACACCAACAGATAAATACGTTTGGTCTCCATCTGCACAGCGTTTAGAACATATTTCATTGGTGAAGTCCGAGGCAGACACCAAAGCACTAGAAGCTTACCAGGCAGCAGTTCACCTCAAAAATAAAAACCGTTTGCTTCAGGAGGCAGACAAACAAATAGCCATCCAAAAACCAGAACAGGCCATTATTTACCTTGATTCCATTTTAGTAATTATTCCCAACGACCCATTAGCCTTGCAAAAAAAGCAACTGATTCAGAAAGCGCAAGAACAAGAAAGGTTAGCGGCCGAGCAAAAGGCCAAGCAGGCTGAATTATTAGAAGAGGCTCGCCAAGCCATTTCCACCCAAGACCTCGCGCTTGCCGAGCGCAAACTCAACGAAGCTTCTGCATTGCGCCCTGGTAATGCTGCCGTTGAGCAAGAATTAGCGGCTGTAACTAAAGCGCGAATAGAGGCCGAACAAAACCAAGCCAAATCCGTGGCTTTTCAAAAGACTATGCAGGCTGCCGCTGCCCTCATGACCGCCAAACGTTACGATGAAGCTGCCTCAAAATACAATGAAGCGCTTCAGATTCAACCCGCCCAGAAAGACCAAGTCGATGCAGAGTTGCGCAAAATCAAAGACATCAAACAAGACGTCTTAACTGAGGTTGAGCTCAAAAAAAACCTGAAGTTGGCCAACGATCAATATTTACAAAAGAAATACGATCTTGCCTTGGAAACTTACAAGAAATCAGACAAACAAATTGCACTTTTTCACAAGCAAACCTTAATGGATACCTATTCCAAAGAGCTCCAAGCCGGAATGAAACGCGTTAACGAAGGGATTAACTCGATGTCTCAGGTGTATCAAAATCAGTTGGCTAAAGCCAACGAAAATTTCAACAAAGGGCCTCAATACTACACAATGGCCAAAAATATCCTCAATTCAGACCCGATGAAAAGTCGCCAAAACGAACCTGAGGTTATTGAGCTCAAAGAAAAAATAAGCGCCATGGAGTCATATTATTCTGCACGAAAAGCGGCTTATGGTTTGGTTAAAGCCAAAGACAACCCAGCTGCCCTAAAAGCTTTAGAAAAACTCCAGGTTAACGCGCAGAGTCATGCGGTCTATTTGGGCGGCGCTGAGCTCAATGCGTTGCAAAAAAGTGCAGATTCTCTTCGAACTATTCTAACACCAGTAGTGGTTCAGATTCAAAAAGATACCCCCGAGCCTGAACCTGCCGGCATTCGTTTAAGCGCTCCCGGCCAAGAAGTCACTGCTGATAATTCAATGGTTTTTTCAGATTTACGTCAAACCCGCGATGCCAAAGAAGAAGCACCATATCGTGCCCAACAGCAAATCCGAACAGAGGTTGAATATCAAAACTATTTCTCTCAACAAAATGCAGCCGTGGGCTCCTTCGAAACGACTGCACAATTAGAGCTTTCCCGATCTCAGCGCGAACTCAGTACAAGACAAGCAGACCAGACCCAAGCAACCCTTCAAGCAGATAAAGCCAATGCAGCACAAGCTACCGAGGTAGCCATCACTGCGCGCAATTCAGCTGCAGCGGTAAGACAACAAGAAAACGAAACCAACCTGAGTACTTGGAAAGATGCCAAAGACTATCAAGAACAAACTGAAGCAAAAGCCGCCGACGAACGTCAGCAATACGAGTTGAATCGCCTCAATACCATTCAAAATCAAAAAGACTTGCAGTTGCGTCAACAAGGGGTACAAGCCGAAAAAGATGTCAACGAACTCAATCAAAGAAGTCAGACGGTGGCCTACACAAAGCAAGTACAGCAAGATGCCGCTACAAATGGTGGCATCGCTCAATACGAGCAAATTCAGCAAACTGCAGCTTCAACAGTTCAATTGAAAACAACGCCAAATTACCTCAGAGACGAAAATGGCGTGTTGTTTCCTTCTAATTCCATGACTGAAAAAACCTATCAAATCAAAAACAAGGAAGGATACGTGACCAAAGTTGTGATCCGAAGAGTGGTTGTTGATGCCAACGGTTACGGTGTAGTTTATGAACAAACCACTGACGAAAACGGCAAAACTTATTTTACAAGAGACGGACAAGTGAGTACAGAATACGTATGGTTCAATGACTCAACTGGTGCCAACGTTTTGAAAAAATAACATACATGCAAGTTCATTTTATTGCCATTGGCGGGAGTGCCATGCACAACCTGGCAATTGCGCTATCTCGAAAAGGAATTCAAGTAACGGGTTCCGACGATGAAATCTTCGAACCTTCGCGTTCTAGACTCCAAAAACAAGGTATATTACCAGAGAACCTAGGCTGGGATGCCGAGCGTATTCATAGTGGTTTGTCGGCAGTCATTTTGGGTATGCACGCCCGTGAAGACAACCCAGAACTTGCTGCAGCTAAAGCATTGAATATACCAATTTACAGCTACCCCGAGTATCTCTACGAACAAAGTAAGCACAAGACGCGTGTTGTGATTGGCGGCAGTCATGGTAAAACCACCATCACCTCTATGCTCCTTCATGCCGTGGCAAAATTAGGTATCGAAGTCGACTACATGGTCGGTGCGCAACTCGATGGTTACGATTGTATGGTGCGTTTATCGGATACAGCCTCATTCATGATTTTAGAGGGCGATGAATATTTAAGTTCGCCTATCGACCGCAGGCCAAAATTTCATTTATACAAGCCCAATATTGCTTTGCTCTCGGGCATTGCCTGGGACCACATCAATGTCTTTCCAACATTTGCGAACTACGTCGAACAGTTTCAAATATTTATTTCTTTAATAGAGCCAAACGGTTCGTTAGTCTATAACCAGGAAGATCAAGTCATTGTAGATTTAGCGAAACAAAACACGCAATTAGAAAAAGTCCCATACCAGACGCCGGTTTTTGAACCTCAAGCAGGCGGTACGGTTCTACATTTTGAAGGCCAACAATACCAACTTCAGATTTTTGGAGCACACAATCTTCAAAACCTCATGGGTGCTATGCGTGTTGCGGAGCAAATGGCGATTGCGCCTCATTCTTTTTTAAATGCAATGGCGGATTTTACCGGGGCAGGAAAGCGTTTGCAAAAGGTGGTTGAGGCGCCTGATTTTGTGATGTACAAGGATTTTGCGCATTCTCCATCTAAACTCAAAGCGACAACAGCGGCAGTTAAACAACAGTATCCGAATCGCGAGGTGGTAGCGTGTATGGAACTTCATACATTTAGCTCATTGCAAAAAGCCTTTCTACCGCATTACGATGGTGCTATGAGTAGTGCTGACCAAGCATTGGTTTATTTCAGCCCCGAGGTTGTGGCGCATAAGAAACTACCCGCTTTGGCGAGTCAAGAAGTCTCTGAAGGTTTTGGAGGTGGCGTTCAAGTTTGTACGCAAACCAACGCTGTGTTGGATTTTATAAACGCTCAAGATTGGCACAATAAGGTGTTGCTCATGATGTCGAGTGGCAATTTTGATGGCATCGATTACGATGCTTTGGGAGCGCAGTTGCTGGCTAGTCTCTAAAGATCACTTTGCGGTAAATGACGGCAATCAGCAAGCTATTGAGCGTGCTGTATACCAATAGTGCCAGCAAACTAATACTCAAGGTGAACTGCGGGTTGTACATCATGGCTGTGTTTTTTCTGGCCAATTGTACAATTTCTTTGTCACTTTTATTTTCAAGCGCACTATTGGTTTTTCGGATGGCAGCGATTTCTTTAGCTGAGTCCATTCTTTGCGCATAGGCCGCTAGTTTATGTTGGTTGAATTCAGGATAAATGTCTCTATAATAAAAGAACAAGAAAAAGCTGATAATAAGGGTATAGGGAAGGCCAACAGTGAGGCCGGTTTTAATGTCTGTCAGTATGTTACTCTCAGCTTCTTGTCTTTTTTGACGGTACATGAATAAAGCGATAGCCGCAGTCAGAAAGGCCATATTGAGCAAAACAAAGATTTGAATGTCATCAAGGTGCCATTCGAGTGCGTAAGCGGTCATTTTGATAGCAATCCAGCCTATACTAAAAAGCAAAGCGTACAACCAACCGTTTTTCATCAGCTGTTCATTGAGACCAAGAATTCTTCATTTGAAAGCGTGTTCTCCATGTGTGATTTCATGAATTCCATTGCTTCAACTGGGTTCATGTCGGCAATAAATTTACGGATCAACCAAACGCGCTGTAGTACATCTTTACCTACCAAAAGATCTTCTCGGCGCGTTCCTGAGGCTGTGATGTCAATTGCTGGATAGATGCGACGGTTTGAAATTTTGCGATCGAGTTGAAGTTCCATGTTGCCGGTACCTTTGAATTCTTCGAAAATGACTTCGTCCATTTTAGAACCGGTTTCGGTAAGCGCAGTTGCTAGGATGGACAGCGAACCGCCGTTTTCGATTTTACGGGCCGAACCAAAAAAGCGTTTAGGTTTATGCAGGGCGTTGGCGTCTACACCACCTGATAAAACTTTACCAGAAGCAGGCGATACGGTATTGTAGGCTCGTGCAAGACGGGTAATGGAGTCAAGCAAGATGCAAACGTCATGACCGCACTCGACCATGCGCTTGGCTTTTTCGAGTACCATATTGGCGACCTTTACGTGGCGATCGGCTGGTTCGTCAAAAGTAGAGGCAATGACCTCGGCTTTTACTGAACGTGCCATATCGGTCACCTCTTCTGGGCGTTCGTCGATGAGTAAAACGATGAGATACGTTTCAGGATGATTGGCTGCAATCGCGTTAGCAACATCCTTTAAAAGCATGGTTTTTCCCGTTTTGGGCTGCGCTACAATCATGCCGCGTTGGCCTTTTCCGATTGGGGCAAAAAGGTCCATAACACGCGTCGAAAGCGTTTCTTGGGCATGGCCTGTGAGCTTGAATTTCTCAGAAGGAAAGAGCGGAGTGAGGTATTGAAAAGGAACGCGGTCTCTGATATAGGAAGGATCGCGGCCATTGATTGATTCGACTTTTACAAGCGGGAAGAATTTTTCGCCTTCGCGCGGAGGTCGAATTGTGGCCTTAACGGTATCTCCGGTTTTGAGCCCATACATTTTGATCTGATGTTGCGATACATAAATATCGTCAGGAGAAGGGAGGTAATTGTAGTCCGAAGAACGCAAAAAGCCATAGCCATCTTGAATGACTTCTAATACGCCTTCAGCCGAGACAATGCCTACCAAATCAAATTGATCTTCTTTAATGGCTTGTTCGGAACGTTGCTGCTGTTGTTGTTCGTTGCGCTGCGGTCTGTTTTGATGCTCCCATTTGCTATGTTGATCTTGGCGCTCAGGACGCTCTGTACGCTCATGTCGTTCTCGGCTATGCTGCGTTGTGCGTTGGTTCTCTGGCTTATTTTCGGTTGGTATTTCAGCAGGAACTTCAGCTGGTGTTTCTTCTGCATCCGTGTTAGGTAGTGCTGCAACCATCTCTTTTGGTTTGCGACCTCTCTTCTTTGGCGCATTATTTTCTTCGCTAGAAGGCGCGTTTCCGGTGAGCGCTGCGATGATTTCGTCTTTTTTCATATTGCTGGCATCAATGCCAACTGTTTGCGCGATAACGCGAAGGTCTGAGATTTTTTTACTCTCGAGGGTTTTGATATCCATTAATAAGAACTTAAATGCTGATTTTGTAGATACCCCGATCGGGGTGTTTTGAAATGTGTTGCAAGTTTAAGTAAAAAAATGCGATTTGAAGCAATTTCTTTGTAAAACTATGTTTTTCGTTTTTGTTTTTTAGCGGCTGGAAAGAGTATGTTATTGAGAATGAGACGGTATCCAGGAGAGTTCGGATGCAGATTCAAGTCGGTGGGTGGGTCCCCAACAAGATGTTGGTAATCTTCGGGGTCGTGGCCGCCGTAAAACGTCCAGGTGCCTTGCCCAAATTCGCCATGGACATATTTGGCGGTGTTTGCCGCTTTATTTTCTCCGAGTATCAATACATTTGGTTTGATGAATTCTTTGTGAAAATCAGTGGTTTGCCCCATAAATCCATTGATGACGTCCACATGGCATTGCGTGAGCATGGTGGGGACAACATCCCATTTGGCTGAAAAATCAAATAAAGTAAATTGATCGGTCTTTTCGGAAATGATGCGTTGGGTTCGCAGGTCCGTACCGTCTATATCACTGTATTCGTAAACCATGGGATCTTTGATAATATGAAAGTTTTGAAAGGCGAAAGTCTGGTTAAAATCTAGTTTTTCTTGTGCTTTGGTGTCCGAGGGACTGCCATCAAAAATGGCTTCTTGTATGTCAACGTTTTGAGCCGCAAGCGCAATATCATAAGAGTCTGTTCCTGAACACATGGTAAATAGGAATCCGCCACCAATTACGAAATTGCGGATATTGAGTGCCACAGCTCTTTTGAGCGCAGCAGTTGAGGCAAAACCGAGTTTGGCAGCTGCCGCCTCTGAGCGCTGAACTTCTTGTTGGTACCAACTTTGCATGCGCGCTGAACTATAAAATTTACCGTACTGGCCAGTGAAGTCTTCGTGGTGTAAATGCAGCCAGTCGTATTTGGGCAATACGCCATTTACAATTGCAGAGTCGTAGATTTTGTCGTATTTAATTTCAGCGTAGGTAAGTACCAGCGTAACCGCGTCATCCCAGGGAAGTTTGTTTGGTGGTGTGTAGACTGCAATTTTAGGGGCTTCCTCAAGCTGTACCACTTCCATATTTACTTCTGGATCTGCAATTTCTGTTTTGATTTTATTGACCTGACCATCAGCTAAAATTTGATAACTGACATTGCGCAAAAGTAATTCTTCTTCAATGCCTTGTAGGTGTGGAATTAGAAAGCTACCTCCACGGTAATTAAGTAGCCATTCAATAATCACTTGGTTTTCTAGTGCCCAATAAGCAACACCATATGCTTTGAGGTGGTCTCTTTGGCTTTCGTCCATTGGAACTAAAATCTGACTGGCATTAAGTTGGAAGCCAAAATAAATGGCAAAGAATGAAAAAAGTAGTTTAGAATGGATCTTCTTCATTGTTGTCATTGCTGAAAATATCTTCATTGCCTTCATCCATTTTACTTTTGATTGTGTAGGTTGAGAATTCTTGATTGAACTGAGATAAATTGGAGTTGATTGACCCAGGAAGGTCTAGTGCTTCTACTTCATCTAGGTTTTCAAAACGCGCAAACTCTGGAACAAAACGCAGTCTGACGTTCTTCAGTGCGCCATTTCGGTGTTTGGCGATAATGATTTCACCGATTCCGAGTGTAGAATTACCATCTGCATCTTGGCTGAGGCCGTAGTATTCAGGACGATAAATAAAAGAAACGATGTCGGCATCTTGTTCGATGGCGCCGGATTCTCGCAAATCTGATAGCAGTGGGCGTTTTTCACTACCTCTTGCTTCAACAGAACGGCTTAACTGAGATAATGCAATAATTGGGACGTTGAGTTCTTTTGCAATTTCTTTAATGGAACGAGAAATTGTAGAGATTTCTTGCTCTCGGTTTCCGCCACTTTTTGAATCTTTGGCACTCATGAGTTGCAAGTAATCGATGATGACGAGGTCAATATTGTACTGCGCTTTGAGACGTCGGCATTTGGCTCTAAAATCGAAGATGTTGATACCGGGGGTGTCGTCGATGAAAATTGGCGCCTCGGCAAGTTTTCCGATGCGGCTATGGAGTTGTTGAAATTCGTGTTCTTTGAGGTCTCCTTTTCTGAGTTTTTCAGCAGGGAGTCTCGATTCACTGGCAATCAAGCGTTTCACCAATTGAACTGAAGACATTTCGAGGGAGAAAATAGCAACCCCTTTTCCGTATTCAACTGCGGTGTTGCGCGCCATAGAAAGTACAAATGCGGTTTTACCCATACCTGGGCGAGCTGCCAATACGATCATGTCTGAGCGCTGCCAACCTGAAGTAACTTTATCCAGAACGTGAAAACCAGTTGGAATTCCTGAAACACCATCGGTGTTTTTGGAGGCTAATTCGATTTCATGTATGGCTTCTTGGACAATATAAGACATCGAACCTACTTGTTTCGACATGTTGTTTTGAGCAATGCTAAAAAGGTCGGCTTCGGCATCATTGAGTAAATCAAAGACATCTTGGGTGTCGTCGTAGGCGTCGCGAATGATCTTTGAACTGACGTTTATTAGTTCTCTTTTGATGAATTTTTCTGCCAAGATACGCGCATGGTGCTGAACGTGTGCGGCACTTGCAACACGCATAGTGAGTGAGCTCACATAGGCAGCTCCTCCAGCCAGCTCGAGTTCCCCACTTTTTTGAAGTTGGTTGGTAACAGTGACGAGGTCGATAGGATTGGTAGCTGCAAAAAGCGCCCGAATAGCTTTAAAAATATGTTGGTGACGCACATCGTAAAATGTTTTTTCAGACAAAATATCGATGGTATCGTTGATAGCTCTGCTTTCAAGCATCATAGCACCAAGTACAACTTGTTCGATATCAAGTGCTTGAGGTGGTATCCTCCCCATTTCTACAAAGGGCTGAGTCGGAGTTTTGATACGAGAAATAGGTTTGCGATTGTTATCTGGAGCGTCCATACAACAAATATAGCGAAAGACGTTCTGAACCGAAATATTTCATGTAGTATAGTTTTGAAAAAGTTGTGAAGGAAGGTTATAAACAATTGTTGATATCAACAAAGTTCTTTAAGGGCTTTTGGTGTTCCTATTGTTCTAGTAATCAAGTCTTTTTCAAATTTTGGGGAACGAGCTGGTGAATATTCCCGCCCATAAAAGATAATTTGAAGGTGCAATTTGTTCCAGGTTTGTTCAGGAAACAACTTTTTGGCGTCATGCTCTGTTTGAACTACGTTTTTACCGCCAGTTAAACCCCAACGTGTAAGCAGCCTGTGAATATGTGTATCTACCGGAAATGCCGCAAACCCAAAACCCTGAGACATTACAACTGAAGCTGTTTTGTGTCCTACACCTGGCAAGCGCTCAAGGTCTTCGTAGGTTTGTGGTACAATTCCGTTGTAATCTTGGACCAATATCTGTGAGAGTTCGCTAATGGCCGCAGCCTTTTTTGGAGACAGGCCACAGGGCCTGATGATTTGTTGAATTTGCTCAGTTGGTACTTTGGCCATGTCGAAAGGGTTGTCAGCTAGCGCAAACAATGCAGGGGTTACTGTATTAACTCTTGCGTCGGTGCATTGAGCACTAAGTAATACAGCAATCAGCAAGGTAAAAGGGTCTTGGTGATCGAGTGGAATGGGTGTGCTCGGATACAATTCTTCCAAGATTTGAATTACATAAGCCGCTTTTTCTTTTTTTGTTCTCATAAATAACCAAAGCTAAAAAGGTGAATGTAGCGGTTTTCGCCAATTAAAAAGAAAATGATAAGTCCTAAAATGAGGTAACGAGAAATATAAGAGCCAGCTACAAATATGATGTCTGCACTAGCCCAACGCCAACTTATATAAGGCAATAAGAACAACAAACTCAACCAGATTTGAGCCCAATAAAAACTAAAATGTATTGGTACTGTTCTATAATAAAGGCCTTCATGAAAACCTAAAGCTTTGGCTTGGTGTAACCAAGGGGTCTCAATACTAGCTAGCGCTTTAACCTTCGTTAATTGCTGGGTAAAGTAATCGGCAGTCCAAAAATAGCGTCCGTCGGTACTTTCAAAAAGTTGAACAGCGTGCCCGTTAACACTTCCATATGTTTGAATTCCGAATGCACTAACATTGAGCGGTTTTTGCTTTGCGGGCAAGAAATAATCGATCCAAAGTACCAAGGTCAAAAGGATGCCAAAATAGGCTACTGAGCGGTGCCAAAGTCTATTTTTACCTGATTTGAGTTCCCTTAAATAGGCTATTCTGTAGGCCTCTTCTTGTTGCCGTTTTTGACGTAATTTTTCTCTTGTGGCTTCTCTTTTTATCCGATATGCCTCTAAATCTTCCGAATAGGTTGACTGTGTTTTTCGCTGTTGTTGTGCAATAGACTCTAGGTTTGAAGACTTACCGTTTACTATTTGTTCATAGGCTTCTTGGATGGCCAGAAAGCGTGCGGCAGCATCTTCACTTTTATTTTTATCTGGGTGGTATTTTTTTACGAGCGTTCTGTAGGCTTTCCGAATTTCAGAAGCCGTGGCTTGAGGTTGAATACCCAATACTTTATATGGATCTCCAATCGGCATTGTTCAGCATTTGAATAACGGCTTTGCGCCTAATTTTTTGAGTCTCGGTGCGTTCAAATTGCGAGATGCAAGCAAACAGCTTTGGTTTTTCGGCAGCTGAGAGTTGAAGGCGCTGCAGAATCGATAAGTCGGGTTTGGAAGTGGTCTCGAATACCATTGCAACGCATTGACCCCATTTAGCATCGTTGACCCCCGTAACAAAGAACGGAATAGAAAAATGAGGCGCTAGTTTTGCCTCGAGGTGTTCGGGTATAATTTTGAAGCCTCCGGAATTGATGGCGTTATCTGAGCGTCCTAACCAGGTGAATTGCTTATTGCTGTGGAGTTCTACCAAATCTTTGGTGAGGAGGCCATTTGGATATAAGCCTGGATAATGAATTTGAAGGCAGTCATTTTCTTGAGAAAAAGAAATCCCAGGTAACGCTTCAAAAAAGGGCTTTTCAGTGGGACTAACTTTGCGCAAGGCGACGTGTGAAAGCGTTTCGGTCATCCCAAAGCTTTGCCATACTTGCAGTTTTGCATCCTGACAGGCCTTGATTTGTTCTTGGCTGAGCGCACCTCCCCCGATGAGTATTTTAGCAATTCTTTTTAATTGGGATAAATCTTGGGTCAGGCTTTGCTGAAGTTGGGTCGGGACCATAGCAACGAAATCGATCGATTGGTTGAGGTCCTGAAGTGGACGTGAAGTCGGTGTGCTTAAAAACAAATTGAAATCAGCTACCAAAGAACGCGCAAGTAACATGAGGCCGCCGACGCTAGATACAGGTAAGCAAAGCAGCGTATTGGTTTGGTCATTTAATCCGAGTGCCTCGATACTCATTTGGGCCGAATGCAGCAATTGGCTCTTGTCAAAAGTGAATAATTGTGGCGCTCCAGTTGTACCTGAACTTCGAATAGAAAAAGTAAGGTCATTTTGCCAACTATGCAGGAATTGTGCAGCGGCTTCTTTGAGGCTCGGTTCTGGACTTAAAAAATGCCATTTGGGCTGCATCAGTAATCGATATCGAGATTGAAACGGTTTTTAAGTGTGTGCAAGTTCGGGTTCTTGCGGGCAAGGGCTGCAAATTTGTCTTTACCTGTCAAGAATTTGACTTCATCTTCATCGGGAGCTGCTTGCGTTAGGACAATATCTAAGTAATAGTTATTGAGTTGCTTGCGCATGAATTCCTTGAATGCAAGTAAATGTGTTTGAATATAATTGTATTGCACAAGGTTATCGACAATCAATTCAAGTATTTCGTCGGATTTGAGGATAGGATCTCGTTTAATCAAGGCATTGTAAAAGGTTTCCATACCGTCTTCCTTGAGTTGAAAAGCATATTGTTTCCAGTACATCTTAACATGGTCGAGATGAAATCCTTCTCTGGGTAAGTCTTCTTGGCGCACTTGTTGCTGTCCGGCTTTGTCTTTCTCGAGCGATTCTTTGATGGAGATGATTTGCGCTTTGGTCGCTACTTGTGGAGGACTTGGTTGCTCAGGTGCAGGTACAATAGGTTTGTTTTCTACCGTTTGCTGGCTGCCTGTTTTTGTTGCTTTGCGCAGAGACTGTTTTGGAAGAGGCAGGATGTCAATACGCTCAGTTAGGCCTTTTTTTTTTCTTGCTCTTGCTTGAGTGAGCAGAGCTGCATGAGTGCAACCTCAATGAGGAGTCTTTGGTTCTTGGATGCTTTGTAGTCGACGTCGGTCTTGGATAAAACCTGAAGACCTCTGAGCAAGCGAGCAGCCTCAATTTCAGAAGCTTGCTGCATAAAGCGTTGTTTGATGGTATCAGGTGCTTCAAGTAAGTTGGCGGTTTGGGGATCTTTGCAAACCAAGATATTGCGGAGGTGTTCTGCTAGGCCAACTACAAAATGGTGTCCATCAAAGCCTTTTTCGTAGATGTCGTTGAGGATCAAGAGGGCGGCTGGAATATCTTCTTTTTCGGCTGCATCGACCACTTTGAAATAATATTCGTAGTCGAGGATGTGTAGGTTTTCGAGGACGTCTTTATAGGTGAGTGTGTCGCCTGCAAAAGTAACGAGCTGATCAAAAATAGATAAGGCATCGCGAAGCGCACCATCAGCTTTCATCGCGATTTGATGCAAAGCTTCTGGGTCTGCGGATACGCCTTCTTTGGTGGCAATGGTACCTAAATGGTCGGCGATATCTTTGACACGAATACGTTGAAAATCAAAAATCTGGCACCTCGATAAGATGGTTGGGATGATTTTATGTTTTTCCGTTGTAGCTAAAATGAAGATAGCGTGCTTTGGGGGCTCCTCTAATGTTTTGAGAAAAGCATTAAAGGCGGAAGTCGAAAGCATATGGACCTCATCGATGATGTATACCTTGTGGCTTCCGAGTTGGGGTGCAATGCGCACTTGGTCTATGAGGTTTCGGATGTCGTCAACGGAGTTGTTTGATGCGGCATCTAGCTCATAGATATTGAGTGAATTTCCGGTGTGAAATGACAAGCAGGAGTCGCATTGGTCACAGGCCTCAATGGCTGAAGTAGGATTGAAGCAGTTGATGGTTTTGGCTAAGATACGGGCCGTTGTCGTTTTGCCGACACCACGAGAACCACAAAATAAAAAAGCCTGAGCGAGGTGCTCGTTTTTAATGGCGTTTTTGAGTGTGTTGGTAATAGATTGTTGCCCTACGACGGTGTCGAAGGTTTGCGGGCGGTATTTTCTTGCCGATACAACAAATTCACTCATGTTTCAAAGATACCGCTATTTTTGAAAAAGTCTTCCTGAAGATATCAACACTTGTTTCAATTTTTAAGCAACTGAAATTGACTTTCGGCCACCTTGAGCCAATATATTCCGGTCGGAAACGAACTCAAATCGAGTTTTTCAGAAAGAACACCATTTAAAAGGAGCGTTCCTCTCGCATCCCGTAATTCAAAATTTTGTTGGGTCAAATGTGGCGGAATTTCAAAGAGTCCACTACTCGGATTAGGAAATACTTTGGGCAGCGTCGGGATTTCACTTACCACATTGGTGCTATCATTTTGATCGTAATGGTTCAAATAAATTTTCAATGAACCACTTCGAACATCACCCCAAATGGTGTATAGCTGGTTGTCCTCAAATTGAACGCTTAAGAAGTCATTGCCGCTCTCAAGAAGAATCGAATCATCGGTCACCACTGGGCTAATGATCAATTCATTTTGCCAAGCTCCATTGGATTGAATGCGACAAAAGATTTGGCTAGGGCTTTGATAAGTTGCCGAAATGCCGTTGCGACGGTCGCGCCAACAAACACCGAGGTCGCCATCGGTGTCGTAGTCGGCCCAAACTAAGTCTTGTATGGCTCCATTTCCTTGGCTGTCGTTGTTGACACGCGCCGTTATACTCCAGGTGCTGCCATTTTTTTCGATAAACGCGATATCAGGATCCCCAAAAACTTCTGTGATAAAAAAGTATGCTGCCCGATTGGCATTATTCGGATCAAGCGCTAGATGAGGTCCGCTTTTGAGGGTGTCATTTGATGTTCCGAAGCCTAAGCCTTGGAAAGCCGTTTGATAACTATAAAAAGAGGCAGGCGCGGTTTTGCTCACCTCGACGATGCGAGGAAGAATACTTTGGCTTGGATCGTAGCTTGGATACAAAGCCATAAAAGTGCCATCAGCCGCGAAGGCAGGCGAGGGCATGGGTTGTCGAATTGCACTGCCAGCGAGATAAGGCGCTACATCTAAAATTTGGGTTTGAAATGAGTTGCCGCCATCACCTGAAATGGATAAATACGGATGATAAGGCGCTTGCACAATCGTGGGCTGGTCAGCGTTCATACTGGTAACGGCAACAGTACCCGTAAGCGGATCAACTGCAATCCATGGCCTATCTATGCACAGCTGATTTGGGCAAGATGCAATCGACAAAGCAACTACCGCTGCTCCCCAATTCTGGCCACCATTTGTCGATTTACGACAAATGACGGCGCCATTGGTAAAATTGATATTGTCGTAGTCGATGTAAGCCATATATAGATTTCCGTTCCCGTCAAAACCTAAGGAAACATCCGCACTGCTATTAGAGGAAAGCTGATGTGGTTGCCAAATAGGTGCACTCCAAGTGCTGCCGCCATCGGTTGAAAATGAACTCTTTATAACTATTTTTTGATTCAATTGGTAGCCCATCCAGGCGGCAACCAGATGCAGGTTGTTCTGGGGATTGACTGCTAAGAATGGTTCACCTTCAAAATAGGCACCAGCAGAAACGAGCGTGTTTTGCGCTTTGCCATGTAAGCAATTCAATAAAATGAAACTGATGATAATAGCTTTTGTTTTCATCAAAAATCAGTGGGCAGTACTTCTTTAGGATTAATTTCCATTGTTTTAACCACTCCTGAAAGGGTCATTTTACCAATGTTTAGATTGTAAGCATGGGCAAATTTCAGGCCATTTACTTCTTGGAAATCTGAATAATTAGTTGTTGTTTCAACAATTTCTTCACCAACTTTACGCACGTTAGTTGAGCGGATTTTCATGAAGGTATTGGTAGCGAAATAATCGTAGTTTTCTGCTTGTCCGTCGTTGGTGTATAGTACGTAACAATCAACACCGTCGATGTTTTCAATTCCCTTGAGTTCGTAGGTCATGCCGTTTGATTGATAGCCGAGCTCTGGAATGATGCCAGTTGCTTTTTGTTTGGCTGCAAGTTCTTCCTGTTTTAAATCTTCTCGACCACCTTGCATGCTAAAGGTGTATCCTGATTTACCGTCAAAATAAGATTTCTGAAGAACCATTCCGGGCATTTCCATTTTGCTCGCTTCCTTAAGGCCCTCCCAGAAATAATCTGTAGAGGTCAGGACGAAAGGAATCTGTGCTGAACTTAATTCAGACACTCGGACATACGATTTGACAGCTTTGATTTTTTTAGTTGCAGCTCTTTTGGAGTTGGTTGTAGTTAGTGCCATTAAGTATTTTTCAATGAGTTGGTCTGCACTGATTTCTGCTGCTTTAGATTCTTTCAATGGTGCACCAAAAGCATCGATTTTTTCGACACGGCCATCACTATCGAAGGGCAATAACTTAGGTAGAATTTCCTCATTTCCAACAACGATGATATGGCAGTTTTTGGCTGTAAAGTACTGTTGAGCCACACGTAAAACATCTTCTTTTGTGATGGCTTCGAGTTGTTGTAGGTAATTTTGATAGTAGTCTGGTGCTAATTTTTGTTTGATGGTATTGAGTGCAAAACGCGCCACAGTTTGTGGACGCTCCAAAGAACGGGCAAAGCTACCTGCCATGTTGTTTTTGGTCAGGCTGAGTTCTTCGTCGCTAACGTTTGCTTCTATAATACTTGCAAACTCCTTTAGAATCTCGGTAATAGCAGAGTCGGTGACCGCATTCTTAAAGTTCCCACCAGCAGACATCCAAGAGCCATTTTCAGTGATGTTCAAAGAGGAATAGCAGCCATAGGTAAAGGCTTTGTCTTCGCGGAGGTTCTGCATGAGACGGGTTCCAAAACCGCCTCCTCCTAAAATGCCGTTCAGAACTGTAAGCGCGAGTTGGTCTTTGTGGCCAGAGCGGATATCGATAGGGAAGGTGACGTACACAACAGATTGCACGGCACCAGGCTTTTTGACAAAAATGACACGGTTGCCTTTGTCAAACTGACCTTTGCCGAGTTCAGCTTGATACACAGGACCACCTTGCCATTTGCCAAAATAACGATTGGCGAGTGCCTCAGTCTGAGCGCGCGTGATGTCGCCGACCACAACTAGGTAGCTTCCTTGTGGCGTAAATGTCGATTTATAATAGGCAATGAGGTCTTCGCGGCTGATGTTTTGAAGTGTGGCTTCGGTCATGATTTCTCCTAGCGGATGCCCAGGAAAGTTGATTGCTCTTGTGGCATTGCTGGCCATTTCGCCGGCATCAGCTTTGGTAGACTGCAGACCAGATAAATTCTGTTTACGGATGCGTTCAACCTCACTCTCAGGAAAACTCGGGTTGTATAAAACGTCGGTCATGAGGTCCAGACCTTTGTCGAGGTGTTTGGTGAGGCAAGTCATGGAGATGCTCGTTGAACCAGCACCAATGTTAGCGCCAATAAAATCGATTTCGCGGTCGAGTTGGTCTTTGCTACGGTTGGTGGTTCCCGACATTAATAAGGACCCTGCAAAGTCAGCAAGTCCCGCTTTGTTGCCCTCGATTTTTGGGCTACTGCCCATACTGAGTTCAAAAGAAACTTTCGGGATTTTATGGTTTTCAGATAAGATGACGGTGATTCCGTTGGAAAGTGTAAAAACTTGTGATGCGGGAATATTGATCTTTTGAGCTGCCGCAGGAGCTGGTCTTTTTGATCGGTCAATTTGAGCATTTAAGCCAGTACTAACGATCAATATCAAGAGGAGAAATAGACTTTTCATGAGCTTATTTTTCTGTTGGGTTTGGTAAGTAATACAAAATCACACGCGCCTGTTGTGTGAGATAGGTGTTGGAAACGCGCATGATGTCTTCGCGGCTCACCTTTAGGTAGTTTGAAAGTAGGCTGTTCACGCGATCCGCATCGCCAAAATAAACGTGATTATCGGCAAGATTCTCAGCGATACCGGCAATACTGGCATTACTCGAGGCAATATCGTTTTCAAATTTATTGCGCACTTTTTGGAATTCTTCTTCACTGATCAGTTCTGTTTTGATCAATGCGATTTGCGCATCAAAAGCAGCAAGAAGAGTATCCAAAGAAACTTCTTGAGGTGCAATTGCTGCCATAATCCCAATACCGGCATCTTCTAGGCCATAATTAAACGAAAAAGCGTATTGCGCGAGTTCGCGTTTCTCTACTATCTCTTTATTAATGCGCGATGAACTTCCGCTCGATAAAACTTCATTTAGAAATTCCAAAGCGTATGTATCTGGATGTGTTTGAGCAGGCATTTTATAGCCCATGAATAGGGCAGGTAATTGAATATTGTCGTAAATCGTATCTTTAATGATACCATTGATTGGTGTAAAATCTTTGTTCGGTCGTTCTATTTTGCTTCCTTGGCTACTCATGTAATTAATGAGTTTTTTGGCTGCAGGCGCATTGGACCCCATAAAGTTTTTGGCATCAAATTCACTTTTCTCAACGCTGTAACGCGCTAGAAAAGCCTCATCGTTCATACTAAGAAAATCTCGGTATAGATTAATTGCTTGTCCTTTAGGAATGCTACCGAAATACTGAGCAATCCATTTTTTTGTTTGCTCAATATTGATATCACCTGCAATAGAGAGGGTTGCATTGGACGGCACATAAAATGATTTGTAGAAGTTCACGTAGTCTTCTTCTTGCGCAGCGTCGAGGTGTTCCATACTGCCAATTGGTGCCCAATTATAAGGGTGTGCGCTAAATACGCGCTTGAACATCTCGGTAAAGAAAGAACCATAAGGTTGGTTGTCAACGCGTTGGCGCTTTTCTTCTTTGACAACACTGCGCTGTGTTTCAATGCCTTTAAGGTCAACTTTGGCGTGCAGCATACGCTCGCTCTCCAACCATAAGCCGAGCTCCAACTGATTTGACGGTAGTACTTCGTAGTAATAGGTCCGATCCTGAGAGGTGTTGGCATTGAGCGTGCCACCATTTTTTTCAACTAACTCGCTGTATTCACCCCTGCCAATATTGGCACTTCCTTCGAAGAGCAAGTGTTCAAAAAAGTGAGCAAAGCCAGTTCGGTTTGGGTTTTCATTTTTTGACCCCACATGGTAAAGCACCGAAACCGCCACAATTGGGGTGGCGTGCTCTTCGTGTAGAATGACATGTAGGCCATTTGGTAAGTCGTAGGACTCATAGGTAATTTTTTGTTGGGCCAGTGTTAAGGAGCTCCCGAACAAAATGATACCTGATAAAATAGATTTTTTCATAGTCTTTTGGATAAGCGCTACTAAGTTAAGGGTATTGGTCTAAATTTTGGTAACTTTGAATGATGCCTTTAAAAAGTTTATTTTTTTCGATTGTGCTTGTTTACTTAGCACCCCTTGCCTCTTGGACCCAAGGTATTGTGCCTACCATGGACTTCAATAACTATTTTGTTTCTTTTCAAGATGGTTTTTTTCGCCCCGTTGAAATACAACCCATCGTCAATTATAAAGCTGGCGACGAAATCGTAGCTTACATCGATACCCGTGGTAACCTTAAAATATATGATGGTAAACAGCGCATAGACGTCACCACCCTCAATGTCGATTACCAAGTCTCAGATCACCTTATGGCATATAGAATTGCCAATGGTTTACGCATGTGGGACGCCGGTAAATTTACAGTATTGACCAACTTTGGTCGCGACTTTATTGTCAAAGACAGCCTCATCGTCTACGAAGACACACGCTACCAGTCATTAAACGTCTATTGGAATCAAAAAATGGAGAGTTTGGTGACCATTACAAATGGTTTGTCAATGAATGCCAAGGTTGGCGAAAACTTGGTGGTTTACAAAGACAACAGCAATACGTATTTTGTCTACTGGGTGGGTCAAAAATTTGAAGTGGGCACTTATAATGAAGAAGTCCTTGATTTTCAACTTGGAACTGATGTCATGTGCTTCAAAGATCCCTATACTCAGTCGTTTTTTGTATTTGACAAAGGGAATTTTGTTGAACTAGAATCCTTTCCAATCAAGAAATACAAGGCAGGCCGAGGTTTTGTGGTCTATGAAGACATGAACGGCAACCTTTGGCATTATCAAAATGGTCAAAAGACAGCGCTTTCTAACTTTTCAACAGATCATTGGGATGTCAAGGACGACATCTGTGTTTGGATGGAAAACTCCTATTTCTTTGCGTATACCAACAATGAGCGCATACAAGTAGCAACCTATCAGCCGCAACAATACATGCTTAAGAACAATGTTTTGGTTTTTCGAAATATCATAGGCGGAACTTCGGCTTTGGTCGATGGTGTTTTACACGACATCACCAATTTCCAGAACGCCGATTTCGAAATCTTCGGCAATAAGGTCTTGGTCAAACTTCCCAATCTCACCTCTATTGTTTTTGCCAACGGTAGAATTTATTCTAATTAATGTTCCGATCACTTGTATTGCTATTAGTCATCTTTTTAGCATCTAACGCTGTAGGGCAAGATGCCAAAATCGAGACCTTGCAGCAATTATATAATCAGGGCTACTACAAAATGGTTTATCGTCGGGCAGGAAGACTGCTCATGAACCCTGCATATGACAATCTAAAAGAGCCCAATCAATACCGTAGCATGGCCATTCAAGAGTTAGCCAAAAATCCAAGATGGGCCAAAAGACATGCTTTGGAAATTGAATGGATGGAAAAACCAACCAATCAGGTAATGTCGGAGCAGCAAAAAGGGAGTTCTCTCACGCAAGAATTAATTCATAGCGCTACCCAACTAATGGGTATTCCTTACAAAGCAGCTGGTTCGGATACTATGGGTTTTGACTGCAGCGGATTCACTTGTTATGTCTTTGAAAAACAAGGCGTAAAACTACCAAGGCGGGCCGCAGATCAATTTGCTTTTTGTGAGCAGATAAGCGCCATAGAGGCAAAAGCCGGTGATCTGGTGTTTTTCTCCAACGGAACAGATGTCAATCATGTTGGTATCTTGATTTCTGAAAAAAATGCACCCAAACAAATGATTCATTCGAGTTCAAGTATCGGCATTACAATTGTGGACATCGAGCAATCTACCTATTGGCAAAGTCGAATCGTTGGCTATGGCCGCGCTTTGTATCCTTAAATGCTTTTAGATGAACGCATAATTGCGATCAAATAAAGCAGCAAACCGAAAAGTTCAAAACAAATACCAGAATAGAAAAAAACGGGTTTGGCTGTGGTTCCAAGTAGTATGAATAAAATTGCGGCTATCGCAAGAAATACGATACTTTGTTTTTGTTGACTCTTTGCTGCAATTAAGCAAATAGTGGACAAAAGCATGGGCACTAACAGTAATAATAAATTAGGCTGATGTGGATCCTGTAGATTGAAAACAACGAAATAACATACACCGTGCAAAGCCATGAGTCCAATTTGGATGCTGCTGATCCATTTTGGTTTTTTTGGACTCAATTTAGCCATAAGTGCAATGACGGTAAGAAAAGGAAATAAAAATAATTTGCTTCCCCAACCTAAAAAATCCCAGTTGTAGATATTCCAGACCGAAAATAAACTCAGTAGTCCAAAACCAAGTGTCAAAGCGGTTAATATTTTCGCTTGTGTAATTTTCATGCGTGTTGTCTTCTACTGAGTTCAGTGGCGCAAACCAAATGCCACAGTGCGCGTGCGCCGACATTGGCATCCCAATCACCTTCGGGGCCTGGTGCAACCTCGTTAAGGTCAAAACCAATGATTTGTCTGCCACTTCGGACGAGCTCAAAACAAAGAAAAGCGATTTGCTGTAGTTCAAAACCACCTGCAACTGGTGTTCCGGTGTGTGGGCACAAACTTGGAGTCAGGCCGTCTATATCAAAAGAGATATATACTTTTTGTGGTAGCGTCGCAATGATTTGCTGTACTTGTTCAGACCAATTTTTACCTTGGTAGACTTCGTTTTTGAGGTCCCAATCGTAAAAAGTATGTACTCTTGGGTCGTTGGCGGCAAATTCAATTTCTTTCTCAGAAACATCACGTATGCCTACCTGCGTGAGGCCAACCAAGTTGTTGAGCTCTTTTAGTGCATTGTACATGATGCTGGCATGAGACTGTTCAAAGCCTTCGTATGCGTTACGGAGGTCCGCATGCGCATCAATTTGAAGAATCGCAAATGCGTCGTGGTGTGCGTTTAGGGCCTGAAGTAAACCCAAAGGCGTAGAGTGTTCGCCGCCCAAAACACAAGGGATTTTACCAGCAGCCAATAATGCCGAACAACGCTCTTTTAAATTTTCGCGTAGCGCACGATGCGCTTCATTAATTTCGTTGATGGTTTCTTCAAAACGCAGCCGTGCAATTTCCTCACCAACTTCTTCGAGATATGCGATGTATTCCATGCCTTTTTCGCAGAGGCGGTCATTGATCTCCAACCAATCAGTTGAAACCGGCGACATAAAGATTTTAGTTTCGTAGGCACGCGGCAAATCAGGATGAAAGAAATCGAGTTGGGTCGAGGCATCTAAAATGGCTTGCGGCCCTTTGCTGGTTCCTTTTCCATAGGAGGCAGTGGCATCCCAGGGAACAGGAATCAATACGAGCTCTGCTTCGGATTCTGAATAAGGAAATCCAAATATGTTGCCATTGGCAATCCCTACGCCATTTGGATCAAAGTTGCTCATTGTTTTTTTGTTTGAGGTATGCTGCAACTGCTCTGCGGACAGAGCCATGCGCAAGTAACCATTCTTGGGCCGTTTGTTGGTCAATTTGTAGTTCCGAGGCGACCATTTTTGCGCCACGCTCAACGAGTTTTTCATTGGAAAGTTGCATATCTACCATTTTGTTTCCTTTGACGTGACCTAGTTTGATCATAAGACTGGTTGAAATCATGTTAAGGACAAGTTTTTGTGCAGTACCTGATTTCATTCGTGTGCTGCCCGTGACAAATTCAGGACCTACTATTGGGCAAAGGGTATGTTGAGCCAAATGGGAAAGCGGCGAGTTGGGGTTGCAAGAAATTCCGGCAGTCAAGAGCCCTTGTTGATTTGCTTTTTCAAGTGCGCCCAAAACGTATGGGGTGGTACCAGATGCAGCAATTCCTACAACGGTATCGTGCGGTGTTGGCTCGTGTTCAAGGATGTCTTTCCATCCTTGTTCGGTGTCGTCTTCAGCAAATTCGACTGCTTTGCGTATGGCGGTGTCGCCACCTGCAATTAAGCCAACGACGCGTCCGTGGTCTACACCAAATGTTGGCGGGCATTCACTGGCATCGACTATACCAAGGCGGCCGCTAGTACCAGCACCTAGGTAGAAAAGTCGTCCACCATGTTGCATGCGTTCAAAACACGCTTCGACAAAAACTTCGATTTCGGGGATGATTTGCGCTACGGCTCGTGGCACCAATTGATCTTGAGAATTGATGCCCTCTAGCAGTGCGCGGGTGCTCATTTGTTCGAGGTTGTTAAAAACCGAACTCGCTTCGGTGATTTTTTCCATTAGTACAAAAATACTTTTGCGTCCGTAGCATTGAAATCCACCTCAACATGATTTTTAAGGGTCGTTGACAGGCTTAAACCAGCAAAATCAGTTTTGATCGGGTAGCGTCTGTGTTGGCGATCGATCAGTGCAACTGTTTTTATGGCAGTAGTTGCCTGTTCTAGAAACTTGAGTAAGGCATATTGCATGGTTTTGCCGCTATTGACGACATCGTCAATCAAGACAATATAAGCGTTTTTAAGTGCCTTCTGTTCGATAGAAAAGGTGATGGGTTCACTCCAAGGCTCGTCTTTGTTGAGTTTTATTTCAAAACAAATCACTTTTAACGAACTGTTCTCTGCAATTACATTTGCCAAATGTTGTGCAAGAAGATAGCCGTTGCCGACGATACCACCTAAATAAATTTCATTTTGATCAAAGGCTGTTTCAATGAGCTGATGACCAAGACGGACAATTTTTTGCTGAATTTGCTGCTGACTAAGAATGGTTTGCATACAACAAAGATAAACAAACACAAAAAAGGCCACTCGATTGAGCGGCCTTTTTTCTAAAGGTTATTTTTTAGTTTTTAACGAGCTTGATGCAGCCTTCATTAGATTTTAAAAAATAAATGCCACTTTCAAAACTCTTGAGGTCAATTTCCGCTTGGTTTGAAGTTAAAACTTCCTGACCAGCAGCGTTGAAAATGTGAAGTGTTTGACCCGGTTGAAGCCCGTTAACACGGAAAATACCATTCGATGGGTTCGGATAAACTTGTAGTACATTTTCTATCTCATTGAGACCCGAACTGGAACGGATATCAAAAACGATGGTGCCTGGAGAGACACCTACACTGAATTGATTGAGAAGTGTGTTGCTTGCATCGTAGATGTGTACCATGCCTTGAGAAAAGAAATCAGTAGTGGAGGTGTATAGCTCTCCACTTTGTGGATTTTGTGCAAGTTCGTAGAAATTATTGCTAATACCTGCAACGGGGCCAACTGCATTCATGCTGAGCAGGTTGTATTCGTTGAGGGTGTTTTCCATGGAGATTTGATACACGAGTTTGTCGTCGCGCAGGGCGGAGGTTCCACATCCCGTTACTGCATTTGCGATGTTTTGCGTATTGACCGCGCCATTTAAACTGATTTTAGAAACCGAAGCGCCAGACCAGTCTTTGTTGTTCACAGTATACAATTCGTTGTTGAACACAAACATGTTATCCGGATTTTTACCTTCAGCGCCTAAGTCAATTTCGGAGCCGTAAGTTAATGTATTGAGGTCGAGTTGGCCAATTAGACCTTTTTCGTTCCCCAACTCGTAGGCATTATTTACAGCAATGTAGGCAATGTTGTTTATTACTTCGATATTTTGGCTTGCCCACTTCGGGCCGGTGATGGTGTCCAACGCAGCAAGTAGTTGTAGGCTGTTTTTGTCGAAGACTTGCAAATAAGAAGCGAATGTTTGGATGTATTCTCCGCGGGTGGCAATCAGTTGATTGCCGGCAATCGCTAAATTGCGCACGCCGGGAAGCGTAATGCTGCCAAGTTCTTGGTGAGAATTTAAGTCGAACTTGTAAATTTTGGTGTCGGCAGCCACAAAATAAGTGTTGCCATCGATAAGTACATCGGAACTGAAGCGCTGCCCTTCTAGGGTATCAACTACAACATACGCTTGGGTACTTGGATTGTACGAACCAATGGTTGCCGGTTCGATGATCGCGTTTGTTTGAAAGTCAAAAAAACCTTCGTTGGCAATGAGTACTTGGTGGGTGTATTGTTGAGCAAAGAGCCCAGAGCTACACAATACAGCAGCAAAAAATAATCCTTTTTTCATGTGTTGAAAATTAAAAAAATTAAACAATGACATGGAAAAAAGTGGAGCGGCAAGGGTATACGAAGCCCTTGGCGATACCGACTTTAATCTGAAGTCTTCACGCTGTTCAAAGGCAAGTCTTCTGGCTCGTGCTCATTGACGTCTCACCTTCCCGCCGATGCAGTGGTTGTTTTGAAACGCCTTTTTCAAGACACTTACAGCTGCAGATACAGCTCCGGATTTACACCGGATTCCTTATTAAGTTCGACAAGCGAACACCAAAGAACGATACAAAGGTACACAAATAAGCAATGGTAGCTTGGATGTTTTAAATTTTTTCTTTGAAATGTAAAAAAAAGACCTAATTGTTAATAAATCAGTCTGTTAGCAGGTTATATTAAAAATATTTATTCTTATATTGGTCATGCTAATCCTAAATCTATATTGCTATGGAACTACTTAATTTACCTTTAAAAATGCTCAATGAGCTGTTCGGAAATGGTGCTTTTTTTTCGAATTGGGTGTCATTTTTTATCGCTAATTGGATGGCGCTTGCCCTCGGCGGATACATCCTATCTAAATGGATGTCTAAATCACCTCAGGGTTTAATAGATCGCGATGCATTGGCGCAACGAATTGCACAAGAATCAAGTTGGTATGCACCTTTGTCTATTATTGCAATAGCCTTGTCTGTGGTTTACAATGTTGGTGTCTATGCACTTTTTTTACTTCTAGAAGCCACTACCTTTGTAACCAACTTTGTTTATAAATGGGTTTCGACAATCGTGTTGTGGCTCTGGAACGAAGTTTTCAAACCATCCGTTTGGTTGTTAGCTAAACTTGCCTTTCATTACCTCATTAAATGGCCTTTTCAATTATTACTAGCCGTTATTCACGCTGTCCCAGGAACCTTGAATCGTCAAGGATATGTAAATGTTTTTTGGCCAACACTTTACGGAGCAATCGCTTCAGGACTCCTCGTGTTTATTGGTTTTCTTACAGACCAGCAATTGCTTGTTGAATACGGCCCATTGTTTGCATTATCACTTGCCTTGGTCTGGGTTGTAGCATCTACAATTTATCAAAGCAAAGATGCCGCGATGAAAAGTTTGCGTTTTTCGCTGACCATCATGGCTATTCTTGTTGCCATTTTCGGCGTATTTTATTTCTTAAACATCTTCGACGGAAATACAAAATGGGGAGGTATTTTATCCGGAATCTTACATGCGCCAAATGTTGTGGCAGCAACAATTATCGTACTAACTTTGCTTGCTTTGCTATACCTCACCAATGTGGGTGTCATTTTTTCTAATGAACATGCTTCAGATAAATGGTCAGAAAATATTTACGAATACATCAAAACTTCATTCAACCATAGTTTAGCATTTGTTTACCAACCTATTTTAGTTGTTGCAGTCTCCGTTGTTGTAATTATTTTGCCTTGGGCAGTTTTAGAGCAAGGCGCCAATTTTGCAACTGCAAACTGGGTAGAAAATCGTTTAAGTGCAAAAACAAAGGCAATCAATGACCAACTTGATCAAAATCAAGTGTTGAATAAAGTTGCTCTTTTAATTAATCCAGATAGCACAAAAAATGCAGACTTCGATACCGCACTTGAGACACTCCAAAACGAAGTGACTTTGCGCTATGAACTCGCTGAAAACAAGCGTTACACTGATTACTTGTCAAGTGCTCTTATTTTTGGCACTAATGATCTAAAGCCCATCATCACGGCAGCTGATTTCGATTCAAACACAAAAGCCAATACTGAGGAATTAGAAGTCTTACGTGGGTATAAAAAATCAGTAAATGCAAACTATAATGATCAATTAAAATCACTCGATGATCAAATAGTAGATATCAATGCTACCATTAATTCTAACCCGGATTTAGCTGAATTCTACATGCCAATGCGCAATAATCTAAAGTCTTTAAGTAAGACTTTGTCTATATCCAAAGAGCGTCACAATCGATTTTTGGAAATGCAAATTGCTGCAACACAAAAAGTAAATGAGCGCTTTGCTGCGAATTGGATGAGCTACTGCTTGACATACTTATTGTTGCTGATTGCCAATTATGCCTTGTTAGCAATCGTAATTGCTTTTGTATTTAATCTTTACGCCCATACTGTTAAGCCGATCTACGATGCACACAATGGTTCGAGAATAGTCGCTGCCATTGACGAAGAACAAAGTAAAAACAACCAACAGCCTTGGTTGGCGTGGTTGGTGTTGGCTGCATTACTTGTAGTTTATTTCCAATGGAATAGCCTCAGCGACACCACTTCAAATCAAGTTGATTCTATCATGAAAATGCTTGAGGAGTTGAGCGGAACAATTGTTCAATAAACCGCGTTTTGCACTAATCCAGTCATTTGAGAAAGAAGCCGTTTCGAAAGAGGCGGCTTTTTTTGTAAGATTCAAAAAGAGTTCATATCTTTGCACCCGTATTGACCAAGGTGGTCAGTCTACATAATAATCATTTACACAAATATTAGCATGTATTTAGATTCAACAAAGAAGAAAGAGATCTTCGCCAAACACGGTGGTTCAGAAACCAATACCGGTTCTACAGAGGGGCAAATTGCCTTGTTTACTTTTCGCATCAGCCACCTTACTGAGCACTTGAAAAAGAACCGCAAAGACTACGGCACCCAACGCGCACTTCAATTGTTGGTTGGTAAGCGTCGTAGCCTTCTAGATTACCTAAAGGCAAAAGACATCGAAAAATACCGTGCCTTGATCAAAGAATTAGGACTCCGTCGTTAATTCTGCGTCAAACTCGGAAAATTTTATGGGAGAGGGGGCTTCGATAACATCGATAGCCCCTTCTTTTGTTTTAAAAGTTGTAAATAAATAAAGATGAATATAGGAACAAGAAAGTCAATGATGACCGGCGGCAAGGAAATCCTTGTAGAGACCGGGAAGTTGGCAAAACAGGCAGATGGTTCTGTTGTGGTGCGCATGGGCGACACCATGTTGCTCGCTACTGTTGTAGCAGCTCCAGACGCAAAGGAAGGCGTCGATTTTCTTCCATTAACTGTAGATTACCGTGAAAAATACGCAGCTGCGGGTCGTTTCCCTGGCGGCTTCTTCCGTCGCGAGGCGCGTCCGTCAGAAACTGAAATTCTCGTGATGCGTTTAGTTGACCGCGCTTTGCGTCCACTTTTTCCAGACGATTACCATGCTGAGGTTCAGGTCATGATTCAACTCATGTCTTACGATGGCGTAAACAACCCAGATGCACTCTGTGGTTTTGCAGCTTCAGCTGCCATCGCTGTTTCAGATATCCCATTCAATGGCCCTATGTCTGAAGTGCGTGTGGGTCGTGTAAATGGTGAGTTCATCATCAATCCAACAATGGCTGAAATTGCACTCTCTGATATTGATGTAGTTATTGCAGGTACTGCAAAAGACGTCAATATGGTCGAAGGTGAAATGCAAGAAATCTCAGAAGCTGAATTAGTTGAAGTCATCAAATTGGCACACGCTGCTATTATCGAGCAGTGTAATTTCCAATTGCAGCTCGCAGCTGAAATCCCAACAGCAAACCCTAAGCGCGAATATTGCCACGAAAACCACGATGAAGACGTACGCTCAAAAGTGTACGAACTCGCTATGGAAAAGTGCAAAGATATAGCGCGAATGGGCTTGGCTAATAAGGCAAAACGTACCGAATTATTCGACGCCATAAAAGCTGAAGTAAAAGCTGCTTTTTCTGAAGAGGAATTGGAGCATGCTTCAAAATTCATTTCTACCTATTTCTCAGAAGTAAAGAAAAAAGCAGTTCGTTGGGTGATGCTCAATGACCGCAAGCGCCTTGATGGCCGCCAATTTGACGAAATTCGTCCGATTTGGGCAGAGGTAGATTACCTACCAATGGTGCACGGTTCTGCTGTGTTTACCCGCGGTGAAACCCAATCGCTTACAACCCTTACCCTAGGTGGTAAAATGGACGAACAAATGATCGACGGTGCTACTTTCCAAGGAACAGAGAAGTTCTTACTTCACTACAACTTCCCACCATTCTCTACAGGGGAGGCGCGTCCACTTCGCGGAACTTCACGTCGTGAAATCGGCCACGGAAACTTGGCATTGCGTGCATTAAAGCCAGTAATGCCAGACGACTACCCTTACGCTGTGCGCATTGTTTCTGATATTCTAGAGTCTAATGGTTCGTCTTCTATGGCAACTGTTTGTGCGGGTACGCTTGCGCTCATGGATGGCGGTGTGCCAATCAAGGCTCCAGTTTCTGGTATTGCCATGGGCCTAGTTGCCGACGAAGGTAAATTTGCCGTATTGTCTGACATCCTCGGAGACGAAGATCACCTCGGAGACATGGATTTTAAAGTAACCGGTACTGCCAATGGCATTACCGCTTGCCAAATGGACATCAAAGTCGATGGTTTACCATACGAGGTATTGACACAAGCACTTGAGCAGTCACGTGCAGGTCGTTTGCATATCCTTGGTAAAATTACCGAAACCATGCCAGCACCACGCCCAGAGCTCAAGCCGCAAACACCGCGTCTAGAGGCCTTCAACGTGCCAAACGAAATGATCGGTGCCATCATCGGGCCTGGAGGAAAAATCATTCAAGGCTTACAGAAAGAAACCAAAACCACCATCACCATTGAAGAATTACCAAATGGTGAAGGCCGCGTTCAGGTGCTTTCAAACAACGGAAACGACATGGCAGAGGCTATTCGCATAATCCGTCAAATTGCCTTCCCTCCTCAAGTAGAGGAAGGTGCAACTTACGAAGGGAAAGTGAAGTCTGTCAAAGAATTCGGTTGTTTCGTTGAAATCGTACCAGGTACAGATGGTCTGATCCACATCTCCGAATTTGCTTGGGAAAAAACAGCAAAAATGGAAGATGTCGTTAAAGAAGGCGAAATGCTCACTTTCAAAGTGTTAGGCAAAGACCCTAAAACGAAAAAATGGAAATTATCTCGCAAAGTGTTGTTGCCGCGTCCGGAACGTCCGGCACCAGAACAACCTGCCGCGGAATAAAAATTTCTCGCAAATAAATCAAAAGGGTGGAGGCAACTTCACCCTTTTTTTGTTGCTTTCTTCAACTCAATTTACCGTATATTAACGGACAAAGTTGTAATTTTACATTACCAAAAATCAATTTATGAAAAAAGGTCTACTTTTTATACTTACAATTCTGAGCGTCAATGTTTTTGCCCAGGCATTTGAATCTTTTAATTTTACGGGTTTAGCCTCAGCAAACGGTTGGACAGTTCACAGCGGCACCACCGGTCCAATTACAGCTTTAACGACACCTTCAGCAGCGGGGAATAGCCTTAGCTTTTCGGGTTTAGAAGCTTCTTCGGGTAACAGGGTTTCTATATCAGGTTCTGTAACTGAAGATATCAATAAACCTATCGTAGTTACAGGAACTAGTATTTATTTTTCGTTTTTGATGAACGTAACTGATTTATCAAATATGAATGCATCAGGTAGCTATTTCATACATTTAGGAGCAAATAATTCCGCCAATGCTTTTCAAATTTTTATTCCACGCTTACACATTGCGCTTGGAACAAATCCAAACCAATTTAAGCTCGGTATCCTCAATACTACTGGAGGGACCTCAGCTCAACCCACATTTATTGCTCAGGAATTTAATCCAAACACAACGTATTTTGTAGTTGTCAAAGCTTCTGCAGCAAATGTTGGAGATCCAATTACTGCTTCACTTTGGGTTAATCCGATTCCAGGTGCTGCTGAGCCTGCTGCAAGTGTCATTAGTACTGGAGGTACTTCAGGTTGGCCAACGAATCCGCCAATTGCAATTTGTTTGCGTCAGTCTACTGGAATAGGAACTATGGAAATAGATGAAATCCGTGTAGGTACAACCTGGGCAGCAGTAACACCAACAGCTGCCGCCTCTTGCGTAAGCTACAATACAATTACTGCTTCCGCTTGCAATACCTATTCTTTGAATAATCAAACTTATACGACTTCGGGTACTTATGTGCAAACTTTGGCCAACGCAAATGCGGCAGGTTGTGACTCAATTATCAACTTGAATTTGACCATCAACAACGCGAATGCTTCTACTTTGAACATTACAAATTGTGGCGCTTATACATTAAATAACCAAACCTACAGTGCATCGGGAACTTATACCCAACTTACCCAAAATGTAGCAGGTTGTGACAGCACCATTACCCTCAATTTAACAATTGTAGGCTCTTTGACTTATTACCAAGATTTAGATAACGACGGTTTCGGAAATGCAGCGGTTTCACAAACAGGTTGTGCAGCTATTCCAGGCTATGTTACCAATAGCTCTGACTGCAACGACAACAACAACGCCATTTATCCTGGAGCAGTGGATATCGCAGGCAATGGCATCGACGAAGATTGCAATGGTTTTGACGCACCGCTTCAGTTGGGTATTTATGAATTTGCCGGAACTTTAGATTGTGCTACCCAAGATGTCGCTGCAACAAATACAAGTTCAAATTGGACCTTCTCAGATTTTACAGCACAAGGCACAAGTTGTGCATCTGGCGGTGGTATTTTTAACCGCAGTGGTTGGAATCAATCAGCAGCTTTTGATGCCGGTCAATACAACCAATTTACCATAACAGGCGCTAACTGTACAAATTTAAATTTGTCAAAATTAGCCTTGAATCACCGCACAAGTTCTACAGGTGGAACGCCAACCATTTTTGTGCGTTCTAGTTTAGATAACTATACAGCTAACATTGATACAATTGCTTCCTCTTGGAATGGAAATGTCATGCTTTCAGATACTGTTTTACTTCCGGCTGCTTTTGCAAATGTTGCAGCAGTTACTTTCCGCTTTTATGTCATCAACCAAGCGACGGCCACTTCAACTTTGCGTATGGATAACGTTTCGGTGTGGGGCAACGCTATTTCGATTACCCCCACCTTATATTATGCAGATACTGATGGTGATGGCTTTGGTGATGCAGCAAACGACACACTTGTTTGCAACGCTCCAGTTGGTTATGTTTCCAATAACACCGATTGTAATGACAGCAATGCTGCGGTGAATCCGAACACCATTTGGTACCAAGATTTAGATAACGATCAAGTTGGAAATACAGCGGTCACTTTAGTGGCTTGTCTGCAACCTGCAGGCTATGTATTGGCTAGTGGCGATTGCGACGACAACAACGCCAGCATTACGGCTCCTGTAATGTATTATGTTGACGCCGACAACGACGGTTTTGGCGATGACGCAACGGGTACGCCATTTTGTCAAGTGCCAGTGAATTTGATTCCAATCGGCGGCGATTGCGATGACAATAACAACGCTATTTATCCAGGAGCACCAGAAATCTGCGATGGCTTCGACAATAATTGTAACGGCCAAAACGACGAAGGCCTCACTTTTGTCAATTATTATTTTGACTTTGACGGCGACGGTTTTGGAATAGGTAATCCAACTGTTGCTTGCACACCGGTTGCTGGTTATGCAACTCAAAATGGCGATTGCGACGATAGCAATAACGCGGTTTATCCAGGTGCAACGGATACAGAAGGAAACGGCATCGACGAAAACTGCGACGGCGTTGATGGCGTACTTGGTTTTGAAAACAACAGCTTATTTGCTCAAATCGCACCAAATCCAACACAATCTATGGTTAATGTTCAATTGTCCCAATCGATAAACGGTCAAGTTACCATTACCGATATAAATGGAAAGGTGCTCCTTCAAGAAAAGGCAATGGGTCTTTCTTTTGAATTTGATTTGAGCGCGTTTGAGCAAGGAACTTATTTGATCCATTTTACCGATACAAATCATTTCTTGGTGCAGCGCATTAGCAAATTATAACTTGTAACTTTTTTCGACGTGATGCGTCAATAGTCAAAAGCCACCTTCGGGTGGCTTTTTTGTGCCTAATTCTTTGTACTTTTAATTCAAATACGCCCAATGAAAAAATTAATCCTTCTCTTTCTGCCTTTCTGCGCACTTAGTCAGTATTTTCAGCAAGATGTCAGCTATCAAATAGAGGTCAAACTCGATGATAAAAATCATACATTAAGTGGTTTTGAATCTTTTACCTACAAGAATAATTCTCCCCAAACACTGGACGTCATCTACATGCACGTTTGGCCCAATGCCTACAAAAATAAAGAGACGGCACTCGCCCAGCAGCTCAAGCGCAATGATGGCAACAAAATTGCCAAAGCCGAAGCCAAAGACCTCGGTTTCATCGATTCCCTTGATTTCAAAGTCAATGGTAATCAAGTAAAATGGGAATATGATCCTGAGCATATCGATATAGTTGTGTTGTATTTAGTAAACCCACTAGCACCTGGGCAACAAATTCAGATTTCTACGCCTTTCAAAGTCAAGATTCCATCCGGCAGTCTTTCTCGCTTGGGTCATATCGGCCAATCTTATCAAATTACGCAATGGTACCCCAAACCTGCGGTCTATGATCAAAATGGTTGGAATGCCATGCCTTACCTTAATCAAGGTGAGTTTTATTCGGAATTTGGCAGTTTTGATGTCAAGATTACCTTACCTTCAAACTATGTGGTTGGAGCAACCGGAGAGCTCCAAACAGAGAGCGAAGTCGCATTTTTGCAAACGAAAGTAGCAGAAAGCAAGAAAAAACTAGAGAAATTACTCAAAGAAGAGACAGACCGCTCTAAAAACTTTCCCGAATCTGCGAGCACTTGGAAAACTATTCAATACAAACAAGATCGGGTCCACGACTTCGCTTGGTTTGCCGACAAACGCTTTTTAGTCTTACAAGGTGAGGTTGTACTGCCGCATTCCAAAGACACGGTCACAACGTGGGCTATGTTTACACCTCAAAATGCCAAGTTATGGGCGAATGCACTTGAATACCTCCATGATGGCACTTATTATTATTCTTTATGGAATGGCGATTACCCTTACAAACACGTGACCGCCATAGACGGCACCATCAGCGCTGGCGGTGGCATGGAATACCCCATGATCACCGTTATTGGCAACTCAAGTAACCAAGAAGCGCTTGAGGTTGTCATTGTACATGAGGTTGGACACAACTGGTTTTATGGTATTTTGGGCTCCAACGAGCGCGTGCACGGCTGGATGGATGAAGGGCTCAATACGCTTAATGAAATGCGTTATGTGCAAACCAAATACCCAGACAACACGCTCTTTTCAGATATGGTTGGCGGTGGGCGTTTCCACCTCAATGACCTCGATCACCACGATTCTGGCGACATCATGTACCGTTCATTGGCGAGTTTAGGACTTGACCAACCTTTGGAAACACACTCAGATGATTTCTCTAGTTTCAATTATGGCGCTATTATGTACCAAAAGACAGGGGTTATCTTTTTCTATCTGATGGATTACCTCGGAGCAGAAAAGTTTGATGCAGCAATGTCTGCCTATTATCAGCAATGGAAATTTAAACATCCGCAACCTGCCGATTTACGCAAGGTTTTGGAAGCCGAAACTGGCAAAAATTTAAGTTGGTTGTTCGAAGACCTCATTCAAACCACAGATTACATAGATTATAAATTGAAAAGCGTTCAGATTGCTAAAACTGGAACGGTTATTAAGTTGGCCAATAAGGGGCAAGTCGATGGCCCGGTCGAGGTTAACATATATGGCCCCGACAACAAAGTTGAAACGGTCTGGGCCGAGCCAGGTCAGTACACGCTCACAGCACAAACACCCTATGCTTCCATTTCAAAAGTTGAAATCGATCGCTACAATGACATTCCTGAACTCAATCGTCAAAACAATCTTTGGGTCAAGGACCAAACTTTCCACAACTTAGAGCCAATCAAATTTGAGTTCTTACTTGGCGACCACCAAAAAGACCAAACAGCTGTCTTCTGGACACCTATGCTCGGCGGTAACGCCTACGACGGCCTCATGGCCGGTATTACACTGCACAATATTGGTTTGGCACCAAAGAAATTTACTTACTTGGTGAGCCCAATGTTGAGCACCTCGCGCTTGCGCCCTGCAGGTATCGCAGAATTCTCTTACCAAATTTTACCAACCAAAACTATCGAACTCATGCGTTTGGGTTTGTCTGTCAAATCTTTCGGAACCCAACGCGACGTAAAAGACAACTACTTTATTGCTTTTTCACCTTATTTCAGTATCAATTTCGGTGATGGTAAAGCACGACATGCGTTTCATCACGACCTTCTCCTTCAAGGAATTCATAAAAGAAATGCCCTTGGTGGAAATTTGTCACACAACGATCAAGGGGCATTTGTTCAACTTACTACTAATTACCGAAAACCAGCTTATAAAGCGCAGTGGATAAATCGATATGAATATTTTAAAACTGGTGACGAGTTTATCTCCAGAATTTGGACCAACCTCAATCAAACTTTTGCCTTTCGTGTAGGTAAAATGGATCGAAATGTTATATTGAACCTTTTTGGAGGCTATACCCTCAATGATCAAATTTCCATCCTAAGTGGTGATCGCTTTTTCTGGTCAATGAACGGTTTACAAGGCCAGCAAGATTTATTCTTGGAAGATTACAACTTTGGTCGTTCTGACGTGAGTGGTTTTTGGTCGCAACAACGCATGGATCGCCATGGTCAATTTCATACGGGCAACTCAGCCGGAAGTAATATTAATTGGCTAAGTACTGCAACAGTATATGCGCAATTGCCTGTGAAGCCAAATATTTTGGGTATATTTGCTGACTTCGGTTTAGCGCGCGATGCTGGTGCTTCTCAGACCGTGGACAGCTATTACAATGCAGGAGTTGCCCTTCGCTTTGGAAAAGTTTTTGGTGTGTATTTTCCTCTTGTTTATGGTGGCAACAATTATACTGGTGAACTATTCACAAATTATGCGCAAAATATTCGTTTCACTTTGCGCATTAACCCGGTTAATCGACTGAGCTTACATGCATTACTAAATTCTTAATATGTCTGAAAATCGCCTTTCCTTTGGTAAACTATTTTGGCCAAGCTTTCTTGCCGTTTTTGTAGCAGGTTTGGTCGGTATGGTTTTTTTCTTCCTTATTCTTGGTGGTATCATCGGTTCTTTTGGTGATTTCGGTCCAGCGCCATTAGCACTTCAAGACAAGACCGTCCTACACATGAAACTATCTGGTAGCATACAAGATGTTTCAGAAGAAGCTTTTGACCCTACTACTTTTCAACTTAAGCGCACCATCGGCTTACCCGAAATCTTGATCGGATTAGAAGAGGCAGCAAAAGACCCGAAAATCAAAGGCATATTTTTGGAGATGAAAAGCCCTTCTATGGGAATGGCAACGGCCTCCGAACTGCGTTTTGCGTTGCAAACATTTCAGAAGGCGGGTAAATTTGTTGTAGCTTACCTTACGGGCGAACAAATTAGTCAACAAGATTATTATGTGAGTAGTGTGTGTGGTGCTGTCTACGGGATGCACGGAGCCACTTTTTTGTGGAATGGTTTGCATGCAGAAAGTTATTTTTTTAAAAAGTTACTCGATGAGTTGAAAGTTGGTGTTTTGGTTGTCCGTGGCCAAGAGAATGAATTCAAAAGTGCCGTAGAACCATTTTATCGCACAGAAATGTCTGACTCAAGTCGCAAGCAAATGCAGGTTTTGTTGCAAGATTTATGGTCGCAAGCCCGCAATGAAATTGCCCTAAGCACGCGTCAAGATACAACACGGCTCGATTCATTGGCAAATGCCTTAGCGGTGCGCAACCTGACGCAAGCGCAGCGCGAGAAACTCATCGACAAAAACTTATATAAACACGAAGTGTTAGCCTTCCTCAAAAAGAAGGTTGGCATCGATGAAAACACACCACTTCGCTTACAAGCTTTTGCAAAATACGCCCGCGATACTTATCAGGACCACCAGTTATTAGCCAAGCAAGATCCTCATATCGCCGTTATTCTTGCGGAAGGCGATGTCGAAACTGACGGCGAGCAGATCAGTACAGCGCGTATGGCTAAAATGCTCAGGCAAGTCCGAGACGACGAAGATGTCAAGGGTGTCGTGCTTCGAATCAATAGCCCTGGCGGTTCGGCTTTGGCCAGCGAGGAAATTTGGAAAGAAGTGGCCTTGACTGCTGCCAAAAAGAAACTATATGTGTCCATGGGTGACTATGCCGCTTCTGGGGGGTATTACATCGCTATGCCAGCTGCCCGCGTTTTTGCTTCACCCATGACTATTACAGGCTCTATAGGTGTTTTTGGGCTCTTGCCTTATGCTGGAGATTTTTTGAGTGAAAAACTCGGCATAACTACAGACGAAGTTCGAACACATCGTTTCGGTGATATATCACTCACCCAAAAACTCAATGTCGAAGAATTTGCGATGATGCAGACCGAGGTCGATGCCATATATCAGCAATTTTTATTGCGTGTATCTGAAGGTCGTCATCTTTCGAAAAGAGCTGTTCAAAACGTAGCACGCGGACGCGTTTGGTCGGGTGCCTCAGCATTAAAATGCAAACTTGTCGATGCATTAGGGGGCTTGAATGCCACAATAAAATCGCTGCAGAAAGAAGTTGGAACCAAGGCAGTTGTATTTTATCCAAAGAAAGAAGACAACACTTTTAATACTTTGGTTGCACTTTTGGATGAAGAACTTGAAACAGAAAAAACACAAATGCAGGGCAATTTACCAGTAGATTTATTGCTGTTTTATCAAAAATTTACACAAATAAAAAAAATGAAAGGTCTGCAAATGCGACTTCCCTTTGTGCTCTCTATCCGTTGATGTAACTAGGTTTTTATAAGATATTGACAATAAATATTTAGGTTTTTTTTCTTTTGTTGACTATTTTTCGGCGCTTTTTAAACAATAATTGTTTATCATTGTTTTTCAATTATTACTGGCGGTATCCGAAAAGCCTTAAACAGAGTAGGAAAAACTAAACCTATCTATTATGTTAATTTCTTTATCTAATGCACTCAATGTGCAAGCGTTATTTGAAAAAGGTGATGTGTATACTTACACTGCGTTCACCTTTTTCATCGGAACGATGGCCATGATGGCTGCGGCGGCATTTTTCTTTTTGGAAATGCGCAACATGGAAGAGAAATGGAGAACCTCCATTTTAGTTTCTGGCCTCATAACCTTCATCGCCGCGGTCCATTATTATTACATGCGTGATTACTTCACAGCAACCTCTACATCACCAACGTTTTTCCGTTACGTAGACTGGATGCTTACAGTTCCACTCATGTGTGTAGAATTCTATTTAATTACCAAAAAGGCAGGTGCCAAAACCAGCCTCTTATGGAAACTCATTTTCGCATCTGTCGTAATGCTCGTAACTGGTTACTTTGGTGAAGCTGTTGATCGTGGTAATAGCGTGATGTGGGGTGTGCTTTCAGGAGCTGCTTATTTCTACATTGCTTACCTCGTTTGGATGGGCGAAGTTGCTCAGCTTGCTGAATCAGCAGGTCCTGCAGTGGCTAAAGCAACGCGTGTCCTTGCTTGGTTCGTTCTTGTAGGTTGGGCAATTTACCCACTAGGCTACATCATCGGAACACCAGGTGGTTTATTTGGTGCGTTCGGTAGTTCAGATCCGAATCCTTGGATGGACGTTGTTTACAACATCGGTGATGCCGTTAACAAAATTGGTTTTGGTTTGGTCATCTATGCGTTGGCTAAATCAGATTCAAAGGCATAAAGGATTAGCAACTCTATGCAAACTGGAAGGGAGGCAAAAGCCTCCCTTTTTTTTTGAAATAATTTGAATGCGCAATCTAAAAAACTTTAGGGAAGGCATTCGGGTCGAGCTCATGCATCATGTCGAGGACTTTTTCGATGATGTCGTCGAGACTTGGTTTGCTAAAGTAGTCACCATCTGATCCGTAGGCTGGGCGGTGGTCTTTGGCTGCCATGGTTTGAGGAGCGAGGTCAAGGTGTTGGTAGCCATTTTGCTTCACAAGGATTTGGTCGAGTATAAAGGCACTTGCGCCACTGCTGACGTCTTCGTCTATGATAAGTAGGGCATTGGTCTTTGCCAAGGATTTAGAAATGAGGTGCTCGGTGTCGAAAGGTAAAAGCGTTTGGGCGTCGATGAGTTCTACAGAGATGCCAAGTTCACTTAATTGTGCAACGGCTTGCTCACAAATATTAAATGTCGAGCCATAGGATACCATGGTTAGGTCGGTACCTTCTTTGACAATTTCGGGTATGCCTAGTGGTTCGGTAAATGCACCAAAATTCAATGGCATACGTTCCTTACTACGATAACCATTCAGTGGTTCAATGACTAATGCGGGTTCGTCGGCCTGCAGTAAAGTATTGTAAAAGGCTGCAGCTTTTGTCATGTTGCGCGGCACGCACACATGTACGCCTCTAAGTGCATTGATGATCATGCCCATTGGTGAACCGCTGTGCCAAATACCCTCTAAACGATGTCCTCTGGTGGAAACGATTAATGGGGCTTTTTGCCCGCCTTTTGTTCTGTATTGAACCGTAGCGAGGTCATCGGACATAATTTGAATACCGTAAAGCAAATAATCTAAGTATTGAATTTCGGCAATAGGGCGCAAACCACGCATGGCCATTCCGATTCCTTGTCCAATGATGGTGCATTCGCGTATGCCGGTATCAGAAACCCGCAAGTTACCAAACTGCTCTTGTAAGCCTTCTAAACTTTGGTTAACACCACCAATTTTACCGGCATCTTCGCCATAGATAAGAACTTCTGGACGTGTTTCTAGGATTTTGCGGTAATTTTCACGCAAAATGATGCGCCCGTCTTCCATTTGGTTGTCGTTGCCGTATTCAGCAGGTACTTTTGTAACGTGTGCAATTTGTTCTGCTGAATTCGAAAACAAATAAGAGCTATAACGATCTTGCGCTTTTTGCTGTAATTGTGTTACCCAGCCGCTTAATGCAGCACGTTGGGCGGATTGGTCTTGAAGGTTAGCACGTAAAATACTGCGTGCGGCACTCATCAGATCTCGACGAATGCTGTCTTTTTCTTTGGCAAGTTGTTGATGGGCTGCTTGCGTCAGCGTGTAAAGTGGGTGATTTGCATCAAAACTAGCTAAGATATCTAGCAAAGCTGATTTATCATGTTGAATGTCTTGGGTAAAAGTTTGCCAAGCACTGTTTTTGGCATTTTTAACACGTTCTTTGGCCTCATTAGCAAGGGCATCGAGTTGCTCTTCGGTAGCCAATACAAATCCTTTTTGTGCAAAAGACAAAATCCACTCTTTGAATTTAGCGATGCAGTCGAATTCACTTTCCCATTGAAGACGTTCCTCAGATTTATAACGTTCATGTGAGCCTGAAGTAGAATGTCCTTGAGGTTGGTTGACTTCATTGACATGAACAAGTACCGGAACGTGTTCGTTGCGCGCAATATGAACCGCTTTCTCGAAGGTTTCGCATAAATGAGCGTAGTTCCATCCCTTAGTGACTAATATTTCAAAACCTTTTTGCTCGGCAGTGCGCTGAAAACCTGCAAGTGCATCAGAGATACTGCCTTTGGTGGTTTGGAGTTCGCGTGGTACCGAAATGCCATAGCCATCGTCCCATACGGACATCACGAGTGGCACTTGGAGGACACCAGCAGCGTTCATGGTTTCCCAGAAAGGGCCTTCAGATGTAGAGGCGTCGCCAATGGTGCCAAATGCAACTTCGTTGCCGCCGTTACTAAATTTTTTAAATGTTTTGAGGTCTTTAAGGGTAGGGTGCTCGCGGTAAATTTTGGAAGCTTGTGCCAAACCGAGTAAACGCGGCATTTGTCCGCCTGTTGGCGAAATGTCAGATGAGCTATTTTTTTGGGCCATGAGGTTTTTCCATTGGCCATTGGCGTCGAGGTTGCGTGTGGCGTAATGACCTCCCATCTGTCTGCCGGCAGATTGTGGCTCAACGATTTCATCTGTATGTGCATAGAGACCTGCAAAATACTGTTCTAAAGTAAGTGCAGAAATGGCCATCATTAGGGTTTGATCTCGGTAATAACCAGAGCGGAAGTCGCCGTTTTGAAATTGTTTGGCTAAAGCAATCTGAGCGAGTTCTTTTCCATCTCCAAAAATGCCAAATTTAGCTTTTCCGGTAAGGACTTCTTTGCGACCTAACAAGGAGGCCTCTCTGGATTCGCAAGCGAGTTGGTAGTCTTGTAAAACTTGTTGCTTGAAACTATTGAAGTCAAGGGCTTCAGTGTTTGGAGACGCTTTTTCTTTGGCCATTTTAAGTTGATTGCACACAAATATACGTAAAATGGGCCTGATTTTTGTGTCAAAATGTGCAATTTTGCTATGTATGACAACTCCACAACTCGAATTATGCGCAGCATCCATTGAAGCTGTAGAACTTGCAAAAAAACATCATTTTGACCGTATCGAATTGTGTCAAAACTTAGAGCAAGGGGGGCTTACTCCCTCTGCAGGATTGATTCAAATGGCTTTGAATTTTAGTGTAGAAACTCATGTGCTCATTCGCCCAAGAGCAGGAGGGTTTCATTACTTGCCTTTGGAACTCGAATTAATTGAAAAAGAAATTGACTTTTGTGCCCGAGTAGGTGTGAAGGGAGTCGTTGTTGGACTGCTCAAAGAGAATTTTGATATCGACAAAGAAATACTTCATCAACTCATGCAACGCGCGCCAGAATTAGATTGGACTTTTCACCGCGCTTTTGACGAAAGCATCGATTGGAAGCGTTCGCTCAATGTATTGATTGAGCTCGGCTTCAAGCGGGTACTCACTTCTGGTTTTGCCTCTAATGTGGAAATAGGTTTACCTGTTCTTAATCAAATGTGTGCTTATGCAAATGGACGCATTCAAATAATGGCCGGTGGTGGTGTTAATGCCGGAAATATATCCAAGTTGGCACAAATCGAGGGTTTATCTGCGATCCATTTTTCGGCTACACAAAAAGAATTGCTTGATGAAGATTCAGCCTTTTCAGAAACGATTTTGAAGGTTTCAGAAACGCGCTTGCAGCGTATCTTAGCAGCGCTCTAAGGTTGCTCCGATAAATTTTTGTAAATTTGCATACGCAGAAGGTAGAAAATGTTGTTTACCTTTTTTGTGTCATCTGATTAAATGTTATTTTCCGAATTACCCTTGGAGCCAAAGCTCCTGCAAGCCATCGCTGAAAAAGGCTATACAAATGCAACCCCCATTCAAGAAAAAGCAATCCCACCTGTACTTGCGCAAAACGATCTCATTGGCTTAGC
Organism: Sphingomonadales bacterium; assembly: GCA_016872115.1. GTDB lineage: Bacteria > Bacteroidota > Bacteroidia > Flavobacteriales_D > Crocinitomicaceae > UBA952. The sequence goes on along the minus strand of VHBC01000008.1, from coordinate 14,505 downwards.
CCAAACCGGAACAGGCAAGACTGCTGCGTTTGCTATTCCAATTTTACAATTGTTACACGAAAAAAAACCGTTGGATGGTTCAATTCAAGCACTTATTGTAACCCCAACTCGGGAGCTTGCCATTCAAATAAACGAAAATTTTAAAGCATACGGCAAACATCTTGGCCTGCGCTCACTGGTTATTTTTGGCGGTGTAAAGCCGCATGCGCAAATTCAAACCTTGAAGCAGAAACCTGCCATTTTGATTGCTACACCTGGTCGTTTACTTGATTTGCAGCAGCAGGGTTTTGTGAACTTAAAGCAACTTTCCATTTTTGTTTTGGACGAAGCGGATCGCATGCTCGATATGGGATTTATCCACGATGTCAAGCGCATCGTCAAGCTCTTGCCTAAGCAGCGCCAGACCCTTCTCTTTTCAGCCACCATGCCCAACGAGGTCAAAAACTTGGCCCAAAGTTTATTGAATCAGCCCGTGGAAGTGACGGTTACACCCGTTTCATCCACTGCCGAACGCATTGATCAATGCATGATCCACGTCGCTGATCGCAAGCATAAGGAGGCCTGCTTGGTTGAATTGCTGCAAAAAGACAAAGCAGAAAGTATTTTGGTTTTTTCAAGAACCAAACACGGCGCCGATAAATTAGTGCGCACGCTTGGTAAAAATAAGCTGCAGGCAATGGCCATTCATGGCAATAAGTCTCAAAATGCCCGACAAATGGCACTCAGTCATTTCAAAGAAGGCAAGATTAGGATTTTAGTTGCAACAGATATTGCTGCACGCGGTATTGACATTTCAGGTCTTGACCTTGTTATTAATACGGATGTGCCAACTGTAGCAGAAACTTATGTGCACCGTATTGGCCGAACTGGTAGGGCAGGTAGAGAAGGACGATCAATCATTTTCTGTGAACCTGAGGACCATAAATACTTTGTGGCTATCGAAAAATTAATCGCAAAAAAAATACGGGTCGAATAACCCGTATTTTTTTTGTGTTGATCAACGTTTCAAAAAACATTGGATAGGGCTTGCTTAAATGGCAGCAATTTTGTCTGACATGTATTCACCGGCCTTGAGTTTTCCTACAATTTTGGAGAAACAATCAATTGTGTATTTCACATCTTCAAGGGTGTGGGCTGCAGTAGGGATGAGGCGCAATATAATCATGCCTTTTGGAACAACCGGGTATACGACCATTGAGCAAAATACATTGTAGTTTTCACGCAAGTCAAAGATCAGGTTTGTAGCTTCAGGAATAGATCCGCTGAGATATACTGGCGTTACACAGCTGTTTGTTGGTCCGATTTCAAAACCAGCGGCTTTAAGGCCATTTTGAAGTGCATTGGTGTTTTCCCAGAGCTTGTTTTTTAGTTCGGGGTGCTTTCTCATGAGTTCTAGGCGCTTGAGCAAGCCCAGAACAAGAGCCGCAGGCATTGCTTTGGCAAAAATCTGAGAACGCATGTTATAACGTAGGTATTCTACGACTTGTTCGTCTGAAGAAATAAAGCCACCGATGAGTGCAAAAGATTTGGCAAAAGTTCCAAAGAAGATGTCGATGCCGTCTTGACAGCCTTGTTCTTCACCTGTGCCGGCGCCGGTTTTACCGAGGACACCAACTCCATGCGCATCGTCCACAAATAAACGGAAGTTGTATTTTTCTTTGAGTGCAACTATTTCTTTGAGTTTACCTTGGTCTCCTCGCATACCGAATACACCTTCGGTGATCACTAAAATGGCACCACCTGTTTCGGCAGCAAGTTTAGTGGCACGTTGAAGTTGTTTTTCACAATCTTCGACATCGTTGTGCTTGAACACAAAACGCTTGCCCATGTGTAAGCGCACCCCGTCGAGTATACAAGCATGAGATTCTGCATCGTAGACAATCACATCATGTCGGTCCACCAGGCAGTCGATTGCCGAAACCACCGCTTGGTAGCCAAAGTTGGCTAGAATGGTATCTTCTTTACCCACGAAAGCTGAGAGCTCGTTTTCGAGTTGTTCGTGGTAGTTGGAGTTGCCAGACATCATGCGTGCACCCATCGGAGAGCCAAAGCCGTAAATGGCAGCGGCGTCTGCATCTGCTTTGCGCACTTCTGGATGGTTCGCAAGGCCTAAGTAATTATTGAGGGACCAATTGAGTTTTTCGGAGCCTCTGAAATTCATATGGGGGCCAATTTCTCCTTCAAGTTTTGGGAAAGTAAAATACCCATGAGATTCTTTGGCGTGCATACCGAGTGGACCACGGTTTGCTTTAATTTTTTCGAAGATATCTGATGACATGCTGCTATTTTTCTGCAAAGTTAAGCGAATATAAATTCTAAACGCTTGATTATGCGCTTAATTTTCAACAAGCTTTTCACGAAGATATTGTGCTGTATAGTTGTCTTGAAGTTCGATAAAGTCTTTAGGGTGCCCGCTAAAAAGAAGATAGCCGCCATTTTCACCACCTGTAGGACCCAAGTCGATGAGGTGATCGGCGCATTTGAGCACTTCCATGTTGTGTTCAATGACGACCAAAGAATGTCCTTTATCTAGAAGCGCATTAAAGGCGATCAGTAATTTTTCAATATCATAGAAATGCAAACCAGTAGTGGGTTCGTCGAAGATAAAAAGGGTGGGCGTTTCTTGATTGCCTTTGCTCAGAAAAGACGCCAACTTTATTCGTTGGGCTTCTCCACCAGACATGGTACTAGATGATTGCCCCACCGTAAGGTAGCCCAATCCGACATCGACAAGTGGTTGTATTTTTTCGGCGACGCGTTGCGCGAGTTTGTCTGAGTCGGCTGCAAAAAATTCAAGTGCTTGTTGTAAAGTGAGTTCTAAAATATCTGATATGGAAAGACCTCGATAAAGTATTTCTAAAGTTTCACTTTTGTAGCGTTTGGACTGGCAATGTTTACAGGGCAATTGAACATCGGCCATGAATTGCATAGAAACGCTAATCGTGCCTTCTCCTTCACAAACCTCGCAACGGCCACCTGCCACATTGAAGGAGAAGAAACCTGGCTTGTAACCTCTGAGTTTTGCAAGTGGCTGCCTTGCAAATAGTTCGCGGACATCATCAAAAGCTTTTACATAAGTAATTGGGTTGCTTCTCGACGATTTGCCAATCGGATTTTGATCGATGAATTCGACGTGCCCAATTTTTTTAACATCACCGCTTAAGCCATTGCATTTGCCAATAAGCTCTGAACTAAGCCCAAGCTCTTTTCTGACTAATGGATAGAACAATCTTTTGATGAGCGTTGATTTTCCGGAGCCTGACACACCGCTTACACAAACAAGTTGACCCAAGGGGATTTGGACATCCAGATTTTTAAGGTTGTTTTGGCGTGCATTGTGAATCGTGAGTTGACCTATTGCCTGTCTTGTACGTGAAGGAACTGCAATTTTTTTGCGACCTGTAAGGTATTCGGCGGTAAGGGATTTGCTCGATTGTAAAGCAGCGAAATTACCATGGAATACCAATTGGCCTCCTTGGCTGCCTGCAAGTGGACCAATATCTAAAATTTCATCGGCTGCTTGCATGATTTCTTCTTCATGTTCAACGACAATGACAGTATTGCCTTGATTTCTAAGTGCTGTGAGCACCTCTATTAGTTTTTGGGTGTCTCTGGGATGTAAGCCAATGGACGGTTCATCTAAAATATACAAAGAACCTACAAGGCTAGACCCGATGGAGGTGGCCAATTGAATGCGTTGTGCCTCTCCACCTGAAAGCGTATTGGAGTTGCGATTCAGTGTAAGGTAGCCAAGGCCTACCATTTGTAAATAGGATAATCTGCTGATTATTTCGGGTAAAATATGTTTGCAAATTCCTTGCTGCTCAGCGGTAAGTTGCAAGCCAGCAAAATACACCAATGCATCATCAATGCTCATCAGCACGACATCTTGTATGCTCTTACCAGCTATTCGCACATAGGAAGCGTCTTTGCGCAGTCTTGTGCCTTGACAATCTGAGCAAATGGTTTTGCCTCTGTAGCGCGATAAAAGGACGCGGTATTGAATCTTATAAGTCTGACTTTCAATGTGTCTGAAAAATTCATTTAAACCGGTAAAATATTTATTTCCGGTCCAAAGTAGGTCGTATTGCGCCGGGCTTAAATCCTGTATGGATCTGTGTATAGGAAAGTCAAATTTACTCGATTGAAATAAGAGCTGTTGTAAATATTCTTGCATATTTTCGCCTTTCCACGGCGCAATAGCACCGTCGTAAACACTTTTACTCCGGTCTGGGAAAACCAGTTCTTCGTCGATGCCAAGCGTGAGCCCGTAGCCTTCGCAGGTTTTGCAAGCGCCGAAAGGATTATTGAAGGCGAATAAATGAGGTTGTGGTTCTTCAAACTTCAAGCCATCCGCCTCAAAACGCGTATTGAAATGCTTCCAATTTAGTTGTGCGGGGTTGTATAAACTGCAAATGCCATTACCTTCTCTAAACGCCATTTCGATACTTTCACTTAGGCGACCTGTTTGGTTATTCTCTCGTGCTTCATTTTTGAGTCGATCTACAACAATCCAAATTACATCAGGTGCGTTTTCAAGCGGAAGGATGTCGTTTATTAAAAGAAAAGAATCTTCGTAAAAGACTCTTATAAAACCTTCTTTATTAAATGATTGTAACTTTTTATTTAGAGTATCTATTGAATTAAATGCAATCTGAAATAGAACTGCATATGGTTCGTTTTTCCAGTTGGTATCCAGGAAATTTAGAACGTCGGCAGTTTGGTCTTTACGCACCAACTCGCCAGAGATGGGTGAAAAGGTTTGTCCGATTCTGGCAAAAAGCAGCTTGAGGTAGTCGTAGATTTCAGTGCTTGTGCCAATTGTAGATCTTGGGTTGACAGAACTTACTTTTTGTTGGATGGCAATAGCTGGGGACAGGCCTTTGATGTCGTCAATAGCAGGTTTGTCTAGGCGACCCAGGAATTGACGGGCATAAGACGACATGCTTTCGATGAAACGCCGTTGTCCTTCGGCAAAAATGGTATCGAACGCCAAGCTCGATTTACCCGAGCCGGAAACGCCTGTAATCACCGTGAGTTTGCCATGTGGAATGCGAACATCAATGCCTTTTAGGTTATGTTCACGGGCGCCTTTAACCGTGATAAATTTTTCCATATGCAAAAGTAAAATTTCTTTACTTTTAGTGCTTTAAAAATCAGTGAATGTCTAAAAACACTTTGTTTCGTAAAAAATCGATTGAATCCATTTTAGCTCAAGTTCAAGCCAATGAAGCTGAGGTGTACGCTACAACGCTAAATAAACATCTGAAGGTTAGAGACTTGATTGCCTTTGGGATTGCTGCCATTATCGGTGCTGGGATCTTTTCTACGATAGGACAGGCATCGGCGCAAGGTGGTCCGGCTGTTGTCTTTTTGTTTCTTTTTACAGCGCTGGCCAGTGGTTTTGCCGCTTTTGCTTATGCGGAGTTTGCTTCCATGGTGCCGGTGGCCGGATCGGCCTATACTTATTCGTACGTAGCTTTCGGAGAACTCATCGCTTGGATCATTGGTTGGGCGCTCATTATGGAATACGCCATAGGGAATATTACCGTAGCCATATCTTGGAGTGATTATTTAACTGATATGCTTGAACAAATTCATATTCAAGCACTTGGACTAAAAGGTATACACATACCAGCCTGGATGCAAATGGATTATTTAACGGCCTCAAATGGTTTTATTGAGGCCAGTAATTTTCTTAAAAATGGCGGACTTCTAAAAGATTTAGAACCCGTATTAGTCCAGGCGCGCGCCGCTTGGCTCTCTGCTCCAAAAATTGGCGGTTTGCATATGGTATTGGATATACCCGCACTTTTTATCATCGTGTTGATCACATGGTTGGTTTATAGAGGCATCAAGGAAAGCCGCAATGCTTCAAACGCCATGGTTGTCATTAAGCTTGCCGTTATTTTATTGGTTATTGCCGTTGGTGTTTTTTATATTGATATGAATAATTGGTCGCCATTTGCACCTAACGGGGTAAGTGGGGTGCTCAAAGGCGTTTCTGCTGTATTTTTTGCTTATATTGGTTTTGACGCCATCTCCACAACAGCCGAAGAGTGCGAAAACCCGCAAAGAGACCTTCCGCGTGGCATGATGTGGGCCATTATCATTTGCACAGTGCTGTACATATTAATTGCGTTGATATTGACCGGAATTGTACCTTATGATCAATTAGCAGTCGGAGAGCCTTTGTCTTTTGTTTTCAAACAGATCAACATGCCGCAAATGACATTCATTATTTCGGTGTCGGCTGTGGTCGCCATGGCGTCTGTTTTGCTTGTTTTTCAAATGGGTCAACCGCGTATTTGGTTGAGCATGAGCCGTGATGGCCTGCTTCCCAAGCGCTTTTCTAAAATACATCCAAAATACAAAACGCCTTCTTTTGCAACAATAGTCGTTGGTTTTGTGGTAGCAGTTCCTGCGTTGTTCATGAACCTGACAATGGTTACTGATTTGTGTTCTATCGGCACCCTATTTGCCTTTGTTTTGGTTTGTGGCGGCGTCTTGGTACTGCAAAATAAGCCCGACGTACAACGCGGTTCATTCCGAACACCGTACGTTAATGCAGGTTATATCTTGCCGTTTTTATTTGTAGGGGCACTCATTTATTTCTACACAAATAATGCACTATTCACGTACCTCAACTTCAAAAGCGGCGCTGATTTTGGTCAAAAAGTTCCTTCCCTTATTTTCTGGACTTTTACTGTGTTCTTAACAGTTGTCAGTATCCCTAAAAAACTTTCTTTAATCCCGTCTTTGGGGCTTTTAAGTTGCCTCTACATGATGAGCGAGATTCCGCTTCAAAATTGGATCTATTTTGGGATTTGGTTATTGATCGGACTGTTGATCTACTTTACTTACAGTAGAAAGCACTCCAAACTCAATGCCGCCAAAAACTAAAAACCGAAGTGCTGCTCTATTCCAAGAATAAAGGAGTGAATGATTTTAATATGGATTTCTTGGGCACGGTCGGCGTAGGGGCTGTGTGGAGCCCTGATTTCTAAATCGGCTAAATCAGCTAATTGGCCACCATCTTTTCCTGTCAATACAATAGTTTTGATCCCTTTGGCTTTTGCGGCAAGGACGGCATTCACTACATTTTTTGAATTTCCAGAAGTCGAGATTCCGAGCAAAATGTCTCCGGCTTTCCCTAAACCTTCAATGTAACGTGAGAAAACAAAATCATAACCATAGTCATTGGCTACACATGAAAGATGTGAGGGGTCAGAAATAGAAAGCGCGGCAAGCGCAGGGCGGTTGTTGCGGTAACGACCAGATAACTCTTCGGCAAAATGCATGGCATCGCACATAGAACCTCCGTTTCCACAACTCATGATTTTATTACCGCGGGCCAATGCCTCGTACATCAGGTCAATGCCCTTTTCGATTTTTTCCATGTTTTCAGCAGTGCTGAAGGCTTCTAAAACAGCTTGCGCTTCTTGAAATTCGGCGTGTATATTGCGGACGGTCATGCGATATTTTTCATCAAAAATAACAAAACCCACCCACGCGCCCAACGAATCTTTTATCTTTGAGTAATGAATCACACGTCTTATTTTCAAAATAAAGTCATCTGGATCACAGGTGCTTCCTCTGGTATAGGCGAAGAACTTGCCATTCAATTGGCAAGAGCAGGTGCCAAACTTATCTTGTCTTCACGAAACGAAGAGAAACTTCACGACATTCAGGAAAAATTAGAGAATCATAACCAGCACTGTGTTGTGCCGCTTGATTTAGCCAATCTTTCCAATTTAAGTGAAATAACAGCAGAACTCTTGGAAATTTACGAGCGCATAGATATCCTCATTAACAATGGAGGTGTATCGCAACGCGCAAGTGCAAATGATACCACCATGGAGGTGAATCGCCAACTCATGGAGGTCAATTTTTTTGGAAATATTGCACTGGCAAAAGCCGTATTGCCTATTTTCAGAGCTCAGGGAGCGGGTCAATTTTTAGTGGTCAGCAGTATTGCAGGAAAATTCGGATTCCATTTGCGTTCTATTTATAGCGCGTCCAAAACCGCTTTGGTAGGCTATTACGAAAGCCTTGCCATGGAAGAGGCAGCCAATGGTATTTGCGTGACCATTGCCTTTCCCGGCAAAATCAATACACCAATATCTCAAAGCGCTCTGACAGCCCAAGGCACTGCCCACGGGCAAATGGATCGAAACCAATCATCGGGCATGCCTGTTTGTGAATGCGTGGCCCAAATGCTGAGCGCCTTGGAGAAAAAGAAAAGAGAGGTGCTTATTGGTCGAAAGGAACTGCTCGCCGTTTACCTCAAGCGCTTTTTGCCCAAATTGTTTTGGCGTATTATTCCCAAACAAAGCGCAACTTAAAATCTTTGAACAAAAAAAAGGGCCGCCTCAGTGAGACAGCCCTTTTTTACTTCAGGGGAACCTGAATTAGTTTACGCTTTTAGATAGATCTGCACCTGCCTTAAAGCGAACTGTGTTTTTTGCAGCAATTTTGATAACCGCACCAGTCTTAGGGTTGCGACCATTGCGTGCATTTCTTTTAGAGATTCCGAAAGAACCGAAACCTACCAAGGAGATAGACTCACCTTTTGATAAAGCACCAGTAGTAGCGCTTACAAATCCGTCCAATGCACGTTTTGCATCAGCTTTTGACAATCCTGCAGACGCTGCGATTGCGTCGATCAATTCAGCTTTGTTCATAATAAGTTAGTTTTAATTAGTTAGTAATTAATTATCGAAACAAATATATCTGAATATCAACGCCGACAAAGGATTCAGCCAAAAAAAAGTGGCAAAATGTTGAAAAAACACCCATTTTGTTGATAAAGCGGGCGAAAATGCCCGTCTGTATTGGCTTCGAAGAACATTTTTAGCGGATTTTTGTAGTATTCAAATGAAAGTAGGAATCATCGGATCAGGTATAGGGGCCTTGGCAAGTGCCATTGAACTCAGAAAATTGGGTTTAGAGGTAAGTGTATTTGAGGCCAATGCCCAAATTGGCGGTAAAATCGTCGAACAACACCTCGGCGCCTACCGTTTTGATATGGGTCCTTCTGTTTTTACGGAGCCAGAACTCATGCAAGGTTTGTTAAGAGGTCTGGATCCTAGCGCCAACTTTCGGTATCATCAATTGTCAGAATCTTGCCGTTATTTTTTTAATGATGGCCAGCACCTCACGATTCCTTTTGGAAAAGAGCAGGTGGCACAAACACTCCATCAAACTTTCGGAGAGAACAAACATACCACTTTAAAATACCTTCAACGCATCGAGAAAAACTACCGTGCCATTTATCCGGTGTTTATAGCAGTGTCTTTACACCGATTCAAGCACTTTTTCCAAATTCTATTATTAAAAGCGCTAGCGCGGTTGTTTAAATACGGATTACATCAGACCATGCATGCGCAGAACCGAAATACTTTTAAAAATCCCAAAACCCAACAAATATTTGACCGGATGGCGACCTACAACGGCAGTTCGCCTTACCTAGCGCCGGCTATGCTTAATATCATCTCGCAACTGGAATTTAATGAAGGTCCGGCAATGCCGGTGGGCGGAATGGCTCAAATCACTAAGCAAGCCTATCAATTAGCAGCCCAGCATGGTGTCGAATTCTATACGAACGAGCGCGTTACCGCTATTCAGCACCGCAACCAAAGAATCGTTGGACTTCAAACAACCAAGTCCAATTATCATTTCGATATTGTTGTTTCAAATATGGATATACACTATACCTATGAAAAACTGCTTACCCAAATTAAAGCGCCTGCTTTTTTGCTCAAGCAAGAAAAATCCAGTTCTGCGGTCGTTTTTTATTGGGGAATAAATCAGTCTTTTGACCAATTAGGTGTACATAATATCTTTTTTGCCGACGATTACCGTGCAGAGTTTGCCGCCATTTTTGAGACCAAAATGCTGTACCATGACCCAACTATTTATGTGCATATTTCATCGAAGGTAGAATCTACGGACGCACCTGCGGGGAAAGAAAACTGGTTTGTGATGGTCAATGCACCAATAAATGCGGGGCAAAATTGGGATCAAGAAATCAAGAAATTAAGACAGCGCATCTTAGAAAAGCTATCCAAGGCGCTTCAAACTGCCATTGAACCGCTTATTGAGGTAGAACAAATTAATGAGCCGCGTCTGATTGAAAAAAATTACAGCGGCAAGCAAGGTTCTATTTATGGCAACGCCTCCAATAATGCTTTTGCTGCTTTTCTAAGACACCCCAACTTTTCGAAGCAATTAAAAGGACTGTATTTTGCGGGCGTTACTGTGCATCCGGGCGGCGGCATACCGTTGGCAATTAATAGTGCAAAAATTGTGGCGCGTTGCGTTCAAGAAGATTACCCTAGTCTTCGAAAATAAGTCGGTAAGCTTCTACTTGAGCTAGTTTTGCGCTTTCGTCTTTGAAAGACCCCGAAATGGAGAAGAACGTGAGGTAAACGGGTTCATTTATGGCTTGTAGAGGTCTGGTTTCATTTAAAATCAGATCGAAAAATTGCCGAACGGTTTTGCTTGCTTTTACTTGTGACCCCGAAACATACACGTTAGCGTCAAATCGATGCCAATCATAGTCTTTCGGATCATAAAACCAGTAACAATAACTTTCTTGATCTTGAATCAATAACTCATTGTCTTTATTGAACTCAGTTTCCACGCTCACTTTCCAGCCTGTGGTTTGAAAATCTGGTAAGTTTCTCTGCAATGCGCCATTATACACCACCGAGTCAAAAGTGCAGTTCACAAAAACACCATCTAAGCTACCTAAAGTCACATGTATAACGAATGGCTCTTTTTTGAGTCGAACTACACTGTTCTCAATTTTGACAACTTCACCATTTTGCGTAAATGAAATATGGTATGACTGCCCATAGGCGAGGTGCGCCAAGAGCAGCATCGACAATATAATTTTGTATAAGGTCCGTAAAATCATGGAATAAAGGTAGCGTTCAAATTCAAAATAGCATTTTTAACCTCCTCCACAATATCTTGCACTTCTTTTGCCTTGGTAAATTGCGCTACTCCAAAGGTGAGGGAGGCCTCAAACGGAACAGTTAAAAGCGCGCCCTTTGGAAGGATTTTCCCTGTTCCTGTAATCCAAACAGGTACAAAAGGGATTTGTGGATTCTGCTCAAGCAAGACGCCAATGCCTTTGTGGAAGGCTTGCAGTTTTTCGGGCTCACCTCTTGATCCTTCAGGAAAAATAATTAATGAATGTCCTTTTGAAATATATTTTTGAAGTACGTCCAGGGCTTTTGGGCCGGTTCCTTCATGGCTGCGTTTGATCAGGATGGTATTAACAAAAAAACGCGTAAGCCAACCCAACCATTTTTTCTTGCCAAAATAAGTGGCAGCTGCAACCGGGTGCGTGTACTTGAGTTGCCAGAAAGATAGGCTGGACATGAGTGCCATCGTGTCGATATGACTGTTGTGATTGGCCACAATAATAAATTGTTTTTGTTGCTTTAATTCACGGTAAGCGCCTTTCCATTTGATACCAAGCAAAATGCGCAGCAGGGGACCCATGAGCATTCTGTAAACAACAAATAAAACGATGCGGTGCATTTAGGAGTAGCAGAGCAAGTAAGTGTAATAAAAGAAAAATGGCGAGCTGATGGCCAAGGAGTCGATGCGGTCTAGGATGCCGCCATGTCCTTTGATGGCGGTTCCGGTATCTTTGAGGCCGAAATCGCGTTTAACGGCCGAGACAATGATATCGCCAACAAAACCCGAACAGGCAATCAATAAGCCTGCTCCTAGCACTTGAAACTCGTTGAACGGAGTTAAAAAACGCAGGAAAAATGCCGTGGCAATGGTGCTCAAAAGACCACCAATAAAACCTTCCCATGTTTTGTTAGGGCTCACTTTTTCGATTATTTTGTGGCGGCCCAGTAATTTACCCCAAGTAAATTGAAAAACATCGTTCATTTCGGTAAGAAAGACAACAAACAATAAAAGACCACGGCCACCTGCATTGAATTGTGGTAATTCAGGAAGTGACAGCAGGTAGGCAAGATGACTGATGGAGAATACCGTGAGCATGAGGTGCGTTGGAATGACGCTCATGGAGCGTGCGATATCTTGTGTATGGCCTTTAAGCACCAAAACAAAAGGAATCCAGGTGAACATAAATACCGGAATAAAGATCAAAAAAGGAGCAAACCAACCCATGTAAGCAATGTAATACTGCACTGGGACGGCTAAATAGGCCCAAAAAATAACGCTACGGTCTTCGGGGCGCGTATTTTTACTGATACTCGATAACTCTCGGAGCGCAGCAAATGACAAAAATCCAAATGCAAAAAAAGAGACGGCCGGATGCACAACTGCTGCGGTGGTAAAAATTGCAGCCATCACCCACCAAGATTTAGTTCGTGTCTTTAATTCCTGAACTTGGGGACCATTATTGAATTTTCCCATTGTCCAGAATAAGACGCTTGCCAATACAAGGACGCCGAAAATGACGGCAATCATTTGTTGGATTTCGTTCAAGTTATCAATTGATGGCATGTCGTAGTCTTCTGAGGGTACTCCAAAGTAACAAGATAAAAATAAGCATCCAAATCCAATTGAGGTACATTTGAATTGGTGCATTGAAAACAAATAACAAGCTCAAAAGACCTACCACCAGAGCTCGATCAGATTTGCCCATGGGTCCGTCGTAGCGCCGCTCACCGCTTACGGCCTGCCCAAGTAAGCCGGCAAACTCATTGAGCACGCTTAATAGTAAGAAAAACAACATCCAAGTTGGGTCCATCTTGAACAATACATAGAGTGGGAAATAAAGCGCTATATCCGAAATGATATCTCCGATTTCATTTAGCACAGCACCTAATTTACTTTGCAGGTTAAACTGACGGGCCATCATGCCGTCAAGTGCATTAAGGGCCATGCGTACTAACAAAACGATTGGTAAAAGGATTAAGGCGAGTATGCGGTTGCCGTATAATGCATAAAGGCCCATGGCAATTGATAATAAAATGCCGAGCAAGGTCAGTAGATTTGGTGATACACCCCTTTTGTTTAAACGCACTAGGAGCGGTTGCAACAGCGCCTGAAATTTAGGTTTGAGCTTGTAAACAGAGATCATGGCTTGTGCTTGATGAATGGATTCTCTACGGGTTGAACCGATTGCAGATGAGGACCGAAGTTACCGTTTTCAATGAAATAAAGCAATGCCTCGGCAAATACTTCAGGATGGGTGTACATCTGATCATGATGCATTGGCACAAAGCGGTAGTCGTCAACTGCTTGTCCAAAACAACTGAGCTCCCAGCAATAGGGGCCCATGGACGCGGCAGTTTGCTGGTGCTTTCTAACCGTATTTGTGGCGTAAGTCTCTAATAACATACCTTTACGGATAGTGCTGTCTTGGAGTGGGGTGTATGGTGTTTGGAGGAGATCTTGCATAACGTCTCCAAAAAGGATAAAATTGACAAACTTCATGTCCTGAACAAGGACAAGTGGCGCGCGTTCTTGCAGCGTGCTGCGGTCATAAACAATTGTTGCAATATTCGATTTGCCGTTTTGGGCAATCCAGGCATTGATAGTCCAAGAGCCCACGATATAGCCAAATACATGTACTTTCTGATAGGCATCTAAACCATGACGTTGCCAATATAATTCTAGATTTTCGAGGGTTTCTTCTAGTGATGCACGGGCAATATAGCGCGGTACGAAAACATCGTAAGGTGCTTTTTTGAAAGTGTTTTTGAGCCGATGCAAAGAGTGGTATTTAGAGCCAAAACCGGGTAAAATAAGCAAAGCTTCTTTGTAGGGTGGGAATTGCGCGTGTGGCCCATGCTTTCCAAATAAGGTCTGCGGGACCGCTTTTGGTTCTTGATCGAGATACTGCATGAGATTACCGTGCAGGATTTGAATATTTTTAGTTTGAATTTCCCTTTTTTGATGAAAACACAAGTCTTTGATGAGCTCACTAGGGGTGCTGATCATCAAGGCCAATCCAGGGTTTACTTTCGCTTCTCTAAGCACTTTCTTAACGGCATCGGCACAATTATTGGCGAATAAAGACCAGGGTTTATTCAGGTTGAACCGATCGGCAATTGCCTCAAGTTTGTTTGGTTCGATGCTATCTGCTCGTAAGCGCAATACCAAAACCGGATTAAACGCTTGGTGCTTTAGTTGGGTACGGTCGAAATTGAGGGCTTCATGGTAGCTAATGTTTTTGAGTTTGAATCCACCGCCATCTTGTTTGCGGTATTTGGTGTAATAGGTGAGGTTCAGGCTGTCTATTCCGAAAGCCATACTGATATGCCCTGCACCCGATTGGGTCTGTGCACTTGAGAACACAAACAAATAGATGTAAACAATTCCTGAGAACATAGAACAAATATCGTTAAGAAGTTTAAATGGAAGAAAACGAATTGAACAATTTCAATAGGAGAACTTGCGAAAATCACAACTTCAGTTGTTTTTAGGCCATAAAAAAAGCCCAGTTGAAACTGGGCTTTGAGTAGCGAGACCGAGAGTTGAACTCGGGACCTTAGGGTTATGAAT